>NZ_LHZU01000106.1 GCF_001580995.1 Acetobacter senegalensis
GTCATGATCTGGAGCGCTTGAATGTCGATTAGCCCTAGAATGCGGCAACCTTCGGTGGTTGAATTTTCAAGCCGACTTTAAAGTCAGACTTACAGTGAACATCTGTACGAAACAGGATTCTTCCGACGCAGGCTTTCCCCATAAAAAAGCCGGAGCGGGATGTATCCCCTCCGGCTTTTTCGTGGCTCTCAAGCCGTGTTTATTCCCACCAGATCGACAGGGAGCGAACGCCCTGTGCCCCGCGGATCAGAACCCCCTGAATATCCGCTGTCGCGGAAGGGCCGCTCATCAGCACGCCATAGTTGGCGGTGTGAAATTCCGGACGCTCCAGATAGGCCGTGTGCATATTGGCGGTCAGATTTTCCTCAGACAGGATCACCACAATATGCTGGGTCAGATGCGCGGCTGAATTAAGGTTATTCAGTTGCGCTTCGCTTAGATAGATGGACCCCATTTCCGCAATACCGAAGGGGCTGCGCACAACCAGCACATCGGTGGCCGCTGCCTGCTGCGGAGATTCAATCTCTTCAATGCGAATGGTGCCTTCAAAATCAGGCACAGCGGAGCAGATCACCTTGGCGTCTGGAAAACGGCGGGCAATGGCCGTGGCCAGTGTATCACCTTCCTGAGGCATCAAAATCTGACCACCCAGAATCTGAAGGGAATTTTCAAACCGGTCACGCCCCTTATCCATATCCCCCAACATAGCCACGGGTGGCAGCGGATGGGCAGCGGGGTCTGGACGGTTGGCGCGTAGGGTCGCCAGAATGGTATCGCGCGAGCTCATTGTGCCTTGTCCTTCTTCAGACGGTTCTGCTTGTACCAGCTATGGAAAGTCTGCTTCACCGGGTGCGGCAGTTCCCTGTGTTTGCCCCACGGGTTGAGCCAGTTATACAGCACAAAGCGCGGCATGGTGCTGAGCGCGACCTCGGTCCCGTTAATGGCTGTGCGGTACAATTTGGGCTGGCCCATCAGTTTACCAGCCATATGCATGATCTCCCGCTTCACAAACGGCAGTTCATGATGTTCAGCCAGCACACGCCGCCATTTGTAAAGCTGCTCATGAATATTGATCTTCACGGGACAGACGTTGGTACAGCTTCCGTTCATGGTGGAGGCAAACGGCAGGGTGCTGTATTTCCGTTCATTGAAGGTGGGATCAATGATTGCGCCAATCGGGCCGGAATACACAGCACCGTAGGACAGACCACCGGAACGGCGATAGACCGGACAGGTGTTCATGCAGGCACCGCAGCGGATACATTTAAGAGACGTCCAGAACTCTTCCATGCCCAGCCGGGTGGAGCGTCCGTTATCCACCAGAATAATGTGCATTTCCCCACCCTTTTGCGGGCCACGGAAATGGGTGGTGTACTGCGTGATGGGCGAACCAAGCGCGCTGCGTGACAGCAGCCGCACAAACACGCCAAGGTCAGCCATACGCGGCACAAGGCGTTCAATCCCCAGCGTAGCGATATGCAGATTGGGCACTGTAGAGCTTAGATCTGCATTGCCTTCGTTTGTGCAGACAACAAAGGTTCCGGTTTCCGCCACCAGAAAGTTGCCGCCCGTCATGCCCGCGTCAGCCGTCAGAATAACGGGGCGCGCCGCCATACGCTGTGCTTCCGCCAGGGACTGCGGATCGTTATCGTTCGGGTCCGTATGGTAGTTTTTGGCAAAAATCTTTGCCACATCCGGCACAAGCTTGTGCACAGCGGGCACAACAATATGACTGGGAAGCTGATCATCAAGCTGCTGGATGCGTTCGCCCAGATCCGTTTCCGTCACGGTTACGCCGCGCGGCTCCAGATAGGCGCGCATGTCACATTCTTCCGTGACCATGGACTTGCTTTTGATGAGCGACTTTGCACCGTGCTTTTCCAGAATCTCGCCAACAATGCGGTTATGTTCCGCACCGTCAGCCGCCCAGTGCACATGAATGCCGTTCTTTTTGGCATTGGCTTCAAACTGCTCCAGATATTCCGGCAGGTTGGCCAGCGTGTGCTCCTTGATTTCAGAAGCACGTGTGCGCAGATCCTGCCATTCCGGCAGCAGGTGCATCTGCTGGTCGCGCTTCTGACGCATGTCCCACAGCCTTTCATCATGAAAGGTCAGATGCGGAGCGTCTTCCAGAAACTCTTCCGCCGCCTTGGCGTGATTGACTGGTTTGACCTTCATGCCCGTGCTCCGTTCAGGATTTCAGCAATATGAATGAAGCGAATGGGCACGCCATTCCGCTCAGCACAGCCCTGCTGATGCATCATGCAGGACGTATCGGCCGAGACAATATATTCCGCCCCGGCATTGTGATGGTCACGCACCTTGTCCAACCCCATACGGGCGGAAATGGCTTCTTCCGTTACGGAGAACGTGCCACCAAACCCGCAGCATTCATCAGGCCGCTTGGGGGTTGCAAAGGTAATGCCCTTCACTTTTGACAACAGATCCATGGGTTTGGAGAAAAACGGCTCTCCCAGTTCGGACATGCTGGCAGTGCGCAGGGCGCGCAGGGTGCCGCAACTGTTGTGCAGGCCTACCTTGTGTGGAAACTCTGCCCAGGGGAAAGCATCAACTTTCAGAATATCGTGCAGAAATTCCACCAGTTCGTAGGTGTTCTTGCGCACATGCTTGACGTCTTCCGTCTGCGGAATGGCGTCAAAATTGTCGCGCACATGATGGGTGCAGCTACCGGAAGGCATGACGATGGCATCATATTTGGCAAAGTTGCGTACAAACAACGCCTCGGCCGCGGCGGCATCAGAGTTGCAGCCGGAATTCGCCATGGGCTGACCGCAGCAGGTCTGATCCATTGGATACTCAACATCCTGCCCAAGTTTTTCAAGCAGTTCCAACGTCGCTATCCCGGCGTTAGGATAAAACGCATCAATATAACAGGGAATAAACAGACCGATCTTCATCAAACCCTCCGGTATAAAACAGGCTTACCCTGCCGCAATCATGATTTCGACAAGCGATGGACCACCGGAAGCCAGAGATGCTTCAATGGCAGGTGCGATATCCGCAGCCCGTGTAACCTGACACGAAGGTACACCCATAGACCGCGCCATAGCCTGATAATCTATGGTCGGATCAACAATATCCATGGCTGGATATGTTCCATCACGTGCAGAAATGTAATCTTTCTGCTGCCGCATGAAATTTTTGAGAACATTATATTCGCGGTTGTTCATGACCACGAATGTGACAGGCAGCTTTTCATGCGCTGCCGTCCACAAGGCCTGAGGCGAATAAAGCGCCGCACCATCCCCCACCAGAGAGACAACCCGGTCACGCCCCAAACCAAGAGAAGCGCCCACCGCAGCAGGCATGCCCCAGCCCAGCGCCCCACCCCGCAGGAAAGAGTATTGGCCAGACCATGAACTTTCCAGAAACAGCCGCACATCGGAAGACGTTGCAATAGCTTCATCCACAATCGCAACATCGGGGCCGATGGCCCGCACAGCTTCCCACGCTGCCACCCGTGGCGGAATGACCGCTTCGTTCTGGCGGCTCTGGGCTTCCTGAATAGCCTCAGCCCGCAACGTCCGGCGCTGTTGCGCCACCGTGGCAGCATTGGCCGCATAGGCCGCCTGCCGCCCGGCCGTTGCTGCCTGCAACAGCGGAAGCAACGCCGAGAGAGAAGCCTTGATATCCCCCACCACGGAAAGCGGCGTATAGAATGTGCGCCCCAGATCCTTCACATCGGAAGACATCTGATACACGGCACATCCCGGCGGCACAGCCGGGCCTTCCGTATAGAGAATGGTAATCAGGGATTTCCCACCCAATGCAAAAATGGCGTCATAATCACTCAGCCGTTCGGCAATCGCTGTGGCTTGGGTGGGCAGGTTGCCGCACCACAACGGATGTGCCGTGGGAAAAGGCACGCGAGAAGGCCAGGATGAGCCATAAACCGGTGCACCCAGGCATTCCGCTGCTGCCGCCACTTCAGCCGCAGCATCCGACGCATAGACTTCATCGCCCGCAATAATGGCCAATCGGCCTGGGGAAATGGCGGCTAGTGTTTCCGCCAGTTGGTCCAGCCCGCCAGCCACAGCATTCCGATTGATGACTGAGGGAGTGCCAATATCCACGCTGCTCATTTCTTCCATGACATCCATGGGAAGAGAGAGGAAAACCGGACCTGTTGGGGCGGCCATGGAATCATGGAACGCGCGGCGCATCAGCACGGGAAGTTGGTCGGCATGCGCCACTTCCTGTGCCCATTTGACTGCCGGACGTGCAATCTGAACCAGATCACCAAACAAAAGAGGGTCTGAGATGGTGTGGCGGGAATCCTGCTGCCCGGCCGTAACCACCAATGGCGTTTGAGACACGCTGGCATTCAGCAGATTGCCCATGCCGTGCCCCAGACCGCCCGCGGTGTGCAGATTAAGGAAACCCGGCTTGCGCGCTGCCTGTGCGTAACCATCGGCCATGGCCACCACGCTGGCTTCCTGCAAGCCAAGGATATACCGCACATCCTGCACTTCCAGCAGCGCGTCCATTAACGGGAGTTCCGTGGTACCCGGGTTACCGAAAATATACTCTACGCCCTCGCTACGCAGAATTTCCAGCAAGACCGCCGCACCCCGGCGTGTGCCGCCGTTGCCTGCTGCATCCACAGATGAGACCTGCATTCCTCTTTCCTTCACCAAAACATCCACGGGCGGCCCGCATGCGGTGAACGCCCTTTTATCTGTAGACGTTCCGGTGCTCTGGCGCGTCCGTCAAGCCGGATAGTCAAGGACACGCCAGCAACACATGAGTTTGCTGGCCTGCAAGGAGAAGCAGGAAAATGCTGTGTGAAGTCGGGGGACGACATCTGCACGGATCAAGGTCTTTCATACTACGCAGCCGGGCGCAGGAAAGACATCAGGGAGAGGCATTCTCTCCCTCAATGCATTTAAAAACACCGCAGCGCTGTGTGTTATAACAGGAAGCGCTGCGGAGAAACAGTAAAACAATATGCGTTTGGGCCAGAACAGGCTTTACGCTGCCGCAGAGGTTTCCCCCAACTGGGCCAGCGGCTGCATGAGCAGATGGTTGTGGGAGTAATCAACCGGCACGGCAATCACCACCGGACCCTGAACATCCATGGCGTCACGCAGGGCTTTGCCGACACCGTCCGCAGAATTGACGGTAATGCCTTTGGCACCGCATGCTTCTGCAAATTTTGCAAAATCAATCGGCCCGAAATCCACGCCAGAGCCACGACCGTATTTTTTCTTTTCCTGCATTTCAACCATGTTATAGGCCTGATCAATCCAGACCATATGGATGAGATTGCACTTCAGCCGCACAGCGGTTTCCAGCTCCATGCTGGACATCATGAACCCGCCATCACCGGAAATGGAGATCACTTTTTCCGCAGGATTAACCAGAGAAGCCGCAATCCCCCACGGCAGGCCGACCCCCATGGTCTGCTGGCCGTTACTGATCAACACCTGCCGCGCCCGGAAGGACAGCAGATAACGGGCCAGCCAGATATGGAACGTGCCCATATCCAGACAGAGCGTCATGTCCGATGTGACGAACTGTTCAAGTTCACGTACAATCTGGAGCGGATGCACAGCATTGTTGCTGGTGCTGCGGGCGTTCAGCAGCGCAGAACTGCGAGCAGCCTTGTAGCCTTCCAGAATGGTTTCCAGTTCCGGCGCACGATCCAGCTTCCCGGTTTCCTTGGCCAGAGCTTTCACTGTCGGGGCAATATCCCCCACCAGTTCAACAACAGGCACAAAGGCGTTGTCCAGTTCTGCTGCTACAATATCAATATTGATGATCTTGCGGGCATCATTCACGTTCCACAGCCACGGATCATATTCCACCGGGTTGTAGCCAATTGTCACCACAACATCGGCTTCATGCAGAAGCTGATCACCATGCTGGTTGCGGAACAGACCAACACGCCCGCCGAACCGGTCCACCAGTTCATGGGAAACCGCACCCGCCGCCTGATAGGTGCCCACAACAGGAACGCCGGTTTCCTTCACAAAAGTTCTTACGGCCTCTGCAACATCCGGACGGCTGGCCAGCATGCCGAGCAACACGACCGGGCGGGCTGCATTTTTCAGAAGTTTAGCTGCCTCAGCCACAACATCTGCCGAGGCCGGACCCGTTTTGGGCACGGCCCGATCTGCCAGAACGGGTGCATCAGCAGGCATGGACAGAACATCCATCGGCGTGCTGACAAAAGATGCGCCCGGCCGACCACTTTCCGCAAAACGGAAGGCATTGGCAATGACTTCTGAAATAGCCGTCGGCGTCGTAATTTCCGCACTGTATTTGGTAATGGGCTTGAACAGGCTGACCGTATCCATGGTCTGGTGAGTCAGCTTCAGGCGATCCGCCAGTTTGACGGCGCCCCCAATAGCCAGAACCGGGTCTCCTTCTGAATTGGCAGTTGCAAGGCCGGTTACAAAATTTGAAGCACCTGGGCCGGATGTTGCAATTGCCACACCAGCCTTGCCCGTCAAACGCCCCAGACCACCAGCAATAAAAGCAGCGTTCTGTTCATGCCGGGTGACCACCGTAGTAATGGGGGAATCGACCAGCGCATCAAACAGGCGGTCAACCTTGGCCCCTGGAATACCAAAGACATGCGTAATGCCGTGGGCCACCAGATTTTGGACAATAAGCTCCGCGCCGCATTGTGCAGCGTGATCAGATTTTTTCGTCATGACTGTAAGATCCTGAAAGAATAACCACCAGAACTTTCTGTTTTGCAGATTCTGGTGGTTAGAAAAGGAAGTTAGCCGCCTTCAGCAATCCGAATGGCTTCGCTCAGGTGCTCAGGATTGAGATTGGCCTGAGCAAACTGCTCGGTGCGAGGCAGCTTGATTTCAAGGTCGGAGATCGTGGCAACTTCCAGTTGCCCACGCACCAGCCGATATTCGGTAACATGCCCGCCACGTTTCTGATCTTCCGTCAGAAAATGCAGGTGGTAACCAGCAACGTTCACACCCTGCATGTAAACAGGCGTGCGGAAACCGATCATGGTGCCGGTTACAGATTCCATGGTGAGGGTCGGCTGTTTCTTCACCACTTCAAGCATATGCGGGTATGGCTTGCACTGGCAGAAGACCGTCCGGGTATCCACCCGCTCAAACTCACCGGTAAAACGCACGGCGGCAAACAGGTTGGGGTTCCCGACCAGACTGTCCACCAGGCCTTCAAAACTTTCCTTGGTCTGCGGACGATCAATGTTGAACGTTTTTTCCGGTTCGAAATAGGTGACGCAGGCAAAGGGTGTTTTCAAAGAACCAGGCACTTCCGCAGCCAGTCCTTCAGCCCGGAACTGGCGCACCACTCCTTCCGTGACAATCATTTCGCCATCAAGCGCGTTGAACGTCCCCAGCCCGAAATTACCGTATTGAAGCAGTTCATCCAGAGTGGTTTCGCCATCATAAACAGCATCCAGCAACGCTGCCATGGTGGAGGTCTGATACAGGCGGTTTGCCACGGGCTTTTTGCTGACACCATTTCCCAAGGCGGAAGACCGGACATCCATGTCGGTCACCGGGCTGTTTTTCATGCTTCGCACCGTCTCACACTCTTGCTGATTAAGATTTGTGAGAAAAAGTTATAACAAGCCAACCAAGTGTTCCAATATATATTGAACCCATTATCCATACATATTATATATGCGACATGAACATCCGACACTTGCGTTACTTTGTAACAGTAGCTGATCTTGGCAGTATTACCCGTGCTGCTGAAGAACTGGGTATGGAACAACCCCCATTAAGTCAGCAAATCCGCCAGTTTGAACAGAAATTGGGCGTAAAACTGTTTGAACGGCAGACACGCGGTGTAAAACTGACGGAAATTGGCGCAACCCTGATTCCGCGCGCACGCGCCATTCTGGAATTGCAGCACCAGTTTCAGGTCACAGCCGAAGGACTCGCCCGCGGGGAAGTCGGGCACATCCGGCTCGGGCTAGCGGGAGCAGTACCGCTTCTTCCGGTTATCCCTCTTGCCATCAGATCTTTTCGGGATATTGCCCCGGATGTCACCCTCTCTCTGGAAGAAAGCAATACACCGGCCCTGTGTGCCGCACTGCACGAGTCCAGTACAGATATTGCCATTGTTCGCCCTCCCGTGCCTGATCCCGCGCGCCTTTCCGTTTCGCATCTGCTGGATGAACCGACTGTTATCGCCCTGCCCCGTGGTCATCGGCTGACAGAAGAGCCTGTTATCAGTCTGGACATGGTAGCGGATGATCCTTTGATCATCTTTCCCCGTGAACTAGGCCCCGGTTTTCATGATGCTATTCTTTCGGCCTATCAGTTGGCCGGGGTAACACCCATCCTCGGGCAGCAGGCACCGCAGATTGCCGGCACGGTTCCGCTGGTTGCCGCTGGGATGGGCGTTTCAGTTGTACCGCGTTCCCTGTGCCAGATTCATGCGGGCGGGGTCACGTTCCATACCATCAGCGAACCCGCACCACGGGCCACCCTTGCCGTCGCCATTCGGTCTGGCCAGAACATGCCTATTGTCAGCCGTTTTGTAAAAATTCTGCGCACAACTTGCCGAGAATGGGAAAAAATGAGCCCGGAAGCACAGTTTCCCGCTTCCGGTTTCTGAAACACGGAGCATCACCCATTCCGCCTCTTACCGAAATGGGGGCTTAAATGACCTGCTTCAGCAGATCAGGACGTGCTGCCTCAAAACAATTTTCAACCTGCCAGAGTGATCTGACAGGTTCTCACTGCTTTTCCGAGTAAGCATTGAAAAATCAGCCGGCGGGATGGCGAAGGATTTTTGAGACGAAAGGTGGATTTGTCTGGTAGCACGGCGCTGCTATCCGGCTGACACCCCAGATCATTCAACCCCAAAACCTCGCCAGACCAACTTGGCAGACTTTCCAACAACCAGCCTCTTATTGACGGTGATACGGCACGGAAGCGCGTGGCAGACCGTCCTCTATCGGCATGCTTTCATCGCGGGACCATTCATTCCAGGACCCCATGTAAATGCGCAGTTTCTGGAAACCCGCAGACGCCAGCGCCACATAAGTATTGGCAGCGCGGGCTCCTTTGAAACAATAGATGATAACATCATCTTCAGGGAACAGATTACGCGATGCCGCCAGTGCACGAATGTCCTCGGCAGACCTGAAAGCCGACTGCTCTGCATCCACCCGCATGAAATCGTACCATTCTATCCAGACCGCGCCGGGAATACGGCCTTTGCGCGGGGCAAAATCCACGCCGTAAGGGGAGGAACTTTCGCCCAGCCATTCCACTTTGTCACGGTTATCCAACAGTTTGATGCCGGGGTTTTCCAGAGCGGCAAATACGTCTTTCCGTGTTGCCATCAAGGCCGTGTTGACCTTCAGGGGGAATTGGGAGGGCGTAATAACCGTACGCTCCGCCGTCAGAGATCCTCCCTGCGCACGCCATGCCTGCAACCCGCCATCCAGAATACCAACCTGCGGGTAACCCAAATAACTGAGAATCCAGTATCCACGGCATGATGCGCCGTAGCGGGTATGAAGCGCATCTTCATACACTATGGCCTTTTTGCTGCCATCCAGCCCGTAATCTGCAAACAGAGTGGAAAATGTCTGCTGAAGCTTGCTAAGCCCTTCTTCAGACGTTTCTGCCAGATAGGTGAAAATATCCGGCATATTGACTGCACCCGGAATATGCTCCTTGGCAAAATCTTCTTCTGCCCGCACGTCAATCAGCAACGCATCATTCTGGCTGATCAGAGCGCGAACATGCTCAGGAGAATAAAGAACCTCTGCTGGCATCGCGCTTTTCCATCTTCATGTGAAAGGAGGCTTTATCCCTATAAGATGTCTTCTTCGCCCGACAGGGGGGCGATCACAAAGCCGCTATGCCCGCGCGCGGCCGCACAGTTTCATCATGAAAACGGAAGACAGGATCAGGGGCGTCCGGAACGATGATAGGGATGCCCTGCAGCAATGGCCTGCGCACGGTAGATCTGCTCCACCAGCATGATCCGTACCAGCATGTGCGGCCATGTCAGTGTGCCAAAAGACAGTTTTGCATCAGAGCGTTCAATAACAGCGGCATCCAGCCCCTCAGCACCGCCAATGACGAAGCATAACGGGCGGCCAAGAGCAGACCACTCCGCCATTGCTTCTGAAAAACCCGGACTGCTGAAGGAGCGTCCGGCTTCATCAAGAACGATGAGAAATGCCTGAGGAGGACACGCCGCAAGAATGGCCAGTGCTTCCCGGCGTTTGATTTCATCAGGGCTGCCGCGCCCGTCAGCCAGTTCCACAATATCCAGCCGGGGGCGCAGGCGCTTGAGGTAACGCTCCACAAGCGCCAGTTCGGCCTTGTCCTTCATGCGCCCAACCGCAACAAGCCTCATGGAGTGCTCCCCAAGGTTGGTTGGGCTTCAGGCGCATGAAGAAACAGGGCCGGAAACATCTGGTCACACGTCACAGAAAACAGACTCAGGCTGTGGGGACAGCCTCTGCGTTGCCGTCATCCAGCTCCGCGCCCCACATTTTTTCCAGACCGTAGAGTTCGCGTGCTTCTGGCTTGAACAGATGCACAATGATGTCACCCGTATCCAGCAACACCCAGTCTGATCCGTTAGCCCCTTCGATCAGCACACGCTTGATGCCGATTTCCTTGAGCTTGCGTTCGATATGCTGCGCCATGGCGGCAATCTGACGATCAGCCAGACCGGTAGCGATCACCATCTTGTCCGCAAATGAGGCCCGACCGGCAAGGTCGATGACCACAATGTTTTCGGCCTTATCATCATCCAGACTGGTGGTGATGATGGTGAGGGATTGCGCCAGAACGTCGGGGGAAACGGGCTCGCGCTTGACCTTGCCCTTGGGGCCGGAGGCAGCGGCTTTCTTGCGGACAGAGCCCGTGCTTGTAGCAGCACCAGCCACAACCGGGCTGGCAGACGGCGCCTTGGCGGCAGCGGCTTTGGCGGTTGCCGTGGAAGACCGTGTGCGTTTCGGTTTCTCGGCGGGGGGATTGGTGGTTATGATCGTTCTCCTGAGTGTGACCTGCCAGACGGGACAAGAGAGCCGACAAAGCTCTCAAATCCACCATTCTGACGAATTGATGTTGCAGATATACCGTTTTGTCGCCCCGGAAGAAAAGTCCATACTGGGGGGGGGAGATCAGCAAGCAATGCTGCGCGGCGGGCCGGTATGCGCCAGTGCGCCATATAATGCCCCGCTGCCCCATGCAAGGCGCGATTATTCTGCCCCGGTCTGGGCATAACGGCCAGAGGCACACACCGCACCAGTTGCCGCCAGCCTTTCCAACGCGGCAGAGAGGCCAGACCATCTGCCCCGGTCAGCCACACAAACCGCGCATGGGGGAAACGCATCTGTAATTTGCGGATGGTATCAACCGTATAGCGCGTGCCGAGTCGGGCTTCTATGTCCGTTGCCACCAGCTTATGGCCATCCACCAGCCGCGCGACCGACTGAAGCCGCTGAACAAACGGCGCCATACCGGACGTTGCCTTCAAAGGATTGCCGGGCGAGACCATAAACCAGACCTGATCCAGCCGCAGCGCCCGCAACGCCCGACGGGCAATGGCCAGATGCCCTTCATGCGCCGGATTGAAGGAGCCTCCCAGCAACCCGATACGCGCGCGCCGCAAGTCCCCCGCACTTGGAATAGCGTCCTGGCCGCCCACCCAGATCAGGTCCGAACCTGTCCTGTGCCGAGCACTTCGTACCGGAAGGTGGTCAGTTGCTCCACACCCACCGGACCACGAGCATGGAAGCGACCTGTGGCAATGCCGATTTCAGCGCCAAAACCAAATTCCCCGCCATCACAGAACTGGGTGGAGGCATTCCACATCACAACCGCGCTGTCCGTACCATTCATGAAGCGGTTCGCTACTGCTTCATCAGACGTGACAATGGCTTCTGTGTGAGAGGAGCCATAGCGGGCAATATGGTCCAGTGCTTCATCCACACCGTCCACCACGGCAATATTCAACATGGCGTCCAGCCATTCGGTCCCGAAATCCTTCTCGGTCGCGGCAGGCAGATCCGGCACAATCTCACGCGCAGCAGCGTCGGCCTTGAAGCCACAGCCAAACTCAGCCAGATCTGCCACAATCAGCGGTAGCAGGCCGGGGGCAATGGCCGCATCAATCAGCAGGGTTTCCGTCGCCCCACAAATACCAACCCGCCGCATTTTTGCATTCAGGATAATCCGCCGCGCCATGCTGGGGTCTGCTGCGGAATGAATGTAGGTGTGGCAGAGGCCTTCTGCGTGGGCCAGCACGGGCACACGGGCATCTTTCTGCACACGTTCCACCAGAGACCGACCACCACGCGGAATCAGCAGATCAACCAGCCCGGCAGCACCCAGCATCTCAGCCACATGGGCACGGTCTGCATCGGGGGCAATCTGCACGGCATCTTCGGGAAGATCGGCTGCCCGCAGGCCCGCTTGCATGGCGGCATGAATAGCCCGCGCACTGTGCAGACTTTCCGAACCACCACGCAACAACACCGCATTACCGGATTTGATGCACAGACCAGCCGCATCTGCCCCTACGTTGGGGCGGCTTTCATAGATCACACCAATCACACCAACGGGTGTGGCCACGCGACGAATACGCAGGCCATTGGGGCGCGTCCATTCTTCCAGAACACGACCAACCGGATCAGGCAGATCAGCCATATCCTCCAACCCGCGCGCCATGGCTTCCACGCGCTCCGGCGTCAGTGTCAGCCGATCCCGAAAGGCATCATTGGCCGTTGATGCTTCCAGATCGCGGGCATTGGCTTCCAGAATGGTGGCTAATGCCTCACGCAGGGCCGCAGCGGCGGCCCACAACGCCCGGTCCCGCGCGGAAGACGGGGTGGTGGCCAGAGTGCGTGCTGCCAGCCGGGCCCGCTTGGCCAGAACCGTCATTGGTCCCGGCGCAGACGCGGCCACGGTCTGCGTTATCACACTCTGTTCTCCGTCTTCATGCGCCTTCATGGCGTCCTTCATCCCCATTCCAGTGTTAGTCTCAGCCGCTTAACGTTACCGGATCACACGTTGAAGCGGAACAGCAGAACATCACCGTCCTGCACAACGTAATCACGCCCTTCAATACGCAGGCGGCCAGCTTCTTTAGCGCCAGCTTCCCCACCATACTGAACGTAATCATTGTACGCGACTGTTTCACAGGCAATGAAGCCGCGTTCAAAATCATTGTGAATGACGGCGGCTGCCTGCGGTGCTTTTGTGCCTGCGGTAATGGTCCAGGCCCGTGTTTCCTTGGGGCCAACCGTAAAGTAGGTGCGCAGCCCCAGAAGGCCGTACCCGGCAGCAATCACGCGGTCCAGCCCGCTATCCTTCAGGCCGAGGCCTTCCAGAAATTCACGGCGTTCATCATCTGCAAGCTGGCTGACTTCGGCTTCAATAGCAGCAGACACCACCACAACCGCAGCGCCTTCCGCTTCGGCTTTAGCCTTGACCGCCTGTGAGAACGGGTTGCCCGTAGACGCCGAGTCTTCATCCACATTGCACACGTACAGCACGGGCTTGGACGTCATAAGCTGCAGGCGACGAACGGCTTCTTCCTGCCCTTCGGGAATGGCTGTGCGGGCGGGGCGACCTTCCTTCAGTGCCTCGATCAGCGGTTCCGCCACGGCAATCTGGGCTGTGGCTTCAGCATCACGGTTCTTGGCGCGTTTCTGAAGAGCAGGCAGCCGCTTTTCAAGCGATTCCAGATCCGCCAGCATCAGTTCCGTTTCGATGATTTCCGCATCACGCACGGGGTCCACCCCGCCTTCAACATGCGTAATATCATCATCTTCAAAGCACCGCAGCACATGGATGATGGCATCTACTTCGCGAATGTTGGCCAGGAACTGGTTGCCCAGTCCTTCCCCGCGGGAGGCCCCACGCACCAGACCGGCAATATCCACAAACTCAAGGCTGGTGGGCACGGTCTTCTGCGATTTGCCAATTTCCGCCAGCTTATCCAGCCGGGGGTCAGGCACGGCCACACGGCCCACATTGGGCTCGATGGTGCAGAAGGGGTAATTGGCTGCCTGAGCCGATGCCGTTGCAGTCAACGCATTGAACAGGGTGGACTTACCCACATTGGGCAGACCGACAATACCGCAGTTAAACCCCATCAGCCCTTACTCCCTTCTGGCAACGCAACTTGCGTCATGAATTTTTCCGGCTGGCCATCCGCCAGCAGCGGCGCGGCGGCCGCCATTTTATCCAGCAGCGGCTCAAGCCAGTCCTGCCGGTCAGACTCCGTGAAATTACCCAGCACCCATCCATGCACACGCTCCTTGGCCCCCGGATGCCCGATGCCAATGCGCACCCGCCAGTAATCCGGCGTGCCGAGCATTTTGTCCATGGAGCGCAAACCATTATGCCCTGCGGCCCCGCCACCCCGTTTCACCCTCACCTTGCCTGCGGCAAGGTCCAGTTCATCATGGAAGGCGGTAATCTGATCGGGCGCAATTTTATAGAAAGCGGCGGCTTCCTGCACGCTGGTGCCGGAAAGGTTCATGTACGTCATGGGGCGCAGCAACAGCACACGCTGATTACCAACGCGGCCTTCCGCCACCTCACCTTTGAACCGATTGCGCCAGGGAGAAAAGCCGTAGCGCTCTGCAATGGCGTCAACCGCCATAAACCCGACATTATGCCTGTGTCGGCGCATGGAAGGCTCAGGATTGCCGAGCCCGGCCCAGAGCAACATCACTGGTCCTGTATCTTGCAAGTAAAACGGGGGCACATGCGCTGTGCACGTACCCCCGCGCCATCACTCCGTAACAGAATGACTGCTATCAGGAAGCGGCTTCTTCCGTGCTTTCTTCAGCGTCATCCGCTGCATCAACACTCGGTGCCGCAACGGTGGCGATCACAAAGTTGGGCACGTGCACCAGCGGGGTCACGTTTTCCGTGCCCTTCAGGTCTTCCCAACGCACGTTGTCGTTGATGTCGAGCGTGGACAGATCAACACTGAAGAATTCAGGGATGTGTTCTGCATCGGCTTCAACTTCAACCGTGTGACGCACAATGTTCAGCACACCGCCGCGCTTGATGCCCGGAGATTTTTCTTCACCAGAGAAGTGAACGGACACTTCAACCGTCACGCGCTGACCAGCAGCCAGACGCATGAAGTCAACATGTTCCGGCGTATCTTTTACCGGGTGCAGCTGAATGTCACGAATCAGGGCGCGTTCGGTCGCACCGCCTTCAATCTTGATTTCGTAAACGCGGGAACGCCAGCCAGAAGCCTGAATACCCTTGATCACGATGCGGGGGTCGAGGGCAATAAGAGCGGGCTCTTTCTTGCCACCATAAATCACGCCAGGCACCAGACCGGCACGCCTCGTCGCACGCGCTGCCCCCTTACCAGCCTTCGCGCGCGCAGAAGCTTCGATGGATGTAATCTTTGACACGGTGTACTCTCCTAGAAACCAGAACGTGCAGGCCTCCAGGGGTGCCTGCACGGTGCGGTGCCCTTAGCGGAAATCTGCCCTGAAAGCAATGCTTCCCTTGCCCAGGCCGGATTGACGCCACCCCCTGCCCCATGCAAGCCAGAACACAGGCTGCCGCCATGCAGCCCTGTGTCACATGCCCCGCCAGCGCAGGAATGCCGCCCATGCCTGAAACTCCCCCCCAGCAGTTCGCCAGTGACAATTATTCCGGCATCTGCCCGCAAGCGCTTGACGCCATTGTTCGTGCCTCTGCCGCAGGCTCGGCCCCGGCTTATGGTGACGATCCATGGACTCGGCTGGCTGAAGATGCCATCCGCACCCTGTTTGACACGGATGCCGCTATTTTCTTTGTCTTCAACGGCACAGCGGCCAATGCGCTGGCTTTGGCAACCCTGTGCCCGCCTTATTGCAGCATCATCGCGACCGACATTGCCCATGCCGATACATCCGAACGGGGGGCGCCGGAATTTTTTACGGGCGGCAGCAAACTCATGACGCCCCCGTGCCCCGATGGCAAGCTGACATCCGCCGCCATCAAGCTGTGCTGCCGCAAGGCGCAAAGCCCGCAGGCTTCCGGCCCGGCGGTGGTCACCATTACCCAGCCCACGGAAAACGGACTTCTCTACACACCAGAAGAAATCCGTGCGCTGGCGGACACCTGTCACGAGCATGGGCTGAGCCTCCATATGGATGGCGCGCGTCTGGCCAACGCCGTTGCCGCGCTGGGATGCCCCCCCGCTGCCATAACGTGGCAGGCCGGGGTGGACGCGCTGAGCTTTGGCGGCACCAAGAACGGCATGGCTGTGGGAGACGCGGTGGTATTTTTCAATCGCAAGCTGTCTCGCGGCTTTGCGGAGCGTGCCAAGCAGGGCGGACAGATTGCCTCCAAAATGCGCTTTATCACGGCTCCATGGCTCAGCATGATCAAGAGCGGCGCGTGGCTGGAAAACGCCAGACATGGTAATGCCTGCGCCCGCCTATTTGCCACAGAACTGGCAGGCGTGACCGGCCTTGACCTTGCATGGCCCGTACAAAGCAACGGTGTGTTTCTGCTGCTGCCTGAGCAAAGCATGAACACGCTGCGCGTAAAGGGCTGGCGATTCTATACCATGTTTGGCGGAGTAGCCCGCTTCCTGTTCGGGTGGGATGCAAAACCCGAAACCGTAAAGGCACTGGCGGCTGATATCCGGGCCAGTCTGCAAGCTTGATCCACCTCTTCCCTTGACATCTGGGCGGCTCCCCGGCTTCCTCCCGCCCATATAGATAACAGACAAAGCGCCGGGCCTGTGTGATAGGCAGGCCGGGCCACAGTTCAGGACCAGACAATGCACCCTTACCGTACCCATAGCTGCTCGGCCCTTCGCGCCAAGGATGCCGGCACAACAGCCCGCCTGTCTGGCTGGGTCCACAGCAAACGGGACCACGGCGGGCTGCTGTTTATTGACCTGCGTGATGAAACAGGCATCACCCAGATTGTTATTCCGGCAGGCGCACCCGCACTGGCGCTGGCTGAAAACACCCGTGTTGAAAGCGTGATCACGGTCACCGGCGATGTGGTGGAGCGCGAGGAAGGCACCCGCAACCCGGATCTGGCCACCGGGGATATTGAAGTCCGCGCCCGTGAATTTGTGGTGCAGTCCGCCGCTGCCGTGCTGCCTTTTCAGGTAGCAGGTCATGAAAACTATCCTGAAGATCTGCGCCTGCGGTACCGCTACATTGATCTGCGCCGTGAGAGCGTGCACAGCAACATGCTGCTGCGTGCCCGCGTTATCCAGAGCATGCGCCGCCGCATGACGGATCTGGGCTTTGTTGAACTTCAGACCCCGATCCTGACCGCATCCTCACCCGAAGGCGCGCGTGACTTTCTGGTGCCTGCCCGTATGCACCCCGGCAAGTTCTACGCCCTGCCGCAGGCGCCGCAGCAGTTCAAGCAGCTTGCCATGGTGGCCGGGTTTGACCGCTACTTCCAGATTGCCCCCTGCTTCCGTGATGAAGCCTCCCGCGCTGATCGCTCTCCGGGTGAATTCTACCAGCTTGATTTTGAAATGGCCTTCGCCACACAGGATGAAGTGTTCGCCACGCTGGAAGATGTGATGTCCGGCCTGTTTACGGAATTTGGCAAAGGCCGCACGGTCAGCCAGGCACCGTTTGAACGCATCCCCTACGCCCACGCCATGAAAGTCTATGGGTCTGACAAGCCAGACCTGCGCAACCCGCTGCTGATTTCCGATGTAACGGAAGACTTTGCCAATTCCGGCTTTGGTCTGTTTGCCCGTATTGCAGCCGATGGTGGCGAAGTGCGCGCCATTCCGGCCCCCGGCGCTGGTGACAAACCCCGCGCATTCTTTGACAAACTGAACAACTGGGCGCGCGAAGCCGGTGCTGGCGGCCTGGGTTATATTGTGTTTGCGGAAGAAGGCGGCAAAGGCCCGATTGCCAAGAATCTTGAAGTTGATCGTGTTGACGCCATCCGCACCAAGCTGGGCCTGAAGGCTGGAGATGCCGTGTTCTTTGCAGCAGGCAAAGGGGATGAGGTTGCCAAGTTCTCTGGCCAGGTGCGCACCCGCATTGCGGAAGAGCTGGACCTGATTGAAAAGAACGCCTTCCGCTTCTGCTGGATCACCGATTTCCCGATGTATGAACTGAACGAGGAAACCGGCCGGATTGATTTCTCGCACAACCCGTTCTCGATGCCGCAGGGCGGCCTTGAAGCCCTGAACACCAAAGACCCGCTGGATATCACCGCCTACCAGTACGACATTGTGTGTAATGGTATTGAGCTTTCCTCTGGCGCAATCCGGAACCATCTGCCGGAAGTGATGATCCGCGCCTTTGAAATTGCCGGTTACCCTGAAAGCGAAGTGGAAGCCCGGTTTGGTGGTATGCTGAATGCGTTCCGTTATGGCGCACCGCCGCATGGTGGATCTGCGCCGGGTGTGGACCGTATTGTCATGCTGCTGGCAGATGAACCCAACATTCGTGAGGTTATTCTCTTCCCGCTGAACCAGCAGGGCGAAGACCTGATGATGGGCGCGCCCGCCACGGTGCCGCCCGAACGGCTGAAAGAACTCTCCCTGGCGCTGGACCTGCCAAAACCGAAACCTACCATCAAAAAAGTCTGAGACTGGAGATTCCCCATCCGGCGTGGTTGCGTCTGCCCGCCGGATGCTCTTTTGTATGAAGCATGACCAGATTCTGCGTTTCTCTGCCTGTTCCTGCCTCCATTTTACCTGCCAGACATAGCTGTCAGCGTTTCAGGGCCCTTTCTCTGCACATCAGTCTGGCAGCCTGCCTTCTGGCCCCAGCACTAACAGCCGCCAATGCTGCGCTTGCGGCACAGGCACCCAAGACAGCAACGCAGGACACCACCACCGCAACGCCGCTGACTGCCCAGCGGGCCAGCTATGATCTGGCACTTGCGGAATCCTCAGGCGGCAACACACTCTCCGCCACAGGCTCCATGACCTACAATGTGCGTGATACCTGCACCGCATGGTCTACCCAGCAACATCTGGATATTCAAAGCGCAACACGCAGCGGCGGCGCCGTCGCCATGGAATCAGATTACACCACGCTGGAAAGCAAGGATGGACGGCATCTGATTTTTCGCACCGTACAGAAATCCAACAACACCATTCTGCAAACCATTAGCGGCGAAGCGATACTGGATGCCAAAAATACAGGTGGTGTGGTGCATTATGAAAAACCCCTCAAAAAAACCCTTAAGCTCCCACCGGGCACTCTTTTCCCCATGGCACACACAGCCGCCATTATCTCCGCCGCAGAACACGGCACCTCCAACTTTTCCCCATTACTGTTTGACGGCACGGGCGAGGACGGCGCGCAATATACCTACATAACGGCGTTCCACTGGGGTAAGCCTGAAAGCGCACCACCGTTTCCGACCCTACAAAACATGGCGGCAGGCCGGGTGCATGTCGCCTTTTTTGGCCATGCTCAGGATGCCATTCTTCCCGATTATGAAATTGGCATGCGTTATTTTGCCAACGGCGTTTCAGACAATCTTGATATGGATTTTGGAGATTTCAGAATGGCAGGCACGCTCCGTAGCCTGACCATTCCCCCTAAACCCCGCCATTGTTAGGCAGCCGCAGCACTAAGCATTTTTTACGCATTTTCCATTTTTGTCTTTTCATGACAGAAGCAGTCATTATTCCCAACCTCAAGCATGCAAGACGCTATTTGAAGAGCCTGTCAGGTTGGTTGGACGGAGCTGCTTGAAACTAAACTCTTGGATTTTTGTCTCGATCGTTTCGCATCAAGCCTTCAGATCCGCCGTTACCTGCTCTTCCCCAACAGCCTCAAAAAGATTTTGAAGATCAGAACAGAAGTAAGTCTCTTTTAAAGATCGCAGCATAAAGACAGTTAGTTTTTCATTCCGACCATGCGTGGCTATTGCGCTCCCGCGCCCAGTAACCATTCCCCTATACGAGACATCTTATTTCAGGGGCTGCGGTCGTCATTGCTCTTGTTGGAGAGCAAAAGCGCACCGTGCTTTAGCCGGCTCCGTCGGTGTAAATCCGTGCAGATGGAAAGATAAAATCTGACCATAAAAAAACGGGCCACCATGCGGCAGCCCGTTTTCCATCCCATCAAAGGCGTTACGGCCTAGCGCTTCACTTGCTCGGTGCGCAAAACACCAATCAGATTTTGCAAATCTGCCTGATTGGCCTTCAAAAGAGCAACATTTTCAGGCTCTGGTGTTGGCATCTTGCTGCTGGCCTGTCCCGGCGGCACGTTCATCAGGCTGCCTGTCAGACCCACACATGTCAGGCTCATCACAAAATCACGCGGCGCAAAGCCATTGGCCTTCAGAATAGGGGCGAGGCCCTGCACTTTGCTGACCATGGCAATCTGCTCATCCAGAGACATCCCGACATGGCCGGGAGGCTGAATATTGGCTGCGTGAATGGCCTTCAGGGCATTTGTCAGACGTGGCAGAACATCCGGGGCCAGTTTGTAATGCAGCGCGGTATCCATATCATGCCGCATGGTGGCCATCTGCTCACCCGTCAGGGCTGGCGGCTGCTGGCCGCCCTGTGCCGGAGCTGTTTGCGCTAAGGCAACAGGCCCTACTGCCAAAAAGGCAGATGCGGCCAGTGCCATGATTTTAGCAGATGCCAAAAGGGACCGTGTTTTGGTAACCATTTTTTTCAAATCCGTGCTCATGCAGAAATAACCCATTCGCCTTTACGCATCAGAGGCACACGGCCTCCCTGTGCATCAAGCCCATCCACATCAATTTCGCCTGAACCAATCATCCAGTCGATATGAATCATGCTGCTGTTGGCGCCACGTGCGGCCAGAGCGGCTTCATCCTGCCCGGCAGTATCGCGCATGCATTTGGTGTAAGCCTGCCCAAGCGCGATATGGCTGGCTGCGTTTTCATCAAACAGCGTGTTCTGGAACAGAATACCACTGCGTGAAATGGGGGACGAATGCGGCACCAAGGCAACCTCACCCAGCCTGCGTGCGCCTTCATCCGTATCCAACACGCGGGCCAGAACATCCTCGCCCTTGGCGGCGTTCATTTCCACAATCTTACCACCTTCAAACCGCACCTTGATCTGGTCAATCAGAGTGCCCTGATAGGAAAGCGGTTTGGTGCTGGCCACATATCCATCCACCTTTAAGCGGTGAGGCGTGGTGAACACTTCTTCCGTGGGGATATTCGGGTTGCAGATCACGCCATTTCCGGCTTTTTCAGACCCACCAGCCCAATCATGCCCATCGGCCAGCCCAACGGTCAGATCTGTTCCCGGGCCGGTAAAATGGAGGGCAGCGTAGCGGGCATCATTCAGGAACGCCGCGCGCCGATGCAGGGTGGCGTTATGCTCAGCCCAATCCGCTACCGGATCTGCGCCTGTCAGACGGGATGATTCAAAAATAGCCTGCCACAAACGCGCAACGACCTCGTCTTCCGGCAGACCGGGAAACACAAGTTTGGCCCATGCGGGTGTGGCCGTGGCGACAATATTCCAGTTCACATCGAAATTGGTGATAATTTCCATGGCAGGTTTATTGGCGCGGGACGCCGCACGGCTGGCGCGGGAAATCCGCTCCGGGTTCTGCCCGGCCAACAGAGCAGGGTCTGACCCGGTAATGGCCATGCGCGCTGCACCTGCGCGAAAGCCTTCCGTCATCCCTTTGGCCAGCCACTCCGCCGCGGTATCAAATGTCTCGTCCTGTGCATAACGGTAACGGGCCAGCGTGGCTTCGGCATCTGAATAGAACGTTGTGACCAGAGACGCCCCGGCTTTGTAGGCATGCTCGGTCACCCGCCGCACCAGCGGAACGGCTTCAAGCGGTGCCGTAATAATCACCTGCTGGCCGGGGGCGACATTCAGCCCGGTACGCACCGCAACTTCACCCAGACGGTCCAGCATGGTTTCCAACTGCGCACTGCCGGGGGCATAGGCCTGTGCGCTTCCTGTTTTCTGCTCATGTGCAGCGTCTGTCATGCCGATCCTTCCTGCTGCGGGAGGACTCCCCTCCCGTTACTCATCACCGCATCCTACCGCCAGAACAGAGGACACAGCTTTACAATCGTGATCGGATACTGAAGCTGATCATCCGTCAACTCCCGGTAGGGACAAGCCTGCCTTCAGAACAGTACACTTCTCAGAAAAAAGCGACGTGAAGCAGGCTTCAGTGCCCCCCACAGAAGACGCAAGGCTCAGGTTTTGGGCAGAAGAACCGGCTTGAGGGCGGCAGGCAGATAAAGAGGATGACAGGGGCGCCCATTGGCCCCTACCCGCATGGCATAAACCGGTATGCCGTGCTGCTGAAGCATGCGCACCACTTCTGGCCCCCGCTCCCACAACGCTTTGAGGTGGGGAGAACCATAAGCCGCAATCACCAAATCAGCCTCACGCGCCATGGCCAGCAAAGCGGCGTCATTCTCCGGGCCAACCGGGTCTGGCGTTTCAAGCAGACGTTTCTGATCTGTGCAACGATAGGCAAAGGTATTGCCAACCAGAATGCTGCCATACCCCCATGCCCGCGCATAACGCTGACACTTGGCCACCGTACGGTCATCTCCATATTCGGTCGCAACGGAAGGGTTCATCATCAGCCACATGACAGCGGGACGGCTGGCATCCCACACCCGTTTCAACTGATAACGGTAGCAGCGGTCCGCCCCCCCGTAGGTTGCCGTGCTGACAACATCATCAGACAAAGTCAGTGGGCGGGATTCTCCCACATGATGGGCATCAAAAAGGTCCGTCATGGTTTTTCCGGTTGGTCATCACACAGCACTGTAGCGCGCTGGCCCTGTTTTACCCGGAACGCAGACTGATAAAAGCCATTTAAACGCTGCCTGAAGGGTGGCAGACATAAAAAAACCGCCCTAAAGGCAGCAAAACCGGCACCGGACTGGCGTCATTCTCACAGGAATGACGGTCCGGGCACCCCTGCACTGCCATATGGCAGGCGGGCGGTGCATTTGGCTAAGCGGGAAAACCCAACTCAGGCAACGCGGTCTGACACGGCGGTCGCAACCATCAGCGTGGCGACAATCGGCAGAAAAGCAAGCATGGGGGCAACCGTAGCGAAGTTCACAACAGCGGCAACCATTTCATTCACAATTTGCATAGACATTATTTGATATCCTTCGATTTACTTCGGTGAAGGGCTACAACCACACTTCCCCCCGGCGCGACAACAGAAAAGTAGAAGCTGCCAGATATCGAAAAAACGCATACTGAATACTTAAATTCTACGCTGTTTTTAAAGTAACCAAATGGCATTTATTTCGTATCAAATAGCTATACACCATGAAAATATGTAGTTTAAAAAAGATGCAGGCTCGAGAAAGACTCCCCTTCCGCCCCAGCTGATATGCTCACTTTTTAATCAAAAGCTCATTTCTTGATCAATCACGCTTTTATGATGAAAAAACGCAGTTTCCTGCCATTTCCGGCTTTTTCGTAGGCCGCTTTGTCAGCGCTCAGCAAAAAAACGCGCACTTGTTTTTCCGAGAAATCTGACGATTCGCCCTGTGCAAGCGCCCATTGGCAGCGCGGGACCTGCTGCTTCCTGACGCTTGCTTCCGGCTGCTTTTCATCCCAAGAACAAAGCCCTTCCAGTGATGATAAGCGCGTGATGGATCAGCGATACCGCATTCCCCCTCTGGCAGCCCTGAATGCCTTTGCCGCCTTTGCCCGCACCGGAGGAATACGCCGCGCCGCGGCAGAACTGCGTGTGGACCATGCGGCTGTCAGCCGCCATATGCGGGATCTGGAACAGATGCTCGGCATCACGCTGCGGGACCGTGCCACAGGCAAGCTGACCCTGGCAGGGCACACTTATTACAGCCAGATTGCCCCGCTGCTGGAAGGACTGGCGCGTGCCACTGCCGATATCCGCCAGCAAACGCCGCACCTGACCATAACCTGCGTGCACGGCTTCGCTTACCATTGGCTGGTGCCCCGTTTGGCCGCGTTCAGGCGGAATCACCCCCACATTGATCTGTTGCTGCGACCGGTTGACGCCAACACGACGTTCCATGGCAACGGCATAGAAACCGATAGTCATGCCGATATTTTCTATGCGCGGGATGATGCGCCATCTGCCGCACTGCGTACCCTGCGCAGTGTTGCCTTTGCACGCCCCCCCGTTTTTCCCGTGGCCTCACCTGCCTGTGTGGCCGCCATGGGGGGCCAGCCCGCCCGACTGATTGATCTGTTACACGCGCCGCTGTTACAGGAAGAGGACGATGCAGAATGGCGTTTGTGGTTCAACGCCCACAACGTGACTATCTCTCATGTTCCGAGTGCGGGCCGCTTGTGGCAGGCACATATCACGCTTGCCGCCGCTCGCGCCGGAGAAGGCATAGCACTGGGCAACGCGTTTCTGCTGGGGGATGATCTGGAAACAGGCCGACTGGTACGCATCACCCCCACGCGCGAGCCGCTACAGGAAACACCTTTGGGATCTTACGTTCTGCGCGCTTCTGATCGCGCTTGGGAGAAGCAGTCCCTTTCCATTTTTCGCGCCTGGCTGCTGGAGCAGGTGGCTATTCAGAGCGTCCACACACCCTCCTGACAGGTGACGATTTCATCCCGGCTCTCCCCACAAAGAGCCGTTGCCTCATGAAATAAGACACAAAGTGGTGTGCATTCATCACCATAGGTGCGAGAAAAAATCGCCTCCTCCTGTCCCTGAAAGTCGCTTACGAACCAGAGGTGACCACACCGGGCTTGCTCCCGGTATCTCTCTTTTTTGCCCCCATAAGGAGCCCCTTTGGCATGAGCACCACCAACAAGGACCTTCTCACCCGCCGCGCCAATGCCGTACCGCGTGGTGTTGCCACAGCTACACCTGTGTTTGCAGATCGCGCTGAAAACGCAGAACTGTGGGATGTGGAAGGCCGCCGCTACATTGATTTCGCAGGCGGAATTGCGGTGCTGAATGTGGGCCATCGTCACCCCAAGGTATTGGCTGCTGCCAAAGCTCAGCTAGAGCGTTTCACTCACACGGCGTTTCAGGTTTCAGCCTACGAATCCTACATCGAACTGGCCGAAAAACTGAATGCCCTCGCGCCTTTTTCTGGCCCGGCCAAGACCATTTTCTTCTCCACCGGCGGAGAAGCGACTGAGAATGCCGTTAAAATTGCGCGCGCCGCCACTGGCCGTAACGGGGTGATTGCTTTCTGCGGCGGGTTCCATGGCCGCACGCTGCTGGCCTCCGCCATGACAGGCAAGGTTCTTCCGTACAAAGCACCGTTTGGCACCTTGCCGGGACAGGTTTATCACCTCCCCTTCCCTGATGGAGACGTAACAGTAGAAGACAGCCTGAAAATGCTGCACTTCCTGTTTGCGTCAGACATTGGGCCGGAGCAGGTTGCCGCCATTATTATTGAACCCGTGCAGGGTGAAGGTGGCTTCCGCATCGCGCCGCCTGCCCTGCTGAAGCATCTTCGCAGCCTCTGCGATGAACACGGCATCAAGCTGATTGCGGATGAAGTGCAGACCGGTTTTGCCCGCACCGGCAAAATGTTTGGCATTGAGCACTCCGGCGTTGAGCCTGATCTGGTGTCTGTCGCCAAGTCTCTGGGCGGCGGCTTTCCCATTTCCGGTGTGATCGGACGGGCAGACCTGATGGATTCCGTGCCGCCGGGGGGCCTGGGCGGCACCTATGCCGGGGCACCGCTGGCCTGTGCCGCAGCGCTGGCCGTGCTGGATGTTATTGAAGAAGAAAAGCTGATTGACCGTGCAAACACCATGGGCGAACACCTGAAGGCACGGATCAATGGCTGGCACAAACGCAAGGATATTCTCCCCGTCAGCACCGCACGCGGGCTAGGTGCCATGATTGCGTTTGATATTCTTGAAAACCATGCTGGAGAAGAACAGCGCGCAGGCTTTGCCAGCAAAGTCTGTGCCAAAGCCTGTGAAAAAGGGCTGATCCTGCTCTCCTGTGGAGTAAAGGGCGCAACCATTCGTATTCTCACCCCGCTCACCGCTTCCGATGCGCTGGTGGACGAAGGGCTGGATGTGATTGAACAGGTTCTGGTTGAACTGGCCTGACCGACATTCTCCTTTGAGACAAAAAAGAGAGCCTCCCATGGGGCTCTCTTTTTTTGCTTTTGAACTCTCTGCGTCAGACATATCTGCTCAGGCAAGGCGGTCTGCAAGCCAGCAATCAAACCAGCGATAACGAGGGCAGCCCAATTATAAGAGGGTAGAAAACCTTCCTGCCCGGTCTTTCTGCCTTACCTGATGAAGAGGCTGCATAGCCCCTTCTGCTTTTACGCTTGCTCTGCTGACTTGCCGGAAAACAGTCGGAACAGAGGGCCTGTAAGAGAGGTGGAAATAACCGCCAGCACCATCAGAGCAGCAAAGGCGAACTCCGAGATCATACCCTGCGCGTGAAGAATGGTCGCGGCCACAATTTCCATCAGCCCCTTACATTGCAACAACGCTCCCACACTCAGCCGCTGGCGCGATGTGAGACCGGAAGCGGGAGGGAAAAGGTAGACCGCTCCCATCTTGGTCACGATGGAGACCGCCACCAGCGCCAGAGAAGCCGCCAGAGAAGGCCATGTCAGGGCATCGCCATCAATTTTCAGGCCACTATGGCCAAAGAACATGGGAGCAAGCCAGATAAGGGCGAAGGTGCCAACTTCCTCCACCGGCAGGCGACGCACCCAGCTTGGCGGCATGATAGCCCCGGCAAAGTAAGCCCCAATCAGTTCATGCAAACCAAGCTGCTTGCTGGCCCATGATCCGGCAGCCAGATAAACAGGCACTGCGGCCCAGATCACAATAAGGGGGGGATGCCGGAAATGCCGGGCCGCCCAGCCGCCGGCAGAAGCCAGCCCAACCAGCAGAAACACCGCCAGGAATTCCAGCCAGGACCAGCCATGCAGTGCAGAAGGCCCTTTGGCCATGAACTGCAGAATGGCCAACCCGATCCAGAGAGCGGCATCATCCACCACCGCCAGTTTCAGGGCCAACTGGCCCACTGCGCGGTGCACGGGTTCAAGCTCACGCACAATGCCTATCAGCACCGGCAGCGCGCTGACAGCAATACACAACCCCAGGGAAACAGCCCCCATCAAGGGAGAGACCTGCGGCGCCGCCCAGCCGTGAAGAGGCAGAAAGAACTGATAGACCACCAGAGAGCCGATCAGAAACGGCCCTCCCAGCGCTACGACCGCACCGCCAAGCAGCCGCCCCAAAGAGGGCGAAGGAATGGCCTCTTCCGCTCCCTTGCCGTGGTTTGGGTCCACCCACATTTCCAGCCCGGCCGTAAATGCCAGCACAAGCACGGCTACCCAGCCGATATCGTCCCCATAAACAGAAGGAATTCCCCACTGCTCAACAGGCACATGCCAAACTGCCAGCAGAATACCCAAAAGTATTGGCAAAACGACTATTGGTAATACTCTGCGCGTTACACGCCACAAAACCCACGGAAAGAGAACAAAAACACCAAAATCCGCAAAAAGAGATATTATTTTTTCCATTCTTGCCCTCCCTTTTGGATTAAAAAATATACATTATCTGTCTTTTTATCATTATAAATTGATATTTCCAACCAATACCATCCTATCGACATATTCTCTTCATTTTTTACCTAGAGAGTGCGTTGTATCATTGCACGCCAACACAACGTCACGTTTCGCAGTTTCCCGCGTATTATCTTTATAATTCACTGTATTAAAAGAGAAATTCTTCCCCTCTTTTCTCGCTCAGGCAGGAGAACGAAGACGAAGAGAACAAAATGTAATTTTTCTTTTAATCGGCCGATCCTGTCCGTTGTCGGACAAAAGAGCACCCACACCCAAGCTCCGGCTGCGACCACGTTGCGCAGCGTCTCCTCACTGCTGAAAACCGTCTCAGCATGCAGTGGGTTACTCATCATCCCTTTTGAAGCAGCAGATCACAAGACTGGGTTCGGTCTGAGACGACGCAAGCTTTCAAGAAAGCGCCACCGATGAGAGACTTCCCTATCATCGGATAGAATGCACAAAGAAACCGAGATCAAACGCACCCATCAACACCCCGACCCTAAGCAAGTGTACCGGAGAACGGGAGCCACGCCCTTCGTTCACGGAGCCCGTTGAGCAAGCACAACCCATTCTTCAAAAAAGAGGCAGAGGCAGAGGCAGGATAACGTGCAGCGTGCGGCCTGTTACCCTCTCACGCGGGCAGATGTAAAATTTTCCAGACGTCTGACAAAATCTTGCAGCTCATCATGGTGCAGAAGAAATATCTTGTTTGTTTTTGCCAGTTGCTGCGCGGGAATTGTGTAAGGGGCATTTGAAACAACGGCTGCAAAACGTCCTGCATAATGGTGTCTGGCAGCAGCCACCTGCTGCACGGCATCATTCCCGACAGCCCTTGAATAAAGCTTGCACTGCAGGATCAGACGCAGGCCTTTTTTTGTCGCAACAATATCTGCTCCCTGATCTCCACATTCCGATGTGACGATTGCATCCCACCCCGCTTTTTTAAGCAGCTTTGCGCAATAACGTTCATAATCAAACGGGTCCATATCGGGGGTATAGATATCAGGATTACTGTTCTTGGCTACAACAGCATGCGGCTCCTTGAAGGCAACCTGATCCAGATATGTCAGCAGTTCCGGTGAGGCTTTTTCAAAATATTTTTCGTACCCATGCTTGCTCAGGCAGGCATACATTTCCCGCCGCATGAATTCGGATTTTTCCTTATTCCATTTATCATAAATGGTTGTGCCATATGCGTTCTGAAAAACCAGTTGCTTGCGCCGGATCTGAAGCCGATCAGCCAGAGTATCAATCAGGCGTTTTCCGGTTTGCACCGTATTTCTAAACGTCCGCCGCCGCCGGTAAGCTCCTGCCGCTTTAAGCAGAACATACAGACCCACGCCCCATTCAATGACTTTTACAAACCCATTATGCCATCCTATCTGCGCAGACAGTGTGGACATTTTTTTCCAAAGAGCCTGAAAGCTGTTTTTGACACTATCGATTACAGGTTGAACCCCCACAGAGCGGGCGGAAAATGTCTCACTCTGCGTTTTGTCAGCTTTATGCGAAACAGGTTGCCTTTGACTGCTGGCAGAATGCTCGGTACGGAATGACTCAACGGTATGAATCAGATCCTGCTCAGCTTCTGACGTTTCAAGAAGAGGCGTGACAGCACGTCTGGCAAAATACAACGGAGGCAAGCCGGGTGTTGGTGGTGTTTTGCGCAGCAGCAGCACATCACCATTTTCAGCTATTTCATCCCATCGACCGGTATCATTTATAATACGGCAATCATACAGTTTCTGGAATCTTGAGAAATCATGCCCATGCAGCATCGCCTCATTGGCATCCCGCGTAGCGCTAGGAGTGGCGCAGGCCAGAGTTGGCGCTGTTAACCGATAAACCGTTTCTGCTTGCGCCGGGCTCACCACAAACGCAGCAACGCTGACGATATACCGGATTTTCACCTTGTTGCATCCCTTCAGTCTCGGAACCCGCAGTGCGGCGCAACGGACACGCAAAGGCGTAGACTCACAGGCTGCAACAGGATCGGGTAAATTCACTTATCATTTTGGCTCAGATTACAAAAAAACTAAAGCCGGAAAGCGCATAACACCTTGTGAAAACGACTTTTCTTGGAAAAAAGAGGTCCTGATTGCGTCACTTTTTATCTTATGCCGCCCTCTGGATACCCGTTTTAGGAAAAAACAGGTGAGAGAATCGAAAAAAGCGTTCTTCTCTCACATCAAGTTCAAGGGCTTACAAAGCAAAAGACCCGATCCTGACTACCATCTCCCCTAGCCCAGAGGCCTGGTGCACACACCATGGAGACCGATTGAATATCAGAAAAAGACCGGGATGGTTTTCGCAAGATGCACGCTGAAAACGTGGGCAACACAACAGCCCTACCCACAACAGAAGGCTACTCGTCTTCTCCCATCCCTCTGCCACCGGACACCCTGATGGCGTCTATCAAGAAGTAGCCATCACCACAGGCATAGGTTGAACAAGGCTTCACAAAAACACAGAGTTTGCAGAAATCTCGCGGTTCTTGAGATGCTCACTCGGGGTGTAGAGTGCCTGTCATCATTTCGAGGCATCTGCACACGTATGAATAACAATACATTCTGTCTCGACAACAGAAACACATTTTCCGGCGACCAAGAACCCTCCCTACAGAGGAAGGCCTTTAAGACACTGTTTGAAGGTCAGTGGCAGTGGCAGTGGCAGTGGCAGTGGCAGTGGCAGTG
>NZ_LHZU01000105.1 GCF_001580995.1 Acetobacter senegalensis
CAGTGTCAGACCGCCCGCAGGCTGAGCCCTGATATCAGGGCTCAGCCTGCGGGCGGTCTGACACTGGCAGGATGAGCAAGGCTGTTGTCGAACCGTTCTGCCTCACCATCCCGAATGGCTTTGCGGATCAGTTGCCAGCGGCGGAACATGCGCACAGGGTGGCGCAGGTGATACCCCACGCTGCGCGGGGTGGCGCAGAACACCTTGATCAGCAGGAACAGGGTTCGGTTCAGCCGATAAATGGCGCGGCTATGCACGGCCCGTTTTTCAAGAATGATGCGGTTCCTGATGGAAAAATAAGGCCGGATGAGGCCGTTTTCCGGTTGCAGCCACGGATGGAGAATGGCCTTGCCCTCGGTCCATGATGGCTCAAGGTCTGTCAGCGTGCTGTGCTGGCACAGCCATATCTGGCCTCCGCCTTCTGTCATGCGCAGGGTGAAATCATAATCATCGAAATAAAGGTAGAAGCGGGCGTCTGGCAGGCCGGTTTTCTGCAATCCGTGCTTGTGGAACCACAGGCCCCCGTAACCCGCCATGTCCATGGACCAGCAGGCCAGTCCTTCCTGCCGCCAGTGGGCCACGGTCTGTTTTTGCCACGGGCTTTGCACGGAAAAACCAAAGAAGCTGTTGGGCAGAAGGCTGTTAGGCTTATCCCGCGTAATCAGCTTTTGGTACGTGCGTTTGTCCGGCCGAAAGCTGACCAGCGCCACATCTGGCCGTGCGCCCATCAGCCGCCAGATTTTTGCCAGAACAGTCAGGGCGTCCGGCGCGGGCAAATTGTCATCATCCAGAAGCCAGATATGGCCCGTTTCCGGGCGGGCGGCTGCGGCCTCCACCCCGGCACGGAACCCTCCGGCAGACCCCATGTTTTCTGGCAGGCGCACCACGCTCACACGTTCTGCGCCAAACTGTGCGGGCAAGGCGGACAGCCCGGCGGCAACGGCAGATGCCGTGCCGTTATCCACCACCACCACATGCCCGGCCCCGCAGGCCAGCGCGCCCTGCACAACCTGCTCCACCAGCGCAAGGCGGCTGCCATACGTGACGGTAACCGCGCAGGTCTGGCTCTGGGTTGCCTGATCGGCCTGCTGTTCTGACGTGGCAGTGCTCAAAAGAGAGCCTCCTGTTTCAAACTGTCGCCCGTGCGTAAAAGGGTTTCACAGGGCTGGGCAGGGTGCGGCTTGTTCCACGGCAGCGGGCTCGGGCTCTTTGGGGGCGGAGGGGGTGTTGCGTATGGATCTGGCAAAGCCGGGCATGGCGAGAATACGGTCGCGGCACAGGGCCAGATCCCGATCCGCTCGTCCGGCAGCGGGGTGCCATATCAGATCGCCCGTGGAAAGGCCGGGGCGGGCCAGCCGCACATACCCCATGCGTTGCAGCCACGCATGCCAGCGCGTGAAATCCGCCCCGCTGCCGAGTTTCCCCTGCCGCACCAGCGTATGCCGCATACCGCGCAGCCCGGCGGCATCCATCATCCCTTGCAGGCGGGTGGAGGCAGTATGGCGTGCCGGTAACGGAAAGAGCCACACAGGCGCGCCGGTGCGGCAGGCATCCGCCACCATGGAGGCGCTATCCGCCGTGACCACAAAGCGGCTGCCGGTTGCCAGCGCGTTCTGAAACTGGCGCGTTTGCGAGCTGAACAGGTGCAGGGCCACATCTGTCCCCGCTGTGAGGGTTTTGAGCCAGCCTGCTTCCTCCGCCGTGGTGCGCGGGCCGGTGATGATCTGTGCACGCTCTCCGTTAGCGGCGGCCAGACGCTGCGTGAACAGCACAAGGCTGCGTGTGGCGGCCAGCGTATGGGTAAAATGTTTGCTGGCGGCCCCATACAGCGCCACCGTGCCGCCCTGCCGTGCGCCGGGATCAGGAAAACTGGGGCGCGAGAGGGAGGCACCGTTCAGCGGCAGGGCCAGACGCAGCATGTTGGGCGCAAGGGGGTAATCATCCTGCGGCAGGACGATTATCAGATCAAACGCGGCGGCGGGAATATGGCTGGGGCGGCCCAGATGCACGATAAGCGGACGCAGGCCCGTGCCGCCTGCCTGAAGATACGCCATGCAGCGCTCACGCAGGGCCAGAGCAGCTTTTGCCGTGTTCCCAAAAGAGAGAATAAGCCGAAGAGCCGACAGATCCGGCACGGAGGGAGGCAGGGAAAACCCCTCCCCCAGCGGCAGGAAGGTAAATGGGACACCCAGTGTTTCCGCCAGAACGCGGCACTGAGCCATTTCTCCCAGCCGGGCAGTATCAAGAATCCAGACAGGCGCTTCAGGATTGAAAGAGGTCACTCTTCAGACTCGCTGATTGAGGAGGAAGGAGCGGGATCTTCCTGGGCGTTTTGGAAGTTTTTATGGCGGCTCATGACAAGATACGGACCCAGACGCGAGAGGAAGATACCGAGTTCACTTAATAACGTAGCCAAGCCCGCTCCTGTCATGCCCCATATGGAAGCCAGCCAGTAGAGAAACGGGAGGGAGAAGCACATGGTCGCCACGCGGCCCAGCAGAAGCTGATGCGCGCGGTTGAGGGAGACCAGAATGGGTTCCAACGGAACATCCCACAGATCAAGAATGGCGGTGGTGGTCATAAGCAGCAGCAGGGTGCGGGTGCCGGACCACGGCACCGTAAGCAGCACATGCAAAAGCCACGGCCCCACAAAGGCCGCCGCCAGAATAACCACAACAGAGAACGCCCCCAGCGCTTGCAGGATGCGGTTTGTGACCTGCCGGATGGACGCCCAATCCCGCTTGTCCCGCAGGGCGACGAGTTCTGGATACAAAGCGGGGGTCATCATTTGCGCGGGGCGGGCCATGCCGTCCGATATCTGCCAGGTGACATTATAAATGGCAGCGCTTTGCGGCCCCAGCACAATGCCCACCACCAGCACCGTAAGCCGTGTGGACAGCCGGGAGAGCGCCTGATCGACGCTGACGGAGAATGTAAAGCGCCACAGCCCCTTGATGGGACTAAGCCAGGGCACACCCCACAGGCTGAACCCCTTGAGCGCATCCGTATGGCCCAGCACCCACAGGGCAATCACCCCATCCAGCGTGAAGGCGGCCACAAAGGAGGCATACCAGAGGGCCAGAAAATCCTGGAGGGTCCAGTGCAGAACGAACCCGGCAATACAGCCCAGAAAACGGACGATACCGCTGAGCGCATCCGCCAGCACGGAAAGCTCGTACCGGTTGGTCAGCCGCATGACACCCAGCGCGGAGCCGGTGTTCATGAACAGCACGACTGTCAGATACCACAGCGGCATGCGGCCATAGGATTCCGGCCAGCCAAAAGCATGCCCCAGCCAGAGGCTGCATAACAGCGCGACAGTCAGGGCGATGAGCGCCCCCATTCCATCCAGCACGGCGCAATGGCGCATGAGGGTTTGGAACGCGGTTTTATCCGCCCGTTTGAACAGGGCGTTGCCGTATTGCAGCAGCGGCTGCCAGGACTGAAACCGCGTCCCCACGGAGCAGGAGCTGGTGAAGGAATTGATCAGCAGCAGAATGCCGTATTCTTCCAGCCCAAGGGCGCGCACGGCCAGCGCCGTACTGCCCAGCGCAAGTGCCGCCGTGGCTCCCTTGCCGGTGAGCAGGTACCCCGTATTGCGGAAAACCCGAGCAAAAAGCGCTCTGACCCGATTATTCATCCATCCTCGCGTCTGACACGCCGCGCCATAGCCTGCATGGTGCCTTGCCTCCGCCTGTGTCCAGTGTGTTCTGCACCGGGGGAGAAACCGACAGGCTCCGTGCTGTGTTGGCATGGGTTTAAAAGCCAGAGCCAGCTGTGGCAAACCCTGCGTGCCGAAAAAAGAGCCCACGCCCAGCGGCACAGCCGGGCCGGGGCGATAATCACAGTTCCGTGAAGACTCGGTTGAAAGCCAGATTCCGGGCGGAAAAAGGTTGCACTGTGCCCGTTTTTCCTCACACTCCGCCTGTATGCAGCCTGCTGGGCGGCCTGTCCGTGCGGGGGCTGCATTAAACTCTATCCATGACGCAGACAGGGAGAGCCATCATGGCCTGGACCGCACCGAAAATCACCGAAATTCCTCTGGGCGCTGAAATCAACAGCTACGTTTGCGGCCAGAAGAAATAAGTCTCTCCACCGCCAGCAATGCGGGTTCCTTACTCGCGCTGGCGGTCTTTTTTCTCTAAAAGCAGCCCATGCTTGATATCATCGTTCTTGGCGCTGCCGCTGGCGGGGGCTTCCCGCAATGGAATTCAAACGCACCGGGGTGCAACCGCGCCCGCGCAGGTGACCCTACAGCCCCGGCCCGTACCCAGGCCTCCATCGCGGTAAGCGGGGATGGCGCTCAATGGTACGTGCTCAATGCCTCGCCCGACCTACGGGCCCAGATCAACCAGACCCCTGCCCTGCACCCCAAAACGGGGTTACGCTCCACCCCCATTGCCGGTGTGGTGCTGACCAGTGGTGAAATTGACACCATAACCGGGCTTCTGACCCTACGGGAAAAACAGGCGTTTGACCTGTATGCCGCTGCCCCGGTGCTGGTGCAGCTTGACGCCAACCCCATTTTTGAAGCGCTGGACCGCACATTGGTGCCCCGCCACGCCATGGTGCTGGATCAGCCTCTGGCCCTGAAACCCGCTGGCTTTACCATCACGCCGTTTGCCGTGCCCGGCAAAGTGCCCCTGTATGCGGAACAGGGCGCCAACCCGGCGGAAGTGAAGACGGATGGCGAGACCATTGGGCTGGAACTGTCTGACGGCACACACCGCGCCCTGTTCATTCCCGGTTGCGCGGTGATGACAGACGCCCTGCGCACCCGCATGGACGGCGCTGATGCAGTGTTCTTTGACGGCACCCTCTGGACGGATGATGAGATGGTGCGCGCCGGGCTTGGGGTTAAAACCGGCAAGCGCATGGGCCATATGTCCGTTGCGGATGAGCCTGATGGCACCATGGCTGCTTTCCGCCCCCTGCATATTGGCCGCAAAATTCTAATCCATATCAACAATTCCAACCCCATTCTTCTGTCTGACTCACCCGAACGCAAAGAGGTGGAACAGGCGGGATGGGACGTCGCCTTTGACGGCATGAGGGTAACATTATGACCAACCGCCTGCTTTCCCCCGCTGAACTGGAAGCCGCCCTGCGTGCCATTGGCGCGGAGCGCTACCACAACCTGCACCCCTTTCACCGGGCGCTGCATGATGGAAAGCTGACCAAGGGGCAGGTGCAGGCGTGGGCGCTGAACCGCTATTATTATCAGGCCAGTATTCCCGCCAAGGATGCCACCCTGCTGGCCCGCCTGCCCACGGCGGAACTGCGGCGCGAATGGCGGCGGCGGCTGATTGACCATGATGGCACGGAACCCGGCACCGGCGGCGTGGCCCGCTGGCTGAAGCTGACGAATGGGCTGGGGCTGGACCGTGCGTACGTGGAATCGCTCGATGGCTTGCTGCCCGGCACTCGCTTTGCGGTGGAAGCCTATGTGCATTTTGTGCGCGAGCGCTCCATTCTGGAAGCCATTGCCTCCTCCCTGACGGAACTGTTCTCCCCCACCATCATTAGCGAACGTGTGTCCGGCATGTTGCGCAACTATGATTTTGTGACGGAAGAAACGCTGGCCTACTTCACGCCGCGCCTGACGCAGGCCCCGCAGGACTCCGCCTTTGCGCTGGCTTATGTGAAAGAACATGCCCGCACGGTTGAGCAGCAGCAGGCAGTATTGAACGCGCTTAAATTCAAGTGCGGCGTGCTATGGTCCATGCTGGATGAGCTTGATTATGCCTATGTCTCTCCCGGCAACATTCCGCCGGGTGCGTTCCGCCCGCAGGAGGATGTATGACAGCACACACCGCGCACGCACCAGAAACCGGAGCAGGAGCAGGAGCGGCCTCCGCCGCGTCCCCTGAACCGCCCCACGCCGCCGTATCGGCCACGGCCGCCCCGGAACAAAAGGCCGCGCCTGTAGAAAACGGCACTGGCACTGGCACTGGCACTGGCACTGGCACTGGCACTGGCACTGGCACTGGCACTGGCACTGGCACTGGCACTGAAGCGGCACAGCAAGAGGCCGCAACGGCAAGCCCCGCGAACGGCAGCGCCGGGACCGAGGGGCTGCCTGCCACGGAGGGAATGACGGAGCAGGTAGTGCTGCGTTTCCGCCGTGGCACGCGGCTGCAATATGACCGTGTGCGGGAGCAATGGTTTATTCAGGCACCGGAACGGGCTTTTTTTGCTGACCCGATTGCAGCGGAAATTCTGCAACTGGTGAATGGTAAGCGCACCGTGGGGGCCATTATCAACCAGTTGTGCCAGAAATTTGCCGCCCCGCGTGAGACCATTGCGCAGGATGTGCTGCGCATGGTGCAGGAACTGGCGGACAAACAGGTATTGCAGACGGCATGACCACTGCCCCGCCCCCCATGAGTCTGCTGGCGGAACTGACGCACCGCTGCCCGCTGCAATGCCCCTATTGTTCCAACCCGCTGAAGCTGGATGTGCGTGCGGGGGAGCTTGAAACGGCAGAATGGAAGCGCGTGCTGGAAGAAGCCGCCGCCATGGGCGTGTTACAGGTGCATTTCTCCGGCGGGGAGCCCATGGCCCGGCCTGATCTGCCGGAGTTGGTAGCGCATGCGGTTGGGCTGGGGCTTTACACCAACCTGATTACGTCTGGCGTACTGATAAACGCCACCAGCCTGAAAGCGTTGGCTGATGCCGGGCTGGACCATGTGCAGCTTTCCTTTCAGGACGCAGATGCGCAGCAGGCCGAGCGTATTGGCGGCATGGCGGGGGCGCAGGCCAAAAAGCTGGAAGCCGCCCGTCTGATTGTGGAAGACGGCCTGCCCCTAACGCTGAACTTTGTTATTCACCGCCAGAACGCCGAACGGGTGCCCGCCATGCTGAACATGGCGGACCAACTTGGCGCGCGCCGGGTGGAAATTGCACACACCCAATATTACGGCTGGGGGTTACTGAACCGTGATGCACTGCTGCCCTCCCGCGCGCAGCTTGAAGAAACCGAACGCGCCGTGGCCGCCGCCCGCGCGCATTTTGGCACACGCATTGCGATCGATTTTGTAACGCCCGACTACTATGCCGATCAGCCCAAGCCCTGCATGGGCGGTTGGGGGCAGCGGTTCATCAATATCTCGCCCACCGGCAAGGTTCTGCCATGCCATGCGGCGGAGAGTATTCCGGGCCTTACCTTTCCCACCGTGCGGGAGGAAGGGCTTGCCGCCATCTGGCAGGATTCACCATTGTTCACCCTGTATCGGGGCACGGACTGGATGCCAGACCCCTGCCGCAGTTGCGCCTTCAAGGAAGATGACTGGGGCGGATGCCGCTGTCAGGCGCTGGCGCTGGCTGGTGATGCCGGAGCAACCGATCCTGTCTGCCATCGGGCTCCCGGCCATGGGCTGATTGAAAAAGCCATTGCGGAACGTCCTGCCGTGCCGCCTGCGTTCCGTTATCGCCAGTATGGCAACGCGCAGAACGGTTAGAAACGGCTTCTCTGCCCCAAAGCCGGTCGTCCCGCCGCAAGCCCCTGAAGAACGATCATATTTCTTTCACAGTGCTTGCGAGAGGGACGTTCCCTCGGTTCTGGGAGACTGGTCGCCCCTTTTTTCAAGACGAAAACAGAGTGCTCATTTCTGATTTTCTTCTGTTCTTTCATTCATAAAATGAAAATACCGACCTATCGCCAGTTCTTGACGATTTTCGTCTTTCGCCCAGAAAAGACACTGATCGCGCGCTGACGCAGCGAGACGATCTTGCACTTCATTAACTGATTTTAATTTTATCAGCAGCCGCTCAGATTCTATGGCCCTTGACCTGTATGCGCTAATGTCCTCGCTTGTAAAAAACTGTTTAAGACGTCTGCGGCAAAAAACAGGGAGATCTTTTGGTGGCTGAAGAGGCGAATTTGAAAACGCGATACCCCACGGCCCTGCCGGGAAGCCACACCATTCGGCACGCAACTCTTCTGCCGGATCTGGCGTGCCATACCGCTCAACCACACCCCCAGACGACATATTAAGGCGCTATCCTGATCAAGGGTATGACGGCACGCTCGTCCTTATTTGAAAGAATTTTCTGAACATGAACAGCCAGACTCCATTACCGCACTACCCCATTCAACATTTGCTGATGCCCAATCTTGAGTTTGGTACCCCTGCCACAATGTACGCCCGAGTGCATGACAGAGAAGGCACCATCCTGTTTTCTGAAAACACGATTATTCTTGAAAAATTCGGCCGTTGTTCATTTGATACATTCTATAATGGCTTGACCATCCAGTCCTGGAAGGAAAACTGCGCCATACAGGATCTGGCTTTTTTCCTGACCGGCACGGGAAAGGTTGTGATCCGGCTGGGCGTGCATCGTCTGGGGTGTGATCAACGGTTCCTGGTGGAACAGAAAGTCACGCTTGACCCACAAACACCCGTACAGATCAATGTGGAAGAATGGCCCACATTGGTAAACGGCATGCTGTATGCCCAGATCGAAGCGCTGGATGAAGCCTCCATAACGGGCGGGTGGTTCGCCACCTCTACGCCCCCTGAAAGAGACATCAAGCTCGGTATTGTCATCACCCACTTCAAACGGGAAAATGCGGTACGCAAGGCCACGCGCCGTATCCAGTCCGGCCTTGCTGCCGTTCCGGAAATTGCTGACAAGATTCAGCTTACCGTTGTGGATAATTCCTGCACGTTGACCGACGCGGATGTGCATGGGGCCACCCTTATTCCCAACCGCAATCTGGGCGGTTCAGGCGGCTTTACCCGCGGCCTTCTGGCATTGAAGGACAACGGGACAGTCACCCACTGCCTGTTTATGGATGATGATGCATCCTGTGAACTTGAGGCCATTTTTCGGACCTATACCCTTCTCTCCTACGCCAGTGTTGAAAAGGTAGCGGTTGCCGGGGCTCTTCTGAGAGAACTGGCTCCCCACTTCCTGTTTGAAAAAGGGGCGCAGTTTGATGGCAAATGCCGCCCGCTGAAACATGGTCTGGACATGCGCAGCGTGCATGATCTTCTGCTGAGCGAAGTGGAGGTTCGGAGACCGGATTTTGGTGGATGGTGGTTCTTCGCCTTTGCTCTGGCGGACGTACAGCACTACGCCTTTCCGTTCTTTGTGCGCGGCGATGACATCATGTTCGGCATGATGAATAAGTTCCGCATCATCACGCAGAATGGCATTGCCTCCTATGGGGATGACTTTGGGTACAAGAGCGGGCCTTTCCAGATTTATCTGGATGTGCGGAACCATCTTGTCCAGAAACTGACCCATATGAATGCCAACGCTGCCGACTGCATTCATCTGCTGAACGACTTCTTCAGGGATGCCACGCAGTCCTACAACTACGCGACCGCATGCGCGATTTCCATTGCCGTGATGGACGTGATGAAAGGGCCGGATTTCTGGGTGGAGAATATTGATATGTCCCAGATCCGCAAGAAATTCGCGCCGCTTGTCCAGCAGGAAAAAATGCGCAAAGTGGCACTTCCTGACCTTCCTGCGCCGGTAGACCAGATTCCGGGCCAGTGGCAGGAACGGATACGGCGGCGGGTTGTGCGTAAACTCTCCCTCAATGGGCTGCTGTTGCCAGAAAAGCTGCGCAAGAACAGCATTCTTCTGCAACGCAAGAACTTTGCTGGCGATCCGCGCGAGACTTTCCGGTATAAAAATGTGTTGTACTATTATGAGCCCACACAGGAAGGGTATGTCGTGCACCGCGATACTGCGCGCCTGCTGAAGGAAACCAAATTTTTCCATCGTGTGAAAAAGGAATTCAAGGCACGCTACGCAGCACTTCAGAGCGAGTATCAGGCCCACTATCTGGACATGAGCACGGAAGCATTCTGGCGAAATGTCTATAAGAACGACATCACAAAGAAGTAAGGGTCTTTCTTTTCATATCTCCAACGCTTTTCTCTCCCTCCGGAAAGGAAAGCGTGCAGGTGAGATGACATTCCTTACCGCATCACAACCGGTCCCTCGCCTTCTAAAATAGAGTAAGGGCCGGTTTGCGGATATCCCCTTAGACCGTGTCCTCGGCAGGACCATCGGAGAGGACACCCTCCCACTTGGCGGAGACAGCGGCAGCGTAACCGTTGCCCAGAACGTTGGTGGCGGTGCGGGCCATATCCAGAAAATGATCAATGCCCAGAATAAGCGCAATGCCGCTTTCAGGCAGGCCGAACTGCGGCAGAACAGCCACCAGCGTAACCAGTGAGGCCCGAGGCACCCCGGCAATGCCCTTGCTGCTGAGCATCATGACCAGCACCATCAGGATCTGCTGGCTCCATGGCAGATGGATGCCATAAGCCTGCGCGATAAAAATGGCCCCGAAGGACTGGAACATGATGGAGCCATCAAGATTGAAGCTGTACCCCAACGGCAGCACAAAGCCTGCAATCCGGGCGGGCACGCCAGATTCCTCAAGCTTTTCAAGCAGGAGGGGATAGGCGGATTCACTGCTGGCAGTTGAAAAGCCCAGCAGAACCGGCTGCACCAGATTTTTGATCAACGGTTTGAGGCGCGGACCAAGCACACAGAACGCAAGGCCCGTCAGCACCACCCATTGCGCCATGATGGTGCTGTAGAATTCCAGCAGAAACCGGCCAAACTGTATCAGCATATCTATGCCGCTATGGGCCAGACTGCCCATGATGGAGCCAAACACCGCAAGCGGGGCCAGCACCATGACCATGTCCGTCATGCGCAGCATGATGTGAGACAGTTCTTCAGACCACGCCAGCATGGTTTTACCGGCCTTGCCCGCAGCGGGGAGAGACAGGCCAAACAGCACGGAAAACACCACAATCTGCAGGATGTCATTCCGGGCCATGGAATCCAGAATGCTGGTGGGCACGATGTGCAGAATGAAATCAATGGGCTGGAACGGGTGCTTCAGGCTGGAAATATCGGACGGAAGCGGCGCGGAAAAGCCGGCACCAGGGCGCAGCACGTTGGCCGCCACCAGCCCGATGATAAGCGAGAGGAAGGACATGCAGATAAACCACAGCAGCACGCGCCCACCCACGCGCAGCACCAGCGTATCATCCCCCAGCTTGCCAATACCGCTGACAAGCGTTGCAAACACCAGCGGCGCAATGACCATACGGATCAGCCGCAGGAACAGGCCCGTCAGCAAAGACGCGATCTGTTCAGCATCATGAACATAAGCCGGCAGGAACGAGTGAACGGCCAACCCTGAAACAACGCCAAGCACAAGCGCCACCAGAATGGCATATGTGCGTTTGCGGGTGTTGGCTGGCTGAGCGGCTGAGCCCATGCGCTTCCCCCTTTATCCTTATGGTCAATGAGCCAGTGGAACAAAGAGCGAGGGTATAAAGAAAACGGACGATCAGGTCAAAATTAGAAATTTTGTTCCTTTATCCGATTGCAAGATTTTCGATTCTGTCTGTAAAAAGCCAAACACTTTCCGACAATTACGATACATAATCGTATCGTTCTGTCTGGGAGTCTGTACTGTTTTGTTTCTTATTTATGAAATTGCGGGCTTTTTCACCAGATCATGACGGTTATTCTACAAAAAACAAAAAAATGGTCTTTTTTATACTTTGGAATGACTGGCCTTCTCCTTGCTTTTAGCCATCAGGCGCAGGCCCAGCAGCAATGGTATACAGGCTCCCTCGTCTCCCCCGCCAGCGCCAAGGACCATGCCGGAGATGCCGGGATTGAGCCCTATTACACCTACAGCCAGCCCATTGGGTATTATGATGCGCATGGCATCAGTCACCCCCAGCACCCACGCCAGCAACTGTTCAGTAACTCAACCATGTGGAAGTACGGGCTCACCGATTATCTGAGCATTCAGGCGCACACCGTTGTCAGTTACGGCTGGAAAAAGAATGATGGTCATTCCACCGGCCCCAAGTTTGGAGATTTTCCGGTTGACCTGATCTGGCGCTTCGTGAACCCCAACCCCAAGCGGTATATTCCGGGCCTCAATCTGTTTGCCGGGGTTGTGTTCCCCACTGGAGATTACAGCCGGCTGGACCATGGGCAGGATGGCGTTGGCGCGGGGTCCTACGTGTTCCGCACAGCCCTGCTGAGCCAGTCCACCTATCAGTTACCGGGCCACCATGCCCTGCGCCTGCGCGTCTGGAACTGGTTCCGCCGCGCCTTGAACGGCGCTACGCTGCGGGATGTCACCTCCTACGGCACAACGGCAGGGTTTCGCGGTAAGGGTCGCCCCGGCATGAGCGGCCAGACCGGGTTTTCGCTTGAATATGGCGTCAACCGCCAGTGGGTGCTGGCCATTGACGTTGCGCGGGACTGGGCCAACGGTTCCCGCGTGTGGGGGCACACCAAGACCGGGCAGTATATGGACCGCACAGGCTCCTCCTCCGGAGACTGGCAGGTGGCCCCTGCCCTGGAATATAACTGGAACGCCCGGTGGGGTGTTATTGCGGGGGCATCCGTTTATTACGCCGGGCACAACACCAGCGTGAAGATTGCCCCGCAGGTTGCCATCAATACCGTTTTCTGAGGGGCTGTTGTAAAAGGCAGCCATGCAAGTTGCGCTGGGCAGTACGGGGATTTTTCCACGCACACCCCTATGCTTCAGCCGCTCTCTTATTCAATAAAGGGCCGCATGCTTTGTGCTGGCGCTTTACACCGTGTTCTGCCGCTGGCTACGTCTGAGCTTTTCATAACGTGCCAGCACGCGGCTACGGCGTAGGGCCGAGAGTCTCTGTATCCAGAAAATACCGTCAAGCTGATCAATCTCATGCTGGTGGCATACAGCACGCAGGCCTTCAGCTTCTTCGGTTTGGGGCTGACCTTTCAGGTCCATATAGCGCACGGTCACTTTTGCCGCTCGCGTCAGGGTTTCAACCACACCGGGCATGGAGATGCTGCCTTCCTCATGCTGGACGGTGTTTTCAGAAACCTGAACAATTTCCGGGTTGATATAGGTCTGCGGCCCCGAGCCATCCGGCAGGTCAAGCACAACCACACGCAGCCCCACACCAATATGCGGCCCGGTAATGCCAATACCCGGTGCTGCCCGAACGGTATCTAACAGATCACCCGCCAGACTGTGCAGCGCCTCATCAAAAACACTGACAGGCGTTGCCACCTGCCGCAGGCGCTGATCAGGAAAAAGAACAATCGGTTGTGCGGTCATGGACGTTTTCCAGGCGAGATTTATACCAGGTATAATCGAAAAAATCAGGAACAGCAGGAATCAGAACGTGCAGAGTATGGCTGCCACGGAAAGAAATATTCTCTTTGATGGCTAGAGGAATCAGGAATTTTCGTAAGATTTTTCTATGAGCGGTTTTGCTTTTTCCAGATCAGAAAGATCGCGGAGTGTGACTTCTAGGTCCCCTGTACCAAAGTGGCCGATATTCCTCACATCCCGGGTAAAGCCATCTATCAAGGAAATTGTATCAGGATTAACTTTCAGGAAGAGTTTGATGACATCAATGGTTGGTTTTATTTCCAGACAGGCGAAATTTTTTATACGTTTGAAGGCAAAATAATAGCGCAGTGTTTTTTGTGACACATCATCTCCCAGAGAGAGCAGATATGTGGTGACATCAGAATACAGGTTTTGAAGATCCTCTTTGGCACCCTCAAGGCTTTCTGAATTTGTTTTGTATTTGGCAGAGGATTTTATACTGTCCGCCGGAACCGCATGAGAAGATGACAGGGGCGTTGAGAGGCTGGTGGGATGAACAGAGCCGTTGGTAGAAACACTACTGAGAAGATCAAGCATGATAAGGCTGTCACCAAAGCGGCGGTACCGGATCAACTCAATGTTTCGTCCCATCTGTTTTACGGCATGCAGATCATATTTGGTAAAATCTGCGGCAATACAGATCAGGCGGGGAGCACTCCATTCTATGGCATCCGCGCATTCATTTCCCAATTTATCTTGTGTCAGAAATCGAAAATCAGATTTATGATCCATCAGCCAATCAAGATAGAACAGTCCTTGATTGATGACGTTTTCATTTAAATTCCGTTTGTATTCTATAATGACGGGATAATAATTTTCATCTAACCCCAGCGTATCCATTCTTCCGCCGTGCGTGGTCGGAAATTCTGATGCCAGGAAACGCACACCCAGAAAGGCTTCAAGGTTTTTTTCAAAAAGGGTTTGTAACGCTTTTTCCAAAGGAGCGGATGATCCGGGAAGTTCGGCCGCAGTGCCATCCTGTATCTGGAAAAGCTTGATATCGCCCAAAACACACTGCTCCCAAAATTGCCGCTTACAGAAATTCGTTATCAAAATTCCATGCTGAACGACATGGCTTTTTACACCAACGCAGCATCCTGAATGAAGAAGGTGACATCCGTGCGGCCATTCCAGCTTTCGGCGCGTAGATAGCCGGCCAGATGGATGGGGGGGCGTGTGGTGTCTTCCAGCGTGGCGGCCAGTGGGCTGTCTCCGGCACGGAACAGCAGGGCTTTCAGGCGGCCGCCATCAGCGCCTTTCAGCAGCAGACGCAGCGTGTTGCCATCTCGGCCAATACGGTCGGCTTTGATAATCTGCACATGAGAGAGGGCCACCAGAGGCTCGGCATTGCCCGCGCCAAACGGGGCGAGAGAGGCCATGTTCTGTGCCAGTTCCACCGTGGCACCGGCAACGGAGAGAGCGGCGTCAATTTCCAGATCAACGGCATCAGGCAGTTGCGCGGCACCGGCCAGCCGTTCATCCAGAAAAGTGTGGAAGGCGTCCACCTTCTCGGCAGGTAGGGAAAAACCGGCTGCCATGGCGTGGCCGCCGCCTGTTGTCAGCAGTCCGGCCTGACGTGCGGCAATAATCACCGTGCCCAGATCAAGCCCCGGCACGGAACGACCAGAGCCTTTGATGGAACCATCATCCTGCGCAGCGCCCACAAGAGCCGGGCGGTTGAACTGTTCCTTGATGCGGCCTGCCACAATGCCCACTACGCCGGGGTGCCAGTCCTTGCCTGTGAGCAGAATGACAGGATGCCCGGCTTCACGCTGGGCGGCGGCCTGCTGCATGGCCAGATCAAGAATGTCCGCTTCCACCCCTTGGCGGCGGCGGTTTACGGCATCCAGCCGCTCGGCCATGATTTTGGCCTCATGCGCGTCTTCACTCCGTAGCAGGCGCAGGCCCAGTGCGGCCTCCGCAATGCGGCCCCCGGCGTTGATGCGTGGCCCGATGGCGAACCCGCAGGAAAACGCATCCGGCGCTTTGGTTACACCCGCAATTTCCATCAGCGCGGCCAAGCCGGTGCGCTGACGGCGCGCCATGATCTTGAGGCCCTGCGCCACAAAAGCCCGGTTCAGCCCTTGCAGGGGCATGACATCACACACCGTTGCAAGCGCCACCAGATCAAGCTGGCGCATCAGGTCTGGCGCGGGGTGCGCTTCAAACCAGCCTGCGCTGCGCAGATCGCGTGCAGTGGCAACGGCAGCCAGAAAGGCCAGTGCGGCAGCGCATACATGCCCAAGGCCAGAGGTGCAGTCCGGCCGGTTGGGGTTCACCGTCGCCAGAATGGCAGGCAGCGCATCTTCGGATTTATGGTGGTCCAGCACCACCAGATCCGCCTTGCCCGCCATCTGGTTCAGAATATCAGAGGCCGCAGTACCGCAATCCACGCACACAAGCAGCGAGGCCCCCTGCGCCACCAGCCCTTCAAGGGCGGGCACATTGGGGCCGTAGCCTTCGGTCATGCGGTCAGGAATATGGGTGTGCACGGCACAGCCCAGTTCTTCAAAAAAAGAAGCCAGAATGCCGGAGGCGCAGGCGCCATCTACGTCATAATCGCCAAAAATACCGATGGTCTCGCCTTTTTGCACGGCCTGAGCCATGCGGGCGGCTGCCACATCCATATCCCGCAGTTCGGACGGATTGGGCATCAGCGCCCGTAGCTTCGGGTCCAGAAAATCTGCGGCGGTTTCAAGAGAAAGGCCCCGCAATGCCAGCAGACGGCCTACAATTTCAGGCAGCCCGGCCCGTTGGGCAATGGCTGCGCCCAGCCGCATCAGGTCCGGGCTGTCAGCCCCCGGCCGCCACATCCAGCGGCGGCCTGTCAGGCTGGCCTCCACCCCCAGCGCGGCGCGAGCCTGCGGGGGCGCGGCGTCATCAGGGGGCAGAAGCATGGTTGTCTCTGAAAAAGCAGTCATTTCTGGCAAAGCGGGGTAAGGCACACAGGGTTATTGCGGCGTCCACGTTTTGGTGGAGAAGTTGTGGTGCCCTTCAATAAACCGCACCGTGCCGGATTTGGAGCGCATGACCAGTGAGTGCGTCACGGCATGTGTGGGCAGACGGCGGATACCGCGCAGCAGCGTGCCAGAGGTGACACCCGTGGCGGAGAACAGCACGGAACCAGCCGCCATATCATGCAGGCCGAGCTTGCGGTCCGGGTCCTTGCCGGGGTTCATTTTCTGGGCGCGTTCACGCTGGGCGTCATCTTCAAACAGCAGACGGCCCTGCATTTGGCCTTCCACGCAGCGCACGGCAGCAGCGGCCAGCACGCCTTCTGGCGCGCCGCCAGAACCGGCATAGATATCCACCTGGCTGTTATCCATGCAGGCGGCAATGGCGGCGGCAACGTCACCATCGCTCAGCAGGCGCACACGGGCACCGGCTTCGCGCGTTTTGGCAATCAGTTCTTCATGGCGTTCGCGGTCGAGCGTACACAGAACAATGTCTTCAATCGGCTTGTTCTTGGCGCGGGCCAGATTGCGCAGATTGTTCTCAATGGAGGCTTCAAGGTCCACCACGCCGTCGGGCAGGTTGGGGCCAACCACAATCTTGTCCATATACACGTCTGGCGCGTGCAGGAAGTTGCCCTTTTCCGCCAGCGCAACCACGGTAATGGCGTTGGGCATGTCCTTGGCGCACAGATTGGTGCCTTCAAGCGGGTCCACCGCAATGTCCATGGCGGGGCCGCCAGCGCCCACCTTTTCACCAATGTAGAGCATTGGTGCTTCGTCCATCTCGCCTTCGCCAATCACCACGGTGCCATCAATGGCCACGGTGTCAAACGCAATGCGCATGGCTTCCACAGCCGCGCCATCGGCATCGTTCTTTTTGCCACGGCCCGTCCAGTGAGAGGATGCAAGGGCGGCGGCTTCAGTAACACGCACCAGTTCAAGCGCCAGATTGCGGTCAGAAACCACAAACTGTTTAGGCTCACGAGTGTCAGACATCAGGGGGGAAATCCTCTTTCTTAAGGCTTGAACTGGCTCCGCACGGAAGGCTCAGTCCGTTTCAATCCGGATCATCACCGGGGTGTCCGTCACCACATCAAGCTGGTCAATGCGTGTCACGGCGTCCTGCATGGCCGCCTCGGATGTCTGATGCGTCACCAGCACCAGGGGCACATGCGGGGCGGTGTCGTTCTTCTCCGGCGTGGGCTGAAGCATGCTGCGCAGCGAAACGCCACAGTCACGCAGCACGGCGGTAATATCCGCAATCACGCCGGGTCGGTCCTCCACCCGCAGGCGCAGATAAAACGCGCCCTTTCCGGCAGAAAGAGGGCAGGCCCGCACAGGTTGCATATCAGATACCTGCACGCCCCACACCGGGATGTGGCTGCCACGGGCAATATCAATCAGATCGGCCGTCACGGCGCTGGCAGTGGGGCCTGCGCCCGCGCCCCGGCCTTCAATCATCAGGCGGCCTGCAAATGCGCCTTCTGCCACCACGGCATTGAACACGCCATCCACCTGCGCAATGGGGGCATCTTCCGGCACAAGGCAGGGGGTAACGCGGGCTTCAAGCCCAGCATCGCCCACGCGGGCCAGCCCCAGCAGTTTGATGCGATAGCCCAGCTTGCGGGCAAAGCTCAGATCTGCCGCGCCAATCCGGCGAATACCTTCTACATGCACACTGTCAAACGCCACGGGGCGGCCAAAGGCCAGCCCGGCCAAAATGGTCAGTTTGTGGGCGGCATCCAGCCCGTCAATATCCGTGGAGGGATCAGCTTCGGCGTAACCAAGCTGCTGGGCGTCTGCCAGAACAGAGCCGAAATCCTTCCCCGTTTCGCGCATGACGGTCAGGATATAGTTGCAGGTGCCGTTCAGAATGCCGCCAATGCGCAGCAGGCGATCTGCCGCCAGCCCTTCACGCACGGTCTTGATGGCGGGAATACCGCCCGCAACCGCGGCTTCAAACAGCAGCGGGGCGGATTTTTCCGCACTGACCTGCGCCAGCGCCGGGCCATGAATGGCCAGCAGCGCCTTGTTGGCCGTAACCACTGGCTTGCCTGCCTGCAGTGCGGTTTCAACCAGAGCACGGGCCTGCCCTTCGGCCCCGCCAATCAGTTCCACCACCACATCCACTTCGGGGTCTGTCACCAGATCAACTGCGTTGTCATACCACCGCAGGCCGGAGACGTTCACCCCACGGTCCCGCGTGCGGTCCCGCGCGCTGACAGCCACAACTTTCAGCGGACGGCCAGCGCGGGCGGTAATCAGGTCCGCATTGGTTTCCAGCAGGCGGATAACGCCCGCCCCCACCGTGCCAAGACCAGCAATACCGAGACGAAGAGGAGAAGAGGAGGAAGAGACACTCACGATTGGACAGGCTCCGGCTTGCTTGCAGAGGAAGGAGAAGACACAGCCGCAGGCTTGACGCCATGGGCTGCAAGGAAACCACGAATGGCGCGGGTGGCCTGCCGCAGGCGCTGGGTGTTTTCCACCAGCCCGATGCGCACATAACCTTCCCCATGCTCGCCAAAGCCAAGGCCGGGGGCCACCGCCACACCGGCTTCTTTCAGCAGCAGCTTGGAGAAATCAACGCTGCCCATTTCACGGAACGGTTCAGGGATGGGGGCCCACGCAAACATGGAACCTTCGGGGGACGGCACATCCCACCCGGCGGCATGCAGACCACGGATCAGCACATCACGCCGTTCTTTATACAGGGCGCGGATATCGGCCACGCAGTCCTGCGGGCCATTCAGCGCGGCCACGGCGGCGACCTGAATGGGGGTGAACGCCCCGTAATCCAGATAGGATTTAATGCGCGTCAGCGCGGCAATCAGCCGTTCATTGCCCGCGGCAAACCCCATACGCCAGCCAGCCATGCAGTAGGTTTTGGAAAGCGATGTGAATTCCACCGCAATATCTTTGGCCCCCGGCACGGCCAGAATGGACGGGGGCACCAGATCTCCAAAATAGATTTCTGCGTAGGCGAGGTCCGAGAGGATGAAAATTTCCTCCCTCCGGGCAAAGGCCACCAGTTCCTTGTAGAAATCCAGATCGGCTAGATATGCGGTGGGGTTGGACGGGAAATTGACAATCAGCGCCGTGGGCTTGGGCACGGAATGGCGCACGGCACGTTCCAGCGCGCGCAGCATGTTATCATCCGGCGTGGCGGGAATGGAGCGGACAGACGCCCCCGCAATAATGAACCCGAACTGGTGAATGGGGTAGGATGGATTGGGCACCAGAATGGTGTCACCGGGGCTGGTGATGGCGGAGGCCAGATTGGCCAGCCCTTCCTTGGAGCCCAGCGTTGCGATCACTTCCCGCTCAGGGTCCAGCTTCACGTTGAAGCGGCGTTCATAATAGCCCGCCAGTGCCCGGCGCAGGCCCGGAATACCCTTGCTGACGGAATAGCCATGCGCACGCGGATTCTGCACCGTTTCCACCAGCTTTTCCACAATGTGGGGCGGTGTGGGGCTGTCCGGGTTGCCCATGCCAAGGTCAATAATATCCTCGCCTCGCGCTCGGGCTGCCGCCTTGGCCTGGTTTACCGAGGCAAAGACATAAGGCGGCAGGCGGCGGATGCGATGGAAATCTTCGGTCATGGACGTAAAGGACCCTGAAAATAAGGGGGTTCAGATTCCGCACGATTACGGAGGAAAAACATAGTAATGGCAGAAACGGATCAGGCAACTCTTCTTGCCGTGCGGCCAGCGTCTTTCCGTCGCATGGCTGGCCGAGGGGCGCGTGCCACAGGCCCGTGCCCCCCGGCTTCGCATCAGGGTGAATTGGCTATTCGTGCCCCCGTGCCGAACGCATCCCCCCGGATATGAATGGCATCAGACGGCGCATTCAGCTTGATCAGTTCCTGAGCCACGCGCTGCGCCCGCAAGAGGCCAAGCTGGACGGCATCTGCCTGATCCTGCGGGCTGAGTGAGGGGGAATTGCCAAAGCCACGGACAAAGAACGGCCCGTGCGGCGTTTTCTGCACCAGTTTGGCCAATGTGCTCTCCTGCCCTGCGGAAAGCTGGTCAGATTGCGGCATGAAATGCAGGGCCGTGCCTTTGGCGTCGCTCAGATCATAATTGGGCTGCACACCATCGGGCAGATGGGCGTCAGACGGCACATCAAATCCGGGGAAGGATGGCGGTGCGGGCGGGCCCTCGGGAATCTGCGGAATGGCGCTTTCGGGCGTGGGGGGCTTCTGCGCGCCGTTCTTCACTTCCGGCATGGCCACTTCTGGCATGTCGGCTTCCGCATCGGCGGCGGCCTCCTTTTTGGTGTCTTTTGCCGCTGGCTTGGAGGGCGCGGGTTTGGCAGGAGGTAGTGGCGTGGTGGGCTGCTGGGGTGGTGCTTCCGCGGCATCCATAATGGCCCCGGCGGCATCCGGTGGCAGGCTGGCCGCCTGCTGCCCCGCTGCGGCTTTGTCCTTGGCCGCATTTGCGCCAGCGCCAGCAGCCGGGGTGCCTGCGCCTTTATCCGCGCTCCCCTTGCCTGCCGCAGATTGTGCCGCTGCGGCGTTGGGCGGCGGCGGAATATCGGGCGTGAGCGTGCCGTTGGCAGCAACCGTGCGGTAGGTCAGGTTACGGTCACGGATCAGCCGTTCCGTCAGCATGGCCCGTGCCTGCGCGGAGGGCAGAGCCGGCGCCTGAGTGGGGGTCAGCCCCACATGCGGGTAGGGATCATACCGGCCCGGCGGCGGTGGCCGCTGCTGGGAGATCACGCCCCCGCGCATGTTCTGGGTCCATTCCAGCGTGCTGTCGATCGCATCCTGATGGCGGCACCCCGCCAGCACCAGCACGCCCGCTGTCAGCACCACGCCCATACGAAAGCCGGAGGCATGCCGTTGCCCGGTGCGGTGGGTTTGCGACTGGTCTTCCCCGGCATGGGCAAGGGGTGCGTGTGCCGGGGTATCCTCCGTCCGCGTTGCGTCCGTCTGGCCAGAAACGGGGCGACCATGCCGCCAGAAGGGCCGGTTCTGTTCAGGACGCATTTGCTGCATGGTGGGACGGGTGCTCCGCTGGGCTGATAAACAGCGCGCACCTTACCGTCTTCCCGCCGTTGTGGCGAGATCAGGCGTGCCTGTTGAACCTGCATTATAGGATTGCCCCTTGGCAGGGGCGCGCAGGCGGCGCAGGATAAGAAGCATGAACCGTGACACAGACCATGCGGAGACACGAATGACGGGTATTTTCTCCCGCGACGCCATCAGACTGGATGATGAAGGGCCGGATGGCCCGGACGCGCCGGAAACACCGGAAAAAGACGATGTGAAAGCCCCCGGCGCACCGGCTGGCGAGCTTGAGCACAAGCTGTTCAAACAGCGCAAAGTGCTGATTTTTGGCGGCATTAACGACAAGGTAGCCCGTGATGTCACCGGCCGCCTGCTGGCCCTGGCTGGCGAGTCTGACAAGCCGATTGATGTGTATGTAAACTCCCCCGGTGGCCACGTTGAAAGCGGGGACACCATTCATGACATGATCCGCTTTGTCGATTCGATCGCGCCGGTCAACATGATCGGCACCGGCTGGGTGGCGTCTGCTGGCGCGCTGATTTTTGCCGCCGGCCAGAAAAACCGCCGCTTCTGCCTGCCCAACACGCGCTTCTTGCTGCATCAACCGATGGGTGGTGTGCGTGGCCCGGCCACCGATATCGACATTGAAGCACGCGAAATCATCAAGATGCGTGAACGTCTGAACCGCCTGTTTGCGCGTGAAACAGGCCAGTCTTACGAAAAAATCGCCAAGGATACGGACCGCAACTACTGGATGTCCGCCAAGGAAGCGATTGAATACGGCTTAGTGACAAAGATCATTTCCCAGCTTTCTGATCTTCACTAAATCGGGGAACGGCTTTGCTCCTCACCCTGCGGGGTGGGGAGCAGCATGTTTTGTTTTACCGGGCTTTTCTCCTGCCTTGCGCACCCTTTGCGCGAGGAAGGGGAGGCGCTCCCAGCAAACGGGTTCCTACCATGGGTTCTCTCTCTGATATCTATTCCCGCCTGCCAGACAGCATTGATGACCTGCCACCGCCCCCCAACAAGGAAGCCGTGGTAGAGGCCGATTACAGGGCCCGGCATTGGGTCAGTCAGGATAAAGGGCCGCTTACGCCCGGTTCTGCTGAACACAAGCGCGCCATTGCCCAGATGTTCCGCGATACGTTCAACCCTTACAAACCGTCCGTAATCGACTGGCCCAAGCTGGACCCGGAAACGCTGCATCGCGTGACCTCCCTGCCCATCTGGGATATTGCGGTACAGACGGAGGGCAAGGCCCGCTTGCGTATGGCCGCCTACGCCCGGCTGGTGCAGGACCCGGACATCAAGGATGCCATTTCCCGCAATGCGTGGGAGGAAAACCGCCACAAGGAAGTGCTGTCCAAAATGGTGGCGGCCTACAACATCCCCATGGCGCCGGAACCCCCGTATATTGAGCCCAAGGATGTTGAGTGGGCCTATCTGGTCACCGGCTTTTCAGAATGTGTGGACAGTTTCTTCGCTTTCGGGCTGTTTGAACTGGCCAAGCGTTCCGGCTTCTTCCCGCCTGAACTGATTGATACGTTCGAGCCGGTGATGCAGGAAGAATGTCGTCACATTCTGCTGTTTGCCAACTGGCTGGCATGGTACCGGGCCGTCATGCCGTGGTATCGCCGTCCGCTGTTTGAACTGAAGGTGTGGGCCGTGTGGGCCTTCCTTGGTTACGAGCGTCTAAGCCTTGCCAAGGATGTGGATGACAAAGGCGAAGTCCACACGCAGGACAACAACTTCACCGTCACTGGTGCCAAGGATATTGCCAGCGTGCAGCTCAGCCTGCCGGACTTCATGGATCTGTGTCTGGAAGAAGATGACCGCCGCTTTGCAGGGTATGACAAACGCCTGCTGCGCCCCACCACGGCACCAGCCATTGCGCGGGTGATCCGTGATGTGGGCCGCGGGTGGCAGTTTGTATCCGGTCTGGTGAAAGCCAACACCGGCCGCGCCAGCGCCTGAGGACCGACGCGGGTTGGGGTCAGGCTGCCTTGCGTTTCATGTCCGCATGAATCTGCACGGGCAGTTTGATCACCACCCGCTCAAGCGGCTGCGTGCTATGAAACGTAGCGTCCGCTGCGTAATCCTGCGGCCTGATGGTGTAATCAGCCGCAGTGTCGGCGGTATTATCAAATAAGGTGCGGTTCTGCCCGGCCTCTGTCACCAGAAGCTGACTATGCGGGGCCAAGGTAAGTGTCAGCTTGTGGGCATCCGGCATCAGGAAGGCAAACACAAAGCCCACCACATCCTCCACACAATTATCCATCTGCTTCAGCCAGTGCGTGGCCTGCGCATTGGTAAAGCCATCCTGCTGCGGAGGCGTTATGGCGATCTGGAAAATAAAGCGGATATAGTGGTCAGGCTGCAAGGTTGCCATCAGCGGCGGGTTTTCCTGCCACAGGGCATCCGATAGCGGGAAAACCATGTCATCGCTGCCCGCATGTGTCAGCGGAATGGCTCCGTTTTGAGTTTGCAGATGCAGGCCGGTGCTGTGCAGGGGTTTGTCATCCGGTTGTTCCCGCCCCACCACATGCAGGGAAAGACCGGCCCGGTCCTCCGCAGGCAGGGCGTTGAAGCGCCGGTAAAGCTTGGCCACTTTCTGATAATGCTGCACCAGAACAGACCGCGCACCCACCACATCAATTGTGTCAGCCTGGGCGGCACAGGCTGGGGCCAGCACCAGCGCCACTGTCAGAAACCAGGCAGAGCGAGAGAAAAACATCATAAACCGGCCTTACCCCATAAACATCATCATGTCGCGCACTGTCATGCCCGCTGGTCAGGAACAACCCATCATGCAGCCGGTTCCACGATAAAAACCAGCCCTGCCACTCCGGCCTGCCCGAAAATGCGTTTTTCACTGTCGGCATGGTGCTGTTTCCGAGCAGCTATCAGCGTTACATTCAGGATCTGGCCTGATATCGGGATGGCGTTTGCGCGGCGCCAAGTGTCTTCAAACGGCTCAGACAGCCGTTAACAACCAGACGGGCGCATCTTCCGGCTGCCACGGAGCATAACGGACCATGACCTGTTCAAAAAGGCGGGATGCCAGAAAGCGGTTAAGCCAGTTCTGCACGGCGGGAAGAGGCAACGCCTGAAACCATGCAGGATCAGTGGCGGCAAACTGCCTGACAAAGGGCGCAATAGCGGCATCTGTCAGACCAAAATGATTACCCTGCAAAAACTCTTCTACAGAAAGGATGTTTTCGAGGTTACGAAGAATGCTAACCGCTTCTGCCTGATGGTATGCAGGGGCAGAACCGTAGCGGGTAGCGTATTTATAGCGATCCAGATGATATTTGAATGTGGTATCATTCTGCTCAATAAGCTGAGGTTTCACGCCCTCCAGCCAGTGAGACGGATCGGCCTGAGAGAGCGCCCAGCGCATGATATCCAGACTCTCATCAAGCACGATGTTGTCTGGCAGCACCAGAACGGGAACTGTTCCTTTGGGCGATGCTGTCAGCATGACTTCTGGTTTGGCCGCCAGCCTGATCTCTCGCACCACACACTCCGTCTGGCTGGCAACAAGTGCCAGCCGTGCCCGCATGGCATAAGGGCAGCGTCGAAAACTGTAGAGAACGGGGGCTGTTGACATGTCGGGCATAATTTTAAAAATCGTCTCCCTTATTTATTATTTTTATAAAAAATCGCCTGCCATATACCCGATAATCTTGGCTGCCTTATCCTCTATATTCTGCGGTATCCCTGCCACGTAGCCCTTACGGGCTGACCGTTTTCCTGTGGCGTAAGATGAATATAAAGGCCGTCAATCTGCTCCAGAGGCAGACAATCATCCACCTCCATCAGGTTATCGCGGTGCTGGTGTTGGTAACCCAGCAGAAGCTCTTCCTTCGCGCGGGCTTTTGCCTCTTCCTCCGTTTCAGCAACAAGAAAAGTAAAATCGTGCTCTTCCCGCAGGGCTCCTTCCAGATAGCCGCCCATATTGATGAAATAGAGTTTTTTGTCGGAAACCGGTTTATCCGGGCTAAGGGTAACAGCATACCCATCCGCCCATGTGATGCTGCCGTAAGCATCAAGATGCAGGGACTGCCGCGTTCCAAACCACCGGGCGGCAAGGGATGGATACGCATCCTCCGGTTTGTGCGCCACGGCAAACTGCACATCATGCACCTCGATATTCGCGCCGGGCGCGGCACCGCCTAGATAAAAAATATAGAGTTCCACGTCCTGCTCTCCCCTTCTCTCCCCACCGGGAGCAAACACCCTGCACCTGTTTATCACTGCTGGCTGGTTTTTCACAAAGCTCTCTTCCCGCCCTCTGCCTGAGGGCCTCGGCAGGTTTGCGACACCTCGCGCCTGCGTCATGCATGCGGCTGCCCCAGATCGGGTGAACTCTGGTCATGCAGGCATCATGGGCCGGACGAAACCAGGCCGAATGGCGTCAGCCCATTTTTTCTGAAAATGGCGATAGCGTGTCAGCAATGCGTGGAATGCAAGGCGCGCTATTCACTTTTTTGCAGGTGTTCAAAAGCCTTTCAGCAATAAAACTCACCAACTCTCCCGCACGGTCAGTAAGAAATTAACGAATGAGTGCGGATAAATTTAACGCATCTACCTGCCCTCACATTTTTTCCTCTACGTTATTATTTTTTTAAAACCCCGCACGCGCTTACAGAACACAAATACAAATTTATAATTACTTTTTTGTTTTTGTATTTTATTTATTAGTTTTCATTAATCTAACCATAACAACCAGATTAATTTTCTTTTTTATTTTCGATTCGCTGTGTATTTAGAATTTGTATCCGTGATTTCTTTAAATTTATTTGCGATTCAATTCCTGAACAGTCGTCCCCCCAGAAAGTGAAGGAAACAGAAATGACAAAATATACAACCGCATCCGGCGTTGTTTATAATATTACGCAGCCTTATGGCTCAGCAATCTCTGACTGGGATGTCACTATAACGGCACCAGACGGCACAAGTATTTACACGGGTACAGACCTTAACCCCGGCATTGACCTGGTTTTATTACAACTTGCTGCTTCAGGGTATGTTCTTACTGGAACTGACGATTATACAACACTTATCAGTGCTGCCAGCGCTCAAACTATTGTCACTGCTCCCGGCTCTACAGGCAGTATTATTATTGGTGTTGGCGCAGCAGAAGCAAATACTTATTACATTGGCGGTGATAACACTATTTCCGGTCTTGTCAGCGCCATTGCGGGCACAACCATCAATGTTGTTGGCGGAACGGCAACCCTTTCGGGCAATACCGGTGGCTCTCTGGTCGGGCTTCTGACAGGCTCCACTGTCAATATTGAATATGGCGGAACGTTCAACACAGGGGCAGCACTGGCCAGCGTACTTGAAGGTGGTACCGTCAATTTTGGCGCGGGTGGCGGCACACTGATCCTGAACGGCGGGGGCACTGCCATCAGCCTACTGGCCTCTGGCACACTAAGCGCCACAACCATCAACAATTATGATCCAAGCCAGGATACCATTGAACTTCAGGACACAACTGGCGCGGTCGCCAGCTATACCATCACGGATGGATCGTCCTCCAGCAAAGTGATTACGCTGCTGAATGACAGCGGAGAAACCGTAGCGGAATACGCTGTTAATCTGGCCGATGGCGTGACCCTTCCTTCAGGCGACTATTCCACCAGTTCTACGGATGCGGCCTCCAACCCGTTACAGATCACCTATTCGGACGACAACACCTATATCACCGCCTGCTTCCTGACCGGCACCCTGATCCGTACGCCAGATGGTAATATTGCTGTTGAAGACATCAAGATAGGTGACCAGATTGTCACATGGGACTGGAAGAACAATCAGGATATCACGCGTCCGGTTGTGTGGGTTGGCAAGGCAGAGACCATAGCCCGCCCCGATCTGCCGGTTGACGAGGCAGGCTATCCTGTGCGCGTTCTGAAGAACGCCGTGGCAGATGGCGTGCCGTCCCGCGATATGCTGATTACACCCGAGCACTGCCTGTTTTTTGAGAACAAATTCATTCCTGTTCGCATGTTGGTAAACGGGGCCTCTGTTTTTTACGATACCTCCGTTCCGTCTTACACCTATTACCATGTGGAAACTGAGCAGCACGCGGTTATCATTGCCGATGGCATGCTGACAGAAAGCTATCTGGATACCGGCAACCGCCGTGCCTTCCGCCAGGCTGGCAATGTGGCAGGCCTGCGTAGCAATGGCCTGCAGAACTGGGCTGAACATGCCGACGCACCGCTCTGTGTGGACCGCGCTTTTGTAGAACCCCTGTTCCGTGCGCTAAAGGCCCGGCATGACCATGCCAACACCAACCGGCCCTACATGGAACATGCCGTGCTGACGGATGACCCTGATCTGCATCTGGTAACGGAAACGGGTGTTCAGATTCGTCCGGTGCGGCACACGGGGCAGACTTACAGCTTCATGCTGCCACCTGCCACGCGCTCTGTCCGCATTGTTTCCCGCGCCAGCCGTCCGGCAGATGTAATCGGACCGTTTGTAGATGATCGCCGTCATTTGGGTGTGGCAGTCGGTGCAATAAGCTGCCTGACAGCCAAAAAAATGCATGCTCTTACGGCGCATTTTCAGGAAAACAAACCCGCAGGCTGGCATAGGGAAGCCGAAGCGGGCACGCCGGAATGTGTCTGGACAAACGGAAATGCGGTTCTGCCTTTGGGAGACCTGTTGGCCAATGATGCAATGGCCCTGCTCTCCCTGACCATTCACGCCGCAGGCCCCTACCGTGTGGAGCCCGCAGAGCAGACGGCTACGCTGGAGCAATCTGCCTGATCACTCAGGGTCTCTGGGTAAAAGCGCGATTGGCCATTCAACACACACGTGATTGGTCAATCGAGGACATGGTCCTGACTCAACCTGTCTGTTTTCCACAAGCAGAATACGGGGCTGGTCAGGACCAACTTTTTTCTGCTTGCAAGATCAAGTGATGGCGTAAGCCGGCCGCCCGGTTCGCATGTCCATGCCAAAGCCATTTGGCTCACGGCTCACGGCTCACGGCTCACGGCTCACGGCTCA
>NZ_LHZU01000121.1 GCF_001580995.1 Acetobacter senegalensis
AAGGCCTGCCTCACCAGATCAAACAATCCGGTATACGTTGCAAGGTTGGAACGCGGTGTGCGGCCTATGGGCTTTTGGTCAATAACCACAAGCCTGCGCACCTTTTCCAAACCCGAAACAACACGCCCTTGCGACTGTCCGGCTTCCGCCGGATCAAAAGGCGTGTCTTCTTCAGTGTCTTCATCAAGCGCAACCGGCTGACCCAAAGCACGAGAAACGATGGAAACCAATGCCTGTTGAATCAGGCTGGATTTTCCAGAACCGGAAACTCCCGTGACGGACACCAACACGCCCAATGGCAGAGAAAGATCAAGATCCTGCAGATTATTCCACGTGATATTTGCCAGCTTGAGGAACGTTTCCGCCACCCGCGGCGGCGTCTCCCGCTTTGTGGGAGCATCAAATAGATAATGCCGTGTCTGGGAGGCCTGGACGGTCTTCAGGCCCTCAGGTGGGCCACTGTAAAGCACCTGGCCGCCACGCTCGCCTGCCTGTGGTCCAACATCCACCAGCCATTGCGCGCGCCGGATAACATCCGGATTATGCTCCACCACAAGCAGAGAATTTCCCGCTGCCAGCAGGCCATCAAGCGCTCTCAATAGCGCCTGTGTGTCCGCCGGATGCAGGCCGGAGCTGGGTTCATCCAGCACATATACCACCCCGAACAGATTGGAACGGATTTGAGTACCAAGCCGCAAGCGCTGATATTCGCCGGGAGAGAGAGTTTGCACGCTCCGGCTAAGCTGGAGGTAGCCCAGCCCCAGATCAAGTAGCACGGCAATCCGCTCAATCAGCGATGCTACGATGCCCTGCGCCGCGACACTCACCGCATCCAGCCCAGTCATGTGTGGCTGCATGACCTGCAATGCCTGAGCAATATGCTTCAACGGAAGGGCCGAAAATTCCGCAATATTCCGCCCATCAAATGTGACTTTGAGAGCATCCGGATTCAATCTTTGACCATGGCAAAGGGGACATGGCGAACTGACCATGAAGGATGCCGCCCGCGCCCGCATTTTCGCACTTTGGGATTTTGCAAAGGTTTGAAGCACATACCGCCGTGCGCCAGTAAAGGTGCCGTTATAATCCGCAGGGTCTCCGCGTTTTATGGCGGCCAGAACGTCTTCATGCGTGCGGCCCGGATAAACGGGTTCAGTCGGCGTTTCCTCCGTGTATAAAATCCAGTCGCGCGTTTTTTGCGGCAGATCTTTCCACGGCTTATCGACATCAACTCCGCGCGTGATCAGAATATCGCGCAGGTTCTGCCCCTGCCATGCGGTGGGCCAAGCCGCCACGGCACGCTGCCGGATGCTGAGAGTATCATCCGGCACCAGCGTTTTCTCGGTCACATCATAGATGCTTCCTAGCCCGTGGCAGCGAGGGCATGCCCCCATAGGCGTATTGGGAGAAAAGGATTCAGCTTCCAGCCGCGCCATACCCGGCGGATAAGACCCGGCGCGCGAGTAAAGCATACGCAACAGATTGGAAAGCGTGGTGACACTGCCAACAGTGGACCGTCCGCTGCTCCCTCCCCTTTGCTGCTGTAAGGCGACGGCAGGCGGAAGCCCTTCAATACTCGCCACCGCAGGCACAGGCATCTGGTTGAACAGTCGCCGTGCGTAAGGAGAGACAGATTCAAGATAGCGCCGCTGCGCCTCGGCGTAGATTGTGCCAAAGGCCAGTGAGGATTTACCAGACCCTGAAACCCCGGTGAAAACCACCAACTGGTCACGCGGCAAATCGACATCAACGTTTTTCAGATTATGTTCCCGTGCGCCCCGAACACGGATCATAGACTGGGAGGATGGAACGGGTGTGGCTTGATCTGTCATGGCCTCACTATACCGCGAGGATACAGAGAGCGTGACACCCCGCGCGTGCATCAGACCCATGCAGACAACAGGGAGCCTTAACTTGCTGTGACGGCTTCCAACCCAAGCCAGTGCGGCTTGCGCCGCTCTACCCACGCCAACGCCCGATCTGTCAGACGCCGCAGAAAAGCAACATCTTCAGAAAGAAGCACAATCCCCAAAGGCAACATCCAAAGCCCCAAAACCGGTAGAATGGAGAGAAAACCACCGCAGATCAGCAATATCCCAGCCGGGATCCGCGCCCAACGAGCCTGTGGCTTGCGCATCCACCGCACAGCAGGCCGTGCCTTTTCTGGCAGCCGGAGGATAAGCAGTTCGATCCGACGCTCATGGTCGTCCTCTATTTCCAGGATTTCTGTCAGAGTGCGTTCTGTCATGGTGTTTCAATTCCTTCTCCCGAGAGGCTTACCGCCATACGGGCTGCGCCAAAAGGCGGTTGAGGACCTACCGGCACAATTCCTGTTGGGTCCAGCCAAGGATGGCTCAGGTAATAATGGTGCTTGATGTGAAAGAAACTCACAGTTTCTGCAATGCCCGGCAACGCGTAGAGCCGCTCCACATAGCGGCTGAGCACGGGATAATCGCACAGGCGGCGGACGTTACATTTGAAGTGTCCCACATAAACCGCATCAAAGCGTATCAATGTGGTGAAAAGACGCCAGTCAGCTTCCGTCAATTGCTCTCCCACCAGCCAGCGCCTGCCACGCAGATGATGTTCAAGCCAGTCCAATGTTTCAAACAGATCATTCAGCGCGCGTTCATAAGCCTGCTGGGATTGTGCAAAGCCGCATTGATAAACCCCGTTATTCAGCGTGCGATAAATACGCTCATTCACCGCATCAATCTCACCACGCAGCAGAACAGGGTAATAATCCCCTTCCCGCGCCCCCACTTCATCAAAAGCGCTGTTCATCATCCGAATGATGTCGGCGGATTCATTGCTGACAATTGTATCTCGATACGTGTCCCACAGTACGGGAACAGTCACATTGCCTGAATAAGCGCTATCAGCCCGCACATAGAGTTCATACAGAAAACGGGCAGAATGAAGCGGATCAGGCTGCACACCCGGCCCAGCCTCAAACGTCCAGCCTTGCTCGCCCATCAGCCAGTGCGTGACGGAGAGGGAAATATGACCAGTCAACCCTTTCAGTTGCCTGAAAATCAGGGTGCGGTGAGCCCACGGACAGGCCAGAGAAACATAAAGGTGATAGCGCCCTGGTTCCGCACGAAACCCTCCCTCCCCTGTTGGTCCAGCCTTGCCATCGGGTGTAATCCAGTTTCTGAACTGTGACGGTTGCCGCGAAAATGTTCCGTTTTCATCCGAGGCATGCCTGGCGCCTTGGGCCGCATGCCATTTGCCATGCAACAGATAGCCCATTCTCACTCCTTCCGTGCTTTGCACTCCGTATGTTCTGAATCTGAACGCAGTTGACGCCTGAAATTGCATAGTCCTTCGAAAAGAATTCCCTGTTTCCACCGTTTCTTTCGGTCACTCGCACCTATGGATCATCTCTGATAGAGCAGAAAATCGTCCGCACATTTCAGGAACCGCCATGACCAGACCCAGGCAGCAAGCCGTTATTGGCCTTACAGGCCGCAGCGGCTCCGGCAAAACCCATTTGATGGCGCGCCTGCTGCCAGCCCTACGCGCACGTGACCTCAGCGTTTCCACCATCAAACATACGCATCACCACATTGATATTGATAAGCCGGGCAAGGATTCCTTCATCCACCGTCAGGCGGGAGCATGCGAGGTCATGCTCGTCACACCTGATCGGTGGGTTTTACAGCATACCCAGCCAGAACCGAGCCTGCGTGACGTTCTCTGCCGTATGGCGCCTGTGGATCTGGTTATTATTGAAGGGTTTCATGCCTCTATTCCCGCAGCGCTTGAGGTTTACCGGCCCGAAGTTGGAAAAGAACCGCTTTTTAAAACGCAGACCAACATTCTTGCTGTGGCAACCACCACCCCATCTGCTGTGCCTTCATCCCTTTTAACTCTCGATCTGGACAACACAGACGCCATAGCGGAATTTATCCTGAAAAATTCCTGCTCTGTTCAATTGATATGAAGAGGCATTACCCATCGCGTCTGTCCCGCAATAACAGGCGCATGCGGGTCAACCCGCAACAACGCATTGGCACGTGTCAACACGATAATATCTGAGGCCCCAACAGTGGGAAGCAGAGAAATGCGCCATCCCGAACCGTCAGACTGGCAGAAAACAGGGACAAAATGCGTAGTATCGCACGCAGGGGCCAGTTCAAAATCGACAGTACCGGCTATCAGCACAGGCCTGTGCGCATCCCCCATCACGGAGCGTAGATACGGCAAAAGGAATACCAGTGCACAGACGGCAGAAGCCCCGGGGTTTCCCGGCAGACAGAAGGCCAGTTTTCCGTCTTGCTCCAGAATGGACAGCGGCTTGCCCGGCCGGATTTTAACGCCACGAAACAGGACCCCGGCACCCAGTTCCTTCAGAACATCCAGAACGTTATCTGTATCCCCCACCGATATGCCACCAGTGGTTACCAGCATGTCTGAATGTTCCCAAGCAGAGCAAAGAACGGCGCGCAGTTGATCCGCGTCATCTGAAGAAACCACATGTGTTTCCACTTCGGCCCCGGCAGAGGCGAGCAAGGCCGCCAGCATGGGCGTATTTGAGTCCGCCCGGGCATCCGGTGCGTCTGCTGCTAATTCCGCGCCATTTGCCACCACGGCAATACGAAGCGGGCGCACCACCGCCACCTGCTGCACATTCTGGCTTGCCAGCAAAGCGATATGCCGCCAATCCAACGCCTGCCCTCGTCGAACAAGACAGGTACCCCGCGTAAATTCCTCGCCCTTGCGACGGATATTGGCTCCTTGTTCGGCCAGGGCATGAAGAGGGCGAACGCATTCTGTCTGGGGGTCAAGCTGCATGCGCTCACCCGCCATCACGCAATCTGCCCCCGGCGGAATACGGGCGCCGGTCAATATCCCTTGCGCGTCACCCATTTTCAGCGCTGAAGGCATGTCACCTGCCACTTTCTGCCCGACCACCCTCAGTCCTGCGGGCGCTGCGGCCATTGCTGAGTGGGCAAAAGCGTAGCCATCCATAGCGGAAATATCAGCTACGGGCCGATCAGAAACAGCCAGCACATCCTGCGCGGCAATGCGCCCGTTACTGTGAGAGAGTGGCACATTCTCGGCTTGGTCGGATCTTTTTTCCGCACAGGCCAGCACAAGCTGCAAAGCCGTTGGATAATCGACCAAACCTGTAAAACTATTCCGCATCACCACCTGTTACTTTTGTCTCCGGCATAAAAAAGCATGAGCGCCATTTTGTGCCAGCGCCACCATCAGTTTACCCGATGCCCCCGCTCTGCAAGCCACCGCAAGGCCTTGCTCTTTCTATTGCAGCGTCTGGAAGGGGTGAGTGTTCCAAACGCTGCGTATCAGACTGGAAAAGCAAACGGATTCAGCGTGGCCCGCACATATCCCTGCTCTTCAAGAGCAGCGTCCAGCCCGAGCGAGGCAAGATCATCCGCCACCACTTCCAGCGCCGGGTCCCTGTCCTGCCGGAAGAGCTTCACATAGCCGTGGCAATCCCCACAGGTTTCTCCCTGAATGACTGCATCTGTTGTCTCAAAGGACCAATAATCCACGTGGTCTGTTCCGCCGCAGACACTGCATGTCGCACGCACTTTGTGCCAGCGTGTCTCGCACAGACTGCATTGAAGGTAGCGCAATCCCTCACGGTCTCCTGTCAGCACCAGACCGCCGGAAGGCGGAGCACCGCAACAGGGGCAGCGGGCTCCCCCTGTCTCAAGCCCCTCGCCCGCCGCGCCTTCCGGTGCGGCAAGGGCAACGGCCTGCGCCCAGAACACGGAAAGGGCCGCCCACAGAATCACAGAACGCCCTGCATCAACAGCCGCATAGTCTCCGGCCAGAAGGGCTGCGGCCTTTGCTGCCAGTTCACTACGATCAGCATAGAGCAGATCAATCAGGCCAGCCGCAGCCGGTTCAGGCATAAAAGGAGACAGGTTTTCAACCATCCCTCTGAAGGCATCCTGCCAGTAGGCACTTTTCTCCAGCATGGCAGCAGAGGGCCGCTCTGGGCGAGAAAGGCCGTCTCCCAGCAACGCACTGACAGGGGTTGCATCGTCCGCACTGAGTGGGGCGTCCCTGAGCAAGCGAGCCTGTTCATCAACCAGACGCGCGGCAAAGCCCAGATATCCCTCATTCCGCTGTGGGGTGCCACCCTCCCCTTCAGCGGTTTGGGCCTGCTGATCAAGCTGGCGCAAACGCTCCGCCCGCCTGCGATACAAAACCGCCAACCGAGGCAGGATAATGGGCTCAATGGCCTGAACACCGGGAACTGTTTTATCCAGCGGCGGAAGATCAGAAAAAAAAGCGCTCATGAATGATGTTTCACCGGGGCATCAGAGGCAGGCTTGACCTCTTCATCATACCAGCGGTCATGATGCTGCCTTGCCCATACGCGGGATACGTAGCCTGTCAGCATACCCGTAATGGAGCCGCGCACCCAAAGACCCATGTAAATGTGCCCCACCACCAGCAGGATCAGCCCAAGCCCGGCCGTGGCGTGCGCCAGCAAGGCAAGCCGAATAACCGGGATGGGAAAGAACGCTGCAAAATAGGCGCGCCAGATCACGATACCGGTGAAAAACAGCACAGAAATAAGGGACATGATCCCCCAGAACAGAAGCTTCTGACCGGCATTATATTTGCCAATCCTCAGCTTTTCACCATGCTTGTTCATCAGCACGTCAAGCACATGCCGGAACCAGATCACATCCGTTTTTACCAGCAGGTTATGATGCACAAACCGGAAGAACATGACCACAAGCAGCAGAAACACCACTGTACCAAGAAACGGATGCAGGATGCGCGCTGTCTGTGGGGTTCCCAGAACGTTTCCTAACCAGTTCAGGCTGGGGAAAAACCAGGAAAGCCCGGACATGGCCACCAGAAAAAAGCAAGCCACCATGGTCCAGTGGCACATCCGGTCAAAAAACTTGGTGCGCAGAACAGAATTTCTCGTATCCATGATTAGTCCCTCCCTTCCGCACGCTCGTCTTCAGGGCGCTGTTGCGGGGGCCCTCCGGCATCCAACAGTTCTTTCTGTTTGGGTTCCGGCTGGTCTTCTTCATCTGTCGTGTTAGGGCCAACCCCCACGTAATGGGCAAAGGAGGCGGCCAGAGTGACAATAAATCCAAGCGCCCCCACGGGTTTGAGCCATTCTTTCCAGCCGCGCACAACCGGGCTGATATACGGGTCTTTTGGCAGCCGATGATAAATCTCCGGTGTGTCCGCATGTGTCAGCACATACATGACGTGAGTGCCCCCAACACCTGCAGGGTCATACAGACCTGCACCTTCATGCCCGCGGCTTTTCAGTTCATCAATTCGGTTAGCAGCAAGCTGCTTCATGTCCGCTTTGGAGCCAAAAGCAATGGCACCCGTGGGGCAGGTTTTAACGCACGCGGGCTCCTGCCCTACTGCCACGCGATCTGCGCACAGGGTGCATTTGTAAGCCTTGTTATCTTTTTTGCTGATACGCGGCACATCAAACGGGCATCCGGCAACACAGTAGCCGCAGCCTATGCACTGGTCAGACTGAAAATCCACAATACCGTTGGCAAACTGCACAATGGCACCGGGGCTGGGGCAAGCCTTCAGGCAGCCAGGCTCCGCGCAATGCATGCAGCCTTCCTTGCGCAGCAGCCACTCCAGTTTGCCGCTTTCATCTTCCACTTCATCAAAGCGGATAACGGTCCATGTTTCGGGCGCAAGATCGGCGGGGTTATCATACACCCCAACGTTATGCCCAACCTCGTCGCGCAGATCATTCCATTCTGAACACGCAACCTGACACCCCTTGCACCCGGTGCAGAGAGAGACGTCAATCAGCTTGGCGACTTCCTCCTGATGGCTACGGGCCTGAGGCGCAGGTGTCATGCCATTGGTGGCAGAGCGCCTGATGATATCCTGTGACTGCATACTCATCGCGCGCCTCAGACCTTTTCTACATTGACAAGGAAAGCCTTGAACTCAGGCGTCTGGGTGTTGGCATCCCCCACGGCGGGGCTGAGCGTATTGGCCAGATAGCCCTTGCGCGTTGCCCCCCGGAATCCCCAATGGCAAGGAATGCCAATCTGCTCCAGATCCCGGCCCATGACATTAAGCGTCTTGATACGCTTTGTTACGACCGCCTTGGCTTCAATATATCCGCGCGCGGAGGAGACCTTTACTTTGTCTCCCGCAGAAATATGCAGCCTTTGAGCCAGTTTTTCACCAATTTCCACAAACTGTTCCGGCTGAATAATGGCGTTCAGACGTGAATGCTTGGTCCAGTGCCGGAAAAGCTCGGTAATGGAGTAGGTTGTCGCCACATAGGGAAAATCCTTGGGCGAGCCCATACGCGCCCGATCATCCTTCAGCACACGCGCTGTTGGATTATAGGAAACGGCCGGATGCAACGGATTATTTTCCAACGGAGATTCCGTCGGCTCGTACTGTTCCGGGAAGGGGCCATCAGACATACCACCACAGGCAAACAGGCGCCCCACTCCATCCGGCAGCATAATAAAGGGACTCACGCCGCTCCCCGGCGGAGAGGTAACGGGATAATCCGGCACATCTGCCCCCTTCCAGCGATCCCCGGTCCATTCCAGTATCTTGCGTTTGGGGTCCCATGGCTTGCCCGCTGGGTCGAGGGAAGCCCGATTATACAGGATACGGCGGTTGGCAGGCCAAGCCCATGCCCAGCCGGGAGTGCAGCCCAACCCGGTATCCGTATTATCGCGGCGGGACATCTGATTACCCGCTTCTGTCCAGGACCCCGCGAATATCCACGCAAAGCTGGAGGTTGTGCCATCATCCTTCATTACGGAGAAATCGGGCAGCAACTGGCCCTTACGCACGACAACCTTCCCTTGGTCATCCGTAATATCGGCCAGCGCATAGCCATTGGATTCCTGCGCCACTTCCTCGGGCGTGGGGTCTTCCGGGTCCTTGTAATTCCACTGCATGTTCAACACAGGATCGGGCGATACGCCACCTTCCTTGCGGTACAGATCACGGATCTTCGTGAAGATCGTGCCGATAATCCGCCCGTCCTGCCACGCTTCACCGGGGGGCTCAGCCCCGGCAAAATGCCATTGCAACCAACGACCGGAATTGACAATGGAGCCATTTTCCTCAGCAAAGCAGGAGGACGGCAAACGAAAGACTTCCGTCTGTATCTCTTCCGCCTTCACATCATTAAAGACGCCTTCATTCTGCCAGAAGGACGCTGTCTCCGTTGACAGCGGGTCAATCACCACCAAAAACTTCAGCTTAGCCAGCGCCTGCGCAGTTTTATTCTTATCCGGCATGGCTGCCAGCGGGTTGAAGCCCTGCACAATGTAGCCATTCACCTTGCCCTGATACATCCGGTCAAAATAGGCCAGCATGTCATAGCTGCGGTCCCATTTTGGAAGCCAGTCATACCCCCAGTTGTTGGCAGCGGTTGCGTGGTCACCCCATAGGGTTTTCTGCAGACTGACAAAAAATTTGGGCGTGTGGTGCCAGTAATTCACCTGACCGGGCACATCTGTAGCGGGTGTACTTTCCTTCAGATAGGTGCCGATATCCTGCTGCTTATCTGACGGCAGGTTCAGGTAACCCGGTAACCTGAGAGAGAGCAGGCCCAGATCCGTGTAGCCCTGAATGTTGGAATGCCCACGCAGCGCGTTCATCCCTCCGCCCGGCATACCAATGTTGCCCAGCAACAACTGCACCATGGCGGCTGCACGAATAACCTGAGAACCGCTTGTGTGATGAGTCCAGCCGAGCGCAAACAGGAAGGTGGCGGTCAGATCCGGCGCACTGGTCCGCGCCAGTTCCTCGCACACATGCTGGAAATCCTTGAGAGGTGTGCCGCATAGTTTGGTCACCATCTCCGGCGTGTACCGCTCCACATGCTTGCGCAGCAGGTTCAGAACGCAGCGGGGGTTCTGCAAAGTTGGGTCCTGACGGGCAAACCCCTTTTCGTCCCGCTCATATGTCCAGGAGCTTTTATCGTAGGTCTTCTTTTCGGCATCATATCCGCTGAAAAGACCCTCTTCAAAATCATAGTCTTCACGGACAATCAGCGCGGCATTTGTATAGGCCTTAACATACTCATGCTGGATTTTGTCATGTGTCAGCAGGTAGTTCACAACCCCCAGCATGAACGCGGCATCTGATCCTGCGCGAATAGGGGTATAGAAATCAGCAACAGCCGCGCTACGGTTAAAGCGCGGGTCAACAACCATCACCTTGGCACCATTGCGGATCTTGGCTTCCATCACCCATTTGAAACCCACAGGGTGGGCCTCCGCCGGGTTACCGCCCATAATCAGAACCACGTTGGCGTTTTTGATATCGACCCAGTTGTTGGTCATGGCCCCACGCCCAAAGGTGGGCGCAAGGGCGGCAACCGTCGGCGCGTGGCAGACACGCGCCTGGCAATCCAGCCCCAACATGCCCAAAGCACGGGCAAACTTGAAATCAAGCACTCCTGTCTCATTACTGGCGGCGGAAGACGCAAGCATGCCGGAACTCAGCCAGCGATTGACCAGTTCGCCTTTTTCATTCCGTTCAATGAAATTCTTGTCACGATCATCCTTGAGCAGCCGGGCAATGCGATCTGTCGCTTCTTCCCAACTGATCCGCTTCCATTCCTTTGAGCCGGGTGCCCGGTATTCAGGATATTTCAGCCGCCCTTCACTGTGAATGAAATCGACCAGCCCCGCCCCTTTGGGGCATAGGGAACCTCGGCTGACGGGATGATCCGGGTCCCCTTCAATATGAAAAATGCTCGGTTTCGCATTTTTAGCGCCATCACCAAGGCTGTACATCAGAATGCCGCACCCTACGGAACAATAGGTGCAGTTATTCCGGGTTTCCTTGGCCCGAAGCAGTTTGTACTGGCGCGAATCTCCCGCATAGGCTCTGGGCGGTGCAAACCCCAGCGCCACTGCGCTGGCTCCGGCTGCGCATGTGCCGCAGGCTTGTAGAAACTGCCGTCTTCCCAGAGTCATGTGGTCATGCCTTTTTATCGTAACAAACTGCATAACCGCTATTTAAGTTCTTTCGCACAATCTGAAATTGATACAGATCACGCGCAAAATTGCGTGAATATATTCTAATATATACAGTTATTCAGGGGAATTTGCGCTATCTCCTCCAACAATTTGAAACACAACACTATTTAGCGGCGCCCGGGTAGCCTCACCATCAAACCGCTTGCTCCCGATCTGGGGTTTTGTGGGCCTTAATTTTCCTCCATCCGCTCCGCCCCTTCCCCCCGTAATTTTCCCATGCTCCATTTTTTTTCAAAATATTTATTGCAATTGATACTTGTTCTCAATAACAAGGAAGGCGGAGCACCTGCCGGCGGTATCCCGTCCGTCTTCCCTAATCCTGGCAGCGTGCTCCACCCACAAGCTGACGCGACTGCTGCACTGTAACAGTCAGCTTTTTGTTCTCCTGGGATGGGCAAAGAAAACCACATGACGCACTCCACCACCTATAGCGCCCAATGGCACCTGGCACATTCGCAGCCTTCAGTTCTGCTTGATTATTTCAATCCCACCCGTGGCTTCATACCTCAGATCAACCTCCTGTTCAGCCGCTTCAAAGCTGTGCAAACTCTTTGTGAAGCAGGCGATGGAGAAGAAACCCTCATTCGCCTACGCAACGAACTGGCTTTCCATCTGGTGAAAATGTCCCGGTGGTGGGGATTTGATTTCTGCCCGCGTGGATTAACAGGCGTGCGTAACCCCCTCTTTCTGACATTTGTCAAAGCCCACATTGCCCGCGTCATTGACGATGAATGTTTCTTTGATCTTTTCACCATGCAACGGCAGATGCACAGCGGAGATACCGGGCACATCCTCATTTTAGGTAAGGATCAGTTCAGCTCTTCCGCCCGAACCATTCTGTATGGCGTGGACGGCGGCAAGGGTTTCCGGTTTGCCAACAAGGTCCAGAACTCAGACCCTGAGTGGCATCGCTACAGCTATCCGGATTTTGCCAGCGCATGGCTGGCCGCATGGTCTACACATTGCTCGGGCACCAATGTCTGCAAGAACCTGCGCGAACATCTTGCTGCCGAGCGTGAACACGCCTGTGCCCGTACGTGGCACCAGCGCTATTTCCATCATCAGGACGCCCGCAACGCCATTAAAAATCATGGTGAAGCGCAGGCGCAGCTTTCAATCTGCCAGTCCCCATTTGGGCGGGCTGAATTTGAAACCATCGTGAACAGTCTGGCCTATGACATTGTTAAGGCGGCGTTTGACCGCTCACTGACCATTGCCGACCTGATTGAAGAAAATGGTGATGCAGATGGTACTCTGCGCACTGCAAACGGTATTAAGCAGCAAGCCCGCCAACACGTGGCCAACAACGTTGACCCATGCCATCGCCCCGACATGGAACACCTGCTCGACCGCACACTCTCCTACATTCCGCGCCGCTGCGCCTAACACCGGAGATAAGGGGGCAAACTCGCCCCCCTTTTTTTACCCTCTTTTAGAACCGCCTTTTATGCAGCGGCTCCTGCGACGGATTGCAGAACTGCCGGGCTGACATCAGCAGCAAACTCCTGCGCATTTTTCTCAAATAACGCGACGAGCTTCTTGGCCTGCGCCTCATAAGCAGCCTTGTCCGCCCAAGCCTGTGCGGGGTTAAGAACCTGATCCGGCACGCCTTCAACATGGGTCGGAATACTCAGGCCAAAATAAGGTTCTACCTCAAAGGTCGCGTCCTTCAGGGTATCTCCCAGCACTGCGGCCAGAATGGCGCGTGTATAGGCCAGAGACATTCTTTTGCCCGTGCCGTAGGCTCCGCCTGTCCAGCCAGTGTTGATAAGCCAGCAGGACACCTGCCCTGCCGCCAGACGCTTGCGGAGCAGTTCCCCATAAATAGCTGGCGGACGCGGCAGGAAAGGCGCGCCGAAACAGGCAGAGAATGTTGCTTCCGGCTCATCCCCCAGCCCCTTTTCCGTCCCGGCGATACGAGCCGTGTAGCCGGACAGGAAATGATACATCGCCTGATCTGGCGTGAGCTTTGCAACAGGAGGAAGAACACCAAAAGCATCCGCCGTCAGCATGAGCACATGACACGGCTTGCCACCACGACCATTTGCAACTGCGTTGGGAATAAAATCCGTGGGGTAGCAGGAGCGCGTATTTTCCGTGCGGGATGCGTCATCCAGATCCAGCTTGCCGCCATTCTCTACCGTCACATTCTCCAACACCACGCCAAAGCGGTGAGAGGCATTCCAGATATCGGGCTCGGCGTCCTTGTTAAGGCGAATGACCTTGGCGTAGCAGCCACCTTCAAAATTGAACACACCATCATCCGACCAGCCATGCTCGTCATCCCCGATCAAAGGACGGTTGCGGTCAGAGGAAAGCGTTGTCTTGCCTGTTCCGGACAATCCAAAAAACAGAGCGCTGTTGCCTTCACCATCAATATTGGCGGAACAATGCATGGGCAGCACGCCTTTGGGGGGCAGCAGCCAGTTCATGACCGTGAAAATGGATTTCTTGATCTCACCCGCATATTGGGTGCCAGCAATCACAATCAGCTTTTGCTCAAAGGAAAGAGCAACAGCTGTGGAAGACCTTAAGCCGTACGTTTCCGCATCAAGCGCCAGATCCGGTGCGTGCAGAATAACGTAATCAGGGGTGAAGCTTTCCAGATCCTCCACTGGTGGGCGAATGAACATGTTGCGGGCAAACTGCGCATGCCACGCATTGGTGGTCACCACCCGCACGCGAATACGATGCGCAGGGTCTGCTCCCGCATAAAGATCCTGCGTAAAAAGCTCCTGCCCGGCCAGGTAACCCCGCACGGTATCTGTCAGACGTGTAAAATGCTCGGGGCTCATTTTCTGATTAGTGGCGTTCCACCAGACATCGGCCCGGCTACCAGCCTCATCAACAATGAATTTATCCTTGGCAGACCGCCCGGTGTGTTCTCCGGTATCAACTGCCAACGCGCCATCTTCAGATAAAACGCCCTCCAGTCTTTCCAGGGCAGCCGCGACCAGTTCAGAAGCGGAAAGATTGGCGTAAACGGCATGGAAAGACGTCACACCTGTCTTGTCCAGTGCCTTGCGCGGGTCCTGGCCTTTAACGCCTTCAACACCCTTTGCTTCACAGCGGTCTTGCATGATCTTTATCTTCCTTATTTTTGTCACGCACGTGTTGCCGCCGTTTTCCTTCAAAGCCTTGCTACAAAGCCTTCAAAAAACAGAACGACAGACGTTCCTGTCTCCTTACGAAGAACGCACTATCTCTCAGTGTTCCAAATTTTTAAAGTCCGGAATCACGCTCTTGCTACGCCGTCAGGCTCAAGTGGTACGCAATACAGCCTTGCGATTTTTTTGATGTGCTTTTTCGCAGCCCAAAAATGAAGAAGACCCTACTGTTATCAGAGCTTCAACTTTTCGCTCACCCTTCCTTCCTCCTCTCGACGCACAATAGATACGGGCACTATGGTTATCGTTTAATTTGCCTGTAGCACGTGAAAGCATTCATGACGGACCAAGCCTCTCTCCCGCTTCATCCCACGGCACGCGCCCAGCATGTGCTCTCCCTGCTGGCTGCGGAGATTGGAGACAAAATTTCCACCAACCTCTCGGTGTGTGAAGCCCATAGCCATGGCGAGGCTCTGGAAATTGCCAATATGCCCGTGGCCGTTGTGTTTGCAGAAAGCACCCAGGATGTCTCCGCAACACTGGCCCTTTGCCACCACCACCGGGTGCCGGTGGTGGCGTTTGGCGCAGGAACTTCCGTAGAGGGGCATGTCACGCCGCCTGATGGTGCGATCAGCCTTGACCTTTCCCGCATGACGGAGGTCATGGCGGTCAACAGTTCTGATCTTGACTGCCGTGTTCAGGCAGGTGTCACCCGTCAGGCCCTCAACGCCTTTCTGCGTGATACCGGCCTGTTTTTCCCTGTTGATCCGGGCGGTGAAGCAACGCTTGGCGGTATGTGTGCAACGCGTGCTTCCGGCACGGCGGCCGTACGATACGGAACCATCAAGGAGAACGTGCTCGGCCTGACGGTCGTCATGGCGAATGGTGAGGTCATCCAGACGGGCGGGCGCGTCCGGAAGTCTTCCACAGGGTATGATCTCACATCCCTGTTTATTGGGTCTGAAGGCACTTTGGGCATTATTACGGAAATTCAGCTCCGTCTTCATGGGCAGCCGGAGCAGCTTTCCGCAGCAGTCTGCCAGTTTGAAAATCTGGAAGACGCCGTCAACACAGCCGTTGAAATCATCCAGATGGGTATTCCCATTGCCCGAGTGGAATTGCTGGATGATGTGCAAATGCAGGCCTGCATTCGTTATTCCAATCTGGTTAACTATCGGCCTCTGACCACGCTGTTCTTTGAATTTGCAGGCTCGCCCGAAGCCGTAAAAGAGCAGATCACGGTTACGGAGGCCTTGGCGCGGGATAATAACGGACTGGCCTTTACCTGGGCCGATACGGCGGATGAACGGGCTACACTCTGGAAAGCACGCCATAATGCCTATTGGGCCGTAAAAGCTTTGCACCCCGGTCAACGCCTGATCAGCACAGACTGCATTGTTCCCATTTCCCAGTTAACCACCCTGATCACGGGCGTGAAGGACGATATTCTGGCATCGGGTCTCTACGCCGCCATTCTCGGGCATGTGGGAGACGGAAATTTCCATACGCTTATTGTAACTGAAGAAACGGAAGCTGGACGGCAGCAGGCCCTTGCTCTCGACCGCAAGATTGTTGCCCGTGCGCTTGCATTGGGAGGCTCCAGCAGCGGCGAACACGGGGTGGGCCTCGGCAAACTGGAATTTCTTGCTGCCGAACATGGAGAAGGCGCACTCAGTGTCATGCGCGCGCTGAAAGCCACGCTCGATCCACGCAACATTCTCAATCCCGGCAAACTTCTTCCCGTCGGGCCGGTATTTAAAGGCTGATTGTTCCTTTTCTTCCCCTCTCATCAGAGACGGGGAAGAATCCCTTTAGCCATCCTCCGCACCATTTGCTGACTGGCATACCGCTCTTCCAAAAGACCTGTCCGGGAGCAGCCTGTGACAAAAGGTGGCTAAGGCTCATGTCAAGCAGCAACCCCGGATCACAAGCATCTCACCGGTAGGCGCATCTTACGTGGTGGTTGAAATAGAGGCGTCTGCCAAAAACACTACGCCACCATGAACGTGTTGAGACATCTCCCATGACGGAATGATTTTAAGTCTCGCTCTGGCTGAATTGAGAACATATCATGAACAAACTATGAAACAGAGCCTCTCCGAACGTCTGGCCATTCTTTCTGATGCGGCCAAATATGATGCGTCCTGTTCTTCCAGTGGCGCAGGCAAGCGGGATTCCGCTGGCACCAAAGGGCTGGGTTCCACCGGCAACGGTATCTGCCATGCCTATACGCCCGATGGACGGTGTATTTCCCTGCTCAAAATTCTGCTGACCAATTTCTGCATTTATGACTGCGCCTATTGCATCAACCGCTCCTCCTCCAACGTGCAGCGCACACGCTTTACGCCCGATGAGGTTGTCTGGCTGACACTGGAATTCTATCGCCGCAATTATATCGAGGGGCTGTTTCTCTCCTCCGGCATTATCCGCTCACCGGAAGACACCATGGCCCAGATGGTGCATGTCGCGCGGGAGCTTCGCCAGGTTCATGGTTTTCGGGGCTATATCCACCTGAAAACCATCCCCAATGCATCCGCAGAACAGCTTGCCGAGGCTGGTCTCTATGCAGATCGCCTCTCCATCAACGTGGAAATGCCCACGGAACAGGGACTGGCTGCCTACGCCCCGGAGAAAAAAGCCGGGATCATCCGGCACTCCATGGGAGAAATGCGCACACGGATTGACGCGGGAAAGGAGCGAAGCCTCTCAGGCCGTCGGCCGCCGCGCTTCGCCCCCGGTGGCCAGAGCACGCAAATGATTGTTGGAGCAGATACCGCAACTGATCATGATATTCTGGCCAGCAGTTCCTCCCTTTATTCCGGCTACAAGCTGCGGCGCGTCTATTATTCCGCCTTCAGCCCTATTCCAGACGCTTCAGCCATCCTCCCGGTCCGCCCTCCGCCCTTACTGCGTGAGCATCGGCTTTATCAGGCAGACTGGCTCTACCGCTTCTATGGTTTCCAGTTTTCCGAGATCACGGCAGCGCAACCAGATGGCATGCTTGATCTGGCCCTTGACCCCAAACTGGCGTGGGCCCTTGCAAACCGTGCGCTTTTTCCGGTCGATCTGAACCGCGCCAGCCGGGAAATGCTGCTGCGGGTGCCAGGGCTTGGGGTACGTTCGGTTAACGCCATTGTCACCAGCCGTCGGCACAAACATCTCCGTCTGGAAGATCTGGCCCGGCTCAATGTCTCCCTCCGAAAGGTCAAGCCGTTTCTCCACACCACCGGCTGGTCTCCTACCCGCCTGACAGATCAGATAAACCTTCGGCAGGCCTTCCTGCCCTCTCCTCAACAACTCTCCTTGTTCTGACCCATGGCCTTTGGTGCAATTGTCGAACACGATACGTCTTTTTCAGAATGGCGGCCTATAGCCCGACAGTGCTTTCTGGCGGGTGTTCCACCTGAAGAACTGGAATGGCGGTGCGCGTCAGCTGAAGCCTCGCTGTTTGATGCCCCCTTGACCGTTCCATCACCCAAGCCGGACGCCCCCAACCCCATATTACGCAGCAACTGTCTGGCGTTGCTTAAGTCCATTCTGCGCCATGCCGATCAAACACGCTTTGATCTGGCCTATCGCATCTTATGGCGCGCGCAGAGCGAACCCTCTCTGGCAGCCATTCCGCTCGATCCGGATATTGCCCGGGCTCTGCGCATGGTCCACCAGATCCGCCGTGATGCACACAAGATGGAAGCCTTTCTCCGCTTTCGGGACATCGGGGAAAGCCAGAATGGGCGCAGATTGTTTCTCGCATGGTTTGAGCCCGATCATTACATTCTGCCAACCGTCGCGCCATTTTTTACACGCCGTTTTACAGATATGGACTGGGCCATCCTCACCCCTAAAGGCTCTATCACCTGGAACGGGGAGAAATGCACCCTCAGCCGCACAGCCTGCTCCAAGCCCGATCTTTCTGATTCGTTGGAGCAGTTGTGGCAGACGTACTATATGGCCATTTTCAACCCGGCGCGGATCAAAACCAAAGCCATGCGTTCAGAAATGCCACGCAAATACTGGAAAAACCTGCCAGAAACCCGGCTTATCCCCCAAATGCTTGCTCAGGCAGGCACAAGGGTAAAAGCCATGGAAACCCAGCAGCCACAGGAAGCGCCTTATTTCCATAAGCGCCTGCAACAACGCCGGACAGAAAAGCCTGAGCCCTGAGAGCAGAGTAAGTCATCTCCTTTGTGGAATGTTACTTCCCTGTTTTGAATAAAGATGAAAATCTGCTTGTTCGGTTGATTGCCCACACTCCTCTTAGACAGACGTCATGATCTTTCAAAACACGGCTCCATTTTCCTTTGTCCTGTTTCTCACTACACGGCAAAAAGCACCTCCCCGCCACCTCTGCGGCTTTGGAGACTCCTTCTGATGGCCAGCGCAAAATGGCGCCAACTGGCGGCTGGGTTACTGTGCATGGCCGCCATTTCCTCCCCCCAATATGTGTGGACATTGTTCACGCCCGGTTTAAAGGCTGAATTTGGCGTCAGTGCAGCGGCCTTACAGGTCACCTTTTCTCTTCTGATCGTCCTGCAGACGGTTTTTTCTCCCATTCAGGGATGGATCGCACACCATATCCACCCACGTACCCTCATCATGATTGGCATTGTGGTAACCGGTCTAAGCTGGGTCAGTGCGGCCTCGGCTACCTCTCTCGCCCAACTCTATATTTTTTATGGAGGGCTGGGCGGCATTGGCACCGGCATTGTGTATGTTGGTGTTGTCGCCCTGCTGATGCAGTGGTTTCCCCAAAACAGAGGCATGGCCGCGGGAGCAGCGGCTGCAGGATATGGCATGGGCGCCATGTTAACCACATTCCCGATCTCCCACTTTCTGGCCTTGTGGGGATGGCGCCCAACCCTGTGTGTGTTCGGCGTAATAATGGCAGCGGTAGGACTTTGCGCCGCCTGTTTCCTCAAAACGCCAATGCCGGAGCATTCTAAACAAACGGACGGTGCTTCGACTGGTTACCTAACCCCCTTTGTGCTCAAGACGCCCTTGTTCTGGCTCATGTTCTTCATGATGACCACCATGGCGACATCCGGGCTGATGGTGACGTCCCAACTTGCCCAGATCGCTCATGATTTTGGTGTCGCAAACCTGACCATACTCGGCATGAGCGCCCTTCCACTGGCCATGACGCTTGACCGCATTGCCAATGGTTTAACCCGACCTCTGTTTGGCTGGGTGTCTGACAGATATGGGCGCGAGCAGACAATGGCGTTCGCCTTCACGCTGGAAGCCTTAGCCCTTCTGTGCTGGCTGAGCATGGCGCACCATCCTGTCGCTTTCGTGCTGCTTTCCGGCCTTGTGTTTCTTGGGTGGGGAGAAATTTTCTCTCTTTTCCCTGCCACGCTGACAGATACATTTGGCACACGAGACGCCTCCCGCAATTATGGTATGCTCTATATGGCTCAAGGTGTAGGTGCCGTCTTGGGTGGTCCACTGGCGGCGTGGCTGCATCAGGCAAGCCAGAGCTGGTACCCTGTTTTTGCCTGCGCCATTGCCGGGGATATCCTCACCGCGTTTCTGGCATTAGCCGCATTGCGGCCCATGCGCCGCCGGTTCCTGCAAAACACGTCCTCTTCTTCCTGATATCGTTTATTTGACTTCGGGCAGAACAGGCCGCCACATCCGGGCCAGCAACACACTTTTCCTCCCTTGATACAGATCAGAAAGCCGTAGGAGATATTACGTCCGGGCAATCCCCTGAAATCCACGAGACGCATGGGCTTTTCATCTCCGGCGCTTCTCCTTACACGTTGCCTCTTCACTCTGCGCTTCAACAAAGCGCGCATGATGCATACGGAAGGTCCGCTGTTTTAAAATGCCCAGGAACACCAGACAGCTCTTCTTCCTGCGGCCTCTTTCTCTGTTTCTCACCCTTGGCGCCCCCCTTTCCGTCAGTGCCGCACACGCAGGCACAGTGCCGTCCATCACACTGGGGGATGTGGTCATCAAGCCCTACGCAACAGACCAGTTGGATATTGGCGGCTTTCCACAAACCAGCGTTCCGGCCCCCGGCGTAGGCATTCGCGCTGCCCGGTTGCGGAATGGCGCACGCATTACCATTCACAAGCAGTTCGAAATTGGCGCAATCTGGGATTTCGGGCCTGTACCCCATGGCCCCATGCGCCTGTTTGAAGGGCAGTTCAGCTATCTGGGCCTCAAGCATTTTGTTTTTACGGCTGGCATTTTCAAACCCAGCTTTGGGCTTGAATCCATGCAGGCCCAAGGGGATACCGTTTTTATAGAACGCGCCAGCATTGCCACCATCACCCGTAATCTTGCGGCAGGTATTGCAAGGCAGGCTGTTCAGATAGAAGCACATGGCACGCGCTATCATGTTGCGGTAGCGGGCACAGCCGGTACTGCCGGGCCGGATCACGACGGCAACCAACGGGCGATTGTCTTCCGGCTGGTCGGTATTCCTATCCGTACGAGAGACATTCTGTTTCACGTCGGTTTTTCCGGAGAATGGGTTTTCAAAGCGGCACAAAGTCCGGGGCAGCCGCCTGCCGCCAATTTTTCAGATTTTCCGGAACTGAATGTTGGTCTGACAGGAAAATTCCTCGACACAGGCCGCATTCCTTTGCGCAGCGCAGGTGCATTCGGGCTTGAAGCCGCCGCCGCCTGGAAACGACTGCTTGTGCAGGGAGAAGCGTACGAGATTGAAGCCAACCGGCGAGAAAACATCGGTTCGCAGCATCTTCATTTTTCTGGATGGTACGCTCAGGCAAGCTATACGCTGATTGGCAAGCCCCGTGCCTGGAAGTCTCGCACAGCTGCTTTTTCAGCTCCCACCTGCCAGAAAAACCAGACAACCCTGTGTGATGGCAGCGGAGTGCTGGAAGCTGGCGTCCGCTTTTCTGACGCCAATCTGCGGTCAGCTTCTGTAGATGGTGGCCACCAGCAGACATGGTCCGCGAATCTGAACTGGTGGCCGACCGATATTCTCCGGGTCAGCCTGCAATATGAAAACGGCACCATCCGGGAGACACACAGCACTGAAAACTTTCAGGCCGTTCTCTCCATGCTCCAGATCAAATTCTGAGCACCGCCTTTTAGCCTAGCTTGAGCAGCTTTCCCCTCCCGGTGCAATTAGATCGCAATGTCATCCAGCAAAGAGATACCGCACCGTTTTGACATGGTCTGTCGGTATGCTTCCACCGCGGCAGGATATGTCAGCCCGGCAATAAGGGACAGGCTGTGCAACTGCGCAAAAAGATGGATGTCATCCGTGGAGAGATGACCGTTCACCGCCTCGGCTGACTGAACAAGCGGCGCAAGATCTTGCAAAAGCGCATTTAGCGGTTCCAGGGCCACTGTGCCTTCACTCAAAATATCCGAGAATGCCCCCGTGGAACGCTCTTTGGTCCGAAGAAAATACGCCCGTCCCGCCGTTGTGGAAAATTCCGGGAAAGGGGCACAGGCTGCGCGGGGCAGAAACTGTCTGTACAAGGAACTGTTGGACCGTTTTAACCAATCGGAAATCGCCGGATTAGTGGGACCGGTTAAAAGGGACGCTCCCTGCCCATCAATATGAGCCACAATATCCATGCTTTCGCCCATAAAGTGGCCATTCTCCTCAAGAATGGGCACCATCTTCTGGCCGATCATCCGTTTTGGCGTGGCTTCATCATTATTCTGAAGAATAACCAGATCAAAGGGAATGTGGCGTAGCCCGAATATCATGCGGGCTTTGATACAAAAGGGACAATGATCGTAAACAAACAGCTTATACATGGAACCACTTTCTCAGTTCAGCAGGTCTCAGTCATGTTTTTAAAGACCATTTCAGAAATCTCATGCCGGAGGCAACACCTGATTTCTGAAATGGCCTCTAAAAATTATACGCGACCTACCCGTAGCTGAACTACGACGCTCCATAGTACTTGACTGGTCAAAAAAGTCAGTTTCCTGCGCTCTCAATCCTTTCTTATGGCACAGAAAACAACCAGAAAGCGCTTATCTGTGACGGTGCCGCCGGGGGCCATGATAATCTGTCACCAGATAAGGAATGGTTGTCAGAATTTGCACTCCCAACATTCCTGGCCCACGCTTTGCATCACGCCGTATTGGCAAATGCGCATGCCCGTTGGTCCACCGGCCTCCATCTTCTTCGGGCGGATGCCACCCAAGGAGATCCTCCTTGATATGTGTCATCACCTTTTTCCGTTTCCGGGAATCAACAAGCGTGATATCGCCCACGTGCACCCCAAGATAGCGCTTGTCCTGCACATAAGGGCCAATAACATCTACCGGCCGGCTTGCGCGGGAAGAAAGATGCACCTCATGCACATCGGGCGGGAGCATAAAAACGGCTACGTTGTCTTTTTCCATCGCTTTTCGGATAAACTGACCATTTTCTGTGACCAGTTGCAGGTCATGATCATCCGTGACTTCAGGAAGGTAAAATGGGCTTTCCAGTCCCCCCACTTCCGCACGAGATTTAAGGCGATGGTATAGCCCTTCGACCACTATTCTGTCTGTCACCACCGGCATATGGGTGCGTGTATGCCAATGGCTGTCTTCCGGGCATGGTGGCAGCGCACTGGCAATCAGCAGATTTTCCGCAATCAGCACGGCATGCGGATCAGTTTGAACGGGATAAGCCTTGTAAGCGGTAAACGTACGATCATAAAAAATCGAAAGTCTGTTCACCAACAGAGACAGCGGCACAAATTTGTCTTCAAAAAACAGACAATGGTCAGGCGTCAGAACCACATCACGCGCTGGCACACCATCTGCAATGGCGTCCTTCAAGATACGGATGGGATAGCCGGCTTCATCATCAGGCAGACCAGGCAACGTCATGCCATAGGCCACTCTCACCTGAGAGACGTGGTGAGGGGTTTCCTGACCATCGGCATAGCCCAGCACGGCATGGCCCGGAGACAGAGTTTCCACTTTGGCTTTGCCAGCGGGTGTATGGAGACAAGTTCCTTCCAGGAGGCTTGCTTCAGGCACAGACAGGCGATTATCGCCCTGCCCCGCACCTTGCGAAGTGTGACGGGGTTCCTGCTTGAATGCGCCTTTCAAACAATCACCTTCTTCTGGGCGTTTAGGAAGAAAAGCCATTTATCCTTTCCATAACACAATGAACGACAAAGGGCGCGTGCGTGTGTGTTATAATGTAAAACGTTTCCTGTTTGCCGCGCGAAGACGCGCACCACGATTCAGGGCCCAAAAGCCCCCAAAATCAGAACCAGAGATGCACATCCTTCTACCAACAGCGGGAGTGCAATCAAATGTATTACAAATTTAATTTTGACAAGACCAAGCAATGAAACTTTTGAAATTGTAATTTATTCCCTGTTAAAAAAAGACCTAACTATTTTTAATTTCCTGATCAGATACAAAAAATGAGCTTAAGTTACAAAAATTAAATTTTTCCCTCTACCACCCGCGGCAAAATCTTTTCTTTCTTTATAATTTTATTATGGATTTTTATTTAATTTTTGGAAGCTTTTATCGTTTTATACGATTCTAACGTTAGAAAATTCAAAGCAATTTTTATCTTTCGGTTTTGTTCTGTCATATAATTTTTAGTAATATGTCTTTGCTTCAATCTTTTTAAAAACGCATCTCATTCTTAAATTATAATTTCATATTGATAGCACACGATATATCGCTCTCGGACTCATCAACCTTCTATATGAGTCCTCCCTTATATATATAATTCCTCTAGCCTTCTCTCAGTGCAGACTCTTCAAGTCTGCTTTCATTTGTAGGAACTTGCTTTGTATGTCTGATACGACACCTCTGATTCTGTCCTTCGGCAGCGTCAATATTGATCTGACTGTACGTGTCGACACATTTCCCAAGGCAGGAGAAACCCTGCATGCATCCAATTATGCTGTTGGGCTGGGAGGGAAAGGAGCCAACCAGGCCGCGGCAGCCGCCCGCCTTTGCCAAAGCCTGCCGACACAGGTGGCGCTGGTGGCACGGGTGGGTTCAGATCATTTTGGCGCTTTCGCACAGGACGCTCTCCGTGCTTTTGGGGTTGAGACAACGCCTGTTTATTGTGATCCAGATCATCCAACCGGCATCGCCCTGATCACGGTCGATCGTAACGGTGAAAACTGCATTACCGTAGTTGGTGCGGCAAATATGGCTGTCAATGAGGTGGATGTTGAAAAAAACGCAGACTGGCTGAAACGTGCCCGCATTCTGCTTCTGCAACTAGAATGCCCGCTCGCCAGTGTTGCCGCCGCCGCAGCACAAACCCGACAAACTGGCGGGCTTGTCATCCTTGACCCTGCCCCTGTGCCACCTGAAATGCTCCCAGCGTCCCTATGGCAGAACGTAGATATCCTGACCCCGAATGAAACAGAAACAGCGCTCCTGACCGGTATTCAGCCAGAAACCGCTGAGCAAGCTGCCCAAGCTGCGCAAATCCTCCTCAGCAAAGGAGCACGTGCCATTGTTATCAAAATGGGAGGACGCGGCACGTACTGGCATGACGGCACACAAGAAGGCTTTATCCCCCCTTTCAAAGTCATACCCATTGATACCGTTGCCGCAGGCGATTGTTTTAATGCCGGGTTGGCGGTCGCACTCAGCAAAGACCTCCCGTTCCCGCAGGCCGTTCGTTTTGCATCGGCCTGTGGCGCTCTGGCGACCACCCGCAAAGGAGCTGCCGACGCAGCTCCCACATGGGATGACGTACAGACGCTTCTGTCGTGAACAGTGGCCCTTGAAGCATGAGGGGCCACAGTGTGGTCCTTCCGATTGAAAATTGAACTCTTTTGACAGATATGAAAAGATGCATATCTGTCATTCCCCAGAGCAAGAGATAGGTATGCGTTTTCTCTTTTCGTCCCGATATTCGTCCTATCGTCCGCGTAAAACGATCCTCTTCTTGCACTCTGCTCTGTCCATGGTCGGGATCAGCCTTTCGGCGTCCCTGCCGCTTGCGGCACAAGCGCAAACGGCCCAGCAGAAACCGGATCTATCCGCCATTCAGACCGTTGTGGTCATTTTTGCGGAAAACCGTTCATTTGATAACCTTTACCGGGGCTTTCCGGGGGCTGATACCTCCGCCACAATCCCGGCCGATGCATATGTGCAGAAAGACCGGGACGGAACGGTTCTAAAAGAACTGCCGCCAGTCTGGGGCGGCCTGACCGGACGGGGTATTCCTAACCCCATCACCCAAGCCATGACGGAGCACCTTCCCAATAAGCCTTTTGCTGTTGATGACCCAAAAGGCTTCAATGTGCCCCTGAACACGCTGACGCATGATCTATGGCACCGGTTTTATCAAAACCAGATGCAGATCAACCATGGCAAGAATGACATGTTTGTTGCGTGGGCTGATACGGGTGCCATGCCCATGGGGTACTGGAACGGCAGTCACATGAAAATGTGGAAAATTGCTGAAAAATACACCATGGCAGATCATTTCTTCATGGGGACTTTCGGCAGTTCCTTTCTGAACCACCAATGGCTGGCCTGTGCGTGCGCCCCCTATTATCCGGCTGCAGACACAAGCCCTGCCCATCCCTCCATTGTGATGGCGGACAAAACAGGCACCGCGCTGGTTGTGGCCCCCAACTCTCCCCACTCAGCCCTTGAAGGGGTTCCCAAATTTGTGCGTGATGGAAATCTTACGCCTGACTTCCATGCGGTCAACACCATGCAGCCCCCTTATCAACCCAGTGGCAACAAACCCGCTGAGGGGCAGGACCCGCGCTTTGCCGACCCCACCCGCCCCACTACTCTGCCACCACAGACCACCCCCACCATCGGCGATAGACTGAGCGAAAAAAACATTAGCTGGGCTTGGTTTTCCGGGGCATGGCAGCATGTGCAGGATCACGGCAACGCCTACCCTATGCCTGATTTTCAATACCACCATCAACCTTACAACTATTACGTCAATTATGCTCCAGGGAAGGCCGCTCGGCAGGAACATTTGCAGGATGGTGGTCTGAACGGAGCACGCTTCAAGGACATTATTGATAGCGGCAAACTTCCGCAGGTCTCGTTCTATAAGCCTCAGGGCAATCTGAACGAACATTCAGGCTACGCAGACATTGAATCCGGCGATAGTCATATTGCAGATCTTGTCAGCCATCTGGAAAAAAGCCCGCAGTGGCCGCATATGCTGGTTATTGTCACTTATGACGAAAACGGTGGCCTATGGGACCATGTCGCCCCTCCTCAGGGAGACCGTTGGGGTCCTGGCTCGCGTATTCCCGCCATCATCATCTCTCCATTCGCCCGCCAGCATTACGTGGATAAAACGGTGCAGGACACCACCTCCATCATCAAGTTTCTGACCGAGCGCTATGACCTGCGTCCCCTTGATGGCTTGTCTGGCCGAGATAAAGCGATTCAGGCCAGCACAGGCAAACCACTCGGAGACCTGACAGGAGCCTTGCTCCTCCCTCACCAAACTCCCTGACACCCCTCTCCTTTCTGGCGCCACTTTATTGTGTGGCGTCAGAAGCCTGCGTGGCCGAATATCCGTCGGTCAGGGTATTAAGGAAGGCCACAATCGCGTCGATCTCATTGTCTGAGAGAACAGGCCTGTTGCCTGGCTGAGGCCCAAACGGTGGGTCCATATTGATATTTTCCTGATAGCGCTCAGGCAGATCATCATATTTCAGAATTTTTCCATCTTTCCCCACGGGGTAAATCTGTTCCGGGTGCGTGTCTCTCAATACATAAAAAGCCACGGCATCACGCAGGGAATGATAAAAGCCATTATGGAAAAATGTGTGGCGTGTCGCTACATTCCGTAATGATGGTGTGCGGAACAACCCACAATAGTCTGCATGCTGCTTCAGATCCGTGCGATCGGGTCCGCACAGCCCCAGATCAAACGCGTTCGGGTTCCTGTTGAACGGCAAAGCCCTGTTGCGCGGCACACCAACGGCAATCATGCCATAATCCGTAAATTGCGGCGGCGTACCGTCATAACCGGGCTGACTTTTGTGGCAGGACGCACAGTTCCCTTTCTCGGGATCTTCAAACACTTTCAACCCCAACTGCTCCTGAGGGGAAAGTGTGGCTTTTCCCGCCAGATAGGCATCATATTTGCTGGAATATGGGTAAAAGCGCCGCCAATCCTGCTGATAAGCTTCAAGCGCCTTGGTTATGACCACAAACAGGTTTGTCGTGTGCAGATAAGGCCCCAATTCCTTCAACGTGTCGCCGTAACCTGCACGAACAGCGCGGTTAACAACCTCCTGTGGTGTTTGTCGGCCCATTTCAAAAGGAGCCAGCAACGGGATAGCGGCCTGTTCAGCCAACGTGTTGGCACGTCCATCCCATGTCAGGCCACCTGTGGGGCCGTTATCAATGCTTTCATCCGCTTCATCTTCGGAATCAAAAAAATGTTCTGTAAATTGCGGGACATTTTCTAAATATTTGAGAGACGGTACCGCCCGGTGTCCGCGCTGCGCCATATCCACACCGCCATACTGCACAGAAAGCATATTGTCAGGCGCAAAAGCTGCGTGCTCGCTATGGCAACTGACGCAGGATAACGCGCCAGAAGCAGACAGGCGCGGATCATGAAACAGCTTGTCTCCCACTGCGGCCAGCCTGGCAACGTTTTTGTAGACCTCACTGCGGCTTACCCCGTCTTCCGCGCGCGCGAACAACGGAGGCCACATCAGCAGACTGGCCACCAGACAGATCTGGCGAGAGAAAAGAAAACGGATCATCACGCAGGGTAGAATAGCAGTCTGAGTGGGAAAAATCTTCTTACGTGGCATTAACACGCAAGATATCCCACACTGCGTATCAGTCAGACCCCAAAGACCTTCACAGGTAAGGGATCAGACAACACTACTCTCGCAGTCGCAGACGCAAACACGACTAAGAAACGGGACGTCTCCTGCCTGCCGACACTCAATGGCAAGGCAGGCAGGAAACGTTCATGAGACTGTCCCTTCTTCAACTTCAGGGCTTGGAAATCAGGTCCTTGATCAGAGCCTTCATGCGCGGCACATCAACAGTCAGCACCACTTTCTCTTTCTGTTCGCCCACATCCGGCTGATACCCCTCCGTCCAGGAAAGGATATCTCCATATTGCGCACTGAACATGGTGTTCACGTCCACATACAGGTCTGTGCTGGAACGGATAAGGCTTGGGTCCAGCCAGACAGCGGCTGCAATTTCATCCCACAGGGGGAAGTTGTTGGCAGAACGCTTCACAATACGCGCTATCGGCGTATCTGCGGATGCAATGTCTTTGACAAATTCAGCCGACATTTCTGTCTCGGTAGATGGGTCCACCGGTACCATGACAATCCGCTTCCATGGCGCATGCATGGTGATGGACGCAGCTTCCGGATCAAACCGGATATTGAACTCCCGGCGCGGCGAATTGCCAAATTCCCGCGCAAACTGGGCTGAAGCCGCGCTGGTCAGCTTCTGGCGCGGGTTCAGACTTCCCCCCATGTAAACCAGTTCCTTGGCAAGACCGGCAAATTCCGGGTCCAACTTCTGCGCCAGAGCCAGATTGGTCATGGGGCCGCATTCAATAATACTGATCTGGCCCGGATACTGATGCACCATGCGGATCATGAACATGGCCGCATTTTCAGGCGAAGGTTTGAGTTTGGGGTTTCCCCACGGCAGATCAGGCACGACATCAGCCGGATGATACGGTGGCAGAGCCTGGGTAGTGTTTTCCACCCATTTTTTCATCCATGCCCCTTTCCACACCAGCTTGCCGTAAAGGGCTTCCCAACGGTCCGTCAGCTTTTCGGAATTCATGAGCGGATAGGTGGCACCCTGCACCACAGGCACATCCGTGCGGCCTGCAATTTCCAATCCGCGCAGGGCATAGGCGGTTGCCTCTTTCTGCCAGAAATCCCCGCTGACGGTGGCAAACCCCATAACTTTGACATGAGGTGCCTTCAGCACCATCCATTGGGCCAGAGCAAAACCGTCATCATCAAAGATGACCATCCGATCTGCTTCTGCATGCGCCATCACGGGAACAGAAACGCCCAACAGCCCCACTGCCAGAACACACCGTCGCGCAAAACGGGTAAAACCACTCATGCTCATCACGCCGGTTTCCCTTCCGTGCCAGTTTCAAGATTTTCAGGGCCAAAAGACGATGGTAGAAGTGCATGCAGTTCATCTTTGAACAGCAACGCACCGTCTTCATCCACCACCAACACACAGGTTCTGGCGGTTGCAAATTCGCGGATTTTCTGGCGGCAGCCACCACAGGGCAAACATGGCGCAGGGCCTTTACCCGCCACCATGATACTTGCGATTTTGCGAGACCCACCGGCAGCCACCATGGCAGAAATAGCGCCAGCTTCGGCACACACACCCTCCGGATAGGCTGCGTTTTCAACATTGCACCCGGAAAACACCTGTCCGTCTTCCGTGATCAATGCCGCGCCAACATGAAACCGGGAATAAGGCGCGTAAGCATTATTGCGTGCTGCCAAGGCTTTCTGCGTCAATGTCGCAGTCATTTTATCATCCATGGGACGCTCCTTCCTGACCAGAAGCTCCATAAATCAGGCCAGCCAGATCAGAGGCCGCCGCACGGAAAGCCGTCAGGATATCATCCGCTACGGCAATATCCCCACCAGCCTGCCGGATAAACCCTTCCACCATGGCATTTTGCAACAGTCCTTCTGAATGCACGATCATGGCATCTGCATCCAACCAGCGTACCCTGCCGCCATTTTGGGGTTTTTCTTCCGTCAGTGGCGTATGCCATGCCTGTTCAAAATAGCTCTGTACCTTCTGGTGGTAAGAGCGACCATCCACCGTATAGCCGGCCATTGGCTTGTTCTGAGCCGCCATATAGCCAATTTCCACCGCAGTGCCGGGGTCCATATCCGCAGCACGGCGAAACGGATCAATGCAGAACAATGCGGCAGCACACTCATCCATCAGACCACGGTCCAGCCGCGCTATCAGCAGGCTGGTTTCCTTTCCCGGTGGCAACGCTTCTACCTCATCCTGCCCGTCAAAGGGCGACACACCATGCAGGCGTACTGCCAGACAGGCCTCCTTGAACGCTTTAAAAAGCTGTTGAGCGTCTTTTCTGAAAACAAGGTCTCCGCCAAGGTAAACCTTGGGGTAAGCCGCACTCTCGGTCATAAGGTCTTCCGTGTTTCATCCGGCGCGCCCTGCTTTTCCGGCCGCCGCATGCTGTTATGAAATGTGTTATAAACAATACGAGTTCGTTATAGAAAACCATAGACACCACACAAGATGTAAGCAAGAAGCATAATCTTGCCCATCAGCAGGGTAGAGTGTTTTTCTTTAACCCGTCAGAGCAAGGATCAAACAGGGAATGCGGGCAGTACAGTTTCTTTTCTCCGGCGTCATGGCCGCCTGCGTCCTGATGTCCGGATGTGCGCATCATCCGCCCGCTCCTTCCCCTGCCACAACAACGACGCTCTCCCTTGCTGCCCCTCAACATGGAGATTTTGGGCATTATACCCTCGCCCTGACATGGCAGCCGGGCTTCTGCACCGGACCAGAGGGCTCTAGCTGTCAGGCAGATCAGCCCAAAGCCCCTCTCATCGGGCTGCATGGGCTTTGGGCCTCCCGCCCGTCTGACCTGATAAAGGCACAGGTTCCAGTAACCACTTGGTGGCGCAAAGGATGCGGCCTGTATGAGGGCGATGCGGCCTCTCCGCCTCCCACTTTTTCCAAGGCGTTGTCTCACCATCTGTCTGAGGTCGTCGCCCATACACATTCTGATCTTGTGGCGCACGAATACAGCAAGCATGTGCATTGCTTCGGTATGGATGGAGAGCAGTTTTTCTCGGTTGCGTCCCAACTGCGAGATCGATTTGAACAACTTCCCTCCGCCCGCCATCTGACCGCTGAGTCAGGAATGGTTATCGAGAAGGCCGACCTGACCAGACAGATTGAAGCTGACACAGGCGCCCTACCCGAACGGGGCGTGCAGTTTCAGTGCAACAAGACCCCACAGGGACAATCTGTACTCGCCCAGATCTGGTTTACGCTCAAACCCGATTCTCTTTCCAGTTTTCCCAAAACCGATGCGTTCATGAGCAGCCCTCAGGTTCAGGACAACTGCCCTGCGCGCTTCCTTGTTCCCCAATGGGGCAACTGACGGATCACACTTGTAGACAGCCGCAGCACTTACGCAGAACAGGCCCGTCTTTCTGTAACCATCTGGTCAGGATGTGTGTCAGCACAGCCACTGAGATAAGGACCATTCAATGCATAGTCGTGGATGTCTCGGTATTCTCCTGCTTCTGGGCATTGCGGTCCTTTTTTCAACAGACCGTAAAAATATCAATCTCCGCACCGTTCTGAGCTGCCTGCTGGCTCAGGTGGCTATCGGCCTGCTGGTTCTGCGCGTGCCTGTAGGCCAGCAGATTTTGTGGGCTCTTTCCCGCTTTGTCACCAGCATCCTTGCCTGTGGCGATGAAGGAGCCCGGTTCCTTTTTGGCGCACTGGCCAGTGACAAAATGGACACCGTCTTCCCACATGATGGCTTTGTGTTTGCCTTCAGGGTGCTGCCCTCCCTTGTTTATGTCAGCGCCCTGATCGCCATCCTGTTTCATGTGGGGGCCATGCAGGTCTTTGCCCGCGCAACGGGAAAAGTATTGCAAAAGGCCCTTGGCACCTCGCCCGTTGAATCATTTGGTGCGGTTATCACAATCTTTATTGGCCAAAGTGAGCTGCCGGTTGCCTTAGGGCCTTATCTGCGCACCATGGCCCCGACCGAACTATTCAGCGTACTGTGCAGCGGGGCGGCATCAGTGTCAGGGGCAACGCTGGTTGGATATGTGGGCCTAGGCGTGCCTGCTCATTATCTGGTGGCAGCCTCCTTCATGGCCATTCCGGGCGGAATGATGTTCGCAAAAATTCTGGCCCCACGCGCAGCAGGCAGCCCGGTTGATACGTTGGCCGCCGGGCGTTCGTCCTATAATCACGCTTTTTTTGAAACCATTACCGAAGGCGCATTAAAAGGCACCAAAACAGCAGTGGCCGTGGCGGCCACACTGGTTGCCTTCATCGGGCTGATTGCCCTGGTTAACAGCGGATTTCAGGCTTTGGGGCCATTGATCCATATGCCTTTTCTGTCTCTGGAATATCTGTTTGGCTTGCTGTTCTCCCCCATAGCGTGGCTTCTGGGCGTTCCGGCAGGTGAATGCAGTATTGTGGGCTCCGTTCTGGGGCTGAAACTGGTCATCAACGAATTTGTTGCTTACCTGCATCTTGGTCCTTCGCTCCAGAACGGGGCTCTCTCAGCACGCAGCGGGGCTATTGCCGCCTTCGCGCTCTGCGGTTTTGCCAACTTGAGCTCCATTGGCATCCTTGTGGCAGCGTTTGGCAGCCAGTGCCCGGAAAGGCGTGCTGAACTGGCGCGTATCAGCGCGCGTGCCGTGCTGGCGGGCATGTTGTCCAATTTCATGAGCGCCGCTATTGCAGGCATCATTCTCTTGTAAGACCATACGCCAGCACCAGAGACGGAGACAGTTTTGGACCGGCAGAAACTTATTATTGATACAGACCCCGGACAGGATGATGCCATTGCCATCATGCTGGCTCTGGCATCCCCACAGATTGACCTGCTGGGCATTATTGCCGCAGCCGGAAATGTCTCTGTAGAACAGACCGCCGAAAATGCCTGTAAAATCCTTGAACTCACCAAACGGCAAGATATCAAGGTTTACAAAGGCTGCCCGCGCCCTATCCGTCGCGCCCCCATTACGGCCGCACACGTGCATGGCCAGACCGGGATGGACGGCCCTGATCTCCCCACTCCGCGCCATGTGCCAGAAAAGCAGCACGGCGTAACGTTTCTTCTGGAAGCACTTGCCGCTCATCCTGCCAACAGCATTACCCTTGTCACCATTGGCCCCATGACCAATCTGGCTACAGCCCTGATTCAGGCACCAGAAACAGTGGGGCGGCTGAAGCAGGTTGTTGCAATGGGCGGTGCCTGGTCTGAGACAGGCAACATTACACCGGCAGCCGAATTTAACGCCTTTGCAGACCCTGATGCCGCGGCCATCGTGCTGAATAGCGGTTTGCCGCTCACTCTGGTGCCGCTGGATATCACCCACAGTTTTCTGATCACACCTGATCGACTGGAAGCGCTGGCGGCCCTCACAGGCCAATGCGCCACAGCGGCCCATGCCATGCTGAATTTCTCCGCGCGCTTTGACCTGAACAAATATGGCTGGCCGGGTGCCCCGCTGCATGATCCCTGCACGGTAGGGTACGTGCTGGCTCCCCATCTCTTTGCAGGCAAAAAGGTCAACGTAGAGGTAGAAGTTGCCAGCCCGCTCACGCTGGGCGCAACAGTTGTAGATTGGTGGCAGGTGACAGAGCGCCCCGCCAACGCCACCTTCCTTCGCTCGGTAGATGATGCTGGCCTATGGTCCCTCATTCTGGAAGGCCTCTCTCGCCTCCCGTAACCCGGAGACATCATTTAGGAAGAAAGAATGAGGGAACACGTTCCTCCCCTTTCAAAGCTTATTTTGAAAGGGGCTTAAGGTGCCAGATCATTTCCACCGCGGGGCAAACCCCCTTCAGGCCGCCCTCAACGTCTTCGCGTTCCAGAATTTCAAGCTCATAAGAGGCTGCGTAAAGCAGCCGCACTTCCTCCTCCCCCACTGAAAAAGGAGGCCCCTTCCGAAGCGCCTGCTCATAATCCAGAGTAATCAGCAGTTGAGGAGCCGCTTGAGTGATGGAAACAATGTGGGCTGCATACTTATGGCGCATAGCTTCAGGTAATGCGATCAGGGCCGCCCGATCATATACCGCACTGACGCCCCCGAGTTCCTGTGTCGTGAGATCAAAAACATTCCCTACATAAACCCGGAGCTTACCGGCTTCAAAAGTTACGCCACCATCCCACTCTGTCACGCTCGGCGTATAACCCAGTTCCTGAAACAGACTTTCAACGGCAATACGGCTCAGTTCCACGCCCACTACCGTTATACCCTGAGTGAGCAACCAATGGATATCCAGGCTTTTCCCGCACAAAGGAACAAAAACGCACGCGCCTTTCTTCAAATGCAGGGATGAGAAATATTGAACAAGAAATGAATGCGGCGTTGGCTCATGAAATCCTATCTGGTTCTGTTCCCATTTTTTCTGCCAGAAAAGTTCGTCCACCGCTTCTTCCTTAACGCGTCCTGTTTCTTCATCATGATACCAGCCACCTTCCGATGTCAGCAATCAAACTGGCTTGCCTGACAATCCGCGCTGTGACGACATTTTCTGGCCGGATACTCTTTGCGGTTCTACACCGGCACGGGCGCGTCTTCCCGCAGGAGCCGTTGTTCCTTCAAATCTGCCCAGAAAGCAGCCGGAATAGGGAAGCTGAACCATTCAAGGTTTTGCTCAAGTTGCGCCAAAGTGCTGGTCCCGGCGCAGAAAGTGGGAACAGCAGGATGCGCAACAACAAACTGCAAGGCCGCTGCGGGCAGCGGCACGCCATGATCCCGACACACCGCCTCTATTCTGGCAACACGCTCCAGAATATGTTTGGGCGCTGGGGCGTAATTATATTTAGCGCCCTCTACCGCACCTTTTGCCAGAATACCGGAATTAAAACCGCCTCCAACCAGCACGGCTACATCCCGCTCCTCGCACAAAGGCAAGAATTCCTCCAGAGCGTCCTGTTCCAGCAAAGTATAGCGGCCAGCCAGCAGAAAGCAGTCAAAATCCCGCTGTTTAAGCGCCTCGTGGCAAACCTCCCACTCATTCACCCCAACTCCGATCGCCTTGACCACACCTTCTGACCGTAATTGCTCTAAAGCCTTCCAGCTTTCTTCCATTGCGGTCCGAAAAACCTCTGGTTGAGCATCTCCCTGAGTAAAACGATCGATATCGTGAATAAAAACGACATCAATCCGCTCCAGTGCCAGCCGCTGCAAGGAATCTTCAATGGAACGCATGGTGCCATCGTAGGTGTAATCAAACGTCATTTTGTTGGGGGCTGCATTTTTCCACGGAAAAAACTCGACCTCCGCCCGCTTGGCGGCTGAAAGCCGTCGTCCGACTTTGGAGGACAGTATAAAATCATCCCTGTTTTTCCAGCGCAGGGCTTGTCCCAGCCTCAGTTCCGCCAACCCATGCCCATACATGGGGGATGTATCGTAAAATCGCACTCCTGCATTCCACGCCCGCTCTATCATGGCCTGGGCGCTTTCCTCGCCTACTTCCTGGGCGAAGTTACCAAGAGGCGCTGTCCCGAAAGCAAATGCTGTTACATCAAGCCCACTCCGGCCAAACGCACGTTTTTCGTGAGGATGCATACTCTTTTCTTCCTTTTGCAGAAGTTATTATTTTTGAAAATTTTCCCGACACTGTCCTTTGATCAAAGCCTCTAAATGGCGGTCTCATCAGGAAAAGTAAAAGCGTGCATACGCCTCGGCATGGAGCCTTGACTCCGTCTGGCAAGCAGCCTGAGAGCCAAGCCCCCTTCTTCATCCAAAGAAAAATGCACTATCTAGTTAGATATATTTCCTGGTAAACTAGATCAATATCCACCCGCTCCCGCTCACAGGGAAATGTTCATTATCTGCCTTGGCGCTCAAGCGCGCGAATGAGTTTTTGGAACCAAAGATCGCTCTGCCTTTTTACTTCAAATAGAAAAGACAGATAAAAATACTGTTCTTAAAAAAACTCTGCCCTCTTTTTTAATCGCAGGACATTTTCAGACACTTCATCTGGCGCGCCTTACCTAACAAAGCACAGCCAGATGCACCATTACAGACAGGTTACCCCGAGACAGCCGCTTTCAAACGTTCTGGCCGAAAACCGGTTGCAACCACGTACAGTTCACTTGAATCCTTACGACTTGCTGGCGGCTTGGCATGACGCACCTGCGTAAAAGCCTGCTTGAGCGTATCAAGCATCTCTTTCTCTGACCCGCCCTGAAAGACCTTGGCAACAAAGCCACCGCCCTCCGCCAGAATTTCAAAGGCGAAATACAAGGCTTCCTGCGCCAGACCAATAATCCGCATATGGTCTGTCGGTCCGTGCCCCGTTGTGTTGGGGGCCATATCAGACAGCACCAGATCAGCCTTGCCATCCAGCAGGGATGTCAAGCGTTCGGCCATTGTGGGATCGGTAAAATCACCTTCAATAATTTCCGCCCCGGCCACAGGATCAACTGGCAGAAGATCCACCCCGACCACCCGCTCCGCTCCGCGTTTGACAATTACCTGTGTCCATCCACCGGGTGCCGCCCCCAGATCAACAACCCGCATACCGGGTTTGATGAGATGAAAGCGATCATCCAGCTCAATCAGCTTGAACGCCGCGCGTGAGCGCCAGCCCTGCTTATGCGCAGCCTGCACATACGGATCATTCAACTGCCGCGCCAGCCAGCGCTGCTGCGCAGTGGTACGCCCGCGCGCCGTGCGGAGGGAAACAGCCTTTGTGCGCAGCGTACGCGGCGCATCTGAATCGTCCTGGCTTATGCCAACGCCGGGAGTAGCGCTGCTTTTGCGCGCACGACCGGGTACACGCAAAGGCTGGTTGGTCCGGCCACCGCCGGGTTTATGCTCGCTCATGATCCTGTCGCTTGGATAGAGTGCTGAAAAGGTATGGGGCCAAGCATGGGAGAACGCTGGTAACGCCGTGGTGGCAGCCCAGCCTTCCGGATCATACGCAGAACCATGCCGTCTCTTAACCCACGATCAGCCACAATGATATCTTCAATAGGCCAGGTCTCGTGAATGGCCTCAAAAATGGCACAGCCCGGCAACACAAACAACGCGCGGTCCGGCCCGATACACGGATGCTTTTCAATCCCGTGCACGCCCATTTTTTGCAGCATCCGCACGGCACGCCGCGCACTAGCGGAGGGTAACAGGGAGCCATCAACAGCCGCACGCGCATAGCGTGGCAGATTGAGCACAAGGCTGGCCAGCGTCGTCACGGTGCCGCTCGTGCCGATAAAGCGTGTCTGCCGCCGCCTGATTTCCGGCCCAATACGATGCACGCTTTCAAAATGCTGCAAGGACTGCCGAATATAGGCGACCATCTCCTTATAGCAGCCAGCATCATGGCTGCTGCCCGGGCCGAACTGCTCGGAAAGCGTAATAACGCCAATCGGCAGACTCAGGTACCCGATCAGTTCCTGCGCCTGCCGGAAAGGATCAACCCTCACCCATGCAATTTCGGTCGATCCGCCACCAATATCGAACAGCAACGCACGATTACGCGGCGGGCCAAACCGTGGATTATGAATGAGGTTGGCGCAGCTCTCCACTGCCAGGCAGGCCTCCTCCCGCCCGGAAATAATTCTGATGTCAAATCCGGTTTCGGCTCGCACGCGATCCAGAAAAACCGAGCCATTTTCCGCCCGGCGGCAGGCTTCCGTCGCCACCGCCCGAATATCCTTCAGTTGCCGCCGCCCTACACGGTCCGCACAGGTGCGCAGTGCATCCAGCGTTCGTTCCATGGCAGTCTCGGCCAGTCGGCCTGTATGATGCAGGCCTTCGCCCAGCTTCACCATACGGCTATAGCTGTCTACTACCCGAAAACCACCAGATGTCTGGGCGGCCACCATCAGGCGGCAGTTGTTGGTTCCCAGATCAAGGGCCGCAAAAAGATCGTCCTCATTATGCCGAGGATAAGAAGAAGCGAAGACAGGTCTGCCCGGGCGGCCGGCCCAGGGGGGGATGTGATCCATCTGTCCGGTCCTATCAGTTAAAAGGTTGTTACAATGTTAAGATCTATTTTTGGGGAGTGACGCCGAAGGAGCAAGACAAATATGCATCAAAATCAGAATTCTTTTTGCATTCCCTCTTGCACGCCCCATTTCCCGGTGGTAGGAGAGCCTCACCGACGCGGAAGCCGACGCTAACGGTTTCCAGAAATCTCCTTGCTGGGAGATAGTTTAGCGGTAGAACTACCGGCTCTGACCCGGTCAGCCCTGGTTCGAATCCAGGTCTCCCAGCCAATCACTCCCATACAATATAATCGCTGCCTCGTAAGGCGTTTCAGATGTTAAGATCTGATACCATCTTACATGATGAGTCCGTTATCGGTCAGGCGATGCCTCTACGTCATTTTTATACCCCATTTGCTTTTCCTGTTTTTCAGCTTTGACACAAAAGCATCCCTCCCCTTCATCATAGAACTTTTTGTCTTTATGGTTGGAGGGATCAATCAGGCTCTTGTAATATATCTGGTGTTCTGAACACCTCACGCAATACAATCAGGCAACCAACCCACGGGATCCCCTTGGAATGATGTCTTCTGCGCGTTTTCATCAGACCATTCCTGAGCCCCAGTCATCAGTGGCCAGATGATAGGGAGAGCACGTTGTCCGCACATAATCCTCCATCCTCCTCCTCGTGTGTATCCGAGAAACAGACACCTTCACTTGAGGCCGAGATCCCGCACATTCTGGTTGTGGAAGATGACCCGGAAATCTGCGGTCTGCTCCAACGCTACCTCAAGCGTTTAGGGTATCAGGTTTCGACCGCCGTCACCCTGGCTGAGGTAATGGCCGTTCAACAGAACGCCCCTGTGGACCTGACACTTCTGGACCTCATGCTACCACAGGAAGACGGACAGACCATCTGCCGCCACCTGCGCCAGTTTTCTGACACCCGCATTGTCATGCTCAGCGCCCTGAATGACCTCCGGGACCGTATCTCCGGGCTCGACCTTGGCGCGGACGATTATATTTCCAAGCCGTTTGATCTGGAAGAACTGGGGGCGCGGATACGCGCTGTTCTGCGGCGCACAACCTCCCCTGTTACACTCCCGGCAGCAGACCAGACGCTCCAGTATCGCTTTGATAACTGGCTGTTTGAACCTGCCAAGCGCGCTCTATACGCTCAAACAGGCATCCGCATTGCCCTTACCGGCTCAGAAACCGATCTCTTACTCATTTTCTGCCAGAATGTACAACGCGTCTTCCCGCGTGAGGAGCTCCTTGCCCGTATGCATGGAGAAGAAAAAAACGTGGATTCACGCGCTATCGATCTTTTGATCAGCCGGCTACGGCGCAAATTGTCTCATCAGGGCCGTCAGCTTGAACTCATTCGCACCATCCGCGGAGATGGATATATTTTTGATCCCGACACCATCAGATCATGAAGCTACGCCTGAGGTTTTACCCTCGTTCCATCTATGGCCAGATGGTCATGCTGGTTTCTCTCAGCATGTTCATTACCCTGAGCATCACTTCATTTCTGCTTTTTCTCTTTCGGCCTGACATCCCTCCCCTTCCTCATGGTCCATGGACAAATGCCCTCGCCATAGAAACAGGGATTCAAGCCCTGCAGGCGGCCCCGCCGGAAAACCGTGCCCGCATTGCAAAAAATATCTCAAACGCCGACATTACGTTCGTTATCGGGCAACCTTTCCTGTGCCGGGAATTCCCTCCAAACCCGATCACAAACTCCATGAAACGGATCCTTGTTCTACGGCTCAACCTATACGAACGCGATATCGAGACCAAAAACTGCGCACCTGACACAAGGGGCAACCCATTCACTTACATCTCGCTTCCTCGGGATAACATCAGCGTTCGTGTTTACGACCACCCACCGCTCCATTTCCATCACATCATGCGGCTGACCATGCCGCTCACCATTTCCCTGCTCTCTCTCCTGGCCATCATCCTGCCCCTCACATTCTGGAGTATCTGGCATATCAGCCGTCCCTTACGGAACATTGCAGCCAGCGCAGACGCTTTTGGCTATGATATTTCGCCCGCCCCCATACCCATACAAGGCCCAACAGAGGTCAGACGCCTGACACATGCCTTCAACCGCATGCAGGCGCGCATTGCCGCGTCAGTGGACGAGCGAACACGCATGCTTATGGCCATAGGGCACGATCTTCGCACCCCCCTTACGCGCCTTTTCATGCGTCTGGAGCTGGGGGGAGAAGAAGCCTCTCCCGAAGCCATGCATCATGACCTCACACTCATGAAAAAAATGCTGAATGGAGCACTCTATTTTCTGAAGGAACAGACAGAAGCCGAGCGCGCGGAAAATGCAGACCTCAGTTCTCTCCTTGAAAGCCTCTGCCTGGAATACAGCGCCGTAGGCCAGAATGTCACTTATACCGGCCCTTCCCACCTGACATGCATTTGCCAGGCTACAGCGCTTGAGCGCGCCGTCAGCAATCTTATCGAAAATGGCCTGAAATACGGCACACATGTTGATGTGCATCTGCATGAAGAAAAAAATCATGCCGTGATTGATGTCAAAGATAACGGGCCGGGTATTCCAGATACGCTGCAGCCCTCTGCCCTTCTTCCGTTTTACAGGCTGGACCCTGCACGCGCCTCAGATGGTGGGCTTGGTCTTGGCCTCTCCATTGCTGACGCCATTATCGCCCGCCATCACGGCCATTTATCTCTCAGCAATATCCAACCCAGAGGCTTTCAGGCACGCATTGTCCTGCCGCTTCGGCTGGATCGCCTTTAACAGGCCTTTTTCAGCCAGCAGAGCAATGATCGCTCTACAGGCTGAAAATCCGCAACGCAGAATTCACTGCACTCCATTTTCAAAACGCGGCCAATTATCCACAATTTCGTGAAGAACCTTGGCCGCCACCCGATATCCGTTCTCCAAAGCCTGCGCTTCGCCCGAGAACGTATCATTCGCAGACTGTACGGCTGTCTGCCCCGGAGCCTGCTCCGTATAATTGGAAGCACTACGAGAGATCAGAACCCGGTTAATGTCTGCACGTCCGGCATGTGTCAGGCGTTTCATAGCCTCCATGATACCGGCATCTTCCATGTTGCTTTCAACAAACTGGCTCTGGTTCTGAGTAAGCATTTTGACCCAGTCCCGCGCATATTGCGTCATGATCTTGCCATGCCAGAAGGCATCCGCAGCAAAATCACCGCCCACAACAACGCTCGGCATCTGTTTGGCAGCTTTGGTAACCCGGCGTTTCCGTTCTGCCTGCAAAGCGGGAGAATCTTCCAGCACCAGATCTTTGGTGAGATCGTAAGCCCATTTCACCAAAGCGGAGTTAAGCTTGTAGCTCATGGCATGGTCAATACTGCCATCCGGGCTATCACTACCTGAGGTAATATATTGGTTCGGTTTTTCAGCCGTAATCATGTAATACCCGTAAGGCCAACTCTTGGGTGCCTCCCGCGGGTCAATATATTTGCTGATATCACTGACAACATAGTCAGCCCAGGAAACCGAACCAACAGAGGCGACCTGCTGATCAAAACCGGAAATGGCAGACACAACCCAATAAGCTTTGCTCAGATCAAACCGCGGATCAAACCCCAAAGCCATCACGGAGGATGCCGCTGGCGAGAGCGTTGTGCCTGTTACCACATAAAGAATATGATGCGCAGGATCCGTGTAAATGTCATGCACACCGGCCGGGAACGCTACTTTCTCGCTCAGCTTTTCCCCTTCAACCCAAGGCTGAAACTCGCCTGCTCGGTCCCCGCTATCCTGACCTATTTCATAAGTTGTCAGCACGACGGCCCGAATGTCCCACGGCTTGCCTGTCGCCTGTTGGGGCGTTGACGGCGTAGCGCATCCTGCAAGTAAAGCTGCCCCAAACAAGGCCGCAGACGAACGGAATAAAGATCTCATGGGGTATTCTCCGGAACAGAAGGAATATGGGCGCGATAGCGATCCCAATGTGCGATGAGCTCAGCGATAACAGGGGCGCCTGCTCGCTCATTGTTATCAAAGGCGGCTACCTGCCCCGGTCCTTCATCACCCATGGACTGCGTGATGGACATATGGGGCGGCGGCATACTGAAATTGCTCCCCGAGCGCAACACCATGATACGGTCGGGATCAATGTAACCAAAGCGCGCCAGCAACCGCATTTCTACCTGATTGGTCTGGCTTTCCTCATTGGTCATGACAAACCGGCCCTGGTTTTTAGTCCATAAACGAACCCAGTCTTCGGCCCATTGGTTGCGCTGTGCGCCATGCCAGTAACGCAACGCCCCTAATGTCTCGCCTTCCAGAATAACCGGAGGCTTCTGGGCGTTTGGGTATCCAGCCCAGTGCGTCCGCCGCTCCGCTAGCACAGGATCATCGCGCAGAGGCACATTGCGGCTGATGGTATAGGCCCAGTGCTCCAAGCCCCGGTTGAGCGGGTATGCTTTTGTCAGTTCCGCTACATCGGTAACCGAACCATAATGGTTGGGATCATTGGGAAGCGTATTGGGTTTCTCTGCCCCGATAGCGTAGAGACCATATGGCCAGCCTTTTGGGATGGCACGATCATCTATTTCCCGCAGCGCATCTCCATCAACCACCCAGCGCGCCCAAGCCACACTTCCTGCAGAGGCCACATTGGGGTTAACACCGGAAATCCCCGTAAAAATCCAGTAGGTATGATGAAGGTCAAAATGTGGATCAAGCGCCAAAGCAACCAGATCCGTCACACCATCCTTCAGGACAATTCCATAAACACCGTCCGAATTACGCCGCAGGATCTGCGTTGGAATTCCGGCTACAGGCACACGCTCATCCAGATGTTGGCGCTCCACCCAGAACTGATATTCACCTGGAGCGTCGCCGGTATCTGCGCCATTTTCCCATCCGGCCACCACAATCACCTTTGGCTCCAGCTTGGGCGGGGCAGCACCAGCAGATTGCGTTGCCAGTATGGTCGTTGTGGTCAACACCCCCCACAACGCCAGTGTTTTAAAAGCACGTTCTCTTTTATGCATTCTTCAACTTCCAATAACTCATTCATTTTAGAGTCGGAACAAGGTAAAAAGAAGGATTTTCCCTCAGCTTTCCCGAAAAAACCTTCTCTTTTTGTAAGGAAGAGGCCTCTAAACTTGGCCTTAAAGTCTGGCGGTGTCTCACCTTCCCGGGAACACCGCCATTTTTACACGTATCAGAATGCGAGTGAGACAGTGCCTGTCATATTAAAACGCGGGTAGAGATAGTATGTCGGAGACCCACTTGCAGAAATAGCGCTGCCGTAAATACCCGTTGCCGCATGGGCATTGTTGGTCAGGCCGTAGGCTCCTGTGCGGACAAAACTGCCGGTGATATTGTTGAAGTTCAGACGGAACGTTGGCGCTTTAACAAAACCAAAACTTGGAAAATGGTAACCAACAGTAATGGAATCCGTGAAATATCCTGGAATTTTCTCATCATTCATGAACGTTGTATATTGCGCGGATGTATAATGCACAGCAAAGTTGCCAAAGAACTTTCCGTCATCATACGTCAGGCCAATATTCGCCAGCACATGCGGCGCCATAACCGCCCTTTTCCCTTTAGTGGGCAGATAATCCGCAACAGTGGTGCCATTCAGCAAGCCTGTGGTGGGCAGGTTTGAGTCCATTGTGGCATTCAGATACTCAATGGACGCATAGGGGCTGAAATGATGAATGGGGTGCGCGGCAATCATGGCGTCAAATCCGCGCGCTGTCTGGTTCCCTGCATTGATGGTGGTGCTGATAGCCTGATTGTTCACATACACACTGGTTGCGACCAGACGGTTAGTGATGGAATAGTTGAACAGGCTCAGGTCCGCCATCAGGTATTTATTATCAAAACGCCAGCCGAGTTCTTCCTTGATCAGATACTGCGGCTTCGCGTTGTAGGGATTACCCACATAGCTACCTGTCTGCGCATCAAACACGGAAGACAGAGATCCCGGATCCGGCATACGGTAATCCCCTTCCGCATTGATATAGATCTGGTTGTGATCATCAATCTTGTAGCCGATCCCCAACTGAGGAAGCGGGACAACAGTGTTTTCTGCCGTGCGCGGCGCGGAACTGGCATAATTCCGGCTCCACCGATTGATCATGGAAACCTTGAACCCGGCATTCACTTCCAGCCGGTTATCCAGATAACGGGCCACATCACGCACAAAAAGCGAATGGTTATACCAGCCTGAATCTCCCTGATACGGCATGTAGCGGGAACCGTTCTGATAAAACCCTGTGCCTGCCGCATAAGGGAAATTCTTGTTCCCGTTTTCGGTCGCAATCGAATACAGATTGTTTACTTGGTTATCCTGATAGTCGAACCAATATCCGAGAGAAAACGTATTGTGACGATCAATCTTGTAGCTCAGTTCCGCAACCGCCCCTGCGTGAGGACGATACACGCTATAATTTGACGTCGCAGGCACACTTCCACTCAGCGCCGCACCATCGGGGCCGAGCGTCACAGGCGTTGTCGTCGCATTGAAGAGTGAGCCGTTGTAGGAATAACCGCCGTTATAGACATAGTACGGTTTGAAATCGAACGTGAACTTCTTGGGCAAGACAAGATGCACGGGCGCAGTAATAAAAAACTGGTCCCACATATTCCCTACCAGCCCAACGTAGCGGGATGGATTGGCAGGGTTGTATTCGGATGTGTAGGAAAAAGTGCCGCGCCCGTTTTTCTTGTCAAAAAACTGCTGTGATGTCGGATAAAGCGGCATGGACGTAAACTGATGGTTCCAACTGGCGAACAGATCAATAAAGGACCCGTTATCGAAATCTTTGCGCGCCCCGAAATCCAGATGGCGTCTTTCGTTCGTGCCCGGCCCAATCCAGTTACGGGCATGTTCATGCGAGAAGGACAGATACCCCCGCACGCCGCTGTTCCCAATGTCACCACTGTTCACGCGCAGAAACTCGCGTGACATGTTATTGGTGCCATAGGAAAAATCCATCATGCCGCCAAATTTGTGGTCCGGCGTAATGGTTCCGGCGTCCATAACGCCCGCAGCGGCAGATGTCACAGGCAGATTGATTTCGGCAGATCCCGGGGTGATACTCACATGATCCAGATTTTCTGAATCGACGTTCTGGTTCAAATAATACGCTGTGGCCACAGGCACGCCATTCAGAAGAATACCCATATCTGAATCGGTCAGACTGCGGATATTGATGGCTCCACCCAGAATACCGGAAGAATCATTTGTTGAAACACTTACACTCGGCAGGTTTTTCACCAGATCCAGCGCCGTATTAGTCGGGCTCTGCATGGCGATAAAACGCTTGGTAACGGTCTGAACCGCACGGGGCGCTGTTTCGCGCCGCATCATGCCGCCCCCACCGGCACGATTGACAGCCACTTCCACTTCTTCACCCGCCTGACTCCTTACCGGCCCTGCCGGACGATGAGTAGGCTGCGCCGCTCGCACTGTTCGCGCTTTATGAGGAGACGCAGACGCATGCCCTTTTGAGGCTGAATGAGGAAGAGGAGCCGCGTAGCCATACTCGTAGAACAAAAAAGTACTGCTAAGGATGGCAGCGACGAACCGACCGTGACGTGTTTTTAGAGTGATCATTGTGCTGCCCTTGGTGAGAAACCGTTTGCATGGCTGCTTGAGCGAAAAGCAGCAGAAAGAAAAGCGTCTCCGTAACAATTAACAACTTTTCGTGATCATTGTTGCGCACTTGCACACCTTGCAAGTGAGAGACGTGGCTTTCTGCTTGGTTTTTCAGTTCGATTTCGCAACAGACAGATCATCTCTTGAACCCAACAAAGAGAGCAAGAATAAAAATTGCATTTTTTCGTTCTGAAATTTAGAGCGGAACACGCTCAGTTGTTCGTTTTATTAATTTCATGCCTTCACCGAGCTTATTTTTAATTATTTGTGAATGTCAAATATTCCAAGATAATTATTAAATTAATATTTATAATTGAACATTTCTTCCTTTTATTATGCGTGACTAAATTTTTTATTATTCATTTTCTCAACCAATACCTCTCACGCCGCGTTCATGAGGGAATGACATTCCTCTCTTCCTAAAAAGCCGCCTGTCCTTTTGTTAACCAGAAATTCATATTAGATGGCGAAATTTTATTACCCTTCTCCCCTCTCTTGACATGCTCCCGTTGCGTTGAGACAACCCTCGGGTGACTAAAAAGATCTTTCGTTCCATATCGGCCACATCCAGTTCCGATGCCTGTCAGGGGATCGTGTTACACGCACGCCGTCATTCTGATCTGGATATCAGACGTTCATTTTGCTGCCTGCCAACAATGGGCTACACTATTGACTTTGCTTTCTGGCAACCATCACCATGCCAGCCAGTTTAGAAATACAAAGAGGCCAATGCAGACAGAAAGAAAGTTCTGAATTATAGTGCAATTGAATAGTTCGCAGGACAATAACAACGCTGTTTTTTCAGCTCTCGCCTATTTGTCTCTTTGTGGGGCGTCTCTTGCACCTGATGGGACTTGACACTGTACTCTGCCATCCCATCCTCTTTAATAGTTAAACCTCTAACCCCGGATTTACGGAAATTATGGCTTACGCGACAACTAACCCTTATACCGGTGAAACACTCAAAACGTTTCCCGACGCAACGGACCAGGAAGTCCAGACCGCTCTGAATGACGCTTATGAAGCGTTCACGTCCTGGCGGCATGTTTCCTTTGCTGATCGCGCCAAGGTCATGACAGCCGCGGCAAACATTCTGCGTCGTGATATTGATAAATATGCCAAGCTTCTTACGCTCGAAATGGGCAAGCTGTATGAAGAAGCCAAGCTGGAAACCATTCTCTCGGCAGAGATTTTTGAATATTACGCCAAGAATGCAGAAAACCTGCTGAAGCCGGAAAAACTGCCGGTTGCCGATCCCAAGGAAGGCGAAGCAGTTCTGGTGCACCAGCCTCAGGGGATTGTCTTTGCAATCGAACCCTGGAACTTCCCTTACTATCAGATCGCCCGCATTATCGCGCCGCAGCTTTCTGCCGGTAATACGGTGCTGCTGAAACATGCATCCAACGTGCCGCAGTGCGCCGCCATCTTCGATGCGCTTATGATTGAAGCGGGCCTGCCCAAGGGTGCGTTCCGCAACCTGTATGCAGCCCGCCACCATACAGAAGTGATCCTGAAAGATCCGCGCGTTTGTGGCGTAGCACTCACCGGCTCGGAAGGCGCTGGCGCGATTGTTGCCAGCATTGCAGGTAAGGCTCTGAAGAAAGCCACCATGGAACTCGGTGGTGCGGACGCCTTCATTGTTCTGGAAGATGCTGATATTGAAAAAGCAGCGAAATGGGCTGCTTTTGGTCGCCATTGGAATGCTGGACAGGTCTGCGTCTCTTCAAAGCGCCTGATTGTGGCCGATGCCGTGTATGATCAGTTCCTGGAAATCTACAAAGCGGAAGTGGCAAAACTGAAGGCGGGTGATCCGATGGATCCGTCCACCACACTTGCGCCCCTGTCTTCGCAAAAAGCTGCTGATGATCTGAAAGCTCAGGTTGAAGAAGCCAAGAAGCACGGTGCCGTTGTTGAAGTAATTGGCGCGCCGGTTCCGGAAAAAGGAGCCTTCTTCCAGCCGCTGCTGATGACCAACCTGCACGAGAACAATGAAGCCCGTCACTGGGAATTCTTTGGTCCCGTCACCCAGCTTTACCGCGCGAAGGATGAAGCCGATGCCATCCGCATCGCTAACGATTCTCCGTTTGGTCTTGGTGGCTCCGTCTTCACCAAGGACACAAAACGCGGCGTGAAGGTGGCAGAACAGATCTACACCGGCATGGTGTATGTGAACCATCCGACCATGGTTAAAGCGGATCTGCCGTTCGGCGGTGTTGCCCGCTCCGGTTATGGCCGCGAACTGATCGGCCTGGGCATCAAGGAATTCGTCAACCACAAACTGATTGACGTCGTCGATATTGACGCTCCGTTCTGATACAAAAAAAGCGCCCTTTACCTTAAAGGGCGCTTTTTCCAGTTCCGGTATCAGGCTTCAATAAGACGCCTATATTTAGATAGTCTGCTTAAACGAGCATTCCCCTGAGAATGATCGCGGTCTGTGAAAAAACTATTCCCCCCACAGCCACGCGGCACCGCGCACGCCGGAACTGTCGCCATGCTGATTTTTCAGCAACTTGGTGTCACAGGTCGGCGTAATGGCATACTGTTTCATCACATCAGGCACACGGTCGTAAATTGTCTGAAGGTTAGAAACGCCCCCTCCCAGCACAATCGCATCTGGATCAATCAGGTTGATCACCAGCGCACAGGCACGCCCCAGACGGTCCACATACAGGTCCAGCGCCCGGATGGCAGCCTCATCGCCGGCAGCAGCAGCCTCTTCAATCCCCTGAGTGCTGCGTTCCCCTTTACCTTTCCACGATTCAGCCAGCGCAGAACCACAGAGAAAACGTTCCAGACACCCGCTATTACCGCAGAAACAGCGCGGCATCGGAAATTCGTCTTCCTTCACCCACGGTAGCGGAATATGCCCCCATTCACCCGCGATATGGTGCAGGCCGGTCAGCGGGTGACCGTTAACAATGATACCACCGCCTACGCCTGACCCCAGAATAACGCCGAACACCACCTTGCGCCCTGCTGCCGCCCCATCAATGGCTTCAGAGAGGGCAAAGCAGTTGGCATCATTCTCCACACGCACAGGGCAGCCAAGCGCCAGTTCCAGATCATCCCCAAAAGGACGACCATTCAGCCATGTCGCATTGGCGTTCTTGACACACCGGGTTCTGGCGTCAATCGCGCCCGGGATACCAATCCCCACCGTAGCAGCCGGACTGGTCTCCGCCTTGGCGGCTTCCACCATCTGCCGAATTTTTGCCAGAAGCTGTTCATAAGAACCGGGGTTCGCCTCCCTGCGACGGAGAAGAATTTTCCCATCGGGGTCGAGGGCAGCAATCTCGATCTTGGTTCCTCCAAGATCGATTCCAAGGCGATAATCTGACATACAGAACCTAACGTCTTTATTCCGGCAGTACTCAAACACCATGCGGCATGTGATAATTCAGGAAAATATGCAATCACACATCTCTGTCTCTCTATACAAGGCTATGTGTCATGAATGAGGCTCTTCTCGATGCGCGGGGCCTGAGTTGCCCTATTCCGGTTCTAAAAGCCAACAAACGTCTCCGTTCCATGGAAAGTGGCGAAAAATTGCGCGTTTTGACCACGGACCGCGCCTCCATTGTGGATTTTCAGGTCTTTTGCCGTGAAACAGGACACGCTTTGGTCGCCTTCACGGATGAAAATGGCACCCTTTCCTTCACAATCAGACGTCGGACAGACATACCTCAGGCGTAAGGGCGATATGTTTTCTGGGGCGATCTGCCCAAGCAAGACTTGGCAGACCCCTACTTATCGGAGTAATGCCTGCGCCTCATGACGGATAGGAAGACCTGCGCCATGGCGGATAACATCGAGGCTTTGTCCTTTGAGGAAGCGCTCTCCGAACTGGAGAAGATCGTGCGCGGCCTTGAAGGCGGACAAATGAAGCTGGAAGAGGCCATTGCGTCCTATGAGCGCGGGGCAGCTTTACGCCAGCATTGTGAAACCAAGCTGAGCGAGGCCGAGGCCCGCGTTCAGGCGATCGTCCAGAAAGCCAACGGGGCCCTGGACATGAAACCTTTGGATTGAGATGTCGATGACTGACCCGACAACCATCTCCCCTTCCCAGACGCAGCCTTCTGCCAATGCCGATCTGCTGCGCAAGGACATGTCTGCCCGCGCCAAGCTGGTGGAAAGCGCCATTGATGCGCTTCTCCCCCCCACCACCGGGGGCGATGCCCGTCTGATTGAAGCCATGCGGTATGCAACCCTTGGCGGTGGCAAGCGCCTGCGGGGCTATCTGGCTGTTGAAACCGCCAGCCTGTTTGGCGTGCCCGAAGCGCAGTCTGCCCGCGTAGGCGCATCAGTCGAAATGCTGCACGCCTATTCTCTGGTGCATGATGACCTGCCCGCTATGGACGATGATGATCTGCGCCGCGGCCAGCCCTCCACCCATCGCAAGTTTGATGAAGCCACCGCCATTCTGGCAGGAGACGCCCTTCAAACCAAAGCCTTCGAAATTCTGGCCGATGCACAAACGCATGAAAGTGCCAACGTCCGCATCGCCCTGATTGCTGCTTTCGCGGCCGCATCAGGCGCAGCTGGCATGGTCGGTGGCCAGATGATTGACATGGAGGGCGAAGGACGCGCCCTGCCGCTGGACGAAGTACGCCATCTGCACGCCCTGAAAACCGGCTGCCTTATCCGCTATTCCGCTGAATCCGGAGCCATTCTGGGTCAGGCCGATGCGGATCTTCAGCATCGCCTGCGGTCCTACGGCACCAACATTGGTGCTGCCTTCCAGATTGCGGATGATGTTCTGGACGCTACAGCCACGGCTGAAGAACTGGGCAAGACCGCCGGGAAAGATGAAGCCTCCGGCAAATCCACATTTGTTGCCCTTCTGGGCATTGATGGTGCCCGCGCGGAAGCCGAACGGCTGACCAAGCTGGCCATTGAAGACCTTGCTCCGTTTGGAGCAAAAGCCGACCGCCTGAAGGCGCTGGCCTATTACGTGATTGAACGCAGGAACTAAGCCGATGGCAGATCAGACACCCCCCACCACTGCCACTGGCGGTGCGACCATTCCGACGCTGGGCCGTTTTCCTGCGCTGGACCGTGTGACGTA
>NZ_LHZU01000053.1 GCF_001580995.1 Acetobacter senegalensis
GGGCACGTCCCCCCCGCCGATGGATGTAAACGCGATGGAAGATTGAACGGTGGACGGCAGACAGCACAGGAACAGAACGCCCAGCCACACTTCATTCTGCAACAGGCCGGGAAAAGCGGCATGCAACGCCAAACCCAGCAGCGGAAACAGCACAAACGTGCAGCACAGGATCATCAGATGCAGGCGCCACGCGGTCAGCCCTTCCACCACGGCCTTACGAGAGAGGCGCGCGCCTTGCAGGAAAAACATCATGGCAATGACAATAATGGCCAGCCACCGAAAAACCGGTACGGCCGCACCATGGCAGGGAACAAACGTGGCCAGCAGCACAGTGCCGATCAGGCTGAGAAGAAACGGATCTAATCCAAACATGCCGCGTACCGTCTTTCCTGTTTTTTCCGGGGCGTATGGTCCGTAACCCAAGGCACAGCCAACCCGCACTATTTTTTCACATCAAGATTGCGTCTGCCGTCTGCTTACGCCACCTTTACGCACAAATGAAAGCACACACCATTCCCCCTCTGGCCTCTCTCATGCTCGTGAGTGCGGGTCTGGCCTACCTTGCAACCTCACCCGTGCGGGCACTGGCGGCACCACCCGGAAGCTGCGCTGTGATAAACCACGGTGCGGTTCAGACGTCCGCCCACGGCGTGACGTATCAAAACACCACCGTACGCACGCCGGATGGCAGCACCACACTTACCGTCAAGCAGATGCATTACACCGCCCCGGAGGGGGATGACGATTCCATACAAAATCAGGCGGATGCGGCATCGCTCCTGCTGGTTTCCGCCATGACGGGCCACCACAACGCTGCCTGCTCTTACTGGCTGCAACAACAGGGCCAGAGCGTTGCCAAAGGGCTGAAAGCTGGAGGCACCTATGATCTGGCATGGAGTAGTGCTGCAATCAGCCGCGGCACCGCGCATGTCGGTATCGGGTCGGCTCACCTTAAACTGGAAGGCAGCACCACAGCCCACACAAGTGCGGCCACCCTGGGCCTAACCGGACTGTCCTTCCGGAATGTCGCTAATCAGGACCTTCTCCCCACCACCGCCCATGCTGCGTTCTCTCTTCCTGCATCGGAGCTTCCCGCGCTTATGGCGGCTATCGGCGGCAAGGCAGAGCAAGCCCCGGCGGTGCATGTCACCATCTCCAGTTTTGACGCGCAACGCGACACCGTGCAGTTGAAGGGAAATGGTACGGCAACCCTTACCGGTAACGTCAACGCGACCTCAGCATCCGGCCATCTGGAAATAACGGAACTGGAATCCCTGATCGAAAAGGCGCGTGCAGCCCAACAGATGAAACTCGCAGCCGGTCTCGTTCTGGCCCGTCTGGTCAGCCATACGCAAAACGGCGCGAATGTCTGGAATACCAGTTGGGAAGGCGGCGTTCTGACTGTGAACGGCTTCCCGCTTCCATTAAAATAACGAGAAGCGTCGCACTCTCCTGAGCACGCTCCACCATCGTCTGAAGCGAGAGCGTATCGAAGAAGCTGGGTAAAAAATCAGCAGATGTTGGCTGGCGAGGGATTTGTGGGGCCAAACAGGCAACTGTGGCGGCCCCATGATGGGCCTTCACGACGGCGTTCAACCGCAATCGTCGTTGCCCACAGCAAGACCAGCGTACCATTCTTTTTCAAAACAGCGTCTTAAGCTGCTTTTACAAGATACCGTGTTGAAGGGCATGAGGGACGGGGAGCTATACGTGCTCCCGACCCTTTAAGGGTCTTACGATGGGGAGGTGCAAACCTTGGCCAGGATAGCGGCTGGCATTCCCTGGTCGGCTATACCTCCACTTTGTAGTTCAGCCCGATCTCATCGCCTGGCAGGCCACGAATGCCCCATGCGCCGCGGGGTGTCTCGAACAGGGTTATCTCGATATCTTGAGGCGTGATGCCCGTCGTGTCCGGGATGTGTTGGTAGAGCGCGCGGATCAGCGCTTTCTTGGCCGCCGGCGACCGTCCCTCGAACATGCTGATCTCGATGATGACGTAGCGGTCGGATCGATCAGACGGGTAGAAGAAGTCGCCATCGTTGAAGCCGAAGAACCGGTGAAAGCGTTTCTCCGGCGGGTAGGCCAAGGCTTCCATAACCGCACGGTGGATGGCGTCGGAAAGCACGGCGCGAACAGGATCGAGGGTGGATCGAAGACCAAAGACTTTAACCTGAGCCATAGCTGCATCCTTGTAGGAGACCGCCGGTCAGGAAGACGTGGTAAACACCGAGCCACCTGGGTCACGGCGGCATCGGGGGCATCGGGGGCTAATTGAACGTGATGACCCAGCCGCTCCTAGATGGAGCGCCACCACGAAGCTGTGACGAAGGAACCGAGACAGGTCATCGTAACGAGTTTTGCAGCATTCGCAGCATGGCGCAAGACACTGGCTGATGAAGGCATGCCAGAATGTCGGCTTACCACACTACTCGGCGCCTCCTGAGACTAGATAACCGTCGTAATTCCCAGATCGCAAGGCAAAGGGCTTTTGCGATCGAACGATCGCGTGCACGAAAACCAGGAGCTTCCGAGCGATCGCCAACAGGATGACCTTCGGGGGTTTATCTGCCGCCCTCATGCGCTGCACGAAGTCGGCCAGGGCAGGATTGCGGCGCCTGCCTGCTGCTGAGCGCACACATGTACAGCGCACGACGAAGGCGTTCCGATCCCATCCTGCTGATACGACCTGGACGGCGTACCGTGCTGCCAGAGCTGTATTCCTGAGGGGACAAGCCGGCGAAGGCTGCAAGACCCTCCGGGGTGAACTCATCAATGTTCGGCACTTTAGCCAGTAGTACCGGGGCAGTTACTATTCCGATCCCCGGTATACTCAGCAGCAGTTCGTGGTTGCGGCTTAGAACAGGATCGGATGCCACTACCTTCTGGACCGCATCCATGACAACTGCGATCTCCCGATCCAGCCAGTCCAGATGGGCCGCGATCGAGGCAGCAACGGCGGGCGATGCCGTGCCGGACTTTTGGCGATTGATTTCCTGAACTCTCGCGACCTTCAGCCCCTCGCAGCGACGCACCAGTTCGCGCAATTCCCGCAAGTGAGTAGCCGGTGGTATCCAGGCCGAAGGCTCATGTGCCCGACAGAACCGGGCTCTCCAGCCAGACTGGTGCCCTGCATACCGTTCGGCCTCCGGGCAGTAAGTGCGGCGGGTCCCGATCTTCGGGGCAGACACGAAGTCCAAGGGCCGAGGGAGAACACCGCCGCTACTGGTGACGATGGCCACCGGCACCAGCCAGGGCAACTTACAAGAATACGGTGGCGGCCACCTTATGCACCA
>NZ_LHZU01000088.1 GCF_001580995.1 Acetobacter senegalensis
GTGCGGGTGCGGGTGCGGGTGCGATAGGAAGGGACGAAAAGGCAACGCTTTCAAGCGTAAAAAGAAATACCTGATTGATCTGCACAGTGTTTGACGCAGCGTTTGAGAGAACAGGTCATATCGTCCCGTGACCTGTTTCTGCCCTCAGGCGTCACTCTGCTGCCCCGCTGTTTTTCTATTGTTGGCTGTTCAGGCAGCCTTTGAGTCTGTCAGGGTTCCTCCGCTCAAATTCCATGAACTGGTCTGCAATAACGGGTGCATTTTCTGGGTCCAGCATTTCCATATGGGTGCAGTTGATATCTGTCACCATCAGTTTGCCCGTTATGTAATTCTGCCAGAAAGCAGGGTTATCCCCCACATCTTCCGTGCCCCGCTGTGTGGCGCGCAGAAACAGCAGGTCTGCCTGCACGCGCTGCGGTTGCCAGTTACGCATCATTTCCAGATTATGGCTGACACCCTGCCGTATGGTTTGCAAAAGGGTTGAAAAGGCGGCTTCATCCTGCACAAAAGCCTGTGCTTCCGGCAGCATGATCTCTACAATCCGATCAGCCAGATCATCCAGTGTTTCTGGCATATTTTCAGAAAAATCGATCCCCAGCATGGCAATGGCGTTTTTCACCAGCCACGTATCATCCATCCGGGCCAGATCCTGACCGGCCTCCAGCGCTGCCGGATCATGCAGCGGGTATGTATCCAGCATGACCAGTGCGGAAAGAGGCTCGCCTTCCGCCATCAGACGGGCCGCCACAGCATGGGCCACCAACCCGCCCATAGACCAGCCGACAAAACTATACGGCCCATGCGGCTGAAGCGCACGGATCTGCTCCAGATAGAGTTCTGCCAGTTGCTGAATGGTCTGGGGTCGCTGGGGGCCATGCAGCAGCCCCATATCCTGTAAACCATAAACAGGCCGTTCCGCCGGAAGATGCGGCAGTAGCGCCATAAAACCGAGAGACACCCCCAGAATGGGCGGAAAACAGAAAATCGGCTGGCCTGTACCCTCGGCGCGCAAGGGCACAACCGTTTCCTCAAACATATCTGGCACGGCATGCTGGTGCTGCAAAAGCGGGGCCAGCCGGGCGATGGTGGGCGCACCAAACAAGGAGGCCACGGGGAGTTCATAACCCTGTTCAGTCAGGGCTGTGGCAACCTGCACGGCAGCGAGGCTGTCTCCGCCAAGATCGAAAAAATTCTCGTTTATACCGAAATCCTTACGCTCCAGAATATCAGACCACAGGGTAAACAGAAGCTGTTCCTGCGCTGTTTGCGGGCTCTCATGCTGGGGGATATGCTCGGCGTCCTCCGGCTCTGGCAGCATTTTTCTATTCAGTTTGCCCGATGCCGTAAGCGGCAGGGCAGCCAGCACCACAAAGCGGGAGGGCACCATCTGGGCTGGCAGAAGCCCCTGCAAGTGGGTGCGGAACAACGCAAAATTCTGCGCTTCTTCCTCTGGCGTGATGGTCTCTGCCTGTGCGGCAGCAGCAGGCACCAGATACGCCACCAGAACCGGGCCCTGCGCCTTTGGCCACACCCGCACCGCAGCCTGTACAATGCCGGGCAGAGTGAGCAATGCGGCTTCAATTTCCGCCGGTTCTGCCCGCACGCCTTTTATCTTGATCTGCGCATCCGTGCGGCCAAGAACGGTGATGGTACCATCAGGCTGCCGGACGGCGCGATCTCCGGTAAGATACAGGCGCGCATGCGGTATTTTGCTGAATGGGTCTGGCCGGAAAACCGCCTGTGTCAGATCTGGGCGGTCCAGATAGCCCGTGGCAACGCCAGCGCCGGCAATAGCCAGTTGCCCCGGCGTACCCACGGGCAGCAGGCCGCCTGCGGGGTCCAGAACATAACATTGAGTATTGGCCAATGGCCGCCCCGCCGGGATGGGCTGGCCGCGTGAACCATCTTCCGCAGTGACGGCATGGAAGGTGGACCAGATTGTGGTCTCGGTCGGGCCATAAACATTATAGACAGCGCGCGCGCATTTCTGAAGCGTGCACGCCAGGGGTGCTGGCAGGGGCTCCCCGCCAGAAAGCACGCGCACCTGCGCCAGACACCGGCCCTGCCCGGCCCCCACCAGCATCTGCCACAAGGTTGGCGTGGCCTGCATGAGGGTGACACCATAGTGTTGCACGATGGCGGACAGCAGTGTGGGGTCTGTCACGGTTTCGCGTCTGGCAAGCACCAGATGCGCACCGGCCTGAAGCGGCAACAGCAGTTCCAGAATGGAAATATCAAATGTGACAGACGTAACGGATAACCAGCATTCCTGTGCGCCCAACGCCAGTTTATCCTGCATGGTGCACAAAAGGTTGGTCAGGGCGGACCATGGTACCACCACGCCTTTGGGTGTGCCGGTGGTGCCGGAAGTATAGATGATATAGGCCGTACCCTGCGGCACCACAGGCGCACGCTGGGCATCCGGGTTGGAAAACACTGTTGCGGGTGAACCGTCTTCCGCAAGCCCCAGAACAGCCGAACCATCTGGCAGGCCAGTTGGCAGGGTGTCTTCTGTCAGAAACAGGGCGGGCCGGGCATTGGCGATAATGGCGGCATTGCGCTCACGCGGGCCGCATCTGTCCAGCGAGAGCCACGCCGCCCCGGCGGCCATGGTGGCCAACATGCTGATTACCTGTCGTCTGTCTCTGGGCAGCATCAGGCCGACAACATCACCGGGGCCGATGCCGCACGCCATCAGATGCTCCGCCAGACCTTGCGCTGCATGGAGAAGAGCCGCGTAGGACACAGGGCCTCGCCCATCCGTCACTGCCGTTGCCGCGGGGGCGTAGGCGGCATGCCGCGCCAGATCAGCCACAAGAGCGCGCGGGCCCCAGTTGCTGGCCGTTGCGGTTTCATCCGCCAGCAAAGCCTTGCATTCGGCAGCGTCAAGAAGCGGATAAGCGCCGATGGGCTGGGCAGGATCTGCCAGAATGGCCTTTATCAAACGCATCACGTGGCGCAGATGGCGCTCCAGCGCCGGGCCATCATACAGGGTCGGGTTGGCGTAAAGGCACAGCGCCAACCCCTGCCCGTCCTGACGGTCAAATACAAAAAATGTCAGATCTTCCATCACCCCATTGCTCAGGTTCCGGTTGCGTGCCGGGCTACCACCGAAGGAGAGATGGTAATCAAACGGCTCTATATTAATGCCGATGCGTGAGAGATGCTGCTGTGTATCATGAAAACCCAGAACGCGCCGCAGATCCTCGTACCGGAAAGCCTGATGCCGGAGCGCCCCGTGCAGGGCGCGGCGCGCCTGAAGCAGAATTTCTGAAAAACCCAGAGTGTAGGCCATGGCAAAACGCAACACCACGGCGTTTGCCGCCATGCCGGGCACACGCCGCATCTCGCGGTCTGTGCGGCCGGTAACGGGCATGCCGAGCGTGAGGTCTTCCTGCCCTGTCATGCGGAAGATGTAAGTGCTCAGCAGGGCCGTGAGCATTTGCGGCAGCGTAACGCCAGCCTGCTGTGCCAGCCCCTGCATCTGCCCCACCATGGCGGGCGGCACAAGCACATTGCGTTCCACAAACCCCAACCGCTGCAAAGGCGCTTCCGGCACACTGGGCGGCAGAGGAGAGGCCAGTGTGACTGCCTCGGGCGGGGCGGCAAGCTGGTGTTGCCAGTAGGCCTGATCTTTCTCGCGCCGGGGGCTGGTGCGGTAAGCGGCTTCCTGCGCAACAAGCCGTTCAAGGGGCAGGAACGTGCAGGGTGCGGGTTCGCGCCCTTCCACCATGGCATTGTACAGTTCGGCCACGCGCGCCACAATCAGGCCACCGGAAAAGCCATCAAGCGCGATATGGTGACAACAATGAAACCAGATGAAACTGTCAGCAGAAAGCTTGATCAGCGCACTGGTCCATAACGGATCTTCCGCCAGATCAACCGGCTGACTGATGCGCGCCATCATCCAGTGTTGCGCCTGTGCCGCGGCATCGGGCCGGGTGGAGAAATCCACAAACGGCAAGGGGCAACGCAGTGTGGGCAGAATGACCTGATAGGGGCCATCCGCCCCCATGCGGATGCTTACCCGCGTGGTTTCCGCCTCCCGCGCCACCTGAACAAGAGCGGCACGGAACAGGGCGGGATCAACCGGGCCAAGAATTTCCACTGCTTCCGCAATGTTGAACGTGCCGCCCTGCGTGCGCAGCAGGGTTCCCATCCATACGCCGCGCTGGGCTGTTGTCAGAGGCAAGCGGGTTTCTGGCACGGTCTGCAATGACAGGCTCCCTGTATCAAAACGCAAAGATACGGGCCGGGATCGCCCTCTTCTCTCTTTGCCTGGCAGTCATAGGACCTGCGTATCACCCCTTTTTGGGGAGAAAAATCTTTTCTTGCCCAGAATGGAAAAGTTTTTCAGCAGGGGGTCATTTTGTAAGAAAATTCTTAATTTTCAAAGGGTTTTTCCTTGTTTCATTCATATTTTGTTAATGATTCCATTTAGTGTAAATTTAAAAACAGCTACCTTGCATTGCATGGTTCTGGTGTGTATTCAGTACCTGTTGCTGGACACTCAATAAGAGTCGCACGCTCGCCAGACGCGCGGCGCCTGACAGGAAAAGCCGTGGAACCCAACCTTGTTCAATTCAAGAAAGGCGTATTGGAACTGTGCGTGCTGGCCCTGCTCTCACGCACGGACTCTTACGGCTATGACATTGCCAGCCGCCTTTCAGACGCCATAGACATGGGGGAAGGCACCATTTACCCCCTGATGCGGCGCATGCAGAAAGATGGTCTTGTTTCAACATATTTTGTTGAATCGTCTTCCGGTCCACCGCGTAAATATTACACTTTGACAGAAACCGGCCGCCGCAGTCTGGAGGCCCAGCGCACGGCATGGGTGACGTTTACACAGGCTGTTTCCACCATTCTGGCCCCTGTTGCCAAAGGGGATACCCCCCCGCACGCAAAGGACAGGACCGGCACCCGGAACGCAGCTGCCACCACAACAGACACAACCGGGCACAGCCCCCTTACCGTACAGAAACCATTCAGGAACACCCAGCCATGATAAAGGCACCCACAAGCAAACAGTTGTTCCTTGACCAGCTACGGGCCGGGCTGAAAGGCCTGCCGCGCTCCGTGATTGAAGAAACTGTTGCCGATTATGAAGCCCACTTTGAAGCCGGACGCGCCGCAGGCCGCACGGAAGCCGATATTGCCAGCCGCCTTGGAGACCCCGCACGCCTTGCGCGGGAATTACGGGCGGAAGCGGGCGTACGCCGGTGGGAAGATGAACGCAGCCTGAGCAACGCGCTGGGGGCTATTTTGGGCATTATGGGGCTTGCGGCCCTTGATCTGCTGGTGGTGCTGCCGGTTCTGCTGGCTGTTGGCTCCTGCGTGTTTGCGTTTGTCATTGCGGGGGCCGCCGTGTGCCTGGCTGGCAGCCTGCTGCTGCCTTTTTCCTTGGTTGATGTGAACCCCTTTCCTAACGCGGACTGGTTGCAGGGCGTTCTGCTCAGCCTTGGGCTGGCCACGGGGGGCGCGTCTGTTGTGGCGTTCTGCGTGTTGCTGACCATTGGCATTGTCAATCTGCTGGTGGGCTATGGCCGCGCCCATTACCGCCTGATTGCCCCCACCTACACTGCCTGACACCCCCTTTTCCAAGGACAGTCTTCCATGATCCGTGGCCTTACCATGATTGCCGTTGGCGGAGCCGTTGTTTCAGCACTCTGCTTTGGCGTTGCCGCCTCCCGCGGGCCGACAAGCTTTTCCTTCTCTGATATTGAATGGGCGGACACTGCGCCCTCCGGCCCGCAGACCTCCCGCACTCTTGCGTGGAAGGGCGGGCCTGAACTGACCATCAATCTGCCTGCCAGCATCATCATCCAGCAGGGCCCCAAAGCCGGGATTACCCTCAGCGGGTCTGAACATATGGTCAACCATATCGTGCTGAACGGCAGCACGCTGGATACGGATGAGAACACCCCCAACCATCACTACAGATTGCGTGACGCCAAGGTGAGGCTGACCATCACCGCGCCAGATCTGACCAAACTGACACTCAATGGTTTTGGCTCCGTTGACTGGCAGGGGTATGATCAGAAAACGCTTGATCTGATCATCAACGGTGCGGCCAGTGTTAAAGCCCATGGCCGGGCAGAAAATGTAAAGCTGACCATTGATGGCGCGGCCTCCGTCAATCTGGCGGATATGGACATTACCAACCTCGACGTGGCCATGGACGGGGCTGGTTCCGTCAAGGCGGGCGCGACCGGACTGGCGAAAATCACGATCGACGGCGCAGGCTCGGTCAAGCTGACAAAGGTGCCGATGTCCTTCAGCAAGCAGATTGATGGCGTTGGCACCGTGTCCATGCCCAAAGGGCCGCCGGACGCCCTGCTTCAGTCCAAGCCGGCTCACCCTGCCGATAAAACCCCAGAACAGAACGAGGAAGACCTCTCTTTCTGAGGGGAATGACACCCGCAGGAGGAAGTAACAGCACACGCCTCCTGCGGGGCAGAGAGAAGGCCGTTTGGCACCACTCCCTTGCGGATTCACAGATCCAGACCCATCAGGGTATTGACGGCTGATAGCCCTGACAGCAAAAAGGAAAGAGTGGCGTTGCCCCCTTCCCTTTCTTTGTGTCCGCCAGAATAAAAACCTGCCTGATGCGCACGGCAGGCGGGGGCGTGATCAGATCTGAGTTGATCTGGAAAACAGATTGATCACCAGCACGCCCAGCATGATCAGAGCGATGCCGATAATGGCGGGCAGATCAAGCGACTGCTTAAAAAAAACAAAGCCTATGGCTGAAATCAGCACAATGCCCACGCCTGACCAGATGGCATAGACCAGCCCGGTGGGAATGGTCCGCATGGTTTGGGAGAGCAGGTAAAAGGCGCAGCAATAGCCCGCAATGCTCAGGGCCGCCGGGACCCAGCGGGTAAAGCCATCACACGCCTTGAGGCAGGATGTGGCAAATACCTCGCACACAATGGCGCCCATCAGATACAGGTAAGATTTATCAATCACGCACGCGCCCTCGCTTCGGCCTTATGCTTCCATACAGAGCTGTTGAGACACCCGCCAGACAGACCCGGCATTTTTCAGAACGATATGCGGGAATGCAGGCCGAACACCAGTTCATCCGCCACTTTATGCCCCGGCCATTTCTGGCTTTCCAGCCCGCCGGAGGGATTGAAAACATACTGGAAATCCGGCTGGAGCACGAACCATGGCTGGACCTCGGCCTGATAGGTGAGTTCCATATGGTTTTCCGTTCCGGGCGCATGCTGGCCCAGTGCGCGGTAATAGGCCCGCGCGCCGGAGCTGGCACGGCCAAGCCCCCAGCCAAGCCCCAGAGTATCATTCTCCCTGCCTGCAAAAGGTGCTTTGAGGTTCACTCCGGCATCCACCGCATAACTGATCATGTTGTGGTCTCCCCCATTGCCGGTGGCGCGGGCAAAAACGCCCAGCGAGGTGGGTGATTTACGGTACGGGCGCCAGACCATCTGGTCCACAATGCCGTACAGCAGCCAGTTGCCCCGCACCATGCGCGGCTGTGTGACCTCACCCCGCGCATAGGCTGCGCCCAGAGACTGACCCTGCACATCATGCCGCCAGTCGGGAAAGCGGGCGGTATCATAATAACCGCCCAGTTTGTACACACCGGGCAGGCCGTGGCCGCTGCGTTTCCGGTTGGGATGGTCCTCATCCGGTTCCGGGTTCAGGGCGTATTGCACCTCACCAATCAGCAAAGCGCCGGTATCCATATTGAAGCGGCAGCCGCAGGCATCATTGGTGGTCTGGCTGGTGGCGTCATGCACGTTGCCCTGCCCCTGATTCTGCACGGTAAAAGAGTTCCACTGGTTTCCCGGCGGGTTATCATCCGCTGCGGCAAACATCAGCGTCACGTTTTCCGCTGGCCGATAGCGCAGCCTTATGGCGGGCGAGGCCAGAGGCCAGGATGGCCCCCCGGCATACAGGTTGGATGAAGGCCCCATGGGCCAACTGAAATTGGCGTTCAGATACAATGCGCCATAGGTGGTGATAAGAAACTCGGTATCCAGATCCTGCTGGCCGATCTTGATATCCAGCGTGTCATCCCAGAAGGCCTGCTCATACCACAGTTCAAACAGACGGGTGGAGCGGTCAGCCTCGATGCCGCTTACGGGATTGTAGGTGTTCAGGTGATCCTGCGTGATGGAACGCCCATGGATCTGCAACGCGCTGACATTGAACACAGCATCCTTCAGGCCGATCATCTTCTCCAGATCAACCGTAAGGGTGGGCATGGTCACACCATTGAAGGATGGGCCGGTACCGGGGCCGCGTTGCCCTGCGCCGGGCACGCCACCTGTCAGGTTGCCCCACAGTTCATCCACTTCCTGCAGATCGAATGTGACACCATACCGGGCCAGCCAGGGGCGCAGCCCGCCCATCCGGCCCAGCAGGTTATCATCCATATCGGAATCCGTGTCGGTAATCTGGTCATTATCCGTATCGGGCGGTGTGGGTGGCGGCGTGGGCACGGCGTGCTTGCCCCGGCCAATACGCGGGTGCGTGGCCTTGCCGGGCGCCATGCCCACACCACGCTGCGCGCCGGGCTGGCGGCGCATGCGGGTGGAAGCTGGCCCAATGCGCTGCACCATGGGCCCGGAATCCCCCAGCCATTCCTGATCAAGCTGAACCTGAGACGGATCAACCGGCTGCGCCAGCGCCTGTGGGACCGAGACAAACAGCGTACTTCCCAACAGGCAGACACCCACAACCGATTTGCAGCCCGCCTTACCCGTACGCCCGAAATGTCTGTCTGCCGCCACTCTTATCCCTACCGCTGCCTGTGCCCGGCGGTACTCTACTGCACTTTGCCTTGCCTGTCTTAACGCAGAAGGACGGGGGCTGTTCAGCTTCCTGTCAGGTTGGCGGGGTATGCCTGCCCTGTTGCTTAACCCGCCACAATGGCGGGAAGGCTGCATCTGCTGAGTGAGGTTCAACCCGGACATGAGGCTTTCTGCCTGTTGCTCTGCCCTTATGGTCTCCGTGCCGCTGGTGTGTGTGCCCTTGCAGAACGGGCGGGCACAGGCTCCTTCCCACACAAGCTGGCAGGCGCATACCACACATGCGTTCAACACAACCAACGCTGAGCCTGCGCTGACGGAGGTGAGCGGGCATGCTGGTGGGGCTTTGCCTTTTCCCTCCGCACTGGCGCGGGCATGGCGGCTGGACCCCAACCGCAATGAACTGACCGTAAACCGCAGAACGGCGGAATCCCGCGCCAAAGCAGCAGGGTCATGGTTTGCGGGGGGGCCGATTGTGTCTGGCTCCTACTTTGATGACCATTTTATTGGCAGCAATGAAGGCTACACGACCTATCAGGGGGAAGTGAGCGTGCCGCTCTGGCTGCCGGGGCAAGGCAGCGCCACGCGATCCGTGGCGCAGGCGGAAGCTGAGGGGGCGGAAAAACAGGCCTCCGTGGCCCATATGGCGCTGGCCGTGCGCCTGCTGGACGCCACGGCTGCCGCCCTGCTGGCCCAGAAACGCGTGGCCACCACCGCCGCCTTCCATACCGCCGCCAGCCGGATCAGCGCCGATGTGGCGCATGCCGCCCGCCTGGGGGAAATGACGCAGGCAGACCAGCAGATGGCGGATGCCACACGGGACACCGCACGGACCGATTACGCCATGGCGCAGGAGGAAGCCCAGAACGCGGCCGCAGCCCTTGAAGCCCTGCTGGGCACCCCGGAAATACCGGACATTCTGGCCTACACCGCGACGGAAAGTGCTGCCCTGCGGCTGGCCAACACCAACGCCGTAGAAGAAAATGACCCCCGCGTGCAGGCAGCCACCAAGGAGCGGGACGCCGCCCGCGCCGCCATGCAGCTTGCTCGCCGCTCCTTCATGCCCAACCCGGAACTGGGGGTTGGGGGTATTCATGAAAAACAGTACGGCAGCCCGTGGGACAACCGCGTAGGCGTAAACTTTACCATGCCCCTGCCCAGCGCCGTGCATAGCGCGCCGCTATTGGCTGCGGCACGCAACCGGCAGGCAGCGGCGGACAGGCAGGATATTCTGGCCCGCCGGATGGTGCGGCAGGAAGTGGCGCAGGCCCGCGCCCGCCTGCAAGCCACCCTTGCTGGCCTGAAAAGCGCACGTGCCGCCGCACAGGCGCTGGAAAACCGGGCCACCCTGCTGGAACGCTCCTGGCGGCTGAAAGAGACCCCGCTGGATGACGCCATCCGTGCCCGGCAGGCTGCCTATACCGCCGCCATGGCGCGGGATAGAGCAGAAATTCTCTGGCACGCCGCCATTGTCCGCGCCCTGATTGCCACGGGTGATCTGCCGGGGTTGGCGTACGCAAGCCCCACACAGCATCACCTTTCGACCATTGGCGGTGCCATGCCACAGCAGGCGGGTTGGCCCGCGCAAACCGCTGGTGCTGGTGCTGGTGCTGGTGCTGGTGCTGGTGCTGGTGCTGGTGAAAATGATCTCTACGGGGCAGAAAACGCAAGTGGCGTGACGGATGCTGCGGACAGCGCCACCCAGCGCAACGGTGGGCTGCGTATTCCCGCTTCTCTGGACACGTCGCAGCCTGATGATGCCGCCGCCCCATGAGTGATTCCCGTCTGACAATGCCCAACCGGTTCGGCACAATGTGCGGCACACCAGTTCTCATTTTTTCGTCAACGCCAACCTGCTGCTGTACGGTTCCGCGCTTTTTCCATGGACACGGGTTTTTCTGATGTGTGCTTTTCCCCTCGGTGTTTTTCCATTTTTCCGAAGCGGAGCAACGGGCAGACTGTCAGAAGGCCACCCCCCTGGCGTTGCTCAACCCGTGCGCGTTGGCACCTTGCATCTTGCACGCCTGTCCTCCTTACGGAACACACTGCTGCGGGGAAGCGTGTTGCCAGAAAGAAAGCCAGATCCAACAGACGGAACAGGCTGGATGCGTTCTGTTTGTGCCGCCGCCCTGTGCGCCATAGTGTGGCTTGTCGCCCCCGTGCCTGCCCATGCTGAAGATGCTCCCACCGCATCAGGCGGGAGCCAAGCCACGCCCAACGCACCCGCTGCGGCGGAAGATGCCGCCCAAAAACCGCTGACACTTTCTGCCGAGGCTGTCCGGAATGAGGGGATACGCTGTGTGGCCGCAGTGCCCGGCACATTGGCCCATATGCTACCTGCCATGGCACGGGTGGTGCCAGATACCACGCATACGGTTGCCATTCATCCGGCAGGCACGGGCAAAATTCTCTCCATTGCGGTATTGCCTGGGCAATCCGTGCGCAAGGGGCAAATGTTGCTCCAGTATCAGAACCACGCGCTCCATATTGCACGTTTGCAGGAAACACAGACCCGCACGGCACTGGCAGCCGCGCTGGCGGCGCAGAAGGAAGCGGGAGAAGCCTATGGCCGCGCCCGTGCGCTGGCGGGCACAACAGTTTCAGCCGGGGAAGCCCAGAGACGGCTGGCTGCCCTGCAACTGGCGCGGGAGAACGTGGCGGCACGGCAGGCGGAACTTGGTGTGCTGGAACACAGGTTTCAGGAAGAATATACTTCCGCTACGGAAGAACATGCCGCGCAGGATGAAACCTCTACCCTGATTGCCCCTTTTGATGGCACTGTCACCAGCCTGACCACCGCCATTGCCGCCGATGTGGACCCCGCCCTTGTGCTGATAACGGTGAGTGACACCCAGCATGTATGGATTGTATCAGATGTGGCCCCGCAGGATGCAGCCCTTCTGGCCGCAGGGGGCATGCAGCAGACCCTTCTGCCCGCGCAGGGCAACGGGCCACCCCCGCCTGCCCTGACCTCCCACATGGAAACCATTGATACCGGGACAGACCCCGCAACCGGGCTGGTGCAGGTGCTCAGCCGTGTGCAGAACAACGGCACAACGTTGCGCCCCGGCATGGTGCTGAACAGCCTGCTGCAAACCACCCAGCAGGCCAGCGGGCTTGTTATCCCGGCCGAGGCGGTACAAACCCTTGATGGTCAGGACACGGTTTTTGTCAAAACAGCCGAGGGAACATTTCGTCCCACGCCGGTAACGCTTGGCATGGAAGAAAACGGGCAGGCCCTTATACGCTCCGGCCTGAAGGCGGGGGATCTGGTGGTCACCCACGGCAGCATTGCCCTGAAAGGCATGGAGGTTCTGGCTGGCATGGATGCGGACTGATACTGTGGAAGCCCTGTTTCATACATTTTTAAAAGCCCGTTTTCTGCTGCTGAGCCTGCTGTTTCTGATTCTGGCTGGCGGCATTGGCGCGACACTCGGCCTGCCGGTTGAAGCCGTGCCGGATATTTCCCCCCAACAGGTTCTGGTGACGTCCATCGCCCCCGGCCTTGCGACGGAAGAAGTTGAAAAACTGATTACCTTCCCGGTGGAAAGCAGCATGGCGGGGCTTCCGGGCATCAAGGATCTGCGCTCTGTTTCCCGCTCTGGCGTATCCGTTGTGTATGTGCAGTTTGAAGACAGCACGGATATCAATCTGGACCGCACCCGCGTAAGCGAGCGCATGGTGCAGGCACGCGCACAGCTGAGTGTGCCCAACGTGACCCTGAACATGGGGCCGCTGAGCACCGGGCTTGGCGAGATCTTTCAGTTTGAACTGAAAGGCCGGGGTTATTCCCTGATGGACCTCAACCGTATTCTTACATGGACTGTGGCCCCCCAGATCAAACTTGTGCCCGGCGTGGTGGATGTAAACATTGGCGGCGGTGCGGAGGAAACATGGGCCGTAACGCTGGACCCCGCCCGCCTGCTGGCCTACGGGCTTTCCGTGGGTGATGTGTACAAGGCGGTTGAAGGCAGCAACGCAGCCTCTGGCGGCGGGTGGATTGAACACCATGCCGAACAACAGATTGTGGTGGGGCGCGGGCTTTTGCGCACGCTGGATGATTTTGGAGCCATTGCCGTCAAGACCAATATGGGCGGCACGGCCATCCGCCTGCGTGATCTGGGGCAGATCAGCCCGCAGCCCCGCACCCGGCTTGGCGCTGTAACCCGTGATGGAAAAGGCGAGGTTGTAACGGGCGTTGTGATGATGGAGCGCGGCGCAAGTTCCGGCGCAACGCTGGCCGCGCTGAAGGCGGCGCTGCCGGGTATTCTCCACTCCCTGCCCGCCGGGGTGACACTGGAACCGTTTTACAGCCGCGCCTCCCTCACCCACCGCACTATTGCCACCGTAAAGGAAAATCTGGTTCTGGGGGCAGCGCTGGTGGTGATTGTGCTGCTGGCGGTATTGGGCAACCTGCGGGTGGCGCTGCTGATTGCCTCAGTCATTCCATTTGCGCTGCTGTGCGCCATGACAGGCATGCGGCTGTTTGGCATTTCGGCCAATCTGCTCAGTCTGGGCGCCATTGATTTCGGCATGATTGTGGATAGCTCGCTGGTGGTGGTGGAACATATTCTCAGCCGCCGCCAGCGCGAGGGGCATGTTCCGTTTGCTGATCTTGTGGTGTCCGCCACCCGGCAGGTGGTGCGGCCGGTCAGCTTTGCCATTCTGGTGATCATCATGGTCTATCTGCCGGTGCTGACACTGGAAGATATTGAAGGCCACATGTTCCGCCCCATGGCGCAAACGGTCATCATGGCGCTTGGGGCCTCCCTGCTGTACTGCCTGGTATGGGTGCCGCTTCTGAGCGCACTGGTTTTGACCCGCATTCATGTGCCCGCAGAAACGGGGATCATCCGCCGCATGCGGGTGCGGTATGAACCCCTTTTGCGCCGCTGCATGCGCAGGCCCCGGCTTGTGGCGGGGGTCATGCTGGGCACCTGTGGTCTGGCCGCAGTTCTGGCGTGGCATCTGGGCAGCGAATTTGTGCCCCAGTTGGAGGAAGGCGCGCTGGTGGTGCACACCATGCGCCTGCCCAGTCTTTCTCTTTCCGCCACATTGGAAAGTGTGCTGCAGGAAGAGCGGATTTTAAAAAGCTTTCCGGAAGTGGAGACCATTATCAGCAATACGGGGACAGCCGCCATCCCGACAGACCCCATGGGCCAGAACGAGACTGATACCTTTATCCTGCTGAAGGAGCATTTTTCTGGCCGGAGCCAGAGCGCGCTGGTAACCGCCATGAACAGCCGCCTGCAACATGACCTGCCAGACGCCCTGTATTCCTGGACGCAACCGGTGCAGATGCGCATGGATGATCTGCTCTCTGGCGTGCGCACACAGATTGCCGTTTCCATTTACGGCGAAGATCTGCACATGCTCTCCCAATTAAGCGGGCAGGTTGTCAAAGCCATGCAGGGCGTCCGGGGTGCTGCGGACGTTATGGCCGGGGATGATGGCAGTGTTCCGTTTGTGCAGATCCTTGTTAACCGGGAAAACGCCGCCCGCCTGAATGTGCGTGAGCAGGACATTCTGGACATGGTGGAAGCCATAGGCGGGCATATAGGCCGCCCGGTAACACAGGGTAGCGCCATGATTGCCACGCAGGTGCGACTGGCCTCTGCCACCACGGGTTCACTGGATGCGATAAAGGCATTACGGCTGCGGCGTGCTGACGGAAAAGGGGCTGTTCTGCTCTCACAGGTTGCGGATATCACGCAAAAGGACGGACCACCGCGCATCAGCCGTGATGCCATTCATCGCCGCATGGTGGTGGAAGCCAACGTGCGCGGGCGGGACCTAGCCTCCTTTGTTGCGGAGGCGCAGGCTACGGTCAAACGTGCTGTGCCCCTGCCACGCGGGTACACCATTGAATGGAATGGACAGTTCAGAAATCTGGAATCTGCCTCCAAACGGCTGGCGGTGGTGGTGCCCATTTCTCTGGCGCTGATCTTCATTCTGCTGGTAGCGGCCCTTGGTTCCGCCCGTCTGGCGGCGCTGGTGTTCTGCAACCTGCCCGTGGCGGCCTCTGGCGGTATTTTTGCGCTGGTGCTGCGGGGCCTGCCGTTCAGTATTTCCGCAGGCATTGGCTTTATTGCGCTGTTTGGCGTGGCGGTGCTGAATGGTGTGGTGCTGATCAGCACGGCGGAGGCCATTCGCCGCCGGGGTGTCGGCCCTGCCCGCGCGGCCCTGACCGCTGCGCATGAACGTTTCCGCCCGGTTATGGCCACCGCCCTTGTAGCGAGCCTTGGCTTCTTCCCCATGGCGTTTTCCGCCTCCGCCGGGGCGGAGGTGGAGCGTCCACTGGCCAGTGTGGTTATTGGCGGGTTGGTTTCCTCCACAATGCTGACCCTGCTGGTGCTGCCTCTGCTTTATGCCCGGTTTGGTCCTGCGGCAGAGAAAACGAGAGCGGAAGAAGGATATTCTGTCGATACTGTCTGACGTTTCCTCAAATGCGTTTCAGGTTTTTGCAAAAGAGAAGTTCGCAAAACCGGGGTGCGCATGGAAGCTTTTTTGTCGCGGTATCAGATAAGCTTCCAAGTTGGCGCAGGATAACCCGAAAGCCCGCCAAAACGGCCCGACAAGCCTGCGGAAAACCGATGTGAACATGCCGGTGAGACGACACAAGTAGCCCGGAAGCAGGAAGGGGAATAAGCGGCCACCAGCTTTACGGAAAGGCGGAATATTCTATACTCCGTTGGCCGTATTCCTCTTTCCATGCTGCACCGGATCAATGCCTCACCCCTGCCTGAAAAAACTGTTTGCCGCAGCGTTGTGTCTGGTTATCAGTGCGCCGGGGGTGGCGCTGGCTTCTCTGGTTCCTGATATTACGGTCATCCAGCCGAAGATGGCGCCGCACTTTACAACGGGGCATCCGCTGAATGAAGCCGCCATCATGGCGTTTGCGCGGCAGCACCCGGAAAGCTGTCAGGCCATGCTCCGGCAGATTTCTGACCAGCTACCGCCTGATAACCAGATTTTTTTCTATACGTCCTTTATTCAAAAACTGGTGCACCCGGCCAACGAAGATCTGCTTCTGTGCAAATTGCGTGCCCTTACCTTTCTGGCTAGCAGACAGGCGCAGTCAGGCACACCGGAGGCTGCACTCGCCAGTTATGACGCCATTCTGAAAACGGCCATACAGGAAAAATCTCTTGCAGGAGAACGGATTGTGCAGGCCACACGGCTGCGCAAGGCGTCTCTCCTTACCCAGACTGGCCAGATGGAACAGGCGCAACGCCTCTTCAGCCAGTTGCTTGATGCCCCATTTCCGCAAGACCCGGCAGAAAAGACCCTGTGGGTGGAAGCCTTTGAAGGCCAGATGCGCGTTTTTCTGGCACAGAACAACGCGGCAGCAGCTAGAGCAGCGTGTGATAGCGTGATTGCCGCCCCACACCCTGCCGAGGATGATACCGCGCAGGAACGTTATGCCATTGCGCTGTATTACAAAGCCGTTTTTCTGGCCAGACAGGTTGCCGTGTTGCACCGCGCCCATACGGATGCTCCGGCGGAACAGGCAGCAAGCACGCAGGCTTTGACCACGCTTGATACGCTACTGACCACCTTCCTACACACGCAGGATCTGGCCATACAGCATACGCTTGCTTTTGCACTGAGCACAAAAGCCTCACTGCTTGTTCTGGAGAAAAAACCCGAACAGGCGGTGGCTGCTCTTGATACCCTCATCACCATCTTTGCCAGCAATCCGGACTTCGCACTCCAGAACGCCGTGGCAGATGCGTATGGCCGGAAAATTTCTCTCCTGAGAAATGCCGGGAAATATCAGGATGCCATAAAAACTTTCTCCGTTTTTGATCGTACCATGGGGCAGAACACCCAGCCATTTGTGCAACAGACACGGCTGGCGGCGGTGGACGCTGCGGCGTGGTCTGAACATGCGCTAGGCCATACACAAAGGACGCTGGACCTACTCAATTATGGCTTGGACCTGATGGCCCACGGGGAAGCGCCGGAGGATAGAGAAAAGCAGGTTTCCTTCGCGTATGAAAAAACGGAAAACCTGCGGGAACTTGGCCGAAACACCGAGGCTTTTTATCAGAAGATCGACCTTCTGCGCACCTTTTACAACCGCTTTCCCACCCGCATCAATGTCACGCTTCTCTGGACGCTGAAGGATATTTACGAGACCGCATCTGGCACCGATAACTGTAACGTGGCCCAAGCCCTGTTTGATGATCTTCTGGCACAAGGCGAACAGGATACCGCGCCAACGCGCCATACGCTTTTTCTGCAAATGCTCTATGCCAGAGCGTCACTTTCCTATTTTTGTAACAGAAAAGCGGATGCCTTTCAGCAATTTGGTAGCTTTATAACCACGTTCAGGGCGCAGCCTGACCAGTTCAGCCAGATTTTGCCCTATCTTGCCCTGCACAGGCAGGGCGTTATGCTGGCACACCAGAACAGGAACGATGCCGCCATGGCCGTTTATGATCAGGCTCTGGCTGACCCCGCCCTGCTGGGAACCCCAGAGCTTAGAGTGTCGGTAAACAAAATTCTTCTTGCAAAATCCTTTTTATATTCAAAAGAAAAGCAATGGGAGAAGGTTATACCACCTCTTGATCTGCTGATGGAACGGGAGACACAGAAGCCTTTTGCACGCTCCGATTATCTTCTGGCCGCCAGCAACAAGATGGATGCGCTCAACCATCTGCACAGGCCGCAGGATGCTGTCGCCCTTGGGCAGGAGGTTCTACGCCAAATGCAGCCTGTACGGTTCTCTCCAGACCTCCGCTATCTTGCCTCGGTTCTGGACAATATGGCCGATGCCCAGCAAGCATTGAAACAGCCGGAACAGGCTCTGGCGGCATATGACACACTGATAACGCGCTTCTGGTCCATGCATGCCAGCCCGGTGCCCCGCACCATGGCGCGGGTGCTCTACCGCAAAGCCCGGTTGCTGCAAACGCTGGGCAATCCTGCCGCGGCAAACGCCACATTGGACAGGCTGATACAGACGTTTCAGTATAGCCCGCAGCCACAGATACAGGCTTGGGTCATCAAGGCGTGGGATGAAACCCACCCTTACCCTTTTCTGCCCTGATGCCGCCTTGCCTGCTGGCACACAGGGCACAATATGCCCGGACCGTACGGAGACCATCGCCATGCGTATTCTGATTGTGGAAGACGAACCCCATCTGGGCGCTGCCGTGCAGGAGCGCGTGCGGCAGGCAGGCCATACGGTGGACTGGTTTACCACACTGGATGACGCACGCGCCGCCCTTGCCGCCGTACGGTATGACTGCCTGCTGCTGGATCTGGGCCTGCCAGACGGCAGCGGCCGCACCCTGCTGCGCGAGATCCGCAACACGCCTTCCCCCATGGCCATTCTGATTACCACGGCCGAAGACCAGATCAGTGAGCGGATTGCCGGGCTTTCAGAAGGGGCGGATGATTATCTGGCCAAACCGTATGATCTGGAAGAACTGGTGGCCCGCATTGCCGCCGTGGCACGGCGATACCGGCCACTGGTGGATAACCGGCTGGCGGTGGGAGACATTGAGATTGATCTGGACCGCAAACGCCTGACCCGCGCTGGTCAGACCATAGATCTGACCGCACGGGAATGGGCCCTGCTGGAACTACTGGCCCGCAGGCCGGGGGCCATCTGCTCCCGCGAGCGGATAGAAGATGCACTGTACAGTCTGGAAGAAGAAGTGGGCAGCAACACCATTGAAGTGTTTGTCAGCCGGGTGCGCAAAAAACTGGGGGCGGACCTGATCCGTACCGTGCGCGGACGCGGCTACTGCCTTGAACCATCACAAACAGCATGACGCACGCCATGCCCCCTTCCTCTGCCGCCGCCACGCCAGCCTCCGTGCGCCAGTGGCGGCTTTCAACCCGGCTGGTGCGTGGCGTTATTGGTGTGGTGATTGGCTGCCTTGCCATTGTTGTTCTTCTAACTGGGGCTTTTACAAAATTCGAGATTACCGAGCGGCTGGATGACTCCCTTCAGGAAGTGGCGGAGCGGTTGCAGTTTGCCGTTCTGGTGCTCAACCAGCAGGGCAGCGGGCATGATGTCGCCCATCTTTCCAACATCATGCCCACGTCTCTGGCGTATCAGATTACGGATGCGCAAGGCCATGTGCTGCTGCGCTCCTCCAACGCGCCGGAGAGCGGATTTGTCACGCCGCCGCAGGCCGGTTTTTTCATGCAGCATCGGTTTAGGGTGTATGTCACCCCGGCAGCCCAGCCTGACCGCTTCATTATGGTGGGGGAACCCCGCGTGCACCGGGCGCAGGCCACGCACCATGCCATTCTGATTGCGGTTCTGCCCATTCTGGGCGCCATACCGTGCATCTGGCTGCTGGTGGTGTGGATTGTGCGCCGCAGCCTGCGCCCGCTGGTGCGGCTACAGGGTGAAATTCGAGAA
>NZ_LHZU01000079.1 GCF_001580995.1 Acetobacter senegalensis
AGATCCGTAGACGGGATCGTCCCGTCATCCTGACGCTTTGCCTTGGTGAATTTCAGGGTCCAGCGTGCATGACGATCTTTATGGGACAGCTTTGACGGCTTGTCCTGCCAATCCTGTGGGATCCGTCCTTCCCGCAGATCGGCCTTCTCCCCATTGGTATTGCGCTGCTTTGGGGCCGCTACCAATGTAGCGTCCAGGATCTGGCCTGACATCGGCAGATAACCGGCATTCCGCAGGATCGCATCAAAGCGGTTGAACAAAACATCAATTGCTCCCGCCTGTGTCAGACGCTCACGAAACAGCCACACGGTTTTGGCATCAGGCACGCGCTCAGACAGTCCCAGACCAAGGAAACGCATGAAGGAAAGACGGTCATTGATCAGGTATTCTGTTCGTCATCAGACAAATTGTTCAGCGTCTGGATCACCAGTATCTTGAACATCAGAACCACACATCAAAGGGCGGACGCCCGCCTTTTCTTCCATCCGAATAGGCCAGAGCCTGATCCAGATCAGGGCGGAACACCTCAAAATCCACAGTCCGGGAAAACGCTTCAAGCTGATCGCCAAGCCCACTCAATCGAGCAAGCCGCTCTTCAACATCAAAGAAACCAGACTGGGTCATGAGCCACTCCTCCAGTCATCACACAAGAGAGGGAATCACAGAGAAAGGCCCAAAACCAGAGGGTTTTTCGAACCCTCCATTTGCGAAGCGGGACGGCGACGGAATGATAACCGTATTCGGCTTCCTGACAGGCATAGGCAAACCCGTTTTTGCGTGCTGCCAGCACTTCGTCTTTAATGACTTCTGGATCCGTTATGGTAAACGGTGTCGATTTTTCCAGTGGGGTAACCGCAAAATAGGCGGCAAGTTCGTCATCGGTTTTGTCGGATAAGAGAATACGTCCCAGAGCACTGTTATTGGCGGAGATACGAAAGCCGATACCCACATCTAGCCGCGCCGCCTGAGCAGGAACCGCGCGGGCGATCATGACCACCTCATCGTTATGTATGACAGCGGCGGCTGTGCCTTCATCCGTGGTTTTGGTCAGGCGTTCGCAGGCGGGCTGGATGATATCCGAAATGGCGTTACAGGTCAGGTAGGCACGGGCAATTCTGAGGATATCGGGCGTGAGGGTGAACAGGCGTCCTTCGCTACGCATGTAACTGAGTTGTTCCAAAGTGATCAGCGCACGCCGCACCGTTGCTTTGGGCAGGTCAACCTCGCGGGCGATTTCACTGAGGGTCATGCGGCGCTTTTCCGCCGAAAAAGTGCAGATAATCGCCAGTCCTCGAGCAAGAGCTTCCGAGTAATCCCGCCCTACGCCTTTTTCTTCCCGTCGGGCGACATCCTTTGAACGTAATTTTGTCATTGACCTTTTTCGTTACAGTTTGGGTTTGTTTTTTTTGCGCTTGCATATCGGCGTATTCTACACGCAGTTATGGTTTCATGGGAATATCCGTGGAGTTTGTTTGTGTGGAATGGAGGCTTTATGCGTCTGTTGCTGCGAGAAAAGGTAAATTGATATGAGTGTACCGAAAAAATTCCGCGGAAAAATTACCGGCAGTGATGTGCGTTTGGTAAAAGTTTTCTGCACTATCGTGGAATGCGGGGGCTTTGCAGCCGCCGAGCCTGTGCTGCAAATCGGTCTTCCCGCGATTAGCCGCTGCGTTTCCGATCTGGAAGTCAGAACCGGGGTTACGGTCTGTAGGCGTGGCAAAGCGGGCTTTGCCCTGACGGAGCAGGGTCTACGGCTGTATGACTACGGCAAAAGGCTTTTGCTCGATATGGAACGCTTTGAACAGGAAGTTTCCAGCCTGAACGCCGAGGTCAGTGGAACCCTGCGTCTGGCGGTTGTGGATGCGCTGATAACGGACAAGAGTTTCCGGCTGACAGAGGTGATCAATAACTTCTGTACACTTTATCCCGATGTGATTCTTAAGCTTAGTTCAAAAACGACAGAGGAGGTGGAGGCCGGTATTATTAACGACGAATTTGACGTTGGCATTATCTTCAAACGAAGAACCATTGAGAAAATCGAATATAAATTTCTCCATGGTGAGGTAAATCATTTATATTGTGCGCTTGGGCATGAGCTTTTTGACAAGATCCCGGCCAGTACTGGTGATTTACAGCCGCAAAAGTATAATTTTTGTGGATATGATCTAAAAAGAGCCACGCGCCTGCCCGAAATCGTAAAGTCTTTCAAGCAAAAGGCAATCGTTGAGAATATGGAGCTGGCGGCAACCCTTATAGGGAGCGGTTGTTATTTAGGTTTTCTGCCAACCCACTATGTTGAATCTTTATGGAGAAAGAATGATTATAAAAAAATTCTTGCTTCTGAAATTCAGTTCGTTAATTCCATAGAAATGATTACCCTCAGAGGTCAGACTTCGCAGCTTGTACAAAGATTCCTGCTGTGTATGCAGGAGTAGACGCGGTCTGTTCCGGGAGTGTCGGAGGCACGCCACTTTACCAAATGCAAAACCAAATTTTCCTCAGAGGTTATTTTTAACCCGGAACAAATCCCTCATGCTGTAAGCAGATAGTGAGGGAGGACGATGATGAGGGGTGTATTCGCAGAAAAACAGAATCCTATGCTCCCGGTAAAATTGAGAATTTTACTACTGTCTTCCATAGCCGCGCTCTATGTTTCCGGGGTGGCCCTAGCGGAAGATGCGAAACCGGTGGGAAAGGTGGCGGTCCGGGGCAAGGTTGCGGTGTCTGGTGCGCATAACGTCAAAAAATCGAATAAGGCAGCGGTGTCGCGCCATAGCGAGGAAGTCGAGGTCGCGGGCTCACAGCGTTACATGCAGACTGGCAGCAGTATGAAAGTTGACAGCCGGATACTGCAAAGTGAAGTGCCGGGGCAGAATATTCTGAAATCCCTTGGTCAACTTCCGGGAACAAGTTACAGCTCTTCAGATCCGTTGGGTATTGATGGTTGGTCATCCAGCATTCACGTTCGTGGCTTCAGTCAGAATCAGCTGGGTGTGACGCTGGATGGCATTCCGCTGAATGACCAAACTTATGCCAACCTGAATGGTCTGAATATCAATAACGCTGCGATTTCTGATGATATTGGTCGGGCATCTATGTCCGTAGGGGCTGGCGGACTTGCCGTGCCGTCAAACAGTAACCTTGGCGGCTCCATGGAAATGAGCATAAAAGACCCGTCAGACAAAATGGGGGCTAAGGTTTCTCAAGGTTTTGGTAGCTACGGTATGAAGCGAACCTATGTTCGCCTAGATAGTGGCAAGCTGAATCATTCAGGTACAAAGTTTTTTGTTTCTTACGCTCGGGCGTATGAGAAAAAGTATAACAGCTCTAGCCCTGATTTCATGCAGAATGTTGATGCCAAAATTATGCAACCTCTGGGTGAGCGGGTTAGGGCAGCATTGTTTTTCAACTGGTCTAATGCTGAAGTCTGGAATTATTCAGATAACTCTCTGGAAATGCTTGATAAACTTGGCTGGCGGACGGCCAACTTCTATCCGAACTATGCTGGAGCGTATGCGGCTGGTCTGTGGGGAATGACGGACGGTGCTCAAGGCTCTCTGCCTGCGGGGTGGCAGAATGTTTCCACCACCTATGGTACGGCATTCTATGATGCAGGCCAGGCAACGGTTGACTATCTGACTGGTCTGCATCTGGATGCTGATATTATGGATCGCCTGAAATGGCATGGTCTTCTGTATGGCCACAAGGATGATACACATACGGTAGTAGGTGACCCATACGATTATTCTACCACCGGTGCGCCTTTGGCCGAAGATGTCTGGCATCTTCAGCAACAGCGTGGCGGTTTTACAACCAGCTTTACGTATGACTACAAAAAGCATCATTTTGAAACCGGGGCCTGGTTCGAAAACAACAGACAGGAAACGTCGTTCAATATCTATAATCAACCACTTCTTGGTCAAGGCACACCAGTGTCTGTTACGGGGCCGTATGATAGGTACGGTCTGCTCTATTCAGCTTATCATTACAAATGGAATACGAATACCTTCCAGTACCACCTGATGGATACGTATACACCATTTGATAATTTGCGTCTGACATATGGTTTCAAGTCCATGCTGCAGACAACTTCGGGTGGTGCGCAGGCTGGGTTCTCTAACCTTGCGCATGGCAGCATGACATCGTCAGCTGCTTTCCTGCCCAATGTCAATCTTGTCTGGCGTTTTCTACCACATCATGAGCTGTACTTTGATGTGGCAGAAACCATGCGACCCTACAGTGTTGCCGCAAAAGGTAGCTATACATCACCATGGGGTGTATCGACCCAGGCTCTGTTCAATGAGAACCGTTCAAAACTTAAACCTGAAAAAGACTGGGTTTATGTCGTAGGGTATCGTTATACAAGCAGGAAGATAGTGGCATCCATTGCTGGTTATCATGCTGATATTTCGCATCGTCTTATGTCTGCGTCTGTTGGAAGTATCAACAACCCTGTTTCTACAGTCATAGATACGCGTAAGGCTTCCATGTATGGGGTGGATGCATCCATTAACTACTATCCTTTCAAGTGGTTGGGAATTTTTAATTCGATTAGCTACAACCACATGACATATGGCGCGCATGTCAATGCGTGTCCGCTTACAGGAAACTGTGACATGTATGGCAAGAAAATGGTTGCGTATCCTTCCTTTATTTACAAGACTGGCATCGATTTTCATTATCACGGGTTTAATGCGAACTTCTATGCCAACTATTTTTCAAAGAGATACTACTCTCTTATGAATGATACGTCGGTCAGTCCATACTGGTTTACCAGTGCGGGCGCATCTTATGATTTTGGGAGGGTTTCTGTTCTTAAGAATGTAAAAGTGAATTTCACAGTTTATAATCTTCTGAACCAGAAATATATTTCTATGATGGGCGAGAATGGCTTCCCTGTATCGGGTGACTACCAGTCGCTCCAGCGTGGTGCGGTGCGTGAGTTCTTCGGAACTGTCAGTGCCTCGTTCTGATGTATGTAAGCAGTTGCTCATAACACGTCGTAACTGATGGTGGCCTGTTTCCTTCATGTGTTGGAAACAGGCCGACATTCATGACCACCATGGTTCATGGATGCGCGTGGTCTTGTTTGGAAGAGAAGTTTTGTGACAAACGTAAAAAAGAAAAACCCTTTTATTGTCGGTAACCCTGTCGTGCTGGCCATTGATATTCAACAAGGGTCGTTTGTACCGCCGCCTCCGAATTTTCATCTGCCGCTGATGCCCGACACCATCGAGCGGATGAGCCGCACACGTAGCGTGATTGACGCGGCGCGTGCGGCGGATATTCCCGTTATTTTCTTTCAGGAAATACACCGGGCATCGCTGATTGATTTTGGTCGGGAACTGGATGGCAGTGAGGGGCCGCATTGTGTCGAGGGTCGACCGGGTACCCCGATTGCCCGCGATGTAGTGGGGCTGAGAGAGGATGATTATGTCATCCAAAAGCGTCGGTATTCATGCTTTTTCGGCACGGAGCTTGAAATTCTTCTTAAGGCACTCAAAGCCGAGACGCTTATCCTGATCGGTGGTTTTACGGATGTGTGTGTCCACTACACATTTGTCGATGGCCATCAGCATGACTATCATTGCCGCGTTGTGCATGACTGTGTCGCGGGCTCCAGCATCAAGGCGCATACGGCTTCGCTCGAAGCTATGGAGTATCTCCAGCATGGTGCCAATGTCGATTGCGCCTATGCAGTAGATGCGTTTGCCCAGCACGCGCGCAAGGGGGCCGACGCCTAAACCTATGGGGAGAGTGTGATCATGATGCACCGGAGCGGGCAAAAAAAGCGGCGCGTGAGACATCACCTTTGTGTTGTTGCCTGTATGGCCTTTGTTGTTACGGGGGGCGTGGCTGGTGCTGCATCCGAGGCCTCCATGGTGCAGACCCCTTACGGTCTAGTCTCGGGGCGTAGTGCCGCGGGCGTGGACAGTTTTAAGGGCATACCCTACGCTGCCCCGCCGATCGGGGCACTGCGGTGGCGTCCGCCCCAGCCTTTGCCCGTGACAGGTGAGTCTGCGCGGATTGATGCTGGTGCTTTCGGGCCAGCCTGCCCGCAGATCGCGCGTATGGACGCGCGCAATATCCCCACAAGCGAGAACTGCCTCTCGCTCAATATCTGGCGGCCATCAGAGCGGCGGGGCGGACCTTTGCCTGTCATGGTCTGGGTTCATGGCGGGGCCTTTATTGGTGGGTCGTCGGCGGAACCGCTTTATGATGGAACCCGACTGGCGCAAAAAGGTGTTATAGTCGTCAGTTTCAATTATCGCCTTGGGCGTCTTGGTTTTTTTGCCCATCCCGCTCTTGCGGCGGTGCGCCCAAAGGGCGAAGCACAGGCCAATTACGGCTTTATGGACCAGATCGCGGCACTAGGCTGGGTGCGGGATAATATCGGGCGGTTTGGCGGCGATCCGGCGCAGGTCACGCTTTTCGGGCAGAGTGCCGGGGGGGCATCGGTCAATTTCCTGACGGTCATGCCGTCTGCGCGCGGCTTGTTCGCGCGCGCCATTCCCCAGTCGGGTTTTCCACGCTGGGCCGGGCGAGAGCTGACCCAAGGGACGGCCTCGGCTGAGGCCATTGGGGTGGAATACGCCCACCGACATGGTATCGATGGCGTATCTGCCATGCAAGCCGATGCACTTCGGGCCTTGCCCGTTTCGGCACTGACAGAGGATGACCCGCCGGAGGACATAGATCGTAGCACTCCCATGCCCATTGTCGATGGTCAGTTGCTTGCGGCCCCTTTGCCGACGCTATTGGCGCAGGGCAAAATGCTGCCGGTGCCGCTGATACTGGGCGGGACTAGTTGTGATGCCAGCGTTTATGGGCCTGATGCTCTGGCTTTGTTTACATTTACCTCTCCGGCGGACCCGACCTTCAAGCGGTTGTATCCGGGGCCTTTGCAGGCGGCTGTGCGTGCGGCGCAGACAGACCGGATCGAAACTGAACCAGTGCGCTTTCAGGCACAGGCGTGGGCGGCGGCGGGTCTGCCTGTCTGGGTTTATGATTTTGATCATGGCGGGGCGGGAAAGGGCTGGCAGTCTGATGGATGCCGTGGGGCGGCTCATGCATCCGAGTTACCCTATGTATTTGGCAATTTGCGCACCCGCTACACGAACCAGAGCGATGACGGCGGCCAAGGTATCACGCCTGTGGCGGCCGCGGTGCGGCAGGATCGCAGGCTTTCCGAGCAGACGATGGCGTACTGGGTCAGTTTCGCGCAAAAAGGCGTGCCGGATGCTGCGGGCATTGCCCCGGTTTGGCCCCTCTATTGCCGCTTAGCGGGCCAGTTCTGGAGTTCGGCCCCCACGATCTTTCGGTCATGACATATTTCCGGGAAGCCCAGCTTGACTGGGTTGCGAGCAAGCTTTCAGGCTTGGCGGTTTGGTGAGGAATGGCGACTATGCGCGCATATCTCAAGAAAGCACTCGTGCTTGGGGCCTGCTTTATGGGATGTGGAACTGCTATGTCAGGCATGGCGGCGGATGCGCTGCCTTCTGGCGATGCCGGAGTTTCGGCTTTCTACCAGTGGGCTGCCCCTCTGCCGGAGGCTTACGGCACCGTATTGCGGCAGGAGGCCTATGAGGCACCCGGTCTGGGGTATCATGGCTATCGTGTGTTGTACACGGCGCGTGACGGTGTAAGAGAGGGCCAGATAGCCCCTGTTTCCGGGGTGTTGTACCTGCCGGAAGGCAAGCCACCCGCAGGTGGGTGGCCAATCGTGGCTTGGGCTCATGGTACAACGGGGGTGGCGGATGTCTGCGCGCCGTCATGGCGTGGCTCGTCGCCGCGGGATCTGGCGTATTTCAAACAATGGCTCAGCCATGGATATGCCGTGTTCGGCACGGATTATCAGGGGCTGGGTACGCAAGGTGTGCACCCATATCTGCTATTCAAACCCGAAGGATACAGTATTCTCGATGGCGTTCACGCCGTTTTAAAAGCACATCCGCATCTTCTGGCGAACGATATTGTGGTGGCGGGGCAGTCTCAGGGGTCAGGGGCTGCGCTGGGGGCAGGCTATCTGGCACCGCAGGTGGCGCCAGATATGCATATTCTGGCGGTTATTGCCAGTGGTCTTGTGCTTGATATTCGGGACCGTCACCAGGCCCCCTTTATTACCGAAGGCGCCTATCAGGGCGGGGATGATGTGGATGCCGCCTATTCGACCCTGTATTTTCTGGGCAGCCTACAGGCATTGGGCTATCCGGGGCTTTCCGATCTGATCAGGGATAAGGGGCGGGCAATCATTGATCTGGCATCTCATGCCTGTCTGCATGATCTGATGGATTACGCCAAGGCCCGGCATATGAAGGCGGATGATATCTACACTCCCGGTGTGGAGCATTATGAGCAGATGGCCCAGCAGGCCAGAATGTTGCCCGATGCTTACCAGAAAGCACCGGTTTTTACCGCGACCGGCCTTGCGGATTCAGAGGCGGGTCTCATACCCCAATATAATGCGATTGCTGCATTATGCGCGGCGGACGATCATGTGGAGTGGCACTACTATCCGGGCCTGACACACAGTGGCACGGTGAATGTCGCCTTTGCGGATGAACTACATTTTATCACCGCCCTGCGCGCGGGGAGCCGCCCGGTTTCGAACTGCAAGGCGCTTCATGCGCCTGGCCCCTTGCAGGCACCGGATCAGCATGTGCCGTTCAATTACTGAGTGATACGGGTATTTCAAAAAAGAGAGCGGGGCACCTGAAGATGGAAAAAATCGATAAGGGCAGGGTTATTATCTACCTTACGATCATGCTGTGCATTTTCAGTTTTGAATGGGTCGATAGATTCAGCATTTCAATCCTTATTGACCCGATAGAAAAAAATCTCGGGATTGCGGATCGTCATGTTGGTCTGATCAATGGCGCGTTGTTCGCTCTTGTGTATTCGCTTTCGGGTTTCCTGTTTTCCTATCTGGTCAATCGGGCGGGATCAGGGCGGCTGCTTGCAGTGGCCTCGTTGGGGTCGGGGCTGTTCACCATTTTGGGCGGTTGGGCCTGCGGGCTCTGGAGCTTTGCCTTTACAAGACTGGCTGTCGCTTTTTTTGAAGGGGGGTGCAGCCCTGTCTGTTACTATATCATCTCTCGTCATTTTCCCGATCAGTATCGCGCGCGCGCAATCTCTGTGTACAATAGCGGCATTTCTCTGGGTATATGGATCGGCCTGAGCGTGGGGGGCATGTTGGTGCCATGGCTTGGCTGGCGTTACACCCTGTTCGCTCTGGGTGTGCCGGGGGTGGTGCTGGCTGTCGGGGCGTGGTGCATGGTCCGCGAAGGTGCCGTGGGAGCGCAGGATAGCCATGCAGCGGGCGCGTCCTTCTTTTCCGATCTGCGGTTTTTGCTTGTGCGTAAAAGTTATTGGCTGACCTGTATGGCCTATACACTGCTTGTCATGGCTAGTGCGGGTTTTGAGAGCTGGTGCCCGGCCTATCTCATTCGCAGCCGGGGGCTGACGGTAGAGCAGGCAGGCAATATCAGTGGTCTGGTGGAAGGGATTGGCGGTATTGCCGGCACGATTGCCGCCGGCGTGCTGTGCGATTACCTCGTAAAAAGAAACAAGCGTGCCTATGCGTTGATACCCCTTGTGGCCTGCGTTCTGGTTAATCTGTCGATGGTAGCTTTTTTTGAAACCACGGGATCGCTCTCTTATTTTTTCTATGCGTGTATCATTTTCGGCATCGGGGCCTATCTCTCGCCGGTGCTGTCTTTGTCGCAGGAAGTGCTGCCGCCCGCGCAAAAGGCGCTGGGGGCGACCGTCATGCTGGTTAGTATGAGCGTGATAGGGGCAGGAGGGGGCAATTACCTTGTCGGGATCCTGAGCGATAACTACAAGGCGGCAGGTGCTGCCGACCCCTTGCAATCGGCCTTTTTGTCCATGCTGATCACGGTTCTGCCAGCGGGCGTCTGCCTGCTTCTGGCGTGCCGGTATATCGTGAGTGACATTGATGATGCTCGCCAGATGGAGAGCTTGCATCTCCTCCCGGTTTGATCGGGGCGAGGGTGTTATCCATGTCTCGGTCATGCAAGTTTGTTTGTGTAATTTGATATTGAACCACAAGGCGTGCTGCGTATCCTTGTCTGCATTATAGAGGAGTATGCGTATGAGCGGAGCAAAGCAGATTGTCGCGAAGCCGATGATTGTTGGTCAGCCTGCCCTGATTGTGGTTGATATTCAAAAAGGCAGTTTTGTGCCACGTCCACCCAGCTCCCGCCTTGAATTCATGCCTGACGCAGTTGAGCGCTACACCCGTGCCAGAACTGTTGTCGATGCCGCGCGTGAGGCCGGTATTCCGATCATTTTTGTGCAGGAAGCTCACCGCCGTACGATGGTTGACTTCGGACGTGAGCTTGATGGTTCCGAAAGTGTGCATTGTCTGGAAGGGCAGTCTGGCACGGATTTCGCGGTCGAAGAACTGGGTATGCTGGAGGATGACTACCGGATCACCAAGCGGCGCTATTCCGTGTTTTTCGGTACAGATATGGAAATTCTCCTCAAAGGCCTTGGCGTGCAAACTGTTATCATGGTCGGCGGTTTTACCGACGTGTGCGTACATTACAGTTTTGTCGATGGCCACCAGATGGATTATTACTGCCGCGTGGTAGAAGACTGTGTTTCCGGCTCTAGTTACCGGGCGCATGATGCAGCTCTTGAGGCTATGGAATATCTGCAGGCCGGTGCACGGCGCAGCGCGCAGGACATGGTGGATGCTTTTGCCGCGATCAGGCAGCAGGCATAAAATAAACGCGAATCCAGAGTGTGTCTGTGGTCAGTCTATTCGGAAAGAAAAATATTTTTTTTGAAGAAATTCGTGAAATTTCAAAAATATTTTTCCCACTTTCTCTCGCACAAGTCATGCAGGTCAGTATTACGCTATGCGCCAACCTAGCACTGGGTGGCATAGGGGTTGAAGCACTCGCGTCTGGTGGCATCTGCAATATGCTGATCCAGACCGGTGTTGTCATTGTTCAGTCAACCATTTCCTCATTTCAGTCTCTTTTGGGCCAGGCTCGTGGCCGGGGGGGAGCGGAGGGCGAGGCAGCTGCGGAGCGTTTCGTGGCGTGTGCGTGTGCTATTGCGCTGGGCCTGTCGGGTTTTCTTGTCGCTTTGCTGGTTTTGATCGTTCTGGTCTGTCAGGCCATTGTTTTCGAGACTTCAATGGGGCAAGACGCGCTTTTGTATATGAGCAGCGCCGTTTTTGGTGCGCCGGGCATGGTCTTTTTTTCGGTTATGCGTTCCTATGGCTCGGCAACAGGGCGTTCGGCTTCCATTCTCAAGGCGGCAGGGTGCGGCACGCTGGCTTATGGGGTCGGAGCTTTCGTGGTTCTACTGTTCTGCCGTGGCATGGGGCAGAGTATTCTGGTCATGATGGGGGTGGTGTTTTCCATTGCTTGGTCTATCGCGGCTACTATGTCGTTTCTGACACTGGATATTTTTTCTGTTCTTAAAAGAAGCTTCGTCCAGCATGAGTGGCCTGCCATAAAGAACAGTTGTGCCACTATTCTCCATGCTGGCTGGCCTGTCGGCCTTGGCGTGGCCTCTGAAATGAGTGCTAATACCTTGTTGGCCATGTTTGTCGGGGCTTCGGGCGTTGCGCAGATGAGCGTGCATCAGCTCTGTCAGTCCATAGAATTACTGACTTTTATGCCTTCTTTGGCTATGAATCAGACAGTTTCAGTCAGAGTTTCCTATTTTCATGGAAAAGGGGAGCATGACCGCAGCAGAATCGTGCATCATGTTGCTATGGTTTTCATTTTTCTGGTGGCTTTGGCCGAAGTCGCCACGATTTTGTTGTTTCATAACCCCATCTACCGAGCCAGCATAAGCGATACGGGCGTGGTATCCGCACGTTTTGGTGGTGGTCTGTATGATATGTTTCTCGTTGTGTGCGCGGTTGTAGTGTTCGATGCGCTTCAGGCTGCCTCATCCGGTGCGTTGAGGGGTAAGCTGGATATGAAAATTCCTATGCTTATGGCCGTCACCAGTTACTGGATCGTGGGGTTCCTGTTTGCCATGGTGCTGGCGCAGTTGACACCGCAACCCGTTTTGGGAGTATGGATTGGGATCTGTGCTGGTGTTTTTTGCTCGGCTTGCCTGCAAACGGTGCGGTTTATTCGTATCAATAGCGTAGGCCGTGCAGAGATGACATAAGCACGGTCCTGCGGTAGTGATGCACGCGGGGAAGTGTATTCTAGGGCTAATCGACATTCAAGCGCTCCAGATCATGAC
>NZ_LHZU01000097.1 GCF_001580995.1 Acetobacter senegalensis
TCACGGCTCACGGCTCACGGCTCACGGCTCACGGCTCACGCGGACAACACATCCGTCTTGTCTGCAAGAGGGGGCAAACTCCCTCTGTAAAAAAAACAGGGCCGGAGGTTATCCGGCCCTGCTTCCAAACATCTTTGTAAAAGCGGCTTTATCAGGCTTCCTGCGCGGCGCTGCGGCGGGCTTCCACTTCTTTTTTCATGGCTGCCTGCACTTTTTCAAAGGCCCGCACTTCAATCTGGCGCACCCGTTCACGGGAGATGCCATATTCATGCGCAAGGTCTTCCAGCGTAGACGGCTCATCCTTCAGGCGGCGTTCCGTGAAGATATGTTTTTCACGGTCATTCAGCGTGTCCATGGCAGAAGCCAGAAGCGCCTTGCGGCCTGAAAGCTCCTCGTTCTCGGCGTAGACTTCTTCCTGATTGTGCTGATCATCAACCAGACGGTCCTGCCACTCGCTGCTTTCATCCGTGCGCATGGGGGCGTTCAGGCTGTGATCGGGTGCCGCCATGCGGCGGTTCATGTTCACCACATCCTGCTCGGGCACGCCCAGCGTGGTGGCAATCTTGTTCACCTGTTCCGGCTGAAGATCCCCATCATCAATGGCCTGCATCTGCCCTTTCAGGCGGCGCAGATTGAAGAACAGTTTTTTCTGCGCGGCAGTGGTGCCCATTTTGACCAGCGACCAGCTATGCAGGATGTATTCCTGAATGGCGGCACGAATCCACCACATGGCGTAGGTGGCAAGACGGAAGCCCTTGTCCGGATCAAACCGGCGCACGGCCTGCATCATGCCCACATTGCCTTCGCTGATAAGCTCGTTCACCGGCAGGCCGTAGCCGCGGTAACCCATGGCAATCTTGGCAACCAGACGGAGATGGGACGTAACCAGCTTATGCGCGGCTGTTACATCCCCCTTGTCCCGCCACAGATGGGAAAGACGCAGTTCTTCTTCCGGCGTAAGGATGGGATATTTACGGATTTCCTGAAGGTATCTTGACAGATTGTTTTCAGGACCAACATTGATGACTGAGGAAACCATGGGTCGGCACTCCCTTGAACCGGAAAGCTCCCTGCGGTGCAGTGGACTGGGGGCAGCCCATTAAAGAACCGTTTGGAAAGAGGCGAGTTCCGGCCAACAAGTGAAAAAGAAACTTACATCCTCTTCCTTCGCCCCCCATCATGGGCAGCACGAGGGAAGAGACGCCCGCTCCGGCATCTGCTGACACAGAGGCATGAGAATGGTGAGCTAGGGTGCGCCCGAATCACCACACTGTCAAGAAAATCGGACGTTTCAGTCTGTTTAACGCAAATGTGAGGTATGCGTTCCCTGCCTAACTGCGCGGGACTCGTGGCCACAGAAAGGCTTCTCTTTTCCTGCTCGCTCTTCCAGCTTTTCAGCGGCGGCTTGAACCCTCAGCCTACGGGGGCTGACAAGGGATGAGTGGCCTGAAAAGACGGGTTTGGGAGCGCGTGAGGAAAAGCCATCAGGCTGCGAAACCAAGCCTCCGCCTGCACTCACAGACTCGCCCGACCAGCCTTTCAGAGTTTTCACACCGCCTTTTTCAGCGGTGTCATGCCCAGAGCTTCCCCAAGCGCCTGCATGTCCTCCGGCATGGGGGCTTCAAACAGCAGGGCCTCACCTGTGCGCGGGTGCGTGAAGCCCAGACGGGTGGCGTGCAGCGCCTGCCGGGGGAAATCCAGCGCGGCGGCACGGCCTTCCGGCGTGAGCAGTTTGGCAGCGGCAGGAACGCGGCGCAGATAGACCGGGTCCCCTATCAGCGGGTGCCCGTTGGCTGAAAAATGCACCCTGATCTGATGGGTGCGGCCCGTGGCCAGTTTGCAGGTGACAAGGGCGGCCCCCATCTCAAACGCCTGCAAGGTGCGGTAATGCGTCAGCGCCCATTTGCCGCCGTGGGTGGTGATGGTCATGCGTTTGCGGTCGCGCTTGTCCCGCCCGATATCCCCTTCATAATCGCCCTCCGCAGGGTTGGGGCAGCCCCAGCAGAACGCCAGATAGGCGCGGTCTATACGGCGGGCTGCAAAATCATCCGAAAGGGCAAGATGTGCCTTTTCTGTTTTGGCAGCCACCATCAGGCCGGATGTATCCTTGTCCAGCCGGTGCACAATGCCGGGCCTGCGCTCCCCGCCAATGCCCTTCAGGCTCTCGCCACAATGGGCGATCAGGCCGTTCACCAATGTGCCGGTTTCATTGCCCGGCGCAGGATGAACCACCAGCCCGGCGGGTTTGTTGAGCACAATGAGATCATCATCTTCATAAAAGATCTCGAACGGCACCGCTTCGCCTTGGGGCACGGCCGGGGTAGCGGGGGGAATATGCAGCACCAGTTCCATACCGGCCCGCACGCTTTCCGCCGGTTCCGTAATCTGTTTTGCGCCGCACTGGAGATGGCCGCTTTCTATCAGCCCCTTCACACGGGAACGCGAGAGTGTGCCGGACTGTGCGGACACATAGCGGTCCACACGCTCGCCTGCCTGTTCGGGCTGCACGACAAATGTAAGCATAGACCCACCCGCCGGATGGGGAGCATGGCTGGCGCGTGACGGTGGCGCGCCTTGCGGCGGGGCGCCCTCTTCCTGTGGTGAAGACGCTGGCTGGCTGGTTTCGGCTCGGGCGGGGGCCTCGCGCTTTACGTCCTTGCCGCCTTTTTTGCTCCGGCCTGCTTTTCTGGGGCCGGGCATGCCTGCATCCGCATTATCATCCTCTGTCTGCACGTGCGTGCGCCGCCGGGATGACCGTGCGCCGCCGGGTGCGGGCTCCGTGGTCCGTGCAGCGTGAGAGGCCTTTGTCTTATCGGGTGTCTGGTCTGGCGTGGGAGCAGGCGTGCCGGGGTGCTTCAAAAACTCATCCTGTCCTAAGGAGCAAGCGGGAGTCCTGCACAAAGCCTACTCACTTGGGCGGCGTCAAGCATTTGCGGCAGGGGGCTATGGCTGGGCCATGTCTGATGGGATACACTCCCGGCATGAGTGATCTGCCCACCCCTGCCCCTGCCGTTGCCCCGCCTGACCCGGTGGAAGCCCTGCAGGTGGCCTATGCCGCCATGGTGCGCAGGCGCGTGGTGCTGCTGGCGGTGTTGGCGGTGGCCATTCTTGTCTCTCTGGCGCTGGATTTCTCCGTGGGGCCTTCTGGCCTGAGCCCGTGGCACCTGCTGCATATTCTGCTGCACCCGGAGGCTGCGCCCCCCATGGAGCGGGTGATTGTGTGGCAGATCAGGCTACCTTACGCACTGATGGCGGTATGTGTGGGCGCGGCCCTTGGGCTGGCGGGGGCGGAAATGCAGACCGTTCTGGCCAATCCCCTTGCCAGCCCCTTTACGCTGGGTGTTTCGGCTGCCGCCGCGTTTGGTGCATCGCTGGCCATTGTGCTGGGCTGGCATCTGCCCGGTATTGGAGAAAGCTGGCTGATTGCCACAAATGCGTTTGTGTTTGCTGTTGGCTCCGTAGGGTTACTGGATGTGGTGAGCCACCGCCGCCACGCCAGCACGGGCACAGTGGTGCTGTTTGGCATTGCGCTGGTGTTCACCTTTCAGGCGCTGGTCTCCCTTATTCAGTTTGTTGCCAATGAGGACGCGTTGCAGGAGTTGGTCTTCTGGACCATGGGCAATCTGACACGCACCACATGGCCCAAACTCGGCCTGCTGGCAGGCGTGGGCGCGGTGGTGGCTGCCTTCTCCTTTCGCTCCGCATGGAGCCTGACCACCCTGCGGATGGGAGAAGAACGGGCAGCCAGCCTTGGCGTGAACGTGCCCCAGATCCGCCGGGCGGCGCTGTTGCGCATCAGTCTGCTTTCCGCGCTGGCAGTGGCGTTTGTGGGGATTATCGGGTTTGTGGGGCTGGTGGCCCCGCATATCGCCCGCCGTCTGCTGGGGGAAGACCACCGATTTTACCTGCCGGGCAGCATGCTGGCGGGGGCCCTTATTCTCTCGCTGTCTTCCACTGTGGCGCGGGTGTTGGCACCGGGGGTTGTGGTGCCTACCGGCATTGTGACGGCACTGGTGGGTATTCCGTTTTTTGTGGCCATTGTGCTGCGCCGGCAGGGAATGTCCTGATCATGCGTCCTTCCCCGGAATATCCGCCCGCGCCCAGGCAATCATCCTCCCGCTCGCCAGAAACTGGGGCTGGGGAAGCGGAGAACAGTCTGGCCGCTCTCTCCACCCCTGCTGCGTTCACGTCTGCTGAGGCACAGCCGGGCACAGCACACAGCGCGAGCAACTCGCCAAACACTGGCGACGCTGCCACAGCAAATGTGGGTACGGCGTGCCCGAACTCGGAAGGACTAGAGACAGGGGCACCAGAGACGGGGGTATCAGACCGCAACGGGCTTGAAGCGCGGAATGTGACCGTGCGGTTTGGCAGGCGCACTGTGCTGCATGATGTTACGGCTGGACCATTCAAGCGCGGCACCATTCACGCACTGCTTGGGCCTAATGGCAGTGGTAAATCCACCCTGCTGCGCGCCATGGCTGGGCTGTTGCCGTCTTCTGCCTGCGTGACGTTGAATGGCGAGGATCTTTCCGCCATGTCCCTCACCGCACGGACGCGCAAATGTCTGTATCTGCCGCAGGATCTGCCAGCCCCCGTGCATTTGCCGGTGCTGGAAGCATTGATGGCCGCCAGCCATACCGGCGGCGGGTTTCAGGCCCCACAGCAGGATGATGCCGTGCGGGACGCGCTGGACCGGCTGACCCAGTTTGGCATTGCACCGCTGGCGTTACGCCCGCTGGATGAGCTTTCTGGTGGGCAGAGGCAACTGGTGGGGCTGGCGCAGGCGTTCAGCCGCACTCCGGAAGCGGTGCTGCTGGATGAACCGCTGAGCGCGCTTGATCTGCACCATCAGTTTGCCGTGATGACCGTTTTGCGGCGGGAGACCACCGCCCGCCAGCTTGTAACGGTTATTGTGCTGCACGACCTGAATATTGCGCTGAACCTGACAGATACCGTAACGGTTTTACACGAGGGGCGCATCATGGCCTCCGGCCCGCCAGCGGATGTGCTGACCCCTGCCCTGCTGCGCGAGACCTATCGCATCCGTGCCCGGATTGAGCACGGTGCGGATGGGCGCAGCTTTGTCAGCGTGGACGGCATTGCGTAAGGCTGAGAAAAGTAACCTACGTGCCACAGAAGGTATGGCGCACGCGCTCCGCAGGTTTTGCAGGCAGGGCGTAGCGTTCCCGGCCCGGCTGCTCCTGATAGGGATTGGCCAGCACGCTCTGCAATGTCTCAAACAGGGTGTAATCGTCCTCGGTAACAGCCTGCACAATCATTTCTTCCACCAGATGATTGCGCGGAATGTAGCAGGGATTCACCCGCCGCATGGTGGCGGCGCGTTGCGCTGGCGTGCATGACGGCTCCTGTTCCAGCCGGGCCTGCCACTGTTTGAGCCACGCGCCCAGTGGGGTGAGCGTATCGGGCAGCAACACGGCATCTGGCGTATTGGCCAACCCTTCCTGAAGCTCTGCCTGGCTGAGTGCGCGGAAGGTCTGGGTGAAATCAAGCTGGTCGTTCTTCATGGTTTCCAGCAGAGTGCGCGCGAGGGCGATATCCCCTTCCTGCTCTGTCTTCAGCCCCAGCTTGGCACGCAGGCCAGCCAGATAGGCGGTCTGGAACTGCGGTTCAAAAGCCCCCAGCGCGGTCTGGGCTATCTCGACCGCCGTATCATCATTTTCAGCCAGAAGAGGCAACAGGGCTTCAGCCAGACGGGTCAGGTTCCACAGCGCCATGCTGGGTTGGTTGCCGTAAGCGTAGCGGCCCCGTTCATCAATAAAGCTGAACACGGTTGAGGTATCATACTGCTCCATAAAGGCGCAGGGGCCGTAATCAATCGTCTCGCCGGAGATGGACATGTTGTCCGTGTTCATCACGCCATGAATGAAGCCCACCAGCATCCATTGCGCCACAAGCCGGGCCTGTGCAGCAATCACGCTTTCCAGCAGGGCCAGATACGGGTTTTCAGCCTGCGCGGCATCAGAATAATGGCGGCCAATGGCGTAATCCGCCAGCAGGCGCAGGCCGGCCTCATCCTCCCGCGCGGCAAAAAACTGGAAGGTGCCGACACGGATATGGCTGGCGGCAACACGGGTCAGCACCGCGCCGGGCAATGGTGTTTCGCGCAACACGGTCTCGCCCGTGCGCACGGCGGCAAGAGAGCGCGTGGTGGGAATGCCCAGCACGGCCATGGCCTCGCTCACCACATATTCACGCAGCACGGGGCCCAGAGCCGCGCGGCCATCCCCCCGGCGGGAAAACGGGGTGCGGCCGGAGCCTTTAAGCTGGATCTCCCATGTTTTGCCTGCGCTATCCGTGACATCCCCCAGCAGCAGGGCGCGACCATCCCCCAGCCGGGGCACAAAGTTACCGAACTGATGGCCCGCATAGGCCAGCGCCACCGGCTGCACGCCTTCCGGCATGGCCTGGCCCGCCAGCATGGCGATACCCGCCGGGCTGGCCAGCCATGCGGTATCCAGCCCCAGCGCCTCCGCCAGCTTTTCATTCAGCTTTATAAGCTGTGGCGCCGCCACGGGGGAAAGTTCTACCTGAGCGTAAAACCGCTCCGGCAGGCTGGCGTACGTTTGTTCGAGAGAAAAATTGTTCATGACTCTGACCACCCAGCGTTGTGTCCTGCTTGCACGCACCCTTGGGCTGCACAGCCTCTACCCTACTGCCGCAACGCCTGCCCTGAAACCCCGAACGCGCGAGATGCGCCCATGCTTGCACTGCGGGTTTTTGCTGATGCTCTCATGCCAGCCTGCTCCGCTGGTGCGTGACAGCGTGCAGCGTGCAGCGTGATGACACGCAGACAATTTTTCAGCCCGACACCAGTTGAGGAATAGAAAAGCGATACCGTTACACCGCTGGCACACAGCGACACAGACGTTATCCGTGCTGACAGATGTAAGTGCTGTCGCTGGTTTGGCAAGATGGATCAATCCATAATGCCTCATGCGGGTAATCGACCGTTATACGGAAGCGCCCGTAGATATTTGCCCCCGCAGCCCCTACTACCGTCTGCCCCATCCAGAGGCTCATCCTTTCCGACCCGAAATTTCTATCAGGACGTTCCGTAAACCACACGGGACCAACCCGCTGTGTGCCCAATGTTACTTCCGGCACCTCAATCAGGCGCGTCCCGTGTATCAGGCTGTCACCATTCTCGATAATCCGCCATTCCGGGTGGTGGGCATGCCATTTTTCAAAAACGCTTTTTATAATATATGATGTTACGCCCTCGCCTTTTACGGTGGGGATATGTTGTGCAGTCAGCCCGGCAGGTGTGGGAAACGCTGTTGCCCCCGTATCAAACAACAGAGGAACGGGTTCGCCATCTATCATGAGAGTCACCGCAGGAAAATCACTGCCACGCTCACCGTTCTGATTATGCACAAACGAGAGCGGAACACGCACTGCATGCGGATCTGGGTGCCAGTCTTGTGGTTCAACCAGAAGTTTTTTGGCTGGATAGTCAAATGTCCAGATAAAATGGGAAAGATACCCCGCCCCAAGCATACCATCCGCAGCCTTCACGCCTACATCAGCATCAAGAATAACAGCATCTGCCCCGCAAGGACGCGGCTGCGTTACGGAGGGCAAACCGGCACCTGTGCGAAATGAAATTCCGCCGACAAGATTCACGTTGAAATCAGGCAGTTTGCAGGTTGTTACTGTCCCGCCAAGACGGGAGACAATATCTCTACGAAGAGCATACAGGCCGCCAAATCCGGCTCCTCCTGTATCCACAATCAACCGAGGTGTGTAGCCCGTCCGCGCAGTCGGTGTGGCATAGAAATGTCCAGCTTCAAACACTGTGGGCACAAGCACTTCTTTTGTCTGAGCGTGCGCCATTGCAGCAAACATGCAGCCACCAAACACCAAGAAAGCCTTTGATAATAAATGCGTCATTTGTAAACAGACCTGCCTGTAACTTTCGGAATCCTGAGATGAGTCTGGCGTGTTATCGTCCTCTGCAAACAGGCATCACGTATGAAAAATTCATGGGCTTTTGAAGCGGACTTTCCGCGCGCCGTATTTCTTCACATTTCTTCAAAAATCATAAGTTTATATTGCTGTTGATTGACGAAAATGATTTATTTCCTCCGTCAAGGTAACACAGATGGACACCTTCCATAACACCAACATTTTGTTTCTTCCGCTCACATATGACCACTCTAGTATTCGAAGAGGTCGTTCCAATTCTGCTCCTCTCACCAACACCGAGTAAAGTATGAAACTTAGTCAGAGTATCGCACGTCATGGAGCCGAGGCAGTTAAAACATATCGCACTGTCTCTGGGATCAAGCAGGACAACGAGGTTCCTGAGATATTTCTCGGCGGACAAATTGCGATTGGACTGAACCGTGATTTAAATTTTCAGGCTCACGTCGAAAGACCGTATCTCACAATTATTAAAGAGCTAGGGGGCACGATAGACGACCAGTGCATTGAGAGTATGGGTGGTTTAAGAGCAGACGTTGCACTCTATCAGGAAGAAAAACCACTTGCTATCGTTGAGCTAAAAATTTGCGATGAAAGAGATCGCCGCGGATGGAAAGTGCTCGCTGATCTTGAAAAAATGAAACGATTATCGGAACAGACAAGAATTGCAATGTACCTTGGCGTTCTGCTGACCGACACGCACCAAGAGTGCAAAGATCGCAGGAAAAGTCTCGAGACGATACTAGGACAAAAATTTGAAGCGGACTCAGGTCTCGAAGCTGCAGGCACAGATGCCAAATGGAACTGGCAATTTATAGCTGGAAAATTTCCGTGAAATCTAATGTTTTTATCTATTCCGTCATCCTTCATTGCTTCCACAGGGAAAGATTTTACAATCCTGCTCCGGTATTGAGTTAATGTTCGCAGAAAGTCGCCCCCCTTCCCTCCAGCCCCAGAATGCCCGTCAACTTTCCTCATAGTGAACGGACAGAACATCCTGTCATCCGAATTATTTCACGTTTTTTTCTCAGTTTTCTGAAAATGGTCATAAACCTTCCTTAAATCCATTCAGGCTAACACGCTCCCATATGCCCCTTCATTTGATTACCGTATAGCTCCGCTTTGTAGAGCCGCAACAAAAAGCCCCTTCAGTTATCTTGTGAGCGCAAGGGCGTGACGGATGGGGGCAAGATATCCTATTATATCTTACAGAAGCGAACGGTGCATACTGCCACGTAGTGGACGCAAAAGATAACGCAAGGATGGTCATGGAAAATCAGGTTCATTCATTCTGGTCACAGCTTAATGGATTGCTGCCGGTTGTGCTGGGATATGTCAGTCAGTTTGCTCTGGCGCTGGTTGTTCTTTTTGTGGGCTGGAAACTTGTCAACGCGGTAACGCGGGCAATGGGCCGCATGATGGAGGCCAGCCATATAGAACCGACATTGCGCGGGTTTCTGCTGAGTGTTGTCGGCCTGTTTCTGAAAGCGCTGTTGCTGATCAGTGTGGCCTCTATGGTCGGGATTGCGACAACATCCTTTGTTGCTGTTCTGGGTGCTGCCGGTCTGGCGGTTGGCATGGCGTTGCAGGGTAGCCTTGCCAACTTTGCGGGCGGTGTGCTGATCCTGCTGTTCCGCCCCTTCAAGGTAGGGGATTCCATTACAGCCGGTGGAAGCTCTGGCACTGTTACCTCAATCGAGATGTTCCGCACCGTGCTGCGCGATGCCAATAATGAGATCATTTATGTTCCCAACGGGACATTATCAAACAACATTGTGATCAACAGTTCAGAGTCAGACAGACTTCTGGGTTCTGTCAGCCTACTGATTGATTATAATGATGATCTGGACAAGGCACGGAGCCTGCTGCTTGGTCTTACTGAAAATGACCCGCATGTGTTGAAAGACCCCGGCCCTTCTGTTTCCTTTTTGCCAAAGCCTGCAAACATTCAGGTAACGCTGGGGTTCTGGTGTGTGCCTGGTGATGTTGCGGGACTGGTTGCAAAATATTCCGAATCATCAATCAAGGTCTTACAGGGCGAAGGGTATCGCCTTGGGGTAACCGCGCGCACGGCGGCGTGATCCGACACGGTTGCAGGGCATCCCCCTGAAACCTGACACTGTCTCTTAAACTGTATCTAAAATAATCTTTAAATCTTGGTTGTTTTAAAAACGATCCTTTTGGTAGTACTTCGGCAGACATGCGGTTGGGCTACCGAGAGGGTCGTTTCTTTTTTTCGGGCTGATATTGGCTTTCAGGAAGACACTCCCTTCCCTTAGTCAAATTATCATATGAAACTTGCTTTGCAAAAGTGCCTGCGTCTGAAAGACTGTAAGGAAAATGTCCCGGCGTCACGCCATGACAGTTTTAAAATATTCACAAATTGGAATGTTTTGTTTTATCACTATGCGCTCTGTGCTTCAGTAAGGAAATATGCGTGGAAAAGACGATCAATGCAGAGGCACGAGGGCAAAGTTCCGCCGGTCTGGCTTTGCTTTCTCTGGCATGTGGTGCCTTTGCCATCGGTGTGACGGAATTTACACCCATGGGGCTTCTCCCCGTTCTGGCGGAAGGAGTGCATGTCAGTGTGCCCAAAGCGGGAAGTCTGGTCAGCGCTTATGCGTTTGGGGTCATGGGCGGGGCACCTGTCATCACGCTCTTTCTGGCGCGCTACCCACGGAAGTATGCGCTGATCGGGTTGATGATACTTTATGCCATAGGCAATCTGACATCCGCCATGAGCACAACTTATGGCCAGCTTCTGTTGGCGCGTGTGCTGACCAGTCTGGCGCATGGTGCCTTTTTTGGGCTTGGCGCTGTTGAAGCCGCCAGTCTTGTAGCACCCAACCGGCAGGCCAGTGCTGTGGCCAGCATGTTCATGGGCCTGACAGTGGCCAATATTTTTGGGGTGCCCGCAGCCACCTGGTTGGGGGATACGCTGGGCTGGCGTTCTGCTTTTGCCGCCATTTCTTCCCTTGGGCTGATTGCCGCCGTGGCGTTGGTGGCGGTTCTTCCTTTGGCGGAAGCCGGGCCTCGGCCAGATGTTCGTGCTGAGTTGAAAGCCATTTTACGGCCCAACACCCTGATGGCGCTGGGTGTTACAGTTGTCGGCGCCGGGGCCATGTTTGAGCTTTATACCTATATTGTGCCCATGATGGAGCACATTACCAAAGCCAGCCATGCGTTAACCACGGCGGCCCTTATGCTGATTGGTGTTGGCTTTAGTATTGGCAATAGTCTTGGCGGGCGCGCAGCAGACCGATCTCTGGTAGGCACATTGTTAACCGTTTTCCCGCTGCTGGGGATTATCATGCTGGTTTTCCCGTTTGCGGCGCAAACACCTGCAGGCGCGTTGATTGGCGTGTTCTTGTGGGGCATTGCGAGTTTCTCTTTAACCCCGGCCTTGCAGATCCGCACGATGACAGCAGCCCATGATGCACCGGCACTGGCCTCTGCCGTGAATATTGGTGCATTTAATCTGGGCAATGCCTTGGGGGCAGCACTAGGCGGAACCGTGCTGTCACTTGGGTATGGATACCCCATGGTTTCCGTTGCCGGGCTTGGTCTGGGGCTGCTTGGTGCCCTTATGGTGCTGATGTCCCGCAAAGGACGGCTGGCCCCCTGAGGGCTTTTGAGGAAAAGACGCTTCTCCCTTACAGGTCAGCCTTTACACAAAAGAAGGTCGCTTTCCCCAAAAAGTGGCCTTCTTTTCATTGATTTACCGATACGCAAAAATTTATCGACACGCGGCAATATCTTTCTTCTAACGCCGGAGCAGAGTGCCTGTGTTAGCAGAAACGGGTGAACCGTCAGCCCTGAGATTTTCATTGATCCGGGTGGGAAGACAGAATACCCCTGCGGCCCGCAGCAAGAACGCTGTCTACTGACACATCGACCCAGAGGCGTGCTGTCGGTTCCGGGACAGTTGCCAGCCAGTCACCAACAAGGCGGTAGCCCAGACTGTATCCATACCAGTACGGACGCAGTCCGCCGCCGCCAAAGAACCATCCTTTATGATCATAGGGCGATGCAACCAGATCAGCATCCTCAGGGCGATGCTTGCGGAGTGTTGCATCATCGACCGCACACTCCCAAGGTTCTGGCGGTGTGCCGAACAGGTGCGACACAAAGCGCCCGGCCAGCCCTTCACTCACCAGAGCTTCGCCCAATGTGCGGCCATAACCGACCGCCCCCATACGCAGACAATGATGCACTTCATGGATAACCTGACGGCGCAGCGTGCCATCATGCAGGCATCGTTCGAAATTTCTGTTGTCTGGATCAAGTGTTAGAGCAAACAGGTTCTTACGGTAGGCACGCCCCACCATGCCGATCTGAGGGATCACGACGTTCGGAAGCCGCTGTATCAGCACATCCAACGAAGGTGGCGGCAGAAGCTGAGATAATGCTGTTCGCGCACCCTCTATCTCGGTTGCAATCTTTTCCCGCCACGGCGCAAGATCACCGCTCGCCTCCAGCCAGTGAAGGTGCCACGTCATGTCACGTTCCTTGTCTTGAAGAAGGCTTTGAAACGGGAAGAGAGCACTCTCATGATTCTGCCCCCTGCTTGGCACGGGCTAGAAACGAGATCGCCTCTTCAAAAATCAGGGAAACGGGCGGTCCATTCTGGGCGTGGGTCTTTGATGCCTCATAATCCGCTTTTATGCCGTCCAGAAGATCATTGATCAGACCGGGCTCTCTTCTTTCCAGTCTCTGCAAAAGGCAAAGCATGATGTAGGAATATGCTTGAGCCTTTATCGTCGCCTCTGAAACATTGTCGGGCATGTCCCATCCTTGCAAAAGGGAACGTCATGCCGAATAGTCCGGGATATTTGAGTCTCAAAGCAAGACAAATTTTGAGTGTTCGCGCGGTGTGGATTTTTGGCCGCTTTCCGGCGTTCAATACCACGGTTTGCTGCATATCTCTTTTATATGCCAAGCAAGCCTGAAAAGCCGGACTATTGAAGCGCAGCAGAAGAGGAGCAATCCGAAACTCTTCTGCTGTGCGAAGCAAATATTGCACGAAATGCCCCGACATGTATGTATCGAGGCATTTGGCCCAATGACGCGCTTCGGCCTGTTTGCGTTTGGCCGTGCGCCTTACGCTTTGACCTGATTGAAGAGCCAGTCTCGTGCAGCGTTGATGTAGAAGAACTTGCGGGCAGACCCCATATGGTCCACGCCATCAAAGGTCAGGAAGGTAATGTTGCCGCCTTTACCCAGATAACCGTTGACCTGATCTGTCAATTTCTGCTGCTTATCAACCGGGAAGATAAGAGCAGGATCAAGCTGTTCGGCAGGGCGCGTGACTTTTGCCCCCGCCTGTTCCCAGACCGGTACGCATTTTTCGTTCCATGGGGTCGCTTTGTTATCTTCCGAGCCAGTGATGATCAGAAGTTTCTGATCAGCCAGCGCCACAACATCGGATGGTCGCTGCTGGCCCGCGATGATAAGCCCTGCGGCAAATGTTGCCGGATGTTTGGCCATCAACCACAGAGAGGTCATGGCCCCCATGGACCAGCCCGTGCAATAAACTCTTTTGGGGTCGATCTTGAGAACTTTGTCCCGGCGATCATCCAGATTGGGGTTTCCGTAATTCCAGGTGTTCTGCAAAAAGGATTGAACAAGCTTATAGGTGTTTTCAATATCGGGCGTGTGTTCCCAGTAATCGTTCATTGTCGTGCGTTCGTAGCGCGGCGTGATAACCACGCATTCGTGCCGGTCCTGCTCTTCAGGCAGGCTCCAGATACTGGCAATGCACTGTTCTGTCAGCGTCTGGGCACAGGTGCCGTCATAGCTGGTTCCGGAATGGGTGACCGCCAGAACAAGCGGATAAGCCTTGTTTTCACCGCCCTTTTCAAGAAATGATTTTGGCAGGTAGATACTGTATTCAAGCCATGCGGAACGGGTATCATCCCACCACCAATGGCTTTGCTCCCACGCATCTACCCCACGGATAACCACGCTGTTGCCACGGTGCCCGGCGTTGCTCCAGACCGTTTTGCTGGCAGCATAGACCGCACCGCTTGCTGTCCGCACATTTTTGGTCTGTGTCAGCGTGACTTTATCACTATCCGTTGTGGGCAGGCTGAGATCTGGGTCATGATGGAATTCGGCAATGACGTAGCGACCAGCCACACTTTTCCCATCCGGGCGAAGAGCAGGTTCGGCGTTGGTATAAAGCGCCTGAACAGCGCGCGGTTGGGCGGCTACTGTTGTTGCGTTCTTGTCGGGTTCCTGCGGCATGCCAGCAAAAAAGCCCTTGGCGGCCGGGAATACAGCCGTGGCATATGTATCCGGGGCGAGGCTGGCGGGATCTATCGCGGCATCATATTCTACGGCAATGCCGTAAACTTTCTGACCACCACCCGTCACTTCGCAAAGGGCAAGGATACCCTGAAGGCCCGGAACACGCTTTTTGTGTCCGCCTGGTCCATCATCAGGCATGGGAGAGGACGCTGCCATAAAACCCTGACCGCCGCTGGCTGCGCGGACCTCCGGGCTTGCGAGACCAATGGCGGAAAAGGTGCCAGCCAGAACGGCACCGCCTGCTACAAAGTCTCGTCTGGATAGATTCGTCAAAGTTTCGCCTTCCGTTCAAGATGGAGGAAATTCCAAAAATTCAAGGTGTGCTCTCCGTGGAGCCGCGTTTCACCAAAAAGCGCTAACAGCCAGAGAACCAACACCAGAACTGCCACACAGACGCCTCCCTCCCTGTGCCGCAGGGATACCCGAATGGAGGCATCTTTCGTTCATCATCCAATGCCCTCTTTTGACGTTTTGCGGCATGTGTCCAAAACCCGCTGCCGCTTCCTTTCCTTTTCTCGTGAGAAAAAGAGAGGTGCGAACCTGATGGCGGTCATCCTGATAACCCCCGCGCATTGGGTCTGCTTCTGGCGCGTGCATAGCCCATGAGGGAGACGGCGAAACCGAGCACGCGGCGACGCATAGAGGCGCGCCCTTGCGCTGGCGGAAGCTGAAAGCCTGCACGGGGACAAATGTACCTTTCGGGCTTCATTTTGCTTTTCCTGCCCGCGCCTTGCGCACCATCAGCCCGACAATCATCAGAAACGCCAGAAACATGAAGCTGCTGCTCACGCTCAGGCTGGCGCTGATTGAGCCTTTATACGCCTCCCTTACTTCTTCATGCATGGCTGGCGAGAGTGTTTGAAGGGCGACCATGCCTTTTTCCAGAAATGCGGAGACATCAATCTTTTCCGGCAGAGCATACAGGCGGTGCTGCAATGTAAGCGCCATCACCCCACCGGAGAGCGCCACGCCCAACGATCCCCCCAGAGACCGGATGAAGGACATCATGGCGGTGGCAATGCCCAGCATGTTGCCGGGCACCGCGTTCTGAATAATGACGGTTGCATTGGGCATGCCGATCCCCATCCCCACGCCGAGGCACCCCAGACTGAACAGAAACAGGAGAGGCGGCGCACCGTGATGAGCGCACAATGCAATGAGGGTCAGGGCCGTGAATTCAATGCCCACCCCGATGACAAGCAGAAGTTCGTAACGCTGCGTTCTGGATGAAACGTATCCGCCCAGAATTGAACTGATCATCATTGTGCCCACCTGCGGCAACATCATGAGGCCGGAGGTGGTGGGAGATTCCCCCAGAACAAGCTGATAATATAACGGCAGGAAAATCATTGATCCCATCATGGCGAATGACATGACGCCCGTGGCGGCAACGCACACGGAGAAATCGGCAATCCGCAACAGACCGAGGCTGACCAGTGGTTCCGGTGCACGCCGTTCCTGCCGGATGAACAGCAGGAAAACGGCCAGACTACCCCCCAGCAGAAGAAAGGTGAGAGGGGATGTCCATGAGAGGGACGTACCCAGCGAGTTGAACAGAAGCAGAAAACCCGCCGTTGCAATGCTGAGCAGTATGGCACCCAGATAATCAATGCGGGGCTTTGATTCCGCCCCACCCGCTGGAAGGCTGAGCATGATCAGGGTGAAGGCAAGCAGCCCCACCGGCAGATTAACCAGAAAAACCCACCGCCATGAAAGTGCGCTTGTCAGCACACCGCCAAGAAACGGCCCTGTAACACTACTGACCGCAAACGCGCCGGTGAAAAGCCCCTGATACCTGCCGCGCTGCTGCGGCGTTACCATATCCCCAATGACGGTTTGCGAGAGCGTCATCAGCCCGCCGGCCCCTATGCCCTGAAGCCCCCGGAAGAAGATAAGCTGCCACATGCTCTGGGCCACCCCGCACAGAAGCGAGGCGACCAGAAACGCGCCAATGCTAAAGCCAAGCAACGGCCTTCTGCCGAACATGTCAGACAGCTTGCCGTAGAGAGGGGTGGCGATGGTGGAGGTCAGCATGAAAGCCGTGACCACCCAAGACATATGCGCCAGCCCCCCGAGATCACTGACAACGGTGGGCAGTGCGGTTGAGACAATGCTTTGATCAAGCGCCGCCATGACCATGGTCAGAATAAGGCCGACAAAAACCAGAATACGGGCCCAGGGTGTGTAGGCAGAAGCGATATCAGTAGAGGCAGGCTGCACGAGAAAGTCCTAATATTATCAAAGCACTGTTTTCGTCATCTTACAGAAGAACCAGACGGTACCGTTCTTCCTGTCATGGTGGCCACATCATCCGGCTAAAGCAGACAGGCCACGCAGACATTCAGGAAGGTCCTCCCCTGCTCTTGTTCCCTGATGCAAAAGCCTATCACCTGCAAAAAGGAAACACAGGGATAAAACGTCTGTCTGATCTGGCGTGATGATTGCCCCTGTTCCGGCCCGCAAGAGGTTACAGTTCAGGCGGGCTTCCCCAATTTCCAATCACAATAGTCGAAGTGGTAAAAATTCAGTCAGACGGGCGGTGAGCCCGGTGTTCCGTTAGAGTGATGGACCACATTGTGGTATAAACATGACGCTATGGCACATAAATGCGATGAGAATGAACAGCCACCAACCATGTGGTTTGCAGCCCGCCGCTTTGGCTATGGCGCTGGCCTGCCCATTACATGGCAGGGATGGGTTAGCCTATGCCTTTTTCTTGCCGTAACGCTTGCTTCCTCGTTTATTCTGCCGTTCTTCCATTTCCGGCATCCGCTCTATGCTGCGGCTGGGGCGATGGTCCTCAATCTGGGGGCAACAGTGGTTTTCGTCTGGGTCTGCTACACCCACACGCAAGGAGGCTGGCGCTGGCGATGGGGCGATTCCGACTGAACTTTCCGTCTATGAGAAAGCGTTAGAACGTCAGCGACCAAGGACGGGCCAAGGGTTTCCGGCGCGGAAAGGATGGTCTGAAAGAGCGATGCGTGAGGATCGGACCGAAAACCCGATGTCTTCAATCGCCACAAACCCCCGCCAGTCGAGCTGACAGAATTTCTCAAAAACGCCTCGCCTGCATTTGGGCGGGGGTGACACTGCGTATCCTCCCATGGCTGATATTCCCCCGCAGAGCCTACGCCCCAAGGGCCTGCTCTGGCCCTGTCTGTGCGAACATGATAGGTAAAGGCCCTCTTTGAACGCAGCCGCGCAGGTCCGTTTCTTACCCGCCCGTTTTTGCCCGTAAGCAACTGCTCTGCACGACAGACCCACACGGACACCTTATTGTCCAGCACACCAAGGCCGCGGAGACGCCAGAACTTATGAGCACGACGAGAGAGACAGTCTTCCAGATCACCCCCAAGACCGATGCTGTCAGCCCGGAAGAACGCGCCGCCCTGCTGGCGAACCCCGGCTTTGGTCGTGTCTTTTCTGACCATATGGCCGTTGTGACCTACACCGAGGGCAAGGGCTGGCACACGCCGCAGATTCTGCCCCGCCAGCCGCTGGTGCTGGACCCCGCTGCTTCTGTGCTGCACTACGCGCAGGAAATTTTTGAGGGCATGAAGGCCTACCGCGCCCCCAACGGGGATGCGCAACTGTTCCGCCCGGACGCCAACGCCCGCCGCTTCCGCAAATCTGCCGAGCGCATGGCCATGGCGGAAGTGCCGGAAGAACTGTTTCTGGACGCCGTGAACCAGCTTGTAAAAATTGATGCTGGCTGGATTCCGGACCCGGAGGTGGGCACGCTGTATCTGCGCCCCTTCATGATTGCCACGGAAGCTGCGCTGGGTGTGAAGCCTGCTTCTGAATACAAGTTTATTGTGATTGCCTGCGCTGCTGGGGAATATTTCTCCAAAGATGCGGGGCCGGTAAGCGTGTGGGTGGAAGAACGCACTGTGCGCGCCTCTCGTGGCGGCACGGGTGAAGCCAAATGTGGTGGCAACTATGCCGCCAGCCTGACCGCCCAGCAGGAAGCCAAGGAACACGGCTGCCATCAGGTGCTGTTTCTGGATGCCGCAGAACGCAAGTGGATTGAAGAAATGGGCGGCATGAATATCATGGCCGTTCTGGATGATGGCACCCTGCAGACCCCGCCGCTGGAAGGCACCATTCTGCCCGGCATCACCCGTGATTCCCTGCTGACACTGGCACGGGACAAGGGGCTGACGGTGAAGGAAGAACCCTACGCTATTGACCAGCTTTACGCGGATGCCAAATCCGGCCGCCTGCGTGAACTGTTTGCCTGCGGCACCGCAGCCGTGGTCACACCCATCGGCACGTTGAAAAGCGCCGAAGGCACGCATGTGATCAACGGCCAGACGGGCGATGTGACGGCGGATCTGCGCAAGACGCTGTGTGATATTCAGTTTGGCCGTGCGCCAGACCCGCATGGCTGGGTGCACAAAGTCGGCTAAGGCAGGTGGCTGCTCTCAACAGCGGACCAGAATGAAAAATGTGCGCAATGCCTTTGCCCCATTGGATAAAGAGGCATTGCATACACCATTTGAATAATCTGAAAAATCGACTTCAACGCACACATTTCATCAGGTGAAATAACTGAATATCCGGACGAATACGCGATTTAGAACGTGTCGTCAGTTAGCTCTGATGACAGCGGAGACGAGTTGCTCTGCTGCACAGAAGGTTGATTTCAGCTTGTCATATCGTGTTGCAATGCCTCTGAACTGTTTCAGTCTGGCGAAGAAGCGTTCGATGATGTTTCGTTTTTTATAAAACGAGAAGGGGATTTTCCGTGAATTGCGTCGGTTTTTCTTTGACGGAATAACCGGCGTGATCCCCCGCTTTTCAAGCTTTTCGATGAGGAGATCGGCGTCATAAGCCTTGTCGGCGATAAAGGCCTCGGGATCGACTTCATTGAGCAATGGCTCTGCTTCTGTGATGTCGGTCCTTTGTCCGGGCGTCAGGGAAAGAGCAACAGCCTTCCCCGCAGCATCGACACTGGCATGGATTTTGGTGGTCAGTCCGCCACGGGATCGGCCGATGGCCTGATCTGCACCCCTTTTTTACGGGCGCCCGCACTATGCTGGTGAGCGCGGACAATCGTGCTGTCGATCATCATGTATTCGTTATCATGGTCAGCAGCCAGATGCCGGAAAATCCGTTCGATCACACCGCTTTCACACCAGCGACGCAGCCGCCGGTGCACGTTCTTCCAATCCCCAAAGCGGACAGGTAGGTCACGCCAGGGAATGCCTGCGCTATAACGATACAGCACGGCTTCGATAAATAGACGGTTATCCGCAGCCGTCCCACCGACATGACCTTCGCTACCCGGGAGAAGATCTTTTATCCGCTCCACTGGCTGTCGCTCAGACCATACCGTCGCATTCACATTCTCCCCTTAAAAACAGGAAGAAAACATCACAGATCAAACTGGAGTACAAGCCTCATAATCCTCCCTCTTAACTGACGACACGCCCTAGTCTTGTATGAGGGTCCACGTCTTTAAGCTTGATACAGCCTTATCGACAAGATCTTAATTCATCATAGCTTACTTGGCTTTGTATATTTACATAAGCATCATCATTTTACCCCATTTACTCACTTATTGTGCCGTCATGATGATTTAAGGAGAGATTTAATGAGTTTTAGAACTAAGTGGAAAGCACGACAGCTACAGGCTCGTCGTACACGTGGAAGCGAGCGTGATTATGATTGGCTCGGCGAAGCTCACAGCAAATATCCAGAAGCTTTTGAAAAAACTATGTCGTTTATTAGCTCTGTAGAGAGTGATGCTCAGAAGGTGGGGATTGAGTCAGGAAAGATTATTTCTATATCCAACGGTGGTATGCTGTTTTTGATAGTCTTTGCGATAAGTAGCTGGACGACACATCATGCAGGAGATGACTGGCTTACCTCTCGTATCGTATGGGTCGATCGTGCATTTGGTCTGGTTTTTTGCGGTAGTGTGATGTTTGTCATATTGGAAATGGTACGCTTTTTTGCCAACACAACCGCAACTTTCAATCCGCAAATAATGGATCGGACAAAAGAAAAATGGGATGAAATATTATCAAGAAAACCAGCAAAAGACTTTGTTTCCAAGCAGATAGATCTTTTTATAGCACGCGAACGAGCTACAAATGTTCGTCTATTGACCACCAATGCGTCTGGTAACTGGACAGGCGGCAAGTTTTTTGTGGCACTCCAGTGCGCTTGCGTTGTGATGTCTGCCATTGGTGGTTTTGTATTACTTGACGCGAATGTCGCAACCTCACGACAGGTCGCTAAAGAAAAACCAGCTCAAGAAATGATGTGCCGACCAGTGGAAAACACACCTTAGAACCGCTGAAAAGCCCCTCACCCTACGAATAATAATATGGACTTATAAAAATTTATCACCGGTCTCGTTTCTTATTATACCACCAGCCCTTCCAAAGGGAGACGGCTGATGTTTTCTAGATAGGAATGGCGGCTTCTGGAGTTATAAAATCCGTTCACGTGCTGAAAATGGGGAAGCGCCCCCAACCGTCTTCGCCATTACAGTGGAGAGTGAATGGCGGCTTCGTGCTCGATCTCGCACTGTTTTGCTTCTGGTTTGGGGGCCGTTGTGCGCAGGGCGGCCAGTTCAGCGCGGGCTGCGTCCATATCGGCGCGGAAGGCGGCGCTGCCGTGCATGGCCGCGACCTCGGCGGCCCCTGCCAGATAGCCTTCCTGCACATCGCTCTCCCAATGCACACCGCACACAATGCGGCTTTCACCAAATACGCGGCCACGTTGCAGAATGGCGGTGCTGCGGTCTGGCAGCAGTTCGGTCAACACAAGGGCAAGGCTCCACCCCAGCATGGTATGGCCGGAAGGATAAGCGCCGGTCTTGGCAATATCTTCCCGATCCTCTTCCGTGCAGATGGCGTTATCCGTGCCCACAAAGGGGCGGGTGCGCCGCCAGTAATCCTTGCCTTTCCACATATCGGGCACTTCCGTATTGCCCATGTTCCGCAGCAGCGCGACCAGATGCGGCGCTTTGGCGGCATCAATCACAAACCCTGCCGCGCAGGAAAAACTGTTGAGCAGATCAGGAATATGCAGCTTTGCGTCAGATGTTGCCAGCGCCCAGCGGGCATCATTTTTCCAGCCACGGGTTACGGCAAAGGCTTTATCGTCCGTCTGGTGCCGCAGGCTGCCGGGTTGAGGCGGAGGCGGCAGATACTGGGTGGGGTCGGGCTGCATATCGGGCGTAAGATAGGGTGACCCACGGGAAGCCTGCGGCTGTGAATGCGCAGCCCCATGCCCGTCCTGCCCAGCAGAATTTGCCTGCCCACGCGCAGCCTGTTTGGGCGTCTGCGCCGTGGTGGGGGACACAGGCTGCCCTTGCGTGGGCGCTTCCGTTTGGGTGTGTGTTTGAGACTGAGCGGACTGGCCCGTTTGCTGTTGCTGCGCCGCTATCTGCGGCTGTGATTGAGCCTGAGCTATCTGTAGAGGCGCAGCGCTGGCTGTGGCCAACGGGCAGGAAAGGGCCAGAGGGAGCATGAGAACCGCAGCGCCAAGGCCACCCCCCAGAACCGATGTCAAAAGAGTCTGCCTCATCGGCATGGGGGCTGACTGTCCGTTTCCTGTTCTCAAAACCGCGCATCCTCTCCTGTGGCTCGGCTGTTGGTCCTGCATCGGGCCTCAGAACCAGCCGTTTCCACGTCTCTCAATCCTTGCCTGCCCTCAGCCATCCGTTCCTGAAAACCGTCTGTCAAACATAAGGAGGCGTATTGGCAAACAATTTTACAGGATTTGTTCCCTACCCCTATGTGAAAGTTTTGAGACAGTCAGCCCCTTCCCGGCTCTGTTCTGGGTTGCACGCCCTTATCTTGTGCGCCAGATGCTGGTAAAAACCGGAACGGACTTCTGGAGGCTTGTTGAAAACTCAGCAGATGCGGATGAACGAGGCACTTATCAGTCTGAAGCGGCGGATTGGACGGCACGATGCGGGATCATCGGAACAGGCCCATTGGACCAAAACCCAACGCATTCAGCACGAAAATGCTCCGTCAGACCGCGCTGACAGAGTTTTCAAATACGCTTTAAGACGCTTTGGGACCCAATCCATTCTGACCATAACAACCAGGTGCAACGCAGACATATGACAATTGTTATCATGACCGTTGGCACGGAAGGGGATGTGCGCCCCCACATTGCCCTTGGTGAAGGGCTTCTGGCCCGAGGGCACGCAGTAAGACTGGCGGCAGACCCCGGTTTTGAAACCGCCATTACCAGAGCCGGACTGGAATTTTCTCCTCTAACCGCTGATTTTTCCGGAATGATGCGCCACAACCCGCAGGCGCTGGATGGCCGCAGCGGCATGGCGGCGGCCCGCGTGGTGGTGGCGGAAACACGCCGCATGGCGCAGGACTGGCCCGCACAGGGACTGAAAGCGGCAGAAGGCGCAACATTGCTGATCGGGTCTGGCAATGTCTCGTTATTGGCAGCCAGTCTGGCAGAGCGGTTGCAGGTGCCGTTTGTGCAGACCCAGTTGCAACCGCTGGAGGCCAGCCATGCGCTGCCGCCCGTATGGTTCAGACCCCGCCCGTTGCCTGCATCTGTCAATTTTGCGCTCCATCGCACCCTGCGCCAGACAGCATGGTTGCTGATGCGGGACACGGCAAACCGCATGCGCCGCGCGCTGGATTTACCGCCCTATCCTTTAAAGGGGCCGTGGCATAACCCCAAGGCAACAGGTGGCCATATTCTGTTTGGGTTCAGCCAGCATGTGGTGCCCCGCCAGCCGGAATGGCCCGCACGCATTGCCATGCCGGGCTATTTTGTGTCTGCAAAAAATGCGGACTACACACCGGATGCTGATCTGGCCCGCTTTTTGCAGGCGGGAGACAAGCCAGCCTATATCGGCTTTGGCAGTATGGTGAGCGGAGAAGCCGAAGCACTGGCCGCCATCGTGCAGGCAGCCGTGCAGCGTGCGGGCCTGCGTGCCGTTGTGGGAAGCGGGTGGTCCAAGCTTGGGCAGTTTCTGCCCAATTCCGCGCGCATTCATGTGGTGGATCATGTGCCGCATGAATGGCTTTTTTCAAAAATGCGGCTGGCGGTGCACCATTGTGGCGCGGGCACCGCTGCTGCTGCCGTGCGCGCCGGGATACCCACTGTGCCGGTGCCCTTTGTGGGAGACCAGTATTTCTGGGGTTGGCAGTTGCACCGCGTTGGTGTTGCCACACCCACACAGAGCCTGCGCACCTTAACCGCACAGACACTGGGCGATGCCATGCTTCAGGCGACATCCCCGCATATGGTGGCCAATGCGGACCGGCTGAGCAGCTTGGTCCAGGCGGAAGATGGCGTGGCAAACGCCATAACACAGCTTGAACGCTGGGGGCTTCTACACAGAAAAGCTTGAACGTCCAAGATTTCCAGCCGCGTAGTCACACGCTGAAAAGAGGCAGGCTTCTTCTGAAAAGCCTGTTTTAGCACTGTGGACGTATGAGGCTAGCCGGGTATTTTCATGACAGACAAAACAGCCCGTCGCCGTTGATGCGATGCTGTGCGGGTGCGGGTGCGGGTGCG
>NZ_LHZU01000006.1 GCF_001580995.1 Acetobacter senegalensis
CAGGTTCAACAGGAAAACCCAAAGGCGTCGGTATCACTCACCAGGCTCTATGCAGCCATCTTGGTGACTTTATTGAGACATACAGGATCACAGAAAAAGATCGAATGCTATCGACATCCACCATCAACTTTGATGTGGCTGTGCATGAGTTGCTCCCAGCTCTGATGAGAGGCGGCAATGTCGAAGTTCGCGGTCGGGATCTATGGGATCTCGCTCGCACGACCACCGTGCTTCAGAACAGAAAAATAACATTCTCTCGCTTGCCCACCGCTTATTGGCGTCAGTGGCTTACAGCCCTTCCTGAAGGTCTTCCAGATTTACGTCAGATTACAGTTGGCGGCGAAGGACTTCCTGGAGATGCTCTGGGTCAGTGGCATGATAGTCACCTTTCTCATATCGCACTGGACAATCTGTATGGACCAACCGAGACGACTATTGCTTCGCACCGCCACATTACTTCTGGCGACGATCGTGTCCATGCGGCAGCACCCATTGGTCAGTCTTATCCTTCCCGTACCGATTGCATAATTGATACGTCTGGTGCGTCTGTTCCATGTGGTGGTGTTGGGGAGTTGTGCAT
>NZ_LHZU01000129.1 GCF_001580995.1 Acetobacter senegalensis
GAACGCAGGAACGCAGGAACGCAGGAACGCAGGAACGCAGGGTCCGGCCTTCCCGTCCCTTCCTCAAGAGAATTTTCCGCATAGTCCCATAAAAATTGGCCAGTCCTGACAGGAACTGGCCATTTTCTAATCTTTTATCCTGAAGAAAAAATCAGGCGACGAGCGGTTCAACATGCTTGAACAGACTTTCAAAGCGGGCTCGGTCTTCAGCAAGCAGGCGCACGGTAATGGTTGTGCATGTATCATCATCCTGCCGGTCAGTTACCTCACCGTGCTGATAGAGCCACGCCGAAGCTGCACCATCAGAAAGCGGAACCCGATACCGCACATTTTCCATGGAAGACGTAATACGGCGGTCAATCACATCCATCAGGGCTGGCAAACCGTCCCCGGTGATAGCGGAAATGGCCACAGTATCTTCTGTCTGCGGCACCGCATCCGGGCCACCCAGCAGATCAGCCTTGTTCATAACTTCAATCATGCGGCTGGCCCAGTCAGACTCAATCATGTCGTCCCGTGCCATGCCATCCAGCACACCAAACACATCTTTCTTCTGGGCAGCACTGTCTGGATGCGCAATGTCACGCACGTGCAGGATGATATCTGCCTCCGCCACTTCTTCCAGCGTGGCACGAAAGGCCGCAATCAGTTCTGTTGGCAGATCACTGATAAAGCCCACAGTGTCGGAAAGAATGATACGCCTGCCGGATGGAAGCGTAATGGCCCGCATGGTCGGATCCAGCGTGGCAAAAAGCTGATCCTTGGCGTAAACGGTGGCCCCGGTCAGGGCATTGAACAGGGTTGATTTACCTGCGTTGGTATAGCCGACAAGTGCAACAACCGGGAAAGGCACACGCTTACGGGCCTGCCGGTGCAAGCCGCGGGTACGCCGAACCTGCTCCAGTTCCTTTTTCAACCGCACAATGCGGTCACCAATCATCCGGCGGTCAGCTTCGATCTGCGTTTCACCGGGGCCACCAAGGAAGCCGAAGCCCCCGCGCTGACGTTCAAGGTGAGTCCACAGCCGCACCAGCCGCGAGCGCTGATATTCCAGATGCGCCAGTTCAACCTGAAGCGTGCCTTCCTTGGTGGCTGCACGTGCACCGAAAATATCAAGAATAAGGCCCGTCCGGTCGATCACCTTGCAGCCAAATTCCGTTTCCAGATTTCGCTGCTGGCCGGGGGTAAGCCGGGCATCAACCACCAGAACATCAATCTTGTCCGCTTTGACGGCGACCTTGAGCGAGTCGACCTGCCCGCTTCCCAACAGGGTGGCTGACCGTTTGGCCCGTACCAGCAGCACTGCCTGCCGGACAATGACCAGACCGATGGAGGCTGCAAGGCCCACAGCTTCTTCAAGCCGGGCTTCTGCCGCCCGGATATCCTGATCATGGGAGGATTTTTCCCACGGCAGGATAACGGCGCCGCGCGTGGCGGAGGGTTTTGTATCAGATAAAGTCGTCGCCAAGAGTTGCTTCTCTGTCTGCCGACGCGCCAGACGCCGGGGTTTCAAATATATTGACTGGTATGGAAGGCATGACCGTGCTGATGGCATGCTTGTAAATGAGCTGGGTATGCTCGTCCCGCTTTAGCAGAACGGTCGTCTCGTCAAACCACGTAATGTTGCCCTGTAATTTGACGCCATTGACCAAAAATACCGTAACAGACGCACGTGAGCGACGAATCTGGCTCAAAAACGCATCTTGCACGTTATACCCGGTTTCCTTTTCCACAGTGTGAGGCCCTATTCTCGTTTTTTGTTAAAGTCGGAACCCGCGTGCAGTGTACGCTGCAATCGCCCTAGCCCGCCCCTCGTTCTTCTGATGTTACACCAAGCTGTTTCAGTTTGCGATGCAATGCGCTGCGTTCCATGCCAACAAATATGGCCGTACGGCTGATATTGCCGCCAAAACGTAATAACTGCGCCTGAAGGTACTGGGTTTCAAACATATCTCGCGCTTCACGCAGCGGAAGGCTCATTACATCCGCCGCGGCATCAAACTTCAGCAGGGCTGGCGCGCCCTCCCCGATGGTGGAAGGCAACATGTCCGCCCGAATGGGCTCCACCGTATTGCCGGGCAGCATGATCAGCACCCGTTCCATCAGGTTCCGCAGTTCACGCGCGTTACCGGGCCAGTCATATGCCTGAAGGGCGGCTATGGCATCAGCCGAGAGTTCCCGTTTGGGCAGCCCGGCCATTTCAGCGGCCCGCCGCAAAAACAGTTCCGCAAGGCCCGGAATATCATCCCGCCGCTCCCGCAGCCCCGGTACGCTCAGGGGCACAACCGCCAGCCGATAATACAGGTCCTCACGGAAGCGTCCCGCCATGATTTCGGCCTGTAAATCCCGGTTTGTGGTCGCCAGAACACGCACATCAACCTTTACACGCGTAGAACCGCCCAGGCGCTCAAACGTCTGATCCTGCAAGGCACGGACAATCTTGCCCTGTGTCTCAAGCGGCATATCCGCCACTTCATCCAGCACCAGCGTGCCGCCATGGGCGCGTTCCAGAACCCCGGTGCGGCGGCCTGTACCATCTGGCGCACCTTCCAGCCCGAACAGTTCTTCCTCAAACCGGCCGGGAGCCAGAATCGCGCAGTTCAGGGCCACAAAAGGACCATCAGCCCGGCGTGAGCGCGCATGAATCATCCGCGCAGCCACTTCCTTGCCGGAACCGGGGCCACCCGTAATCAACACGCGGGAACCTGTGGGGGCTACCCGTTCAATCTGCCCACGCACAGCTGAAATCAGGGCGCTGTTACCAAACAGTTCCGTGTCCTGCCCGGCGCGCAGCCTGAGTTCTTCATTTTCCTTGGCCAGACGGGAGGCTTCAAGAGCACGCCGCACCACAACCAGCAACCGGTCTGCCTGAAACGGCTTTTCAATGAAGTCATAGGCACCGTGCTGCAACGCCGCCACGGCTGTTTCAATCGTGCCGTGCCCGGAGATCATGATAACGGGCACAGAGGGTTCTTCCGCGTGCAGTACATTAAGGATACCAAGCCCATCCAGCTTGGACCCCTGCAACCACACATCCAGCACAACCAGAGATGGCCTACGTGCGCGGAACGCCGCTATGGCTGCATCGGAATTTCCGGCAACCCGCGTTTCGTATCCTTCATCTTCAAGAATGCCCTCAATGAGCATCCGAATATCAGGCTCATCATCAACAATCAGGATTTCATGAGCCATGGTCGTCCTTCATCGGCAACATCAGAATAGCCACAGTTCCTGTTTCCTCCGTCCTGTCTTCCAGACGCACTGCACCCCCGTGGTCTTCCATAATTTTCTTCACAATGGCCAGCCCCAGTCCGGTGCCTTTGGCCTTGTGCGTCACATAGGGTTCCGTCAGGCGGTGCCTGTCATCTGAAGGCAGGCCCACACCATTATCTGCAACTGAAATCTCAACCTCGTCCTGATCCTCTTGCAGACCAATCCATATCGCGCCTGCCACGTTTACGCCATGTTCTCCAACATCACCCTGTTTTGCCGTCATGGCAATGGCATCTGCCGCATTCTGTAAGAGGTTGATCAACGCCTGGCTGATCAGACGCCGATCACACCGCACGATCGGCCCCCTGTCCGGCAGGCTGACATGGTAGGTAATCTCCGGGTGCGCATTGCGTTGCAGCACCAGAACTTCCCGCACGATGCGGGACAGATCTTCCTGAGTCATAACAGGCTGCGGCATGCGGGCGAATGCGGAAAACTCGTCCACCATACGCCCGATATCCCCCACCTGGCGCACAATTGTATCAGCGCACTGGGCAAATGTTTCAGGATCAGACGTAATTTCGCGCAGGAAGCGCCGCTTCAGCCGCTCCGCCGCAAGCTGGATGGGGGTCAACGGATTCTTGATTTCATGGGCGATACGGCGGGCGACATCCGCCCAGGCCGCCTTGCGCTGGGCAAGCTGCAGGGCCGTAATATCATCAAACGTGATCACATACCCTTCCGTTACCGTGCCGCGTAGCTCCGCCCCCAGCCGCACAAGCAACATGCGGCGGTTGGTTACCGGGCCTGTCTGCACCTCCCGCGTGATAACCTGATCGGGGGCCTGACGGGCTTCGGCCAACATTTCCGCAAAGTCCGGTACCCGGACGGAAAGCGGCTCGCCAATGGCATCCATCAGATCTGTCTGAAGCAGTAGGCAAGCGGCGCGGTTCGGCAGTTCAATCCGTTGCTCCACATCCAGCCCGATCACCCCGGCGGAAACACCGGACAGCACAGCCTCCGTAAAACGGCGGCGTTCATTGATCTGGCCATAGGCCGCCATCAGTTCCGAACGTTGGCTGGCAAGCTGTTCCGTCATGCGGTTAAAGGCGCGGGACAGGCTCGTCACTTCATCATCACGGTTGGATTCGGGCACATGGACGCCCAGATCCCCTTCACTGATACGGCGTGCTGCCAGAATCAGCAGACCCAGCGGCTTGGCAATCTGATTGGCCAGAGCCAACCCGATCAGCGCTGCTGCTGCCAGCACCAGCAAGGCCACCAGTGCAAAGATCATGATGAAGGTAAGCTGGATTTTCGCCTTGTTGTCATTCAGGCGCTTGTAATCCGCCACCACTTTTTCCGTGCGGTGCATGTGCTCCAGAATGGTGGGGTCCACCAAGCGGGTGATCACCAGCATCAGGGCAGGCGTCTGAGAAAGCTCTACCACGGCGCGCACACGGCGCTCATCCGGGGAATCAAGGATGGCAACATCATTGGTGCGGGCCATCAGCGTGGCAGCCGGAGGCGGTAGATCCTGCATATAGCCGGTGCGGCTCATCAACCCGCCAGCCGCCACCACCTTGTTGGTAATAGGGTCATACACCAAAGCTTCGGTCAGACCGCGCATGGTGGCCTGACTGTCCAGCATCTGGCCCAATGCATCCGGGTCCTGCAACAGGTTCATGCCGCTGGCCGCCAGTTCATTTTCCGCACTGGTGATATAGTTGGCCATCGAGAACGCATCTGTCCGGATATTGGCGTTGTGTTCCGTCAGATACCCACGTGATGCTTCAAGGGCTTCCGTCAGCGCTGTATTGACCCTGTCCGCAAACCAGATCTGAATGCCGTAATGAAAAAACAATGTGGCGAATGCGCCCACCACCAGAGTGGGGGCCACAGCCACAATGCCAAAAAGAGTGACCAGCCGCACATGCAGGCGCGCCCCGGCCAGCCCTTTGCGATGTTCGGCCAACATGGGCCCCACACGCATGGCCAGCGCCAGCAGCAGCAGACCCAGCACAAGGCTGTTCACCAGCAGAATCAGCGGTTCTATGATGGCATAATGCCCGAAGGACATACCGCCTGAGAGCGCGACAAAGGTTGCAAACCCCAGGCACAGCGCAAGCGCTGCCAAGGTAAGCGCCACACTTTTTCGCTCAAGGGACCGCAGCAGCCAATGCAGCCGGGTGCGGGAGAGCAGCGCCTTGAACGTGGAGAGAAAGTGCTTCATGCGCGCCGGTCAGACCACGCCACGCACAACCGGTATTTCCAGTTCACGTATTTTCTTGCGCAGCGTATTCCGGTTCAACCCCAGCATGGAGGCCGCTTTGATCTGGTTGCCCCGTGTTTCAGTCAACGTCATCTGAATAAGCGGGCGCTCCACTTCCATGATGACGCGGGAATACAGATCATTCAGGGGCATCCCTTCCCTGCCAGCCACAAGGTAACGCAGGATATGGCGGGAAACAGCCTCGGACAGCGGCTCTTCCACCGCTGTTTTCTCCACCAATGCCTCGTTTGCCAGCGGTTCAGCCAGTTCAGCGTCAATCAGATCACTACCTATGGTTTCCTGCGGATAAAGCGCCACAATACGGCGGATCAGGTTTTCCAGTTCCCGCACGTTGCCGGGCCACCGCCAGGACTGCAAACGCTCGATAGCGGACTCATCCAGCACCTTGGAAGGACCACCTGCGTCCCGGCACTGCGCCAGAAAATGGCGGGCCAGCAGCGGAATATCCTCCAACCGTTCCCTCAGCGGCGGCAGGCGCACAGGCACCACATTCAGGCGATAGTACAGATCCTCACGAAAGGTTCCGGCACGGATAGCCTGCCGCAGATCACGGTGAGTTGCGGCAATAATGCGCACATCTGCCCGAATGGGAGCACGCCCCCCAACCGTCGTGAATTCGCCGTCCTGCAAGACACGCAGCAGACGAGTCTGGGCTTCTGGCGGCATGTCGCCAATTTCATCCAGAAACAGTGTGCCTCCCGCCGCCTGCTCAAAGCGCCCCGGACTTCTGCCCCCTGCTGTGCGCTCCTGGCCAAACAACTCGCTCTCAATCTGGTCACGCGGGATAGCCGCCATGTTCACTGCAATAAAGGGGCCGCCCCGCCTGCGCCCATATTCATGCAAGGCGCGCGCCACCAGTTCCTTGCCGGTGCCACTTTCCCCGCTGATCATGACAGTCAGATCAGATGTCGTCAGGCGAGCGATGCTCCGATAGATGCCCTGCATCACCACGGACTGACCAATCAGCGGCAAACGTTCTTCCGGGCTGGCGCTTACGGCTGGTTTGGCCACTTCCTGCGCTGGGGCCGCCAGCGCCCGGCCAACAACGCTCAGAAGCTCTTTCAGGTCAAAAGGCTTGGCCAGATATTCAAACGCGCCCCGCTGTGTCGCTTTCACAGCCGTCATGAGGTTGGATTGTGCGCTCATGACAATAATACGCAGGTCGGGCCGCGCCTGCCTGATGCGCGGAATGAGATCGAGCCCGCTGCCATCAGGCATGATCACATCCGTAATCACCAGATCGCCCTCGCCTTCCTCAACCCATTGCCATAGCGTGGCTGCATTGGGCGTGGACTGCACCTGATATCCGGCCCGCCCCAAAGCCTGCCCCAGCACGGTACGAATAGAACGGTCGTCATCAGCAACAAGAATGGTGGGCAGAGGCGTCATGGCAGGAAGATCACATTCAGCAGCGTTGAAATCAGATAAAATCCGGAAGCGCGCAAAACGCTTCAGGTGACGGGATGGTCTTCAGAAACAACTGGCAGATACAGGCTTATTTCCGTCCGGCCGGGGCGGCTTTCTACTTCAATCACCCCACCGTGGTCATCCATGATCTTGCCCACAAGGGCCAATCCAAGCCCGCTTCCACTCATTTTGGTGCTCAGAAAGGGCTCGAACAGATGCGGACGAATGGTCTCGGAAATACCGGGCCCGGTATCCCGCACCGTGACCACCAACGGCAGATGCCGCCATTGGGTTGTACCGGGCACAGCCATGCGAATACCTGGCCGGTAGCTTGTCATAAGCGTAATTTCACCCGGCTTGCCGGTTTCCCGGATGGCTTCCGCAGCGTTTTTCACCAGATTGATAAGCACCTGAACAAGCTGATCCCGGTCTCCCCACACATGCGGGAGGGACGGATCATACCGCTCCACAATACGGATACCCGCGGCAAACCCCTGATTTGCCAGGAGTTTCACATGCTCCAGAAGCCGGTGGATATTAAGCGAACGGTAATCCGTTGGGGCTTCTCCAAACATGCCCATCCGCTCAACCAGCGCATCAATCCGGTCCACTTCATCACAGATCAAGGTGGCCAGTTCCCGATCCTGATCGGAAACCGCATTTTCCAGAATTTGTGCCGCCCCTTTTATGCCTGACAGGGGATTACGCACTTCATGCGCCAGCATGGCCGCCATGCCTGACACACTACGGGCAGCAGAGCGAAACGCCATCTGCCTGTCGAGCGTCCGCGCGGTGGAGGAATCATACACGGTCAACAGGATGGAACCCGGGCAATCGGGCACATCCGCCCCCTGCACCGTCACCCCTTCCCGATGGAAGCGCGGACTGCTGAAGGCCAGTTCATGCTCCGTTACACTTCCACCTTCACGGCGGAGATGCTGCACCAACAGAAAAAGCGGGTGATCAGAAGGAACCAGATCCTGCAAGGCGCCCTGACACAACTGATGCCGGGACATGGCAAAAAACTCTTCCGCGGCTGAATTGGCAAAACGAATGCCATCATCTGGGCCAAGTTCCAGCACTGGCACAGGCAGACTATCCAGAAGAATGCCGGGGTCTGACCTTTCTGTTGCTGAAAGAGCGCCGGGTTTCATGCAGACCTGATCACGCAGCGCAGGCCTGAGCCTGCTCCGCCGCTTCTGCATGGCGGGAAACGCGTGGCTCACGCACTGCGCCTGCTGCAATCTGCTGATCGTAAAAATCAGTCATCATGGCAATGGCTTCTGGCGCGTTATCAACCCGGTTGAACGCAGCCCGAAAACCGGCGGAATTCGGCAGGCCAGCAGAATACCAGGCAACATGTTTACGGGCCAACCGCAGGCCTGGACGCTCGCCAAAATGGCGGAGCATCATGTCATAATGTTCAAGCACAATGGCTTTTTCTGTAGGCAGGTCAGGGTCAGGCACGTTTTCACCCGTAAGCAGAGCCTGCGCCACCTGTGCCAGAAACCACGGCCGTCCATAGCAGCCACGGCCGATCATCACTCCATCCGCACCTGATTCCGCCAGGGCGGTTCTGGCATCATCAAGGGTCAGGATATCGCCATTCACAATAACAGGCAGGTCAACGGCGTCCTTCACCGTGCGCACAAAAGCCCAGTTTGCCGTGCCATTATAGAATTGCTGCCGGGTACGCCCATGCACCGTGATCATGCGAATACCAGCCTGCTGCGCAATACGGGCCAGAACCGGCGCATTCAGATGCTGATGATCCCACCCCATCCGCATTTTCAGGGTAACTGGCACATCTACGGCTTTGACCGTGGCTTCCAGCAGACGGCCCGCAGCAACCTCATCCCGCATAAGGGCCGAACCGGCCATCTGGCCCACGGCCACTTTCTTCACCGGGCAGCCAAAATTGATATCAATCATGTCCGCACCGCGGCCAACGGCAATGCGTGCTGCTTCCGCCATGGCATCAGGGTCACACCCGGCAAGCTGCACGGCGTTGGGGCCGCCCGCGTCTGCAACCTCGGCCATGCGGAGGGTTGTGTCATTCTCACGCACCATGGCCCAGGAGGCGATCATTTCTGAAACCACAAGCCCAGCGCCCAACTTGCGCGCCAGACGCCGAAACGGCAGATCTGTCACGCCAGACATGGGGGCCAGAATAACAGGCGTTTCAATACGGATGCCGCCGCCCAACTCAATAGGCCGCACTAACGGTTGCGTTTGCACTATCTTTTCCACATTGCCTATGATTTAGGCAGGAATAGCGTTTTCCCGCCCCGGAATCAATCTTTTATATCCGAAACATTCTAACGCTTCAGGACAACAAAAAGCTCAGTTTCCCAACGGTTTTATAACCGGGCCTTACATGTTGTAACGCGGGTTATAGTCTCCTGCCCAGCCAGCTTCAAGACTATCTTGCGCAGGCCTCTTCAACAGAAAAAAGGCACCCCTCCTTACGGAGCAGAGTGCCTTTCTGGCCTCAAGCAGCGCAAAAATGCCCTTCGGATCAGGGGACCAGAACGGAAACCGCCGCCGTGCAGGCAATACCTTCTTCACGCCCCGTAAAGCCCAGACGCTCGGAGGTTGTCGCCTTCACGGAAATGCGGCCAATATCCACCTGCAACAAATCCGCCAACCGCTGGCGCATGGCTTCTGCATGCGGGCCAATTTTGGGACGCTCGCAGATCAACGTCAGATCCGCATTAATCAGCATGCCCCCGCGCTCACGAATACGCTGACCGGCATGCACCAGAAAACGCGCACTGTCCGCATCTTTCCATTCATTCTGGCTTGGCGGAAAATGGCGCCCGATGTCGCCTTCAGCTAGCGCACCATAAATGGCATCACACAGCGCGTGTATCCCGACATCTGCGTCAGAATGACCAGCGAGCCCTTTGGTGTGCGGCACAGTAATGCCGCACAGAATAAGCGGACGCCCTTCTTCAAACGCATGCACGTCGTACCCAAGCCCCACGCGCGGCAAAAGGGTCGGGCCGATCAATCGTTCAAGACGCACGAGATCATCCTCATAAGTCAGCTTGATATTGTCTTCATCGCCACGCACCAGCGCCACGCTGAACCCGGCATCTTCCAGCAGCTTGGCATCGTCCGTCGCACTCTGGGAAGAAGCCGAACGATGCAGGTCACGAAACAGTCCGAAGCGGAACCCCTGAGGTGTTTGCGCGCGGAACAGGTGATCACGCGAGACTGTGCCCGCAATCACGCCATTTTCTTCCCGCTTGAGCGTATCAGCCACCGGCACCGCCGGTATTGCCCCCGGATGTTCGCTCAGGGCTGAAATCACGTTCTGGATTACGGTCGCGGTCACATAGGGACGCGCACCATCATGCACCAGCACCAGATCAGGCTTCTGATCTTCCGGCAGCTTGTCCAGCGCTTCAAGGCCGGCCCGCACACTGGCCTGGCGGGTTTCTCCCCCCGCTACCGGCGGCAGGGTTTCAAGCCCGTCCAGCGCATCCCGCAGGGAGTCCGGATGCCCGACTGGTTGCAGGCAGGTCACATGCGGCATCAGGGCTTCCGCAGCGTGACGGATAACCGGCAGGCCCGCCAGAAGCACATATTGCTTTGGCGTATCAGACCCGCTGGTAGCGGCGTAACGGCTGCCTGTTCCGGCAGCCAGAAGAATGGCAGCAACTCGCATGACGGGAGGAATGAGGCCGGAACCGTGCGGCGTCAAGGCGGAAAATGGCATACCGCATGACCATCAGAGGCTGCTACCCGCTTTGTCGGCCAGCCGGACATAAACCAGCAGACGGGGGACTAAAGCCTCTCGTATCAGTTGGATGCTCCTTTTTACACTTGAATGCGGTGCCTTCTTGACCCTGTAATACCACCGTCAGACGTCGAAGCCGCTTTTTCAGGCATAAAAATCTGGAGGGTTCTAAAAACCCTCTTTTCCGCCTGTATAAAAATCGCAGCCCATTGATATCGCTATTACTGCAAAAATCAAAATAGGGGTTTTTAGACCCCTTCAGATTACTGTCAGGTGGTCTGCTCAATAAAGAAACGGGGGCGCCGCTTCACCTCGGTATAAATACAGCCGATATATTCCCCAACAATCCCCAGCGCGAGCATCTGAAGCCCGCCAATCAGGCAGATCATGGCGTTAAGAGACGCCCACCCGATCGCAGGCTGGAAGAACAGCTTATCCACCACGCTCCAGAGGATGCTCACAAGCCCCAAGAGAAATACACTGACACCCAGAAGCGCGATCATCCGTAAGGGAACGACTGAAAAAGATGTCACTCCCCGCAATGCAAGGGCCACCATCCGGAACAGCGTGTATTTGGACTCTCCGCCCAACCGAGGCGTACGGGTATAATAGACGCTTGCTGTTCTGAACCCCACCAAGGGTACAATACCACGCAGATAAAGGTTTTCTTCCGTGAACGAGAGCACGGCTTTTCTCGCTTCAGGACCCAGCAGACGATAATCTGCGTGATCTTCAATGGTTTCCACGCCCATTATCGTCATGAAGCGATAAAAAAGACGTGCCGTGGTCCGTTTAAAAAGCGTATCGGCTGAACGATCCTGCCGCACCCCATACACCACCTGGCAGCCGTCCCGATAATGTTCGACCATGGCGCTCATGGCCGCAACGGAATCCTGCAAATCCGCATCTATGCTGATACAAGGACCTTCCTGCACAGCGCTCAACCCAGCCAGAAGCGCATTCTGATGCCCAACATTCCGTGACAGCTTCATCCCGCAAAAAGAGCCCGAGCGGGCAGCCAGATTGGTAATTATAGGCCACGTCTGATCAGTGCTGCCGTCATCCACAAACAGCACCTTGCTCTGTTGTGCCACAAGACCTGCCTCAACCATTTTCTGGAGTTGTTCTGCCAGACAAGTCGCAGACTGCAGCAGAACAGGCTCCTCATTATAGCAGGGCACGATAATGGTCAGCACGTCAGGCTGATCTGCGCCTTCATGCACGAGTACGCCCTCTTCCTTTTTCGGCATTTACGTAACAGGCACCATGAAACATGGAGCAATGTTGCCCTGCCTTGGCGCAACACGCCATGCCGCCTGCGCATTGGAGCAGATCACTCTGGTTTAACACCAGCCTGCGGCACCCCTGCCACATGGTAGGACTCAACAAAATAGAGAGGACGATTTTTTGTCTCGTTGAAAATACGACCAATATATTCGCCTATTAGCCCGAGCGTCATGAGCTGAACACCGCCCAGAAACAGGATAACACTCATCAGGCTGGGATAGCCGGGCACATGGGAGCCGAACAAAAGTGTGTTCAACACAATCCATCCGCCATACAACACGGCCAGCAGGGAAATCACAAACCCCAGATACGTCCCTAACTGCAAGGGCAGTACGGAGAACGAGGTAATTCCTTCCAGCGCAAAATTCCACAAGGACCAGTAATTGAAGCTGGTAACCCCTGCCGCCCGTGGCGCCCGATCATAAAACACGGCCTTGGAGGGATAGCCTATCCAGGCAAACAACCCTTTCATGAAGCGATGGCGTTCACGCATCTGCAACAGACTATCCAGCGCTCGGCGGCTAAGAAGCCGAAAATCGCCGGTGTCTGGCGGAATGACAACACGGTTCCCAAGTTTAGCCATCACCCGGTAAAACATCCACGCCGTAAAACGCTTTGGGATGCTCTCACCCTCCCGCGCCCGTCTGCGGGCATATACCATATCCACATCGTCCGACCATTCGGCCACCAACGTTTCAATAACTTCAGGCGGGTCCTGCAGATCGGCATCGATCACAATCACGCCCTGAGTTCCACGGGCATGGTCCAGCCCGGCTGTCAGCGCTATTTCCTTTCCGAAGTTGCGAGAAAGATTGACACTGGAGACCCGATTATCCTGCTGTTCCAGATCACGCATGACCACAAGTGTCTGATCTTTGGAACCATCGTTGACGTAAACCACCTCCCACGGCCGCCCGACACGGCCCATCACGGCGCAGAGATGCTGGTGAAACTCTGGCAAAACAACCTGCTCATTATAGCAAGGCACAACCACACTAAGAGAAGGGATATCTGAAACAGGTAATCGAGTGGGCATGTTTGAAAAACCGTATCGTTTAGCGCGCTACAACTTAAAAAGTATTTTCCAGAACGGAAAATCGTCATATGGCCTAGCTTACATCTTAATGAGCTTAGCAGACTAACTGAACAGCGTAGCAAGCATACGTGATAGGATGCAGCGTTTAAACGCCGATGCTGACTTTAATATTTTATCCTTCCCGTAACCATGCCTTATTTTTCTTCAAATCCACGCATGAACGATGATTTTTTCTGCTTTCTTTTTGTGCAGATAGGTACATCAAATAAGAAGCATCTTTTCAGCAACCCCAATCTCAGATCAGAGGATCTTCCTCGACATGGATTTATTTCATGCACAAGCAGGCGGGTTCTAAAAACCCTCTTTCCGCCTGCACAAGAATCGTAACACGTTGATATTGCTACTACTGCAAGAATCAAAATAGGGGTTTTAGACCCCTCAAGCTGTATGATGCCCTATGACGCCTCATAAGGTGACCTCGCGTGAATATGCCCGTCATGTAAAGCTAAAATATTGAGGCCTTTTTTCCAGTTATCTTCTGGATCAACAAAAAACCATCCCGAATGAGAAATCGTCTTTCTTCGTCCCCTCCAGACTGGATCGCCCATCCATTACGAGGCCCCACGCATGGAGCCCCGCACGGACACTTAACAGGAAAGCATCAATAACAGCATCAGTTCTACAGAGCGAAACTGCCCCGCATTCTGATACCTCCCCTGCTTAAAAAGCCGAATTTTCCTTCTGGTTTTTACCGAACGAAATCATCTGCTGTGTGTGAAACCGCCTCTCAGGCATTGCCAGGGTTAACCGACAGAGAGCAGTACGTAATATCGCTTTTATAGCTCGACAATCTTACCGGAAATTTTTTACAGGATGAAAAGTCTATCTGCATATTATAATGCTCCTTGAACTTAGTGATGGCCCAATTTTTGGCCACCTGATCATTTGGATCATTGAATAATACATACTGCTTGGGCGTCCTGTTTTTAGGCAGATAGGTATAATAAATATCCCAATATTTTTTAGTCCCGAAATCAAACAATCCTCTATTGATCTGAATAACATGTCCTTGAGGGTTGATGACCGGAACGACCCATGCAGAGAAAAAATTGGCATTAAACAAAACATCTGCCTCTTTTACCTCTTGCGGTATATTGCCCTCAAAATAAGGGTGACTGTAACTCCCCCGCCCCCAATCGGGCACGCCTTTGACAAAGCTGACCGCCACCAAAACCGCAGCCGCCCAACATGCCTTTTTTCCGGGTTCATACACAGGTGTCCGCTGCATATTTAAAATTTCATATATCAAAACATAGAAAATAATCGGGCAGATAAGGTCTGTAGGGATAAAATAACGGTAAACACCAAAAACATATTGCCAGACATAGAAAGAGAGAAAGAAAAATAGGAATAAAATATTATCCCGACTCCCCAGCAGACTCTTGAAGCCGAATTTCGCAATTTTTATCGCAAAATATAATGCAAAGAGAACAAAACAGAATAAAGCCGTATAGCACACAACCGCTTTATCATTTGATGCGGTAACAACCCGATCAATATGATCTGCAAAGTAAAAAGGATATATGATTTTTTCCAACCCATGGAATTGAAAAAACATCATGTCCCGCGTTGCATTCTTATCCAGGGACGCATAGGGAGAGCGAAAAATATTATTAAAGAAAGGGAACAGAGGGTTTCCGAAAAGGGTATACAGTTTGTAATACCAAACCCCGGAAGACGCCATCAACGCCAGGAAAGAGGAACTTAAAAAAGAAAAGGCACCGACAATTCGGCGGCCATAAAACAAAGAAATAAGAACAAGAAAAACAGGTATATAGAGCGCCGACGTCAGTTTAAGGCCTGTTGCAGCACCAATGAGCAAACCTGAAAAAATCAGTGCTTTATTTTCTTTTTCTGCAATAGCTTTAAGAACACAGCAAAACGACATTAAAATTGGAACAGCAATAAGATTATCATGCATGGAAGAGCCCAGTTCTCCGATGAAGAACGTGCTTCCAAAACAGCATATAGCTGTCAAAACAAATTGATGTATTTTATCTTTTATAAAGAAACGAGCGATATACATTATTGGAAAGGCCACAAGGCCCTGTAAAAATCCAAATAAAAATGCAACCACAAAAGGATTTAGATGCAATATTGCAAAATAGAAAAGAGAATCCAGATACGGGTTTAAATAGCTATGCGCGCCAGCAGGACCAAGATCATACCCTAACCTGCCGTTAAACCAAGCATACGCATTGTATAAATGGTAGTTCCACACATCTCCGTTTGTATCCTGACGCCGAAGAAGAGAGACACCACCTTCAACCAATGCCAGAAAAAATGGAAACACCATGTATTTCCATTTCTCTTGATACTCAGAATGTTTTTCCATGATGCATTCCCGACATAAGTTTTCTATTTTTTATATTTGTGAAAAATGCAGCGAAAAAATCATTCTCTTGCTTTTTCTTCTGCTATCGGAGGCGCTGGATAAGAAAGATAGCTCAGGCGACGGTTTTCCAATCGGTCAAGGGCAACACTATCCAGAATTTGACCGCAACAAAACGCCAGCGCTGCCAGGATTTCCATCCCTGTCGCTAATAAGGCTGTCGGCAGACGAGGAACATAACCGCTGCTCATGAATTCCAGAACAACCGGCAGCCCGAGCAGTATACCAGCGAAACAGAATATGAAGCTGATAACGCTGAAAAACAGAAAAGGCCGCTCGCGCCTGAGAAGATTAATAATGGTGCCCAGAATACGCACACCATCACGATAGGTATTCAACTTGGAAACCGAGCCTTCCGGCCGTTCCACATAAACCGTTTCAACCTCCCCTACCGGCATACATAGCTTGAGAGCGTGAACCGTAAATTCTGTTTCTGTTTCAAACCCAGCCGATAGTGCGGGAAATGATTTAACAAAACGTTTGGAAAAAATACGATAGCCGGACAACATATCTTTATTACCTTGCCCAAAGAGAGCACGGACAAGGTTTGTTAAGACTTTGTTCCCCAGAACATGGCCAAATCGATAGGCAGCCTGCCGCTCCGTAATGCGAAGGCCTGTCACCATATCAAGACAGTTTTCCTTGGCCAAAGCCAACATACGTGGTGCGGCTGCAGCCTCGTAAGTGGCGTCACCGTCTACCAGAACGTAAAAATCAGCATCGATATCAGCAAACATGCGCCGGATAACGTGCCCTTTCCCTTGCCTGACTTCCGTCCGCACAACAGCCCCTGCTTCTTTTGCAAGGGTCATCGTTTGATCTTGGGAATTGTTATCATACACATAAATGGTTGCGTTCGGTAAGGCGTCCTTAAATTCCCGAACAACCTGAGCGATTGTCACTTCCTCATTATAGCAGGGCAACAAAACAGCCACATTTGGAGACACCTCCGTTGAGGACGGCAAGACAGAAAATCTCGACAGATCAGGCATTTATATATCTACCAAATGAACGATTGTAGGGGATAAGGAAGCAGCAACAGACAATATTTTATGCGTGATGGCAAAGTGTGTGTAGGTGAGTGTCTTAACTTCATCAAACGTCATCAAGACACTTACTATACAGACACTTGATTGAGAAAAAATGAATACGGCTTGCATCCATTTTTGTCTCAATCAATGAGTGCTTTCAGTTAATCTGGATCAACAAAGAAGGCTGGCAGATCCAATTCTTTCGCCTGCAACGCTGCATCAATCCGGTCACATGCGGCAAGGGCTTCTGTGATGGTGACATCCATATCCAGATAACGGTAAGTGCCAAGCCGCCCGAGGAAAGACACGCCTTTCTCTGCGCGGGCGAGGCCGATGTAGCTCTCCAGCATCTGCTTTTCGTTCACGAGGCGGATGGGGTAGTACGGCACATCCTTCTCACCGGCCAAGCGGCTGTATTCGCGGAAACACACCGTCTTGGAGAATTTGTCCTGCTCCCAGGGGGCAAAGTGCTTGTGCTCGGAAATACGGGTGAACGGCACGTTTTCATCACAGTAATTGATGACGGCAGTGCCCTGATGATCACCTTCATCAACAAACCGTTCGAAATCCAGAGTTCTGTAGCCCAGCCGGCCCAGTTTGAACTGGAAGAAGCGGTCAATCGGGCCTGTATAGAAAACGTGCTGGAATTTTTCTTCCAGACTTTCAAACGAACAGCCCAGCCGGAGATCAATCCCCTCAACATTCAGAATATTCTGGACAATGGCCGTATAGCCTTCCTCCGGCATACCCTGATAGGGATGGTTGAAATAGTTGTCGTCATAATTGAAACGCAGGGGCAGCCGCTTCAGAATGGACGCAGGCAGTTCCGTGGGTTCAAGGCCCCACTGTTTGCGGGTGTAGCCATAGAAAAAGGCCCGATACAGTTCCGGCCCGATCATGCTCAACGCCTGCTCTTCAAACGAGCGGGGGTTGGTGATGGTTTTATCCGCTTTGCCTTCAATAAAGGCACGCGCTTCCTTCGGCCCCATGGTGGTGCCAAAGAACTGGTTGATGGTCAGCAGGTTCACCGGAAGCGTATAGACACGCCCTTGCGAAATGGCTTTTACCCGGTTCACATACGGTTTGAACGCGCCAAAACGCTGCACGTAGTCCCATGCGCGCTGGTCTGCCGTATGGAAAATGTGAGGGCCATATTTATGCACCATCACGCCCGTTTCGGCATCCCGTTCGGTATGGCAGTTGCCGCCAATATGCGGACGCTCATCCACAACCGTGACCTTATGCCCGCGTTCCGCAAGATGGCGCGCAATAATGGCACCACTAAACCCGGCACCCACAACGCAAAAAGACATCCAATCCCCCAGTGTTCATCACCTGCATGGCGGCTCCTGAACGGGTTTTCCCATTCATGGCAGCCATTCACATGACCGTTTTGTCAGACTGTCTCTTTCATGCCAGATTGCCACACTGGCACCAACCCATCCCTTGATGAAAATACAAGAGTGAGCTTATTCTCATTCTGTTTTTAATTATTTAACCTTTTGCGTCTTGTCGGCTGCTTTGGCGAACCGCACCCAATAGAGCAACGCAAAATGGAGCCTTCTCTCCCTTAGGAATAAAGAAGGCTCCTCTTCTCAGGCTGGATCAGGAACCAATCCAGCCTGCCCTCTCGGTAAAATTTGATCAGGCTTTTTCGTGCTGCGTACGCACGAACGTATCCAGCAACCGAACACCAAAGCCAGTTGCGCCTTTGGGCTGCCCGTTACGGGGCTTGCTGGACCAAGCCGTGCCCGCAATATCCAGATGCGCCCATGGTGTTTCTCCCACAAAACGCTTGAGGAACTGCGCAGCCGTAATGGACCCGCCGGGACGACCACCGATATTCTTCATATCCGCAATGTCGGACTTCAGCAGGGCGTCATATTCCTTGCCCATGGGCATACGCCACAGCTTGTCACCCGTAATCTCACCAGCCTGAGCCAGGCCACCGGCAAGGTTATCATTATTGGAGAACAGTCCGGCATATTCATGCCCGAGGCTGATGATGATAGCCCCCGTCAGAGTAGCCAGATCGACCATCAGTTTGGGCGCAAACCGTTCCCGTGCGTACCACAGGATATCCGCCAGAACCAACCGACCTTCCGCATCCGTGTTCAGAACCTCGATGGTTTGACCAGAGGCGCTCCGCACCACGTCCCCCGGCCGCTGAGCGTTGCCGGAAACCATGTTTTCCACCAGCCCGATGACGCCCACAGCGTTGACCTTGGCTTTGCGGCCCGCCAGTGCCGCCATCAGACCTGTAACGGTGGCAGCGCCTGCCATATCCCACTTCATTTCCTCCATACCCGCTGCGGGTTTGATGGAAATACCGCCGGAATCAAACGTCACCCCTTTGCCAATAAAGGCGAGAGGAGCATCGTCTTTCTCGCCACCGTTCCAGCGCATGATAACGGTGCGGGGTTCGGCATCACTGCCCTGCGCCACACCCAGCAGCGCGCCAAAGCCCAGCTTTTCCATTGCGGGCTGATCCAGCACTTCCACATCCAGACCAAGGCTACGCAGGGTGCTGACACGCTCAGCAAATTCAACCGGATTCAGCACATTCGCTGGCTCTGTCACCAGATCCCGCGTCAGAATGACGCCGCGCGCAACAGCGGACAATGCGGGCCATGCTGCTTCTGCCTGTGCGGCATCAGCCGCCAGCACAGTAAGAGATGCCAGACGATGTGTTTTATCGTCTTCCGGTGCGCCATGGTACAGAGAGAAATGATAAGCACCCAGCACGGCACCAAGGGCGACGTGAGCCGCATGGGGCAAGCTGCCAACAGCCAAAGCTGCCTTTTCCCCGCGCCCAAGAGCAGTGGCCGCAATACCGCCAGCCTTTTCCGCATCCTTGGGTTCAAAAGCCTCAGCGCGGCCCACACCAATCAGAACAACACGATCAAACCCGGCTCCGGGCGCCAGCACAACGGTGGAGGAACCTTCCTTACCGGTAAACTCATCCGCCTTGACGGCGCGGCTCAGAGTGCCGCCGGTTGCATCATCCAGGCTCTTAAACAGTGCAGGAGCTTCCGCGCCTTCAGGCACCAACAAAGCCAGCGCGCCACCCTGCGGCAATGTTTCGGCAGAAAATGAAATCTCAAGCATAAAATCCGGACTCCTCATGCTTTCTTTTAAAGCGGTCACGTATTGTTCAGCCTTTACCGCTCGCTCTCGGACAACCCTTTCGGCAGGAAGCAGAACCGGGCACTCACACTGAGACACGAACAGGTCTGACATGGCCATTCTGGGCAAACTGGGTACGTCTCCCCTGCGGCGTTGGCAATAGCCAGCGCGCCATCCCCCCCGAAAAAACCGCACACCCCGCGTTATCAAGGCACACAGCAGCGAATACCCCTCACCCTGCCTTACTCTGCAACTGGTGCATAAAAACCATCTCCGTTTTTTGCGCAGAATCAGAGTGCGTGGGGCATGACGGCCTCGTTCACTTGTCGTATGGTGCGGGCCATGACCAGCCACACAGATGCAGACCTTCTGGCTCTGGCCGCCCGCCTGGCGGAAGAAGCCGCGGAAATTATCCGCACCATCCGCGCCCGCGGGTTTGAGACACTGACCAAAACAGATGCCTCGCCCGTGACCGAAGCCGACCACGCAGCGGAAGCCCATATCCTCAAAGGATTGCGCTCTGCCGTGCCGGATATTCCCGTCATTGCGGAAGAAGAAGTGGCTTCCGGCCTGCGGGGAGTGGTTTCTCCCTCCTACTGGCTGGTGGACCCGCTGGATGGCACACGCGAATTTGCAGCTGGACGGGATGATTTTACCGTCAATATCGGGCTGGTGCGTGATGGCCGTGCCGTGCTGGGGGCTATGGCTCTCCCAGCATACCACCAGCTTTACACAGGTGGCATCAACGCGCCGGCAGAGCGCAGGGACCGCACGGGCGTTCACCGCATTCACACCCGCACACCGCCAGCAGAAGGGCTGAGTGTTCTGGCATCACGCCACTATGCTGATGATCCGCGTCTGGCGGCTTATCTGGGCGAACGGCGCATTGCCTCTATCGGGAATATCGGTTCTGCCGTGAAGTTTGCGCGCGTGGCGGAAGGCGCGGTGGATTTCTACCCACGCCTTGGCCCGACCATGGAATGGGATACCGCCGCCCCGCAGGCTATTGTGGAAGCGGCTGGCGGCCATATTACCCAACTGGACGGCACCCCGCTGCTTTACGGCAAACCGGACTGGAAAAATCCACCGTTTCTGTGTACCGGAACTCTGTAATTACATCCTTTCTGCGCGCTCTGGTGCTAGTGCCACCAAGCCAGATAAAGCCAGAACCTGTATAAAATTTGAGCTCCCCTAGCGTTAGGGGGCTTAAGCGCGTTAGACGGAACTGCATGACCCAGCGCCTTCCCGCCACACCTTCCGGCCTTGAAACCGCCGCCCGCATTTTGCGGGAAGGAGGGCTTGTGGCGTTTGGAACCGAGACCGTTTACGGCCTTGGAGGAGACGCAACACAACCGGCAGCCGTCGCCCGTATTTTCGAGGCCAAGAACCGGCCACGCTTTAACCCGCTGATCAGTCATTTTGCCACAGCAGACACTGCGTTTGAGCAGGTTGTCGCCACATCGCTGGCGCGTAAGCTCGCACAGGCCTTCTGGCCCGGTCCGCTCACACTGGTTTTGCCGCGTGCCCGCACCAGCACAATCTGTGATCTTGCAGCAGATGGGCTGGAGTCCCTGGCTGTACGGTTACCCAAAGGGGAGTGTGTGCAGGCGCTGTTACAGGCCGTCAATCGTCCCATCGCCGCCCCCTCTGCTAACCGTTCCGGCCGTATCAGCCCCTCAGACGCCAGTCACGTTCTGGAAGAACTGGAAGGACGCATAGACGCCGTGCTGGATAGCGGTCCCTGCGCTGTTGGGCTGGAAAGTACCGTTCTTGATCTGACTTCAGAAGACCGTCCGCTACTACTGCGCCCCGGCGGTATTCCTGCTGAAGCATTGGAAGAAATTTGCGGTCCCCTCGCCTATCCGGAAACAGAGACTGATGCCGCACCGGCCTCTCCCGGCAGAATGCTTTCCCACTACGCCCCTGCGCTGCCGGTACGGCTGAATGCAACTTCCGTAAAACCGACGGAAGGCTTGCTGGCATTTGGCCCGACACCACTTACCGGAGCAGGTGCCGTATGGAATCTCAGCCAGACCGGCAATCTGGAAGAAGCCGCAGCACGCCTGTTTTCCGGGCTGCGTTATCTGGATAAACAAGGAGCCCTGCTTGGCCTGACGGGTGTGGCCGTGCAATCCGTACCTGCGCATGGACTGGGCCGTGCCATTCAGGACCGTCTGCGTCGCGCCGCAGCCCCACGGCCGCTTTGAGGCTTCCATGAGCACATTTGACCCCAAAGAACTCAAAATCCTGTCTGATATTCTGGCTCTGGTGTTGGAAGATCAACCGGGCCAGTCCGCTACAGCGCTGGAAGCCATCAAGAACCGGGCGCGCCGAAACAACATGACCGGCGGTGCGCTGAAAAACCTGTTTCAGGCCATAGCACCAGACCCCTCTCAGGCCCGGAGTGCGACACGTAGCAGCCGCACCGCCCGCGCCAGCACCCCGATGGACGAACATCGCGCCCAATTGCGGCAGATGGCGGAAAGCATCAACAAGCTGGATCGGGATCTGCGCACGGCCCGCGCCCAGAACGAGACCCTGAAATCTCAACTCTATCTGACACAGCAGGCCAGAGCGGAGACACTTGCCCAGTTATCTCAGGTACAGACAGACGCCCGTTATCCACGGCTGATGATTATTTTCATGGCAGTTGGCGCTGGCCTGCTCAGCGGCATTGCCGGAACAGAAGTGTTTCATCTCTTTCAGCATACAGTCTGCAATGCTGCGGATAACGCACGTTATCTCTACTGACCAAACCATGCCGAAGTCTTTTTTGCCGTGCCATACATGATCTGATTTTACGGTACGGAGTATCCGTGTTTCCGCTCACTCCGTTGCGTCCTGTTTTTCAAACAAGGTTTGCCTATGTCTGATGCCTCTCTGCCCCCTGCCCTGCACGATGCCCTTCTGACCCTGCTGGGGCCAGCCGGATTCCTGACCGATGCAACCGACACGGCTTCCTTCTGCACGGACTGGCGGCTGCTGTATCATGGCCGCTGTGCTGCCGTACTGCGCCCGGCAACAACGGAAGACTGTGCGAAAGCTGTTGCCCTGTGTGCTCAGTATGACGTGCCCATGGTGCCCCAAGGCGGCAATACCAGCATGGTTGGAGGCGCGACACCGGATGAAAGCGGCAAGGCAGTTGTCATTTCCACAACACGGATGACGCGCATCCTGAGCATTGATCACGCTGATCTGACCATGACGGTAGAAGCCGGCGTGACGCTCAAGGCCGCACAGGATGCAGCCTGGGCGGAAGACCTGATGCTGCCTCTTTCCATTTCATCGGAAGGATCTGCTGATATTGGGGGTATTCTGGCTACCAATGCTGGCGGCAACAATACTGTGCGCTATGGCAACGCCCGCGAACTGGCTCTGGGGCTGGAAGCCGTGCTGCCGGATGGCTCCATTCTGAATCTGCTGCGCAAGCTGCGCAAGGATAATACAGGTTATGCCCTGCGGCAGCTTCTGGTGGGGTCTGAAGGCACATTGGGTCTTATCACCACCGCCGTGCTTCAGCTTCAGCCCCGCCCTCGCTCGCGCGAGACTGCGTTATGCGCCGTGGCTGACGCCAAGAGCGCGCTGGCTCTGTTCGCGGCCTTCCGCAAGCAGGACCCGGCCGCCATTCAGGCCTTTGAATATATGTCTGGCACCAGCATGGCGCTGGTCAACACACTGATAGAAAGCTGCCCACTTCCCTTGTCTGAGCCTGCACCTGCCTATGTGCTGGTTGAACTGGGCAGCCCGCGTGAAGATGAAAGCCTGCGCACCCTGATGGAAGATGTGCTGGGACAGGCGCTGGAAGAGGGATTGGTAACGGACGCGGTTCTGGCTGAAAGCGAGACCCAGCGCCAGAACATCTGGATGATTCGCGAAGAACACGCAGAAGCCCAGAAACGGGCTGGGGCATCGGTCAAAAACGATGTGTCTGTCCCTCTGGCCGCCATTCCGGACTTTATTGAAGAGGCGACAAAAGCGTGCGAATCCCTGGTTCCGGGCATACGCGTAGCACCCTTCGGCCATATTGGAGACGGCAACATCCACTTCAATCTGGTGCAGCCGGAAGGGGCTGATCCTGCGGCCTTTCTGGCGCAGGATCATGCCTTAATGGATGCGGTTGCTGAGATTGTGAGAAAATTTGGCGGTTCATTCTCGGCCGAGCATGGTGTCGGCCAGTTGAAAACCTACATGATGCCTTCATGGCGTGGTGGGGCGGAACTTGAAACCATGCGCAAGATCAAGAATGCGCTGGACCCCAAAAACCTGATGAACCCCGGAAAAATTTTCCCGTCACACTGAGAAAACCAAACCCTGACGCCTGCATAACGGCGTCAGGATATTTCCTTGCTGTCGGTCGCACTCAGAAACTGAGCGTTATTTGTTACGGGAAAAGAAATCCATTTCCGGACGCCGCAGAGCTGCCAGTTGCAGCAGAAACGCTGGCAGCATGATCAGCCCCAGTTCCGGGCCACCCAGCACCGCAGCGCCAAGTGTAAAAAGCGGGGCCATACGCCGTTCCACCACGGCCGCTCGCGGGCTGCCACACGCCAGAACAGAGCACAGGCCGCCGACAGCAATCATGATGGCGGCCGATATGGCCCGAAACGGATGACGCAGGACATTGGGCGTCAGCCCTCCCATCACGCTATCAAGCGATGACATGTCGGACGACCAGCCAGCCAGACCGAACAGGAAGGTGAACGGCAGCACAAGCACGCCGAACACGTCCTTCAACAACAACAGAAAACCCATAACCAAGGGGGGCAGCAACACAAAGGCCACCCCAACCGCAGCATCGGCTATCAAGAACACAAGAGCGGGGGTTACGGAAGCATTTTTCATACCCCGCACCCTAAGCCAAAATATGGCGAAATGTTAGTTAGTCTTTCCACCATTTCACGGGCTGAGGCTCTTCCACATCCAGTTCCTCTTCCCGCACTTCGTCCGCCATAGCGTAGTCCTCAACCGGGCGGGTACGGGGGCGGCCACGCGGGCGCGCTTCCGCTTTTTTGCGCAGTTCTTCTTTCTCTTCTTCCAACGCAGCGATCTCACGCTGGATGCTGCGTAGCTCCCGCGCCTGTTCCGCCAGATCGGCTTCCCGCTGTTGCAGCTTTTCTTTCAGTTCCCGCACCATCAGATCAGCATGCACCTGACGGGTTTCCATGCTTTTCTGTGCGTTCTGCAACGCTTCAATCTGCTGTTCTGCCTCTTCCGCTCTCAGTTTTTCATCTGCAAGCTGGCGGCGCAGTTTGGAAACTTCACCATTTTCTTCATCTGTGAAGTGCAGCGCGCGTGAGGTGGACATCTTGCCCGGCATGGCCAACGTACGCGGTTTGGTACGCGCCAGAGAATGTTTTTCTACCTGCACATCACCATCTTTTACAAAACGGCGACGTTTGCCCTGCGCAGAATCCGCAGACGGACGAGGCGTTTGCTGCGGCCGTGAGCGAGAGGAAGACCCAAGCCGCTCCAACGCGTTGCGGAGGGAGGCTTCCTCAAATGCTTCATCCTGGCTTTTTTCGGCCACGGGCGTTGATAAAAAAGACGGTGTCTTCATGAATTCGGAAGTCACTCTGCTTTATACTTTCCTGACTCTGCAAACAGTTACCTGAGTTTTCCACATACACGATGCTTTCAGAATAAATCTGAAAATATCAGGAAAAATCATAAGCTACTCTTTTTCGCCTTCAACGGGCAGATAAAACCCAGACAGGCTACATGGGATATATGGATAAAGAAACATTCTGCGCTCTCTTCTTGCTGACAGAATTCTTTCTTTCAGGTGTTAGTCTAACACATCTAATTGCTATTTCCAACACATTCAAAACACAAGAAAAAACTTTTCTATCTGCGCTCAGGTCATATGCGCCATACCTTCAGAGCACATTCCATTACTTTTGCGTCATTACAAAAAAATGAAGCAAGCGCTACTTCGTGGTCTTGATACTATGAATTTTCATTTAGTTTATGGCGTAAATATAGGCCCACTCCCCTTGGCTTCAAGAGGGCACCCAAAGAATATCCTCTTTGCCATCTGCATTGAAATGACGAGCGAGAACAAAAAAATAATCGGAAAGTCTGTTAAGAATTCTTATAAGTTCAGAATTCACACCTTCCTGTTCCGCTAGTGCAACCACACGCCGCTCCGTGGTGCGCGCCTGTGTTCGCGCCAGATGCGCCCATGCGGCAGCAACACTGCCACCGGGCAGGACAAAACTGGTCAAAGGCGCCTGTTTTTGCCGTAGCTGCTCAGTCCACTCTTCCAACTGCACAAGTATCTGGCCTGTCACCCGGCGCGCATGTACTGCCTTTGGCGTATCTGGCTGGCATAAGTCGGCGCCCATATCAAAAAGCAGATTCTGCACCCGCTGCAACTGCTGACGAACAACACAGCCTTCCTTGGTCTGTGTCTGTAAAAGACCAACAACAGCATTCAGTTCGTCCAGACAGCCCATGGCTTCAATCCGCGCATTGCTTTTGGAAACACGCTGACCATCCCCTAACGATGTCTGTCCCGCATCTCCTCCACGCGTTACAACCTTGTCTATCCGTACGCTCATGCGCCCTGCCCTTTAGTCGTGAAAAGTGTTTGGAATCTTAACGTGACTGCCTAGCGGACTTTTAAATGTCTTTCCCGTCACAAAAAATCCTGTGTTGCTGACGCTCTAAACAGGCTCTGGCTCAGAAATAAAGTATTTCGCGTCAGGTTAAGCGCCCCCACACCGGTTTTTCTGTTTCCGCTGCGGCAGGATACGCCCTATAGAAAGCGCATCATGGTATCTTCTTCTCTTATCCCTCGTCTGTGGCGCATATGTGGCGCATTATTTGCTGGCACCGGCACCATTATGGGGGCGCTGACCGCCCACATGCCTGATGCAAATTTTGGTGCAGGTGGCCGCGCCATGGCGCATGGCGCGATGGAAATGCAGATGTGGCACGCACTTGCTCTCATCGTCCTTGGCCTGACCACACATCAAAAACCCGGCCGGTTGCTGGCCATTGGTGGATGCGGACTGTTGTTGGGCACAGTGCTGTTTTGTGGCGGCGTGTATTACACTGCATTTTCTGGCCATCACGCTGCCCATGTCGCCCCCACCGGCGGCAGTATTCTTATCCTCTCGTGGCTCTGCCTTGCTGTTGGATGGGCCTTCCGCGCATGACACAGACCATTCGAGGCGCCTGGCTGGCACCAGAAGGGCTTGAAACTGTTCTGGAGCAGGATCTTGCCCGCCGTGGCGTGACAATAGACCGCTGGCATGGCCAACTGGCACTTTCTGGCCAGCCGTCTGTTTTTTCCCCCTGGGCGCTGGATATCTGGCAGGAGCCGGAAGTGGCTCCTATCACCTCCATTCGCAGTGCAGCGGAAATCCTGCGCGCGCGCCAACGCAACTGGAGCCTGTACGCAGCAGACTGCTTCCGGCGTGCAGCCTTGATAGAAGAACGGCTTCCACCCGTAAAAGCAGCGCCTCTCACGTTTCCCACCGCTCCACCTACAAGCCCGTTGGGCGCGTGGACGCTGCTGGATGCCAGCACACTGCTCTTTTCCGCCCGTAAAAGCAGTCCGTTTGTTAACGGCACGCCCCAATTTGTAGAAGACCGCATCGGTCCCCCCTCCCGCGCCTATCTGAAATTGTGGGAAGCCTGCACCCGCCTCGGCCGCTGGCCCCAGGCTGGCGAGACGTGTCTGGACCTTGGCGCGACCCCCGGCGGGTGGACGTGGGCAATTGCAAAGCTGGGGGCAAACGTCACCGCCATTGATCGCGCACCGCTGGACCCGCGTGTGGCAGCCATGCCTACAGTCTCCTTCCAACAAGGCAGTGCCTTTGGTCTGGACCCAAAGGAAATGCCTGAAGCAGACTGGGTGTTTTCGGATATTATTGCCTACCCCAAGCGCCTTTTTGCGCTCGCGACACGCTGGATAGAGTCAGGCCGTGCCAAACAACTTGTTCTGACTGTCAAATTTCAGGGCGAAACAGACCATGACACAGTGGCCGCTTTTGAAGCCATTCCCGGCGGCCATCTGGCGCATCTTGCCCAGAACAAGCACGAACTGACTTTTTTCTGGACCAAACCGGCACCATGATCCGCACGGGTTCAGGCGCTCCGCGACACGCTCCTGTTCCAAGGCTGCACGACTGACGAAATAAACGGTGGAGTAAGCTTATGCTGCCTCCACCAACAGCATAAGCGTGACCCGCCATGCCACCCCAACCGGACATCTGCCCCAGCACCACCGCGCTTCGCGTAGCCCGGCAACGCGCCTTGCATCAGATACGTGAAGAGGGCCGCCTGTTTTCAGACCCGTTCGCCATTCGCGTTCTGGGTGAAACCGCTGAAACCCTCGTTTTTTCTGAACAAGAGTATGCGAAGGCGCGCCTGCGCCACTTTGTTGCCGCCCGGCAGCGTATTGCGGAAGATGCCCTCGCCAAAGCGGTCAGGCACGGTATGCGCCAGACTGTTATTCTGGGGGCAGGGCTGGATACGTTTGGCCTCAGAAACCCCTTTGCTCCCCTTGGTCTACGGGTTTTTGAAGTGGATGCACCCCAGATGCAGGCATGGAAACGCGCACAACTCCATAAACTGGCCCTGCCGGTTCCGGCCTCCCTGATATATGTCCCCGTCAATTTTGAAACAGACACACTCAGCCAGCGCCTTGAAGAGAGTGGATTCGACCCGACCCAACCGGCTTTTTTCTTCTGGCTGGGCGTGATTCCCTATTTAACCCGCTCTGCAATTACCGCCACATTGGGGTTTATGGGGAAAGTGCCCCATGCAAACGTCGTGTTTGATTACAATGAGCCTGTTTCCAACTACACGGGTCAGGACCGCAAAAACACGCTGGCACGGGAACAGGCCGTTGCGGCTCTGGGCGAACCCTGGCTTTCCCGCTTCCAGCCAGAGGATATGGCGTCCCTGCTCCGCTGTTCCGGTTTCTCACACATACAAGACCGGGACCGTTATGATCTCGCGGCCTATTTTGGTAACGCCACGCCTCGCCCAACCCCAAGGCCAGCCAGCGCGCATATTCTTCACGCATGGCGGTAACGCCCCCTCCGCCCCTCTTATCTCGCCAGATGAGCGCAAAATCGTCCGTCTCTTCGTGTGGGTAAAAAAGATGGGCAGCGCAAGACATCACGCCGTCAGTTTTAAACCCAGCACTGAATACTGGCTACAAACGTATAAACACCTGCGGCAAACTGCGGAAACATCAGTTCATCGCAGCGGACCGTTTGAACGGGCAACTGCAACATGATGCCCAGAAATTCAAAGAGGAAAGATATCTGTTAAAAAGGACACTCCAGAAATATCAGCCCTGAAGAGCAGGATGATCAGGAGCGAATCCTTTAACCTTCCCGCCATATTTTTCAGGCCGCCTTACCGGCGGGCAAACACCTTTTCGCCCATCCGCACAAGCACGACGGCCAGCACGAAACACACAAATATCAGGCCTGCGGCGATCATCTGCTGCTGTTGTGTCACCCCTCCGGCAGCGAGAATCCGCAAAATGCTGCTTCCGGCGTGAAGGCCAGTGACCTGATCAAGCCACGGCAGGATTCTCAGCAATTCGCGCAGCAGGGCTATCAGCAGCACGGTCAGGGCTACCGTGCTGGCTGTTTTGATAAGGGTCTGCTTCAAACTGCCGGGTACAGATGAAGAGGGCGTTTTTCTAGGCATCAAGATCCTTCACATCAGCATAAATCATCATCCGGCAACCCTTGCCTATTGAGGCACCGCCTGACCTTTTTTGCGCATTTCCGCCTGATGCCGTTTGATGGACGTTTTGAAGCCGGGCAGATCAGTTGCAGTCAACGTGTCCACATAGGTTCCGTTTTTCCAGATCCAGCGGTCAGAACTATCCACCAGAATATCCCGCATGCCGCCATGCGTTGTGGACAGCAGGCTGATGGGCCCGCTCACGGAATCCAGAATTTTGCTCCAGCTATTCCCCCGTTTCAGATAAACGTCCGTTGAACAACCAGCCGAGCCACACAGGCTGGCCGACTGTACCTGCACGAACAACGCTATATTCTTGCCATCAGGGGAAAGAAGCGCAGACCCAATCAAAATCAGCGGGGTCTCATGGTGCCGTGCGGCTGCTGCCAGATCATCCGTGTTCAGTTTACGGGCCTCGGCATCCAACCCACTCCCAGGCTGGTGCGTCAGGATAACGGGGTCCCCCCCTTTCTGTGCCGTACTGTGGGTCCGCTTTGCGGCGTGCGCCAAAGAAGGAGCTGCTATCAGCAACGCCCCCGCCAGCACGTGGCCCAGAATGAAAGAACGGTTCAAGGTTGCGATCCCTCCGCAAGCTGTGGAACATCTGTCTATCATGAATACTCACGCTCAAAATACGATCGACACCACCATGCCGGAACATCCACGGCCCGGCCTGTACCGACATTACAAAGGAGGACTGTACACCGTTCTTTGTGTCGGACGCCACAGCGAGACTGAAGAATGGCTTGTCACCTACCGCAGTGAAGCCCTTGGCAGTTACTGGGTCCGGCCATTGGCCATGTGGCAGGAACAGGTGGATGGCATTCCGCGCTTTGCCCTGATTGAAGAAACCGCATCAAAATAATTACGAAAACAAACCATTATTCATGATCCGTTTTCTTTTCACCAACAAGAAAACGGATCAAGTCAACAAGAGTGTAAAAACAGTCCTGAATTCAGGATGGAACCTTTTCTGGAAGGGTGCGTTTTTATTGCCTGTAAGGACATTATAGTTTTTATCAGGAGAGAAACATGATTTCTAAACGCACTATTACTTTTAGCGCAGCCCTTCTTACTGGTGTTCTGGCTCTTTCGCCTGTTCTGGCTCACGCTGAAACCATTTCATCAGAAGGCCATTTTGCTCCCCAGAAATCTGCCGGTGCAGAAGCCACGGGCGGCGTGCGCGCCACGCTTGAAACGCGCAACAATCTGCTCAGCTACACCATTACCTGGAATAACCTTTCAGGCCCGGTTGTGGCGGCTGAGCTTCTGGCTGCCAAATCACTGACTGATACGGCAGACAAAGTGGAACCGCTGAAAGGCCCGTTCACGTCTCCGCTCACCGGCACCATCACGCTCAGCGCGGATGAAATTGAGCAGTATCGCAATGGCCAGCTTTACGTCAGCCTTGGCACGGCAGCCCATCCGCATGGCGAAGTGCGCGCACAGCTTACGCCTGCCGGTGGTGCATCCAGCCACCAGTAATCTCTGTTTCCTAAACGGAGGAAAGGGGCCTGACCACCGTGTCAGGCCCCTTTTTCATCTCCTGTGCTCTAACCGGGCACAAAAAATGGCCGGGTCTCAGCTTTCCTGTGCTTTTACGGTAGCAATCAATTCACCCACAATATCCGGATCAGCCAGGGTGGACAGATCCCCCAGCCCTTCCAGATCATGCGATGCTATCTTACGCAGCAAACGCCGTACAATTTTGCCGGATCGGGTTTTGGGCAGATCCCGCACCACATATATTTTTTCCGGCACTGCATAGCGCCCCACACCTGCCGCCACGGCGGTGTTGACGGCGGACGGATGAAAGACATCCTGCTCTCGAGGCACCACAAACACCACCAGCCCCTGCCCTTTCAGGTCATGGGGGATGCCCACGGCAGCACTTTCCACAACTTCATGGTCTGTGGCTATGGCATCTTCAATTTCTGCCGTGCCAATCCTGTGCCCGGATACATTGACCACATCATCCACACGGCCAGTTATCCAGTAATACCCATCTTCCTCTCGCCGTGCGCCGTCCCCGGTAAAGTAATGGCCCGGACAGGTTGTAAAGTAAGTCTGCCGGAAACGGTCATGATCCCCCCAGATGGACATGGCCTGCCCCGGCCAGGATTGGGCCATGCACAAAAGCCCTTCGCCCGCACCCGCTACTTCCTTGCCCTGCGTATCCAGCAGCACAGCCTCCACGCCCGGCAAAGGCCGCGCAGCCGCACCGGGGCGAGGAACCACACATCCGGCCGCAGCCGTAATCATCACGCCGCCGGTTTCAGTCTGCCACCAGGTATCCACCACTGCGCAGTGGCCTTTGCCCACTTCATCATGGAACCAGTGCCATGCCTCCGGGCTGATCGGCTCGCCCACTGTTCCCAGAATCCGCAGGCTTTTGAGGGAACGGCTCCGCACAACGGCTTCATCTTCACGCATGGCCGCTCTTACAACCGTGGGAGACGTGTAAAAGACAGTCACACCGTTCCGGTCAATCACATCCCACCACTGCCCCGGCTCCGGCCATGACGGCAGACCTTCATACACCATAATGGTCGCGCCATTGGCCAACGGGCCATACACCACATAGGTGTGGCCGGTAATCCAACTGACATCCGCTGTACACCAGAAAATATCGTCTGGTTTGTAGTCAAACACCACAGCGTGGGTAAATGCGGCCCAGGTCAGGTAGCCGCCCGTGCCATGCACCAACCCTTTGGGACGGCCGGTACTGCCAGAGGTATAAAGCAGAAACAGTGGGTCCAGAGCATTCATGCGCTCTGCCGGGCAATCTGCAGCTTCCTTCGCGACTTCCTCCGCATAACGCAGGTCGCGCCCGGGCTGCATGGGCACGTCTGCCCCGGTAACAGGCACCACAATTACATGCCGCACAGCGCTGGCTGCGCCACACCGTGCAATGGCGTCATCCATTGTCGTCTTGCTGGGAATACGCTTGCCACCCCGGCGCGCCACATCGGCCGTCAGCACCACAACGGCGGCGCTATCTGTCAGACGTTCAGCCAATCCTTCGGCTGAGAAACCGCCAAACAGCACCACATGCACAGCGCCCACGCGGGCACACGCCAGCATGGCGATGATCCCTTCCGCCACCATAGGCAGATGAATGGCGACACAGTCCCCTTTTTTAACACCCAGCCTACGCAGAACATTGGCCAACCGGCAGACACGCTCATACAGGTGCCGATAGGACAACACTTCCCGCTGGCCGGCTTCCTGCCCTTCCCAGATCAGGGCCGTTTTCTCCGGCTGTGTGCGCACATGGCGGTCCAGACAGTTTTCTGAAGCGTTCAGAAATCCATCAGCATACCACTCTATCCGAACATCCTGCGTGAAGTCCGAGCGGGAGGCCTGCGTGGGCGGGGTTTGCCATGTCAGGCGGCGAGCCTGCTGGAGCCAGAAGGCTTCAGGATTTGTGTGCGCTTCCCGCACCATGCCATCATATTGCCCGGCAGACAGCGTTGCGCCACCGGGGGTTACAAACGCGTCTGACACGTTCTCCCGCCCTTTCTTCTTGTTTTGCCGCTCGAGACCCAATGTTCGAAGCCGAAACGGTTTCATCACATTAACGCGATTGGGGAAAGGTATGCCGCCCGATACGGCCAGATTAAACTTGGTTTATAATAACAAGAAAAAAGGCCGACTGCTTTGCGCAGCCGACCTTCCCCCTTTTTACAACTCTTACCCTACAAGGCCTGAACCCGCAGGAAAGACCTGAGAACCTGTGTCTTACAGTGCAGCCTTGGCGCGAGACAGAACTGCCGCGCAGGTTTTCTGGCGCACCGGAATGCTGGATGTTGCAATGGAATAGGTCTTGCCATTGGCCTGAAGCTGCCCGGCTGTGCCACGGGCGTAATACATGTTGCCTTCCTGGCCATCCGGCACGGCGTTGGTCTTCTGGTTGTAAGACTGCAGCACCTTGAAGCCATCATCATAGTCAACATAGTTGCCCTGGGTGCAGTAGTTCAGCAGCCCGGCCACTTCAACCGGATTGATGGACCCCACATAACCGGACAGATCGGCATCTGTCTGGATAGCGCCTTTGCCACCGGCTTCAGCCTGTTCACCACCCTTGGAAACCGGAGCGGGGGTATCGGCAGCGTGCGCAAACACAGGCGCGCCAGCCAGCATTGTTGTAACAGCAAGCGCCGACAGGGCACGTACGGAAATCAGTTTCATTCAGAATCTCCCTAGCGGAATAAGCGCCAAACTGCCCTGCAAACCACAGAAAGATCAAGCCAGCCCTCTGCGCATCTCAAGCATGGCAGACCTCAGATATCACTCAGCTTTTTCCGCTCCTCCCTACCCATTTCATCCCGATGCAAGTCCTCTCTCCCCTCCTGCGCCTTTGCTCTAGAGAAAACCTTGCAAGCCCTGCGGATGGACAGCCCCCCGCTCCCACAACATCAACTTCTGGAAAACGTAATGAGCCCAGCATCATTTTCCGGGTTTTTATGGCGTTCTGAAACCACGCGGGCGCAAGGCTGGCCCGTGGAGAGATAGAGGGCTGACACCCTGCCTGCACCACCCCGGCACGCGGCTTGGCAGTAACGTCCCGCACCACCAGTTCGCCCTGCCTCCGGCAGCCTGTTCACAATATAGTGACCACCGACTTTTCCTGCGCTGCCCATCATCGCCCAGCAGATACGTTCATCCGGCAGGTTACTGCGTCATCTGCCACAGGCATTTTCGTTCTCCTGACGAGACGGGTTGGCATAACAGACTGACGCTCTCTATGATGCCATCAGATGTTTCTGGTCGATTTTTTGGAGCCCCCCACGGATGCTACCTGCTAGCCTTTTCAACAAAACGGAATTTGCAGGCCATGGCACCGCGTCAGAAACCATTTGCGCGGCTTTGCGCAAGGCGATTCTGAACGACACTCTGGAGGCAGGGCGGGCTTTACCTCAGTCTGAACTGGCAAACGGTTTTGGCGTCAGTATCATCCCGGTCAGGGAAGCCCTCAAACATCTTGAAGCCGAAGGACTGGTGGCATTTCTGCCCAACCGCGGAGCAACCGTGGTGGGTATGAACGAAGCCGATATTCTTGAATATTCCCATATCCGCGCTCTGCTGGAAGAACAGGCGGCGGGAGATGCCGTGCGGAACATGACCCGTGTGGATCTGGCCCGCATAGAAGATGCCTATGACGCCTTTGTGGAAGGTGTAAGCGGCCCGGATGGCACGGTGAAGTCCGGTGCCCTGAACCGTGCCTTTCATAACGCCATCTATGCCGCCGCAGGCAAACCCCGCCTGCTTGAAATGATTGATGATCTGCACAACAAGCTGGACCGCTACATCCGTGGCCATCTGCTAATTGAAGGCCGTAAGAGCACGACGGATGAAGAACACCTCGCCATTCTGGAAGCCTGCCGGGCGCGAGATGCAGATCTGGCTGCACGGCTGACCCGTATTCATATTCTGGATGCCGCCGATATCTCGGTTAAAGTATTCCGCAATAAGAAATCTCAGGCCAAAATCCGCTGAACCCGCAAGCGGGTGGCTTGGCACTGATAGAGTGGTTTCCTCTTCTTCTGGCCTTTCGTAACGGCTGATTATTCCCGTCTCTTCTGGTCCCGCGTTCCATCCTTCGCAGACAGATGCGCCCTTGCACAAAGGGCGTGCGCAGACTGCTGCCCTCACAAGTAATATATGATCTTGCAAATCATATATTATCATGCGAAGGACGAAAAACGTTATGAAGCCAAAACTTCCTGAGTCTCGGAATGATCAGGAAGCGCAGGCACTCCACATGCCGGAATAGAAGCCCATGTCAGTGTATGACACTTTCGCCCCCGCGTTTTCTTCCCGCACGCCCCTGCGCAAGGCTATTGTTGAGGCTATTCGCAAGCCGGAAGCGGCCTGCGTCACGGCTCTCACGCCCGCTGCAACACTGACCGACGCTGAAAGCCACGCCACCACCGCTCTGGCGACCCGCCTTGCTGAAAAGCTCCGGGCGGAACGGAACCCGGGCCTGGTCGAAACACTGGTACAGGAATTCTCCCTTTCTTCTGCCGAAGGGGTGGCCCTGATGTGTCTGGCCGAAGCCCTGCTGCGTATTCCTGACACCGCCACGCGTGATGCTCTGATTCAGGACAAGATTGGCGAGGGAAACTGGCTGGCCCATGCCTCTCGCGGTCGGCCGCTGTTTGCCAATGCGGCGGCTTGGGGGTTGGCGCTGACAGGCAGACTGGTGGCCGAGCGGGACGAGAAAGATCTGACCACTGCATTGCTGGGCTTTGTAAAACGCGCCACCAAGCCGGTTATCCGCAAAGCCGTTGATGCCGCCATGCGCCTGATGGGCGAACAGTTCGTGCTGGGCGAAACCATTGAACAGGCCCGCAAAAACAGCACAAAGCTGGAAGAGATCGGTTTTTCCTATTCCTATGACATGTTGGGAGAAGCCGCGTTCACAGCACAGGACGCCAACCGTTACCGGCAGGATTACATCAACGCCATTCATGCCATTGGCCGCAGTGCCAAAGGCGCAAATGTGTATGAACGCCCGGGCATTTCCATCAAGCTTTCCGCCCTGCACCCGCGCTACGCCCGCGCGCAACGCGAACGGGTTATGACAGAACTGCTGGCTGTTGTGCAGGAACTCACCCTGCTTGCCCGCAGCTATGACATTGGCATCAATATTGATGCGGAAGAAAGCGAAAGGCTGGATATCTCGCTTGATCTACTGGAAGCGCTTTGCCAGACCCCCGGCCTGGAAGGCTGGAACGGCATTGGCTTTGTGGTGCAGGCTTACGGCAAACGCTGCCCATACGTGCTGGACTTCATTATTGACCTTGCACGCCGCACCAACCGCAGGCTGATGGTTCGGCTTGTTAAAGGCGCTTACTGGGACAGTGAAATCAAGAAAGCACAGGTCGATGGCCTATCTGATTTCCCGGTTTATACCCGCAAGAGCCACACAGATATCAGCTACATTGCCTGCGCCCGCAAACTGTTGACCGCACGGGATGTCATCTTCCCGCAATTTGCCACCCATAATGCCCGCACGCTTTCCACCATCTATACTCTCGCAGGTGAAAAGTTTGAGATTGGGTCATATGAGTTCCAATGCCTGCATGGCATGGGCGAACCTCTTTACAAGCAGGTTGTCGGGGCAGAAAAACTGGGGCGCCCCGCACGGATCTATGCACCTGTCGGCACACATGAAACACTACTGGCTTATCTTGTGCGTCGCCTTTTGGAAAACGGGGCCAACTCTTCCTTTGTGAACCAGATTGGTGATGAAAACATTCCGGTTTCCGCCTTGGTGGAAGATCCGCTTGAAGTAGCACGCAGCTTCACACCCTACGGCGCGCCCCATTCCGAAATCCGTAAACCGGCAGATCTGTTTGGTGCAGAACGTCGCAACTCCGCTGGCACAGATCTGGCGGACGATCAGGTTCTTGCAACCCTTGCTGAGGGATTGAAAAACGCACCTGAAACATGGACAGCGGGTCCCATCATCGTCGGCCAGAAGCCCAAAGGGACTGCGGCCCCCGTTACCAATCCTGCCAACCGTCAGGACGTGGTTGGCACGGTGGTGCTGGCTACACCGGCTGTTGTCAAAAAAGCTGTTACAGCTGCGGAAAAAACCAAGGCTGACTGGGCGAGCACCTCTCCCGCCATCCGCGCGGACATTCTGGAAAAAGCCTCTGACCTGCTGGAGGCCCGGCAGGATGAACTGCTGGCTCTGCTATCCCGTGAAGCTGGTAAATCCCTGCCCAACGGCATTGCGGAAGTGCGTGAAGCGGTCGATTTTCTCCGCTATTATGGCGCACTCATACGCCGGGACTTTGATAACAGCACCCATGTGCCTCTTGGCACCGTAGCGTGCATCAGCCCCTGGAATTTTCCGTTAGCCATTTTCACCGGGCAGATTGCCGCAGCACTCGCCGCTGGCAACGTGGTATTGGCCAAACCGGCTGAAGAAACGCCCCTGATTGCCGCATTGGCCGTTGGCATCCTGCACGAAGCAGGCGTGCCCGCTGGCGCGCTGCAACTCCTGACGGGAGAAGGAGACATTGGCGCAGCGCTGGTGGGGGATGATCGCGTTGCGGGCGTGATGTTCACCGGCTCCACCATGGTTGCGCAGGCCATTAATCGTCAGCTTGAAACCCGCCGCACCCATACGGGCCAGCCCGTGCCGCTTATTGCGGAAACTGGCGGCCAGAACGCTATGATTGTCGATTCCACGGCATTAGCAGAGCAGGTTGTGGCCGATGTTGTGGCTTCCGCTTTTGACAGCGCAGGCCAGCGCTGCTCCGCCCTGCGTCTGCTATGTGTTCAGGAAGACTGCGCGGACCATATTCTGACCATGTTGCGCGGTGCCATGCGCGAGTTGCGCATGGGCAACCCGGCCCTGCTTTCAACCGATGTTGGCCCGGTGATTACGGCAGAAGCTGCTGAGGGGATAAGCAAACATATTGAAAGCTTCCGTCAGAAAAAGGCACCGGTTTTTGCTCTCTCTACGCCGGAAGCCTGTTCCAATGGCAGCTTTGTGCCCCCTACAGTGATTGAAATCAACTCGGTGCGGGAAATGGGCGCGGAGGTGTTCGGCCCCGTGCTGCACGTACTGCGTTATTCCCGCAGTGGGCTGGATCAGCTTCTGGCCGATATCAATGCAACAGGGTACGGCCTAACCTTTGGTCTGCACACCCGCATTGAATCGACCGTTCAGCATGTTCTGTCCCGTGTGGACGCGGGCAATCTGTATGTAAACCGCAACACCATTGGCGCTGTGGTTGGCGTGCAGCCCTTCGGTGGACGTGGGCTTTCTGGCACCGGCCCCAAAGCTGGCGGTCCGTTGATTCTGCGCCGCCTGCTGGCTCAGGCCCCCACCGTTCCGCAACTGGTGCGAGGCCGTGTGCCCGCCGCCATGACAGCATGGACTGACTGGCTCCGTGAGCAGGGAGAAAGCACTTCCGCCCGAACGGCTGCGGCTCTCGCCCGTCAGCCACTGGTGGAGGGTGAGACCGCCCTCCCCGGCCCTGTTGGGGAGAAAAACCTCTACAATCTTGCGCCGCGCGGCAATGTGCTCTGTATTCCAGCCACTAAGGCAGGCTTGTATGATCAGATTTCTCTCACTCTCAGCGGCGGAAATACGGCGCTCATTCTGGCAGATGAATCCATTGCAAGCTGGTACGTCAGCCTGCCCGAAGCCATCCGCGCCAAGGTAAAACTGGTGGCAAGCGCCACTGCGGAACCTTGCGCCATCGTGTTAAGCGAACGTGATGATGCCGCCTTTGCTGCGGCCCGGCAGGCTCTGGCGAATAGCACCGCCCCCATCGCTTCAGCGTGGATTACGGGCAACGGCCTTCCCTCTGCTGAATGTGTGTTGGAAGAACAATCCCGCAGCATCAACACAACGGCTGCTGGAGGAAATGCCAGCCTGATGACACTCGGTTAACCAGCAGCCACCATCAAGCCAAAGCTGAGATACAGGCAGTTCCTTCCTGTATCTCAGCGTGCCTTGAGCCCAGTTGGGCATAACAATCTTTTGCCGGACGGGTTTTAACAAGAGAGAAAGTTCTCTGCCTCTTTGCAGGCTGTGTGAATAACCGGGGAGGCTTCTCAAAGCGCCTTCCTGCAAGAAGCAGCCTTCTCCATCTGCTGCCCTGATAAAGAATTACCATCTCCGGCCATGATTCTTCTTGTTCCCTCAGGGCCTGACCTCTTTTTTCTTAAAACTGCCTCTACTGAAAATCGGCTTGAAATTTTTTGACCGCCGCCAGAGCACAGGCTTCATCCTTATCACCACCCGGTGCGCCAGACACGCCAAGACCACCCAGAACTGTGCCACCAGATGCCGTGCGCAATGTTACACCGCCCGGAACAAACAGAACTTCCGGAATGGTGTTCAGTGCCCCGTTGGCAGGTCCTGTCACTTTGGCGGCAATCAGTTCGCTAGTTGTGTTCTTGTTAAACGCCAGCCCGTACGAATAAGCCGTATAAGCTTTGCGATAGGAGACCGAGAGCGACTGCAACGGCACCGTATCGCCTTTAATAACAACCTGCTGATGCCCCGTGGTGTCCACCACCGTCGCCGTTACGGAATATCCCTGTGCCTGACACACCCGCACGGCTTCCGCCGCAAGATGCTCTGCGGTGGACCAATCCAGTTTTTGCAAGGATACAATATGGCTTTGCGCACAGGCCACCGAATGCCACGCCCCCGCCACCATCATACCCGCGCACATTACTGACGCGATAAAACCTGCGGGCTTGTAAAACATGATTTTCGCACTCCTGCTGCCATTATACCAAAGAACGGTGTGACAGGGGGAGAAACGCCCGCAAATCAAAAATGCAAGAGCAGACAAACTTCTTTTCTCATCCACCGTTTCCTGCTCAAGATCGGCATGCAAAAAGCCGTGCAACAGCCCCATAGGAGCCTTGACAACAGAACCACACAAAAACGTGAAAAAATGATATGAGACCCCTTATCCCTCTTTATCCACCACTTTATTGTCCGGAGATTTCATGACCACCCGCGCAGGCCACGACCCCCGACTGGTTGCCGCCATTATCTTGGTAACCATGGCCATGGGCATGCTTGATGCCGTATCCCTGCTGCACCTGAAAATCTTTGCTGGTTACATGACAGCGACCATCCTGCTCATGGCGGTGCATATTGCGACATCGGAAACGGTGGTACTGTCCGGCTTTGAAGCAATTGGCCTCTATCTTCTGGGGGCCGTTACGGGTGGACGCCTTACCCGAAGGGACCGCACGGTTCGCTACGCTGTGGGGGATATCCTGTTGCGTGTTGGTCTGCTGGTGGGGCTGACCGCTTTGGTCTGGGCGGCCAATCCACCGGGCCGTACCTACATCACACTCGGCCTGCTGGCTTTTGCCATGGGCATGCAAACCTCCGCCACGCGGCACGCCAGAGTAGCGGACATGAGCCTGCCTGCCGCCACCATGCTGCTGCATGGTCTGGCCCACAACAGCAGTATTGCCGGAGGCTCCAATCCCGGCACATGGCGCAGGTTGGCCGCCATCGGCAGCCTGTTTGTGGGCGCCGTTATCGGCACGTTGGTTTCCAGCCACAGCATATCCCTGTCCATCGCCATTGCCGGGGCGACCATTCTTTCAGCAGGAACGCTGCTTTATCTGCGCGAACACGGCCTGCTGGTGCGTCTGGACAGTCTGACCATTCACTAAATGGAGTGGGTAAGAGCCTGACAGGCCGGACGTAAAGTGTAGCAGTCAGCCTAAAAATCTATCAGCTTGATCTGGCGCATTTTCAGCGGGTGACTGTGTGGGATTTGCATCCCGATGGCCCCGCATCTCGTCTTCAAATCCATCCGTCAGTCTTTCAAACTCCCCTTCCCTGAACTGCTTGTTCAGAACAGCCTCTAAAAGTCAGAAACAGAAGGCTAACAAGGATGCGTCGGGTGGAGGCCTCTGCAAAGAAAGTCCGCCCGCCCCTACAGGCACAAAGGGAATACTCTCTTCAAACGGTTTTGCCTTACGGCTTGCGCTCCCCACGCATCGAGGTGATAATTCTATCGTAACAATATAGCGGAAAAGTCAGGGCGTGATGATCTGGCAAGCGATCGCAGAGAGATACGGCTTTCTGGCTTTGTGCTGTGTCCTCTCAGGAGCAGCAACACGCTGTGAGGCAGCAGAGGCCGGAACATCGCCCGTTCCGTCACAGGTGCAGGGTCTTTCCGGCTGCTGGCAAGGCGACGGGACTGTTATGGAAAAGCCCGTGTGGATTCACCTGGCAGCCAAGCCAATAGTGCTTGGCGCGATGCTGGCGATTGATGCAACCAGCACCGCCAAGAATGATAAATCAGATCGTTATGCAGCGCATCTTCTGTTCGGTGCAGGCCCTGAAACTGCTCCTCATCCAAATGCACAACACCCAGTCAGTGCATTCTGGGCCGATAGCTTTGGCGGAACATTTGCCGTTACAGGCAGCGGCACCACACTACCTGATGGTTTTGACATCGTATATCATTACCCGCAACAGACTTTCCTGAATCAGTGGCGCAAGCAGGGAGACCATTTGACATGGGAGATTTTCACCATGTCGTCCGGATCAGTCCTCAAAAAATTGTTTGCCCAGTATCGTTTGCAAAGCACTCCCTGCACTTCCACCGACCATAAAGAGTGATGGTGCGTGACATGAAAACACTTGGCACAAGACGATCCCTGCGGCGCTTTTCTCCTTCTTTGCAAAAGTTGCGCGCCCTTGCGGCTACACTCACCATCTTTCTGGGTCACTCACCTTGCACCGCAGGGGCGGAAACTGCCTTTTCCATGCCGCCAGAGGCGCAACGTTTGATTACGCATTATCACATGCTGCCAATCCCCGTTGAAGGCGGATGGTTCTCCCAATTGCAAAGAACACCGGAAACCATTCCCGGGGCAGTACTGCCTGCCCGCTATGCAGGCGTTACACACCCTATCTCAACAGCCATTCTGTTACTGGAAACCCGAAGCGGATTTTCAGCCCTGCATCGCTTAAAAACTGCCGAGATCTGGCATTTTTACAAAGGAGATTCCATTCATCTGCTTCTGCTTTACCCCGATGGCAGCATCAAGCGGGTAATATTGAATTCAGAAAACCCCGCCTTTGTTGTGCCGGAAGGTGTGTGGCAGGGCTCGACCCCGGAAGGCCCCTTGGGGTGGGCCTTTGCAGGCACCACAATGGCGCCCGGCTTTATACCGGATGATTTTGAAGCCGGAGAACGCACGCAACTTTCCCGCCTGTATCCTGCTGCGGCCAAAGACATTCTGGCGTTAACCCGTGAGAAAGCCCCCACACCATGAAGATACTGGTTTCTGTTGTTCTCATCCCGGTGCTGACGGCTTTTTCCGGCATATCTGCACATGCCCAGACACTCACACCCGCCCAGGTGCCAGCAGTCACACCCTCGGCTGGAAGCAGCCTGAAAGAACTGGTGGGACGAAATGCGCCCCTTTCATCAAACAGACTGAGCGTGGCCTTGTTCACGCTTAAACCCGGCATTGCCTATCCGGAAAGCTACAACAAAACTGCCGAAGAGTTTTTTCTGATCCATGAAGGCCATGGCACGGTTTGGCTGGAAGGCGTTCCCCACACAGTAAAAGCGGGAGACATTGTGCGCCTTCTTGCCGGCAGCCGACACCGCATTGCAGCAGCACCGGATAGTATGCTCAGCTTTTACGCGCTCACGGCCCCACCATTCCAACCGTCAGATTATGTGCAGACAGGAAAACGATGAAGAAACCAGTTACCTAATTTCAAGCAATAATCTGGCCCATGGGATGATTTTTATGAAAACTGTCTCGCTCCAGAAGAAACGTACATCATTTGGCGAGGATACCGCCGCCTACCAAAACGCACGCCCTCCCTACCCCGCTACGGTTTACGATCAGCTCATGGCGCACGTGCCTCTCTCTGGAGCGCACATTTTTGAAATTGGGCCGGGAACGGGGCAGGCAACACGCACCCTACTGGCGCATATGCCTGCGGAACTGAAAGCGATTGAGCCAGACACGCGGCTATGCGCCTACCTTGAAGGTCATCTTGCCCCGAGGGCTCCGGAGCTGTCTGTGGTTCCCTCCTCCTGGGAGGACGCGCCCATTGAAACAGGCCGATATGATCTGGGCATTGCAGCAACAGCCTTTCACTGGCTGCCGCAGACAGACGCTTTAGGCAAAGTTTATCAGGCTCTCAAACCCGGTGGGTGGTGGGCCATGTGGTGGAATGTATTTGGTGACCCGGATGAGCCCGATGCCTTTCATCAGAAAGCCAGTCCGCTGTTTGCCCAACTGGGGGACAGCCAGAGCTGGCAACAGGGCCAACTTCCCTTTGCACTGGACCGCTCGGCACGCCTGTCCGACCTTGAGGCGGCAGGATTTCAGGACATGGAAACAAGTTTACTGCGGTGGAGTATCACCATGACAGCGGCACAAGTCTGTGCGCTTGCGGCAACCTTCTCGCAAGTTATCACGGCTGAGGCGGTTCTAAAAAAGACCTTCCTGAATGCCTTGGCTCAGCTAGTAGACCATGAATTTGGCGGTACGGTGGAGCGGCGGTTCATGACCGCGCTCTATATGGCGCGCAGGCCGCCCAATCCCGTTTTACGATCAAGCCCCCTCTGATCAGGCCCGACGCCCGGCGCGAAAAGAGGCCAGCGCGTAGCACACAACCGATGTACCAATACTGGCAACAGCTGTCATCCGTTCTGCGGGGTTCAGCAGCATGGCCAGAAATACAAACACCACGGCAATCAGCGCTACATAGTTGCAATACGGAAAAAACGGGATGGTGTAGCCTTCCGTATCACCCGCTTGCTGGGCTGCGCTTCTGGCCTTGATGTAGGCCGCCACAATCATGGAATACACCACCAGAATAACACCCCCACTGCAACTGAGCAGAAAAGCGAAAATAGTATCTGGCGCGAGAATGGAAGAAAACGCCACCAATGTTCCCGCCACACTGCTGACCACAATGGCCATACGCGGTGCATCCGCAGTTGATTGCCGCACCAGAGAAGACGGAGCATCCCCACTGGCCGCAAGTTCAGTCAGAATACGGGAGGTGATGTACATGCTGGAGTTCAGGCAGGAGACAATGGCGCTCAGCACCACAATCCGCATCAGAAGGCCTGCACCGGGAATACCCATGGCATCCATGGCCGTAACAAACGGGGACTTGCCGGGAACAATGCTGGTCCATGGCACCACCATCAGAATCATGGTGACAGACAAAAGATAGAACAGTGTCACACGCGTGCCGATGCTGCGTGTGACACGTGCCACGTTCTTCCCCGGCTCTGGTGATTCAGCGGCCGCAACCGTGGCAATTTCCGAACCCATCATGGTGAACAGAATTGTGGGAATAATGGACAGAACAGCCACAAACCCATGCGGGAAAAAACCACCATGCCCGACAAAATTCTGGATGGGAGCGGTACCGGGTCCGAACAGATGCAACACATACAGCCCGGCCACCAGAACGAAGGCGATAATGCTGACAACCTTGACCAGAGAGAGCCAGAATTCGCACTCCCCAAACACCCGTGGGGCTGCAAAGTTGATCAGCTTGAGCACAATAATCAGGCCAATCGCCAGCACCCACACCGGCAGCCTGACCCAGTCCTGTATCACTATGGCACCCGCTATGGCTTCACTGCCCAGCACCACAACCCAGAAGAACCAGTAGAGCCAACCGGCGGTAAACCCTGCGCGGTCTCCGCACGCGGTGCGGATGTATTCAACAAAGGAGCCGCGCCCGGGGCTGGCTACCACCATTTCCCCCAGCATGCGCATAACCAGAATGACCAGCGCACCCACAGCCAGAAAAGCCAGCAGCACGGCTGGGCCCGTGGCCGCTATGGCGGCCCCGCTCCCGACAAACAGCCCCGCACCAATAACCCCTCCGAGAGCGATCATCGCGATATGGCGATTCCGTAAACCCGCGGCTGATGTTGTGGTTGGAGTGCTGTCCTGTTCAACCATGTGCATGGCATCCTTTCGTGTCGTTGCTATTGTGAATCGTTAGCCTGACGAAAAAAACTACTAATTCCTGTTGGTAGATAAGTCTTTCAGAAGTGTTTGTAAAAATACGCCTCTATAATTCCGGCATGGTGGCCAATATCTGGTACCGGATAGCCGCCCGGCACACCCGCATGGGCCAACGCCCGGCCTGATGGTCCGGCAAACGCAACACCGCCCGCCAATGCGGCGGATGTTGTGGCATTCATGGTGTATTCAGCCGTAACATCCAGCTCATCAGAAATATGGCGACCCACCGATTTCAGGCCCACGCCTGAAGGATAAAGCAAGGACAGATCATAGTAATGCAGCCCCAGCTTCAGGTTGTCCCCCTTGTTGAGCAGATGCACCGGAGGCGTGGCCGTGAGATCAAGCTGATGCACTTCCAGATCAGAGAGCGGAGCGAGATACATGCCGACAATTTCACCCGGCCAGTATCCGCCATACGTGTAGCGCTTTCCATCATACAGGAAGAACGTATCATAGCTGTGCTTGACCGTTCCGTTAGGGTTCTTATTCCCACCATAGCGCGTGTAGCGGTAAAAGATCTGCGGCTGCCAGGGTAGCATGGTGAACCTGTAACCGGGCTCAAAATACATGCCGTAGGCTTCAACCGATTTATAGCCATTGCCTGCGTGACTGTTCTGTTCAGACACAAAGCTTCCATAAAACGTGAAGTTTTTTGAAATCCCCAATGGCCTGAATGGAACCAGGGCACCGCCCCAACTGAGCGAGGCCACGTTCATGCCATTACGATCGCCACGGGCTGAATAATCATAATGGGAAGACGTATCGGCATCCCGCACATGGAAATAGGTCAGCGTGACGTAAGCCGCCCGATCAGCGTAGGTGCTTTCCCCATGGCCACCCGGCGTATTGCGAAACCAACTGACATCGAACCCGACAAATTTGGTTTTTGGCCTGTCATTGCCCCAGTCGATATCGTTATCCGCATTGCTTTCCAGCATGAAGATATCCGCCCGCACCGGATTGCCTTCCAGTTTGATGACACCGGGCCCGGAGAAGGCAAAGCGTGGCGCATACCACCATGCGCCACGGCTGCCCGCGCTGTAGGTGCCTTTCCCGATCAGAAAGCCATCATCCACAGCAAAGGCCTGCCGTCCCCCCAACACGGTAAGCTGCTGGCTTTTACCTGCCAGATGGACAGGCAAGGTCACGCCGATATTCGCTTCTTCCAGATAAATGGAACGTGGGGTTCCGGATGTCTGAGAGACTTCCTGTGCATCCCCATGCCCCAGAGTAGCGGCTCCCAGCGCAGAAGCCTTGCCAATAATGGCCACGCCCTGCCCCAGATCCCAGCGCCCGGAGAGAATGGGCTTGCCATATAATTCACCATAAGTCGGGCTTTGCGCCCTGTTATAGCGGCCTCCCGAACGCGGTGCATAAGAGCCTGCGCCAAAATTGACATTGGGAAGGTAGAAAGCTGAACCGCCGATATCCAGACCACCTTCGATCGTTATATCTTTGACAGACACCAGCGTTTTTTCAGCGCATGCGGGAGAGGCCAAAACCGTGGCGCAGCAAAACAGAACAAGCGGATAGACACAGAAACGCATGTCGGCTCAGCGCCATCCGGCATATCGCAAGATACAGACAATGGACATAACGCCCTTCTCCCATAGTGGAGGGCCAAATATCCTTTATGGGCAGTGTACCATCAGGATTATTGGCCCTGAGCCATATGGCCCGCAGCATTCCGAGACCCTGATAATCTCGAATATGTTATAAAATTTACATTATAATATAATATTTTCAACCCAAACTCTTTCCGAAAATTATCCATCTCATTACTATAAAAACCATATTATTTCTAAAATAACGTAATAAAAACATGTCACCCAAGCAACGTTAAAGGTGGGGCGCATCCTCTAATATCCGGCAGAAAACCGCTATTTTCTGCCTCCATTCTTATCAACTTTCTCATTATTTATAACAGGGGGCACCCCATGCAAAAACCGGGAAAGGGTAGCTGTTTAATTTTTTAAACACAAACCCGTGATCACAGAATCGTTATTGATGACATTTTTGTCATTTTTCCTTTATAACCATTTCAAAACAATAAGTTACTTTTAATTCCTTCGCCAAAATCAGCGCTGCCTCTCTGCACGCTCGATTTTTCCCGATTTTTAAAATGAACGCCTTCAGACCCCGCTTGCCAAACTGTACAAGTATTTCTTCTTCGTAATAAATGGTTATGCACCATATCTGGCCTTATGTTCCTGGCCACGCTGAGGCGCGCACCCAAGGATGCCGATCAACCATCCCCATCCGCAGGGAACCTCCTTCAGCCGGAGGGCTTCTAGAAGCATTACCCCCTTCTATGGACTAAGGACTGAAGAGTATGGCGAAACCCAATGTTGCGGATATTCTGGTACAAACGCTCGAACAGGCTGGTGTCGACTCTATTTATGGCGTGGTGGGCGACAGCCTGAACGGCATTACGGACAGCCTGCTCAAACGCAAGACCATCCGCTGGGTCCATGTCCGGCATGAAGAAGTTGCCGCCTTTGCCGCTGCCGGCGCGGCGCATGTTACCGGCAAGCTGGCTGTTTGCGCAGGCTCATGCGGGCCGGGCAACCTGCATCTGATCAATGGACTGTATGATGCCCACCGCTCCCGCATGCCGGTTCTGGCCATTGCAGCCCAAATTCCCAGCCCGGAGATTGGATCGGGCTATTTTCAGGAAACCCGGCCAGAAGCCCTCTTCCGTGAATGCAGCCATTATTGTGAAACCATTTCCTCACCCGAGCAGGCCCCGCGCGTGGTTGAAGCCGCCATTCGCGCCGCAGTGGGTCAAAAAGGGGTAGCGGTAATTGCCATCCCGGGAGATGTGGCGCTGAAGGCGGCGGTTAATACCGTTATTTCCGAAAAAATAGCCCTGCTGCCTAAAGAGCCGGTTGTTGTTCCGCCAGAAGACGATCTGACCGCTTTGATAGATCTTCTGAAAAGCGGAAAGCGCATTACCATTCTGGCCGGGCGCGGCTGCGCTGGTGCCCATGCCGAACTCATCCGGCTGGCCGAGACCCTCAAGGCCCCCATTGTCCACGCCCTCGGTGGGAAGGAACATGTGGAATATGACAACCCGTACGATGTGGGCATGACAGGACTGATCGGGTTCTCCTCCGGTTATCATTCGCTGCTGGCCGCTGATGTCGTGCTGATGCTGGGCACGGACTTCCCTTACCGCCAGTTCTATCCGGAAGACGCAAAGATCGCGCAGATTGATATTCGGCCCCAGCAGCTTGGCCGACGCTGCCCCCTCGCCCTTGGTCTGGTGGGGGATGTGAAACACACCTTGACCGCGCTGTTGCCTCGGCTGACGGCCCGCACCGACCGCACCCATCTGGATAAATGTCTGGAACTTTACAAAAAAGCACGTCAGGGACTGGATGATCTGGCAACTGGCGGCACCAAAAAACCCATCCACCCGCAATATCTCACCCGTCTGATCAATGAAACCGCAACACGTGACGCCATTTTCACGGCAGATGTCGGCACCCCTACGGTGTGGGCTGCGCGCTATCTGAAAATGAATGGACAGCGACGGTTGATGGGGTCCTTTGTCCATGGGTCCATGGCCAACGCCCTACCGCAGGCCATTGGGGCACAGGTGGCGCAACCCAACCGTCAGATTATCAGCCTCTCAGGTGATGGTGGTTTTACCATGTTGATGGGAGACCTTCTGACACTGGTTCAGGAAAAACTTCCGATTAAACTTATTATTTACAATAATGGCACTCTTGGCTTTGTGGCTATGGAAATGAAAGCGGCCGGATACCTGGAAACAGGCGTGTCCCTGCAGAACCCGGATTTTGCCGCCATGTGCCGTGCCATGGGCATTCATGCTGTGCGGGCAGAAACCCCCGCCGAATTGCCCGCTGCTGTGGACAACATCCTCAACCACCCCGGCCCTGCCGTGCTGGATGCCGTCACCAACACGCAGGAACTGGCCATGCCACCCAAAATTGAAAAATCCCAGATTACCGGCTTCAGTCTTTACGCTCTCAAAGCCATCATGAACGGTCGGGGTGATGAGATTATTGATGTCGCCAAAACCAATATTCCATTTCTGCGGTAACGGGTTTTAGCAATCAGCTTTTCTTAGACCATGAGGGATATGCCCGCAGATCAGGCTATCCCTCCTCTCTCCGACACCTAGGGGAAAAACCGCAGGCAAGCGTGAAGCGTCCCGATAATGGAGCCTCTTCCTCTGCCACTGCCACTGCCACTGCCTCCGGTTGGCGTCGCCCCTTGCCTGAATATGGGCATGGGTTGCGTCCTGACATTAGATATCTACACGATACGCCTTTAGATCTGCACGATCATCTTTGGTTTTCAGGATGCTGACAACCTCAGCCTTCTTGCCATGCTTGGTTCGGAGAACACGCTCCACATCCTGCATGCGGTCTTTCGGCGCATTGAAGCGGACGTAATAAGCCCCCGTTTCAGCATGCACCGCATGTCTTCCACGCCTTTTCTGGCATCAAAAGATGTAATGCTGGCCCTGTAACGCACGGTCACAGAGCTGGTAACGGCAATATACCGCAAACAACTGTTTTCATTGATTTTTTTGGAAATGGAGCGGATGAGGGGAATCGAACCCCCGTATGCAGCTTGGGAAGCTGCCGTTCTACCATTGAACTACATCCGCGTTCTGTGGCGCGCACTATAGCGATGCGCAGTGCCTCTGACAATCCGGTTTTTGATCTGCCAGATCTATTCGGCTTCCATTTCCGCACTGATCAGGTCTGACAGGTGCCCAATCTCGCGCAGGGCAAGCCCTTCTGGTGGTTTGCTGCGCGCACTACCGCGCGCAATACGGCGGGGCAGCACGGCACGATCAAACCCCAATTTGGCGGCTTCCTTCAGGCGCGCATCTGCCTGCGCCACCTGCCGGATTTCTCCTGACAATCCCACTTCACCAAAATAGACTTCACCAGAACTGGTAGGTACACCGCTGGCTGCGGAAATCAGGGCTGCCGCCACGGCAAGATCTGCCGCTGGCTCCGCTACTTTCAGGCCCCCAGCCACATTCAGATAGACATCCATGCCGGAGAGTTTCAGGCCACAGCGTGTTTCCAGCACGGCCAGCAGCATGTTCAGCCTGCCGCTATCCCACCCCACCACGGCCCGGCGGGGCGCGCCATCTCCACTTTTGGGAGAAAGCAGCGCCTGTACTTCAAGCAGTACGGGGCGCGTGCCCTCCAACCCGGCAAAAACGGCAGACCCGGCAATATTGCCGCGCCGCTCAGCCAGGAACAGGGCGGAAGGATTGCTCACTTCCTCCAGCCCTCTGTCCGTCATGGCAAACACGCCAATTTCATCCGTTGCGCCAAAACGGTTCTTCGCGGCGCGCAGAATACGGAACTGGTGTCCTCGGTCGCCTTCAAAATACATGACGGCATCCACCATGTGCTCCAGCACACGCGGGCCCGCCAACGCGCCTTCCTTGGTAACATGCCCGACCAGTATCAGGCTGAAGCCGCGGCGCTTGGCCAGACGGATGAGTTCAAACGCACAGGCCCGCACCTGAGAAACAGTGCCGGGGGCACTTTCCACCGTTTCAAGCCACATGGTCTGAATGGAATCGATTACCACCGCCCGCACATCAGGCTCGGCTTCCAAAGTGGCCACAATATCCATCACATTGATGGACGCTGCCAAATCCAGCGTGGCGGTGCCAACGCCAAGACGCAGAGCACGCAGGCGAATCTGATCGACCGCTTCTTCGCCTGAAATATAGAGAACACGCTCGCCCTTGCCCGCCAAACGACACGCCGCCTGAAGCAGCAGCGTGGACTTGCCGATACCGGGGTCCCCCCCCACCAGCACGACCGAAGCCGGGACCAGTCCGCCCCCCAGCACGCGGTCAAGTTCCACAATACCGGTCTGGGTACGGGGCGGAGGGGCAGCCATGCCCTCCAACCCTTCAAGCTTCACCCGGCGCCCCTTGCCAGCCGCACGGGGGGAGGACGCCGCCAGAGGTTCAGCAGTTTCCTCCACCAGCGTGTTCCATTCTCCACACGCTTCGCACTGGCCGATCCATTTGGGATACACCGCCCCACAGGCCCGGCAGACAAACTGGCGGGACGGTTTTTTAGCCACGATGTTCTATCCCTGTTCTCATTCTGAATGATGTAAGGCTAAAACATCCAAGGCTCAAGGGCGACCAACAGACTCGTAGGTCAGGCCCGCCGCCCGCATGGCGGCCGGATCAAAAATGTTGCGCAGATCAACAATCACACCATTGCGCATCCGCTTGGCCAGTTCTGCCGGAGAGAGCGCGCGGAACATGTTCCATTCCGTCAGCACCACCAGCACATCGGCCCCTTCTGCTACTTCCAGCGCATCGACGCAGTACACCACATCCTGCGGCAGAAGCGGCTTGGCAGCAGCCATGCCAACGGGATCATACGCGCGGATCGTCGCGCCCGCTTCTGCCAGACGATGCAGAATCGGGATGGAGGCAGATTCGCGCATGTCATCTGTCTCGGGTTTGAAAGTCAGCCCCAGCACGCCAACCGTCTTGCCTGCAACAGACCCACCACAGGCAGCCGCAATACGCCCGGCCATACCTGCCTTACGGGCTTCATTCACCTGTACTGTGGTTTCTACCAAGCGGCATGCACTATGCGCTTCCTGAGCAATGCGTGAAAGCGCCAGCGTATCCTTGGGGAAGCAGGAGCCACCATACCCCGGACCGGGCTGCAGAAAATCCCGGCCAATACGCTTATCCATGCCCATGCCCCGGGCAAGATCATGCACATTCGCACCCAGTTTTTCGCACAGATCGGCCATTTCATTGATGAAGGAAATCTTCATGGCAAGGAAGGAATTGGACGCGTATTTGGTCAGTTCCGCTGTTTCCAGCCCGGTGAACAACAACGGCGCTTCAACCACGGACAACGGACGATAGACCTGCCGCAGCACACCTTCCGCACGGCTGGCCCGTTCCGGCAGACGCTGGTCCAGACCGATAATCACGCGGTCAGGCCGCATGAAGTCTCCAATGGCGCTGCCTTCACGCAGAAATTCCGGGTTGGACGCCACATCAAAGTCAGCATCAGGCCGTGTCTGGCGAATAATCTCCGCAATCCGGCGGCTGGTGCCCACGGGCACGGTGGATTTGGTGACAATCACGGCATAACCGGTCAGGGCTTCCGCAATCTGGCGGGCAGCTGCGTGCACATATTGAAGGTCTGCAGCGCCGTCACCATTCCGAGGGGGCGTGCCAACCGCAATGAACACTGCTTCCGCGCCAGTTACGGCCTGCGCAATATCATCACCGAAGGTCAGACGACCGGCCTGGCTGTTAGACGCCACAAGAGCATCCAGGCCGGGTTCATAAATCGGAATACGGCCATCCCTCAGGGCAGACAGTCGCTCCGGGTTGGTTTCAACAATGGAAACATTGATGCCGAATTCGGCAAAACACGCCCCGGATACAAGCCCAACATATCCGCCGCCGATCATGGCTATGCGCACTTTCTGTCCTCCGCCTTCTCGCTTCTGCCCTCCCCTCATCCATCAGCGGAATGAGAGGGAAGACATATTTCTGTGCCACACCAATGCCCTCCCTCGCCGCGCCCTGCAATGGGGCAGCCGTGCAACGGGCCTGTTTTGCGGATGGTTTATGCTGCTCTTTCCGCGTCAAATGGATAGGGAGCCAGCGCAAAGACAGACTTCAGGCTTTGACGCGCCCCCCATAGTCGGGCTACGGCAGCTAGAACGTGTTTTGACACTCGCCTGCTGGAGCGGACAACCAAAACGGATGAATATGGTGCTCACTCTCGTGGCCGGACTGGGTCGCGGTACCCTTGCCTTGATACGGGCCGCGGGGTCTCTGGCTCTGTTCGCGCTTGAAGGGCTTTCCCACATTGTGCGCCCTCCCTTTTATGGGCGCGTCTTTTTGGGGGCCTTTCTGGAAACCGGGTTTTTCTCCCTTCCCGTCGTGGCTTTGACCGCCCTTTTCTCTGGTGGGGTGATTGCCCTGCAATCCTATACGGGGTTTGCGCAGTACCATGTGCAAAGCGCCATTGCCGGAATTGTGGTGCTGGCCGTAACCCGTGAACTCGGCCCCGTTCTGGCGGGCCTGATGGTAGCGGGCCGCGTAGGTGCCGCCATGGCAGCACAGATTGGCACCATGCGCGTCACAGACCAGATTGACGCCCTGACCACCCTTTCCACCAACCCCATGAAGTATCTGGTAGCGCCACGCCTGCTGGCGGGCCTGATTGCCCTGCCTCTGCTGGTGCTGGTGGCGGATGTTCTGGGGGTTGCTGGCGGTTTTACCGTATGTGTCATGAAGCTGGGCTTCTCCCCCAACGCCTATATCACCTCTACCCTGAACTCCCTGAAGGCCATTGATGTCACGGTCGGGCTGGTCAAGGCCGCATTGTTCGGGTTCCTGATTGCGCTGATGGGCTGTTACTACGGCTACAACAGCAAGGGTGGCGCAGAAGGCGTTGGCTCCGCCACAACAGCGGCGGTGGTTGTGGCCTCCATTCTGTTGCTGGCCTTTGATTACCTCCTGACAGATCTGTTTTTCTCACAATGAGCACGCCTCTCCCCAAGATCCGCATCCGCGATCTGCACAAATCCTTCGGCACCAAAAAAGTGCTGGATGGCGTTAATCTGGATGTTGCGCAGGGCACATCGTTCGTCATCATCGGCGGGTCTGGCAGCGGAAAATCCGTGCTGCTGCGCTGCATTCTGGGCCTGATCATCCCCGATTCCGGCAGTATCGAAATTGATGGCGAAAACATTCTCACCGCCACAGACAAACGCCGTGAGGCCCTGCGCGGTGAAATTGGCATGCTGTTCCAGAACGCGGCCCTGTTTGACAGTCTGCCCGTGTGGGAGAACGTGACCTTCGGCCTGCTGGCCCGCAAGCGGCTGAAGCGCCCGCAGGCACGTGAACACGCCGGGTCCATTCTGGCGCAGGTGGGGCTGGACCCATCCGTGGGCGATCTTTACCCCTCCGAACTTTCGGGCGGGATGCAGAAGCGCGTGGGGCTTGCCCGCGCCATTGCCGCAACGCCGGACATTCTGTTCTTTGATGAACCCACCACCGGGCTGGACCCGATCATGGGGGCGGTAATTGATGGCCTGATTGTGGATTGCGTGAAAAAACTGGGCTCCACCGCCATTGCCATCACGCATGATATGGCGTCTGCCCAACGTATCGGGGATGAAGCCGCCATGCTCTACAAGGGGCAGTTGATCTGGCAGGGGCCGGCCTCGTCCCTCATGCACAGCGGCAACGCCATGGTGGACCAGTTTACCCATGGTCGCCGGGAAGGCCCCATCACCATGGAATTGCGCAAATAAAGGCCACCACCACGCTCCTGCTGGCCCTCTCACACGGGCCGCTACATTTTCTTTCGCTTTTTTGCCGCGCGTGCTTGCCCGCCTTCCTTGCGAATGAGATAGAAGCAGGAACAGATCCTTTCAGGAAAGAGACCATGAAACACGCGGTTATGATGCTGGTATGTGCTTTTGCGCTCTCAGCCTGTGGCATGTTCAAAAGCGAACCCAAGCACCTGACCACTCCCGCTCAGTGGGAAAAATACGGCTATCACGACCACCTGCACAGCGACCATAAATAAGGCCGCTGGATAACAGCGTCTTCCTGCTTCTGTTTTTCTGGCCCCTTCCATAATCCGGCTCTTCCAGTCGCCGGAGAAGAAGGAAAAATAGGAAAAACGGTCTCCTCCTGCTGATCATTCCGCGCTCTTCCGGCGTTGATTGTCATTTAGTCCGTAGCGTTCGCCGGTCTTTTCCCCCTATCAGAGCGCAACCTCCCTGTTAGCTGTCACGTTTGGCTGGGAGTAGTGTTTCTGGCGGGGTGTAGAGAAGACTGATGATCAGCAAGCCGTTTCGTGCGTTTTTCCCTGTTCTGGCCGTTCTGTTTCTGGGGCTGCTTTTCCCTCCCCTCCTCTCTCATAGCCAGGTCTGGGCGGCCGAGACGGATACAAAGCAGGTCTCTCAACCTGCCACTCCCGCTACGCCGCTCATTTCAGATATTTCTGCCGTGGCTACAGATGCCACGCTGGATCAGATCAATAATGAGATCCGGGCCATCTATCAGGACAGCCTGAAAAACTACTCAAAGAGCGAAAACGCAGCGGTCTTTGCGGCTCTTCTCAAACGCGCCACGGCAGTTTCAACCCTTACGGACGCATTGCTCGCCAAGATAAAACCCTACGAATCCGTTTATCAGAATTTTCTGGACATCCTTGGCCAACCTCCCGGCAAGGATGCGCCGCCCGAAGCCGCCTCCATTACGGAACAGCGCAAGACTCTGGCCGCCAAACAGCGTGATATTTCCGGGCGTATTACGCGGCTGAAGCTCTATCAGCTTGAAGCCCAGCAACTGGTGGATGAACTCCGCCAGCACGGCACCGCCATTCAGCAGGCCACCCTCACACAACGGTTTCCCTCCCCGCTGGGGATCCCGTTCTGGACGCAACTCATCGCCACATCCGGGGATGATACGGATCGTTTCTCCAGCATCGTGCAGGAAACTGGTGCGGTGCTGATTGAGGCCTTCCGCGGCACCCACGCCCTTTGGACATTGGGTGGTCTGGTTGTTGGCGGCCTGCTGCTGACGCTTTACTTCTTCTGCCATCATCCGGTGCGCATGCTGGTGGCCCGGTTTCTGCCAACGGGCCGCATCCGCCCTATTGCCGCAACCGTTCTATGCGCTGCCATCAGTGTGGCAGCATGGGCATTTGCCTTCCGCATTGTGTGGGGTGCCATAGCGTTCAACAACCCGGCCTTGGGGGAAGATCTGGACACATTGGCCGATATGGTCGCGTCTCAGGTGCCGCTTTGCGGCTTTGTTATTGAACTGGGTATCAGCCTGCTGGCCAGCAAGCCGGAATGGCGGGTGTTTCCCATGCCGGACAAGGTTGCGCACAATCTGCGGCTGTTTCCCATCTGGTTTGCGGTCGCCCTGATTGTGCGCGGCGTTCTGCGCTATGTGGACACCAAAAGCGGGCTGAGCATCCTGCCGGTACAGTTGCTGGACGGGCTTTATACGCTGGCCGTCAGCCCGTTGCTGTTCGCCATTCCGCGCCAGCTCCGCATTTCTGCCGAAGAAGGCTCCGGCAGCCACCCTACAGTGGCCCCGTTCCTACGCACAATTGCCATGACCATTTCCATTGTATGCTGGCTGGCTGTTCTTTCTGGCTACATTCCTCTGGCCTACACTATTATCTCATGGGTTTCGGTCATGGCCATCACCATGACAGCCCTGTTGCTGCTTGCCCTTCTGGCCACAGCGCTGGGCAGCAGCGTCTTTCCCTCTCACGGGCCGATCGGGCAGCATCTGGTGCAACTGGGGCTTGCGGCGCGACTGGTGGATCAGGCCAGCGTTGTCATTCCCGGTTTGATCAGCGTGTTTCTGCTGGTTGTGGCGTTTTCCGTTGCCACGGCCGGCGCGGATTTTGACCCAACACAGGTTGGCAACCGCATTCTCTTCATCTTCCGTGGGCAAAATGGGGCGTCCACAGAAGGCAGTTTCAATATCTCGCTGGATACCATTCTGCTTTGTGCGGTTTTGCCCATTATCGGGCATTACGCCATTCGCATTCTCAAAAACTGGTTCCGTCAGCGCTTTTTTCCTACCACGCGGCTGGATATCGGGGCGCAGGCGTCCATCCTGAGCATTATCACCTATTCCGCATGGATTCTGGTGGGACTGAGCATGGCGTCTGCCCTTGGCGTCACCATGAAGAGCATGACATGGGTGGTCAGTGCGCTTTCCGTGGGGATTGGTTTTGGTCTGCAATCCATTGTGCAGAATTTTGTGTCCGGCATTATCCTGATGGCCGAACGCCCCGTCTCCATTGGGGATGTGGTGGATATTGCGGGCGCACATGGTGAAGTTGCCCGTATCAGCGTGCGATCCACCAATATCAAACTGGCTGATGGTTCCACCATGATTGTGCCGAACTCCCAGTTCATCACATCAGCCGTGCGCAACGCCACGCGGGCCGAAAAGCCGGGCGTATTTACCCTCACCCTCCAGCTTCCGTTTGCGTCTGATCTGCAAAAAGCCATGGATGTGATGGTGGCCACCCTTGCCGCGTGCAAGAATGTTGACCCACAACTGGCCCCGACCGTCAGCATCTCTTCTGTAACCGATGGCTCAGCCCTGTTGACGGGCACAGCCCGCGCCCGCACAGGGCTGGACCCCGCTGCGGTAAGAAGTGAAGCCCTTTATGATCTGTGGCAGGCCTTTCAGAACAACCACATCCCCATCACGGTGCCGACCTCTCTGGCAGCCCCTAACAGCTAACAAAAAAGCCGGGTTCCGAACCCGGCTTTTTCTTTCCTGTGCAGGGAATATTGCTCGGTATGGCTAAAAAACCCACCGGCTCACTTCCCTCACCACCCGTCCGGCTGATTAGCGAATCTGATCTTCGTGAATGGTATCCAGATCTGTAAAGCGTGTGTATTCGCCTTCAAAATACAGATGTACGGTGCCGGTTGGTCCGTGTCTCTGTTTTTCCAGAATCAGTTCTGCCTTGTTATGCACCAGCCCCATCTTGCGCTGCCAGTCATCAAGGGCCGCTGAGTATTTATCCATGGAATCGAAGGCCGTTTCCTTGGGCATGCGCTGCTGCAGATAATATTCATCACGGTAGACAAACATCACGGCATCGGCGTCCTGCTCGATCGAGCCGGATTCACGCAAGTCAGACAACATGGGGCGCTTGTCTTCCCGGCTTTCCACCTGACGCGAGAGCTGGGAAAGTGCGATAACCGGCACTTCCAGTTCCTTTGCAATGGCTTTCAGCCCCTGCGTGATCATCGAGATTTCCAGCACGCGGCTTTCAGGACGCGTTCCCACGGAAGGACGCATCAGCTGAAGGTAATCGACCACCACAAGGCTTAGGCCCTTGGTCCGCTTCAATCGGCGGCAGCGTGTCCGCATGGCGGAAAGGGAAATGGCCGGTGTATCATCAATCACCAGCGGCAGGCGCGCCAGTTCGCGGCTCACGCGCACAAACCGGTCAAACTCCTTCTGCCCAATATCACCACGACGGATACGTTCGCTGGAAACCTCGGACTGTTCTGACAGAATACGGGCGGCAAGCTGTTCCGCCGACATTTCCAGCGAGAAAATGGCAACGGCCCCTTTGGGCTGCACCCCCGGCCCTTTATCCTCGGCATCCTGCATCAGAGCGCGTGCAGCAGAGAACGCAATCTTGGTGGCCAGCGCCGTCTTCCCCATGGCGGGACGTCCGGCGAGAATCAGAAGATCAGAGGGGTGCAGCCCGCCGGTTTTCTTATCAAAATCACGCAGGCCGGAGGTCAGGCCGGAGACGTGTCCTTCGTTCTTGAACGCCTGCTCCGCCGTATGAATGGCGTTGGCCAGCGCACGGTCAAAACCGACAAAACCGCCATCCTGCCCTTTTTCAGTTGCCAGCCGGAAAAGCGCTTCTTCCCCTGCCGCAATCTGGTCCGGACCGGACAGATCAGACGTTGCACCGAAGGCGTTGTTGACCACGCCCTCGCCAATATCAATCAGTTGCCGCCGAATCCAAGCATCATGAATGGCGCGCCCATAATCCCCGGCATTGATGATCCCCACCATGGAGGTCAGCAGCTTGCCCATATAGGCCATGCCACCCACCTCGGAGAGGATACCCGAGTTTTCCAGTTCCGCCCGCAAAGTAACCGGGTCTGCCAACTGGCCATTTTCAATGCGGCGGGCAATGGCGTCATAAATGCGGCCATTCACCTCGTTGGCGAAGTGTGCGCCCGTCAGAAAATCAGACACGCGATCATACGCGCGGTTGTTGGTCAGCAACGCGCCAAGCAGCGCCTGCTCCGCTTCAAGGTTGGCAGGCGGCTGGCGAAGAGAGAGCGACAGGAGCGTTTCGTCTTCCGGCCGCGCGGGGGCTGTTTTGGTCATACTCACGCCGTTGGTTCTAACAGGTCTTCATTATGACGTCTGCATACGTTGTGGCAGCTTTCACGCCACACAAGGGGGTTTGTTTCCGCACCCAAAGTCAGGCGATGCCGGACTTAAATATCATAAGGGCTATCAGGCCTCTCATCGGTGCGTTCACTTGATCAGAGTTCCCCACCGCCTCTCCGCTTCACAAGCGAGAGGCCGCCTGATCAAGAGCCTCAAATGCGGTGACGATATGGTAGAGTGAACTGGTTGGAATGGCCGTTACGGCTGGCTGGCCTGCCGCATCCAACTGGTCCAGCCACGTACCCTCCGGGCAGCCGGTGAAATAGCGGGTCAGCAGAGTGTCCGCCATCCGGGCGGCCAAATGATCTGCGGTGTCCTGCGGGTTGACGGTCAACACACCACGCAGAGCCTCCCCCTGCACCCACAAACGGGACGAGGCTTTCAGGACTGTCCCATCCCGTCCTATGCCGTCATACGCAAAAGCGGTGTGAACATTCACCCCATGCTGCAGCGCAAACGCGTAGAGGCGCTGACTTTGGTGCGCTGTCTGCACCCCGCTCCACCGTGTGTATTCATGCAGCAGCCATACCCATTCAAAATGATGGCCCGGCTCCACCCAGTTTCCGGCTTCTCCGGGGGCGGGTTGCCAGTTCTCCGTAAAAAACTCCCCCAATATGCCTGTTTCAGCATCCTGAAAGCGCGTGCTGAACAACACATACAGATCATGCGCCATTGCCAGATCTGCCGCATCTCGAGTGGTCTCATACAAGGCCAGAACGGCTTCCAGCAGATGCATATGGGGGTTCTGCTGACGGGGAGCGTCCTTTTGCGGCAGCGTATTGAAAAAGCCACCAGTAGGCGCGCCCATATGGGCCTGTATCCAGCACAGGGTCTCCCGTGCCAACACCACGGCATCACCGCTCTTGTCCAGTCTGCCGTACCACGCCAGAGCAAACACCACGAAAGCGAGATCATACAGATCCGCTGTGGCATCCAGCACGCTTCCCTCCGGCGTCAGGCGGCACACCCAACCTCCATCCGGGGTGCGTGCTTTCAGCAGAAAGTCGAAAATCCCTGCTGCGCATGCTTTCGCCTGTTTCCACCCCCGCAAACTGGCCCATGAAAACACAAAAAGCTGCCGGGCCTGCACCCGCACCCGCTTGAAAGGGGGTAACGCAGGCACACCGGCCAGGGTCAGGCTTTCCTGTGCTCCCCGCATGGCCGGGTGGCTCGGCGTTCCCTCACAGCCGGTTGAGGCCCAGAACGGCAAAGCCTGCTCAAACAGCCAGCGCTGAAAACGGTCCCGCACCATCTGCAAAGCAGTCCCCTGCCCGGAAGCAACGGACGAACCGAGGGGCGCTCTTTGAAGACCCTGCGGCATCACGCACCGCGAATCCGGCCAATGGTGGATGTTGTGGAATGGCCCTGTGCCAGATCCGCCAGCACCAGCCTGCCTCCGGCGGCGGTGACCACATCGGCCCCCACCACGTCTTCCGGTTTGTAATCCGCCCCTTTGATCAACGCATCCGGCATCAGCGCCTTGATGGTTTCCAGCGGCGTGTCTTCCTCAAACGCCACGACTGCGTCCACATACCGTATGGCCGCCATCACCCGCGCACGGGAATCCAGCGTGTTGACCGGGCGTTCCGGCCCTTTCAGGCGGCTGATGCTTGCATCCGTGTTCAAAGCCACCACCAGTCTGTCACACGCGGCACGGGCTTCCGCCAGCAGGCTGACATGGCCGGGGTGCAGAATATCAAAGCAGCCATTGGTGAACCCCACCTTCAACCCTCGTGCCTGCCAACGCTGAACCTGTGCCCGCGCCGCTGCCAGCGGCAACAGATGAGGGGCTTCATCAGGACCGGACTGTTCATCCAGTTCATGCAGCACTTCCTGAATATCCGCCGTGGCGGTGCCCAGTTTGCCCACCACAACCCCTGCGGCGGCATTAGCCACCCGCATGGCCTGCTCGAACGAGAGGCCGGAGCCAACCGCCAGCGCCATGGTGGCAATCACCGTATCGCCAGCGCCGGAGACATCAAACACTTCCCGCGCGCGGGTGGGAATGGAGACAACCGCGCCATTCCGCTGCACCAGCATCATGCCTTTTTCAGAACGCGTGGCCAGAATGGCGTCGGCCTCCGCATCCGCCATCACCTTGCGGGCTGCGGCTTCTACCATCGCCTCGGTTTCCACCGGCAGACCTGAAGCCTCAGCCAGTTCACGGGCATTGGGTGTAATGCAGGTGGCCCCGCAATAGAGGCGATAATCTGGAGATTTTGGGTCCACAAACACCGGGATATTCCGGGCCTTTGCGGCACGGAACACGGTTTCCAGCACCTGCGGGCTGCAAACCCCTTTGCCGTAATCAGACACCACAACGGCCTGCACGCCTTCAATACGTGCTTCAAGAGCCGCGCATAAATCCGCGGCTTCGCTCGCCTGCAAAGGCAGACGGCTTTCCTCGTCCGTCCGCACCACCTGCTGATGGGCGGCTATGAACCGGGTCTTGCAGATTGTGGGCCTGCTGGTGGTGCTCACGGTGGCATCCACCACATTCGGGCGTGCTGCCAGAGCGCTCCTTAACAGCCCTCCAGCCTCATCATTCCCCACCAGCCCCACCAGAATGGCCCGGCCCCCCAATGCCGTTACGTTGCTGGCCACGTTCCCGGCCCCGCCAGCCATTTCCCGCCGCTTGTCCAGCAACAGAACTGGCACCGGCGCTTCCGGCGAAATGCGCTCCATGCTGCCGTATAAAAAACGGTCCAGCATCACATCGCCAACACACAGAATGGAAACAGCCGAAAAATCCATCAGGCTCAGGCTCCAAACGTCCCAACAAATTCTTCAAGCCCGGTTTGCCGCCGGGTTTTCAGGCGTCCGGCTGTCAGAATGGCGCGGGCTTCAAAAATGGCACGGTCCAGATCCTTGTTCACCACCACATGATCAAATTCGTGCCAGTGGGAAATTTCATCACGCGCGGCCGCCATACGCCGGGCAATTTCATCTGGATGGTCAGACGCACGGGAGGTCAGACGGCGCTCCAGTTCTTCCAGCGATGGCGGCAGCACAAACAGGCTGACAACATCATCCGGCAGTGCCTGACGCACCTGCTGGTGGCCCTGCCAGTCTATGTCGAACACCATGTCCTGCCCTGCAGCCAGCGCTTCCTCTACGGGAGCGCGGGGCGTGCCATAGCCACGGCCAAACACAATGGCCCATTCCAGCAACTGGCCCGTTGCTGCCATTTCCTCGAACTGCTCCATGGTGCGAAAGTGATAATGCACGCCTTCCTTCTCGCCTGGCCGTGGCTGGCGCGTCGTGACGGAAACGGAGTGGCGCAACTGGGGCTCGGAGGCCCGCAAGGCGTTGGCAATGGTCGATTTTCCTGCCCCGGACGGAGCGGAAATCACAAAACAGACTCCGCGCCGTTTCAACCTCGCCCCTGCTTCAGACGTTCTGCCCTGCACCATACCGCGTTCCAACTCCCGTGTTGCTCACCCGCCAGCAAACTCTTGGGAAAGCATGGCCTTGGCAGCCATGCATGCCCGCTTTGCCCTGTGGCGTGCAGCCCTTCTAACAGTCTCGCGTTAAGAGAGCGACCATGAAACATAATACCGTTCTGATAACCGGAGCCTCCTCCGGCCTCGGGCGCTCACTGGCCCTCACTCTGGCACGGCCCGGACGCATGCTGCATCTGGGCGGACGGAATGAGACCCGGCTGATGGAAACCGCCCGGCAGTGCATCTCGCACGGAGCAGGTGTGGACATCGCACGATGCGATGTCGCCGACCGGCAGACCATGGCGGAATGGGTGAAAAGCACCGGGCAGCTTGATCTGGTATTGGCCTGCGCAGGCATTACCGGGGGCACCCGCAAGCCCGAAACGCCGGATGATGCCCCTTACGAGCCTGACGAACAGGTACGACGCTTTTTTGCCACCAATATGGATGGCGTTCTGAACACTGTTCTGCCCGCCATGGCGTTGATGCGCCGCCAGCCCCGTGCGGCAGATGGCATGCGGGGGCGAATCTGCGCCATTTCCTCCGTTGCGGGGCTGGTCTCCTATCCCGGAACGCCGTCCTATGGCGCGGCGAAAGCGGCGGTTGACCGGTTTATGGTGGCCACTGGCGGGAATATGAAGCAGGCAGGTATTCTGTGTTCTTCCGTGGTGTGCGGGTTCCTCAACACCCCCATGACGGCGCAAAACCGCTTCCCCATGCCGGGCATGACAGATGTGGATAACGCCAGCCGCCGTATTCTGCGCGGCCTGCGCCGCAACGAAAGACGCATTGTTTTTCCATTATGGCTTGCAGCCGGGTCCAGATTTATGGACCTTCTGCCTATACGGCTGGCGGAAGCCTATTACACCCATCAGCCCACCGGGGCTGCGGGCACCATGCCAGAGCCGGACCTGTCATGACCCTTTTAGCCTGAGGACCCTCCCCGGCATGAACCACCAGTCCACCCCCGTTTCCGCTTCTTCTCCCGGTGGCCTGATGGAAGAGCTTTCAGCCGCATCCGTGCGCGAACCCGTGCCCGCTGCGCTGAAGACCATGAAGATGGACCGTGTCTTCTGGAGCCATTTTTCCCCCAACCTCGGCCCCGGCGGCTGGGTGACGGGGGCGTTGCTCACCAGCATGGGGCTGGATTTCAAGACCGGGGTGCTCGCCATTGTGCTCGGCAACATAATCGGGGCGCTACCAGTTGCCCTTGCTGCCGCCATTGGCCCCGCCATGGGGCTGACACAGATGGAGGCCTCCCGCCGGGCGCTGGGGCAGATTGGCATCCGCCCACCTGCCTTCCTGAACTGGATCTATTGCGTCGGGTGGGATGCGGTAAACAACGTGCCCGCCGCCACAGCCCTGATGGCGCTGTTGCTGCTGGGCGGCATTTCCTCCCCTTTCTGGCTGGCTCTTGGTGTTCTGGCCGCAACCCAGATGGTGGCCTCCATTTACGGGCACCACGTTGTGCAGCTTTTGCAGAAATATCTGGGTGGGGTACTGCTGATCACCTTTGCCCTGATGGGCATTACGCTGGCGGTGGAAGGGACGGCCCCCATAGCCGCCCATCATCCCGTAAGCTGGCAGACTTTTCTGCTGGCCACAGGCGTTCTTGTCAGCTTCAATCTGTCTTGGGCATCCTATTCTTCTGATTACACGCGGTATCTGCCAGCGTCTTCCAGTCCGAAAAAAGTGGTGCTTCTGGCGTTGGCGGGGCTTCTGGGTTCCGCCATTCCGTTCCAGATTCTGGGTTTACTTACGGCGGGCAGCGTGGCGGACCCATCGCC
>NZ_LHZU01000075.1 GCF_001580995.1 Acetobacter senegalensis
AACTCACTTCCAATGAATTTGTCGGAATTTTTCGCGTTTGAACATAACGAGGAACGTAAGCTCTTCTATCGCGCCTCAGAGCTGAGAGAAATCGGCGGCAGGGGCATTTCCTACCGCCAGATTGGCACAAACCTGAACGGCCGCGCCCTGCAGATACTGAATGAAGTTTACGCCCCCCGCACGGATACAGGAAAAACCATGCTCCGCCACACAGGAGAAGAGGGCGGTGTTATCATCAGCGGAGAAATAGAGGTTACCGTGGGGGACCAGCGTGAAATTCTGGGCCCGGGAGATGCTTACTATTTTGATAGCAACCTTCCGCATCGCTTCCGTAATATTGGCACGGAACCGTGTCACATTGTCAGCGCAGCCACACCACCTAGTTTTTGAAGACAGATGGTTTTACTGCAACGTTACTGCCCCCAAAATGGGCCGTAACGTAAGTTGCTATGGCGGCAAGCTCTTCCGCTGTATAGGTTTTTGTGAATCCCGGCATAAACACCCGGCCCTGTGCCGTTTCAAGGGATGTGCCCTCACGCAGAACCTGAATCAGATTAAGAGCTTCAGGATCAGATAAGCTATGAGCCCCAGCCAAAGCCGCCCACTCCGACTGCCGACCCCGCCCATCTGGCAGATGACAGCCGGCACATGCCTGCACAAAAAGCATTTGTCCGCGGCTTTCCGTCTCGGTCTGGGTCTTGTCCTGCACCTTCAGACTACTTTGCACAACAGGCCCTTCTGCTATGGGGGCTAGACTGCGCAAATAGACAACAATCGCGGTAATATCTTCCGGTGTCATATAGCGGAGCCCGTGCTCTACTGCTTCTGCCATCGGGCCAGAGGCAGGGCCTTTACCGCTCGCCTTACCCGTCGCCAGATAAGATTTCAGTTGCTCATCTGTCCAACCGCCCAGACCATGGTTGGGGTCGGATGTCAGGTTATAGGCCCGCCACCCCATTTGCACTGTGCCCGCATACGCTTTGCTGCTCAGACCATACGTTAAAGTGCGTGGCGTATGACACTGACTGCAATGCCCTAACGCTTCCGTTAGGTAGGCTCCCCGGTTCCATTCAGCCGATTTTCCCGACACAGGCTTGAAACGTTTGTCCGGATTATTCAACCAGTTCCAGAAGATCATGCTCCATCGCTGATTGAAGGGAAAGCTAAGCTGGTTCCTGGGGGGAGCGGCATGCTCCGGGTGCAAACTGAACAGATAGGCCTTGATTGCAAGAGCATCTTCATCGCTCATCAGCGTATAGGCCGTATAAGGCATGACAGGATACAGATGCTTTCCCCCGCGCCCGACACCTGAGCGAAGCATTTTCAGCCATTCTTCATCTGTATAATCACCAATGCCAGTTTTCTTATCTGGCGTGATATTTACGGCAAAGATGCTTCCAAACGGGAGAGTGAATGCTCTCCCTCCCGTCAGCTTTGTACCGCCCGGTTCTGCATGGCAAGCAGCACAATCAGCGGCCCGAAACAGATACTCTCCCTGCTTGATACGCTCTGCGCCTGCGCTATGCGCATCGGAAGCATTTCCTTGCGCAAAAGCCGCACAATAAAACACGCAACCCAAGACAGAAGCTACCCCTGTCATCCAGTCTTTTAGGCGAAACATCATAGCGATGCATCCACCTTACTGAACTGTTTTGCAAAGGGAATACGCCGCAAGCGTTTTCCTGTTGCCGCAAACAGAGCATTCGCCAGTGCTGGCGCGGCGGCTACCGTTCCAACCTCCCCAATCCCGCCAATTTCGGCATCAGGGTCAGGCACAAGGTGCACACGGATGTCAGGAGCTTCATTAAGACGCATCATACGATAATTATGGAAATTACTCTGCTCTACCTGTCCATTTTTTAAAGTTATTTCGTTATAAAGCGCCATGGTCAGGCCAAAAATCAGCCCTCCCTGTATCTGCGCCACAACACCATCCGGAAAGACAATCGGCCCACAATCAACAGCGCTATCCACACGGATCAGTCGGATTTGTCCGCTTTTCTCGACAGCCACTTCAAGCACCGTTGCGGCCCAGGTCTGAAATGAATAATGCAGAGCAATTCCCAATCCATGCCCAACCGGGAGCGCCCTGCCCCACCCAGACTGTTTGGCAACTTCATCCAGCACTTTTATGGCCCGTGGCTGATGCGCCGCCAGCTTTTTCCGCAACGCCAGAGGATCCTGCCCGGAAGTGTGGGCAAGTTCATCAATCATGCTTTCAACAACAAACACATTATGTGTGGGGCCAACACCGCGCCACCAGAGCGTTGTGACAGCATCCGGTTCATCCCTGACAAACTCCACAAGCTGATCCGCCATGACATACGGGGTCTGAGCAGCCCCTTCCACCGCATCCGGATCCAGACCGTTCTGCATCCCTTCCGGGTACCATCGCGCGGTGACAGCAGACCCTGTTGTACGATGATGCCAGCCGCTTATCGTGCCATCTGCGGCAAGCCCGGCAGAAATCCGATCATAATAATAAGGGCGGAACTGGTCCTGCGTAATATCTTCCTCGCGGGTCCATATCAGTTTGACAGGGTAGGACACCTGTTTGGCAAAGCGTGCGGCCTGACCGATCGAATTGGAATCAAGCCTGCGCCCGAAACCGCCTCCTATCAAATGGTTATGGACAGCAATACTTTCAGGCGGGAGACCCGTTGCATCCGCCACTTCCTGCCTCGCCCGTCCGGGAACCTGGGTTCCTACCCAGACATCTGCCCCGTCTGGCCTTATGTGCAACGTGGTATTGATGGGCTCCAATGCGGCATGAGCAAGAAACGGAAGTTCATAAACGGCCTCGATGCGCGTATGGGCACGTTTCAGCGCCTCTTCGGCATTTCCGGTTTTCAACGCCGTTACGCCTGACTGTTCTGATGCCGCTTTCATACGTGCAACAATATCGGTCGTCGCAATATGGGCATTGGGACCATAATCCCACGCCGGGGCAGCAGCTTCCTGACCTTTGAGGGCGGCCCACATATGGCTGGCGATCACCGCAATGGCGTCAGGAAGTGTCAGAACATCCACCACGCCGGGAACCGCCAGGGCGGCGGCCCGATTATAGCCGGTTAAGTGACCTCCTTTAACCGGGCACGCTTTAATGCATCCAATTTTCATGCCCGGTATCTGCACATCTATGCCAAACCGGGCGCTCCCGTTTGTTTTGGCCTTTGTATCCAACCGGCGCGGACTTGTTCCAATCACCGTAAAATCCGTCGGTGACTTCAGCGTGATTTTTTTAGGAACCGGCTGTCGTGCTGCGGCCTCAGCAAGGGCTCCATAAGACGTACTTCGCCCGCTTGCGTGGTGAAAAACAGTGCCGTGCCGTGCCGTGCAGGCAGAAGCTGGCACACCCCATTGTTCTGCCGCCGCCGCAATCAGCATCATGCGGGCCGCAGCCCCTGCTTCACGCAATGGTACCCAGCTATCACGGGTGGAAGAAGAACCACCGGTCTCTTCCTCGCCGGCAACACTATCCACGTAAGCGGGATCAGCGGGGGCGGCTTCTACACTGACCTGATCCAGTCCCACTTCCAGTTCTTCTGCCAGCAACATGGAAATACCGGTGTAGATGCCCTGCCCCATCTCGGCATGCCGCATGATCAGGGTGACACCCCCCTGCGAGGTGATGCGGATAAAAGCGTTAGGACTAAAAACAATCCCTGTTACAGCATCCTGCGCTTTTGAAGCCCTGATAAGCGGCAACCCCGGGACGAATGCTGACAGCAGAAAGCCACCCCCGCCCGCCAGCACGCCGCCTAAAAGGGCGCGCCGGGTCGGGGGTGAGAGCCCCTCGCCTTGCGTGCGGTTCCATTTACGCATCCTGAGACGCCGCCCTATGGATTGCCTTGCGGATACGCACATATGTTCCACAACGGCAGATATTGCCCGCCATGGCATCATCTATATCGGCGTCAGTTGGATGCGGATTATTCTGCAAAAGGGCTGTTACCGCCATGATCTGGCCGGACTGACAATATCCGCACTGAATGACTTCTTCATCCAGCCATGCCTGCTGCACTTTTGCACCGGCTTCAGTCTGTTCGATAGCTTCGATTGTCGTAATGTGATGGCCGGCTGCTGCTGCAACCGTCAAAAGGCAAGACCGAACCGGGGCACCATCCAGATGCACTGTACAGGCCCCACACTGGGCCACACCGCATCCGTATTTGGTGCCTGTAAGACCCAGAATATCACGCAAAACCCATAGCAAGGGCATATCAGATGGCACATCAACCGTCTGCGCCGCACCATTGATATGGAGATCAAAACTCATATAGCCGCGCCCTTGCTATGGTGCTTATGCTGTGTCCGGCAAACATAATAACGCGTATAGAAAGCGACCATGCCATTTTTAATTCTGCAGGGTCGCTGATCGTCAGGGTCAGAGATCACCCGTCAGAAACTGGGCACGGCCCAAGCCAAAACTCCAATGTTCATCGGAATTCTGCACGATGGAAACCATCAGGTCAGCGGGAGCAAGGCCGCAGTCCTTTTCAAGCTTTTCTGCAAGAAGACGGTAAAACTCCGTAATCTGTTCTTTGGAGCGCGGGCGTGAAACAACCTGCAACAGGACAACCTTGTCTGTGCGCGGAATATCCAGGCCCGTATCTTCTATAATCATATGCGTTTTGTCATGCTCGGAAACCAGTTGGTACCGGTCTCGCGCAGGCACTTTAAAGGATTCAAGCATGGCAGCATGCGCAGAATCCAGCAGAGCACGGATTTCCGCTGCGTTACGGCTACCTTTGACAATATGGAAATGGAGAAGAGGCATAACAAAGCATCCTTATATCAAGACGAAAAAGAGAACGATTATCCTACGCTTTCTATAACTTTACCGAGTGTGCTCATCATGGTCTTCAACTCCTCTTCAGTCGAGATGAAGGGAGGCCCAAAGGAGATGATATCGCCCGTCACCCGCAGCAACAGCCCCTGTTTCAAGGCTTCCTCAAACACGGCCGCCCCGCGCACACCAGCTCCAGCTTCAGCGGGTTTCAGTTCGACCGCTGCCGTCAGACCAATGTTCCGGATATCTGCAATCTGAGGCGTTCCTTTCAGGCTATGCGCAGCGTCTTCCAGAACGGGCTCCAGAGCCTTGACCCGTTCAAACAGACCTTCACTTTCCATGATGTCCAGCACCACATGGCCTACTGCCGCCGCCAGCGGATGGCCGGAATAGGTATAGCCATGGCAGAACTCAATGGCGTTCTGCGGTCCGGTCATGAAGGTGTTGTAGATTTCGTCCGTAACAATAACACCGCCCATGGGCACAATGCCATTGGTAATGGCTTTGGCAAAGGTGATGATATCCGGCTTCACCTCAAACCGTTGGGATGCAAATGGAGCCCCCATACGCCCGAAGCCGGTAATCACTTCATCAAAGATCAGCAGAATACCGTGCTGCGTGCAAATCTCCCGCAAGCGCTGCAGATACCCCACCGGCGGCACAATCACGCCAGTTGACCCCTGCACGGGCTCAACAATCACGGCGGCAATGGTAGAGGCGTCATGAAGCGTTACAAGCCGTTCGAGATCTTCTGCCCGATCCGCGCCCCAAGTGGGCTGACCACGGGTGAACGCCATATGCTTGGGATCATACGTATGGCGCAGATGGTCCACACCGGGCATCATGCCAGCAGCGAACATCTTACGGTTGGACAAGATCCCCCCAACAGACATCCCACCAAAGCCAACACCGTGATAGCCGCGTTCACGCCCAATCATGCGGAAACGGTTTCCGGCTCCCTTGATACGATGATAGCCCAAAGCCACCTTCAGCGCTGTATCCACCGCTTCTGAACCGGAGTTGGCGAAGAACACATGGTTCATGCCTTCCGGAGCCATGTCAGCGATACGTTGCGCCAGAGAGAGGGCTCCAGAATGAGTTAGCTGGAAACTGGGAGCAAAATCCAGTTTCTCGAACTGCTTCTGAAGTGCCTCTCCAATCAGCGGATGCGCATGCCCCAGAGGGGTGCACCACAGGCCAGACAATGTATCAAACACCTTATGGCCTTCGAGCGTCTGATAATAAGCTCCTTTGGCGGAAACCATCGTACGGGGGGCCGGGTTGGCCCGCAATGCCCGGTTGGCCGTGAAGGGCTGCCAGTAAGTCCCTTTCTCCGCAGTCACAACCGGATCAAAGTTTGCTGTCATTTTCGACATAGGGAACGGTTCCTACTGTATCAACTATCAACGGCACAGACGCCTTCGGTAACAAACCGTAATAGGATTTTGCCCGTTCGGCTATGTACAGTTGCAGCTTTTTCCCAGAAACTGTACTGATGATTTATGATCGATACGGCTTTCCCTCTTGTGAGACTGGACCCGCATTTACCGATCCCGCTTGTGTCTCAACTGGTTGATGCCGTTAAAACGCACATCCAGAATGGTCATTTCCCGGCGGAACAACGGATCCCCTCTGTCAGGCGTATGGCTTCACTTTGCGGTGTCAGTCCTGTTACGGTCGCAAATGCCTACAGCAAGCTTGTTTCTTCCGGCTTGCTGGAAGCACGTGACAGAGGGGGGTACTATGTAAAACCCGTAACACTCGTTACCTCCCCACGTCCGCCGGTCAATTCGCTCTGGCTGCTTCAGCATGTGTTTGAAGACAATGCTCCCATTATAAAAGCTGGGTGCGGCTGGCTGGCACCACCTTATATATTTACAAGTGCAGTCAAGCGTGAGCTGACAAATCTGGCACAAAGCCAGAACCTTGCCTCCATGGTCGATTATGGCAGTCCGTATGGCTCCCTCTCCCTGAGGCGTGCCATCAAGCGCTTGCTGGCCCGCCGTGATATCCCATGTAGTGAAGACGGCATCATTCTCACACACGGTGCCAGTCAGGCTCTGGAACTGACATTGCGGGCTTTCGCACAGCCGGGCGACACCGTACTGGTGGATGACCCCGGTTACTGCAACCTTTACCCTCTTCTTCAAAGTCTTGGGCTAACCGCTATCGGGGTCGGCCGTACGGCGGCAGGTCCTTGCCCTTCGCTGTTCGAAAGGGCAATCAAAAAGCATCAGCCTCGGCTTTTTGTAACAACGTCCGTCCTGCACAATCCTACCGGCGGTTGTGCTTCCGCAGAAAATGTAGCGGCCATTCATGCCCTTGCCGTCAAGCATGGCATTACAACGGTAGAAGACAATATCTTTCTTGACCTCACCCCAGAAAGCCAGCCCTGTCACGCACGTTACGACAAGCTACAGAACATTATTCATATTGGAAGTTTTTCAAAAACCATAGGACCTGGCTTACGGGTTGGCTATCTGGCCTGCCCTCCAGAAATTGGAAAACGCATTCTGCGTTACAAAATGGCTGCTGGCTTAACCACCGCAGGCCTGAATGAAACGCTGGTGCATGGTATTATCCAAAGTGGTCAATATGGCCTCCACCTGACTGATTTACGAGAGAGGCTGTTCCAGACACAGAAAATCGTCTACCGCTCTTTGCAGGATGCGGGCATGAAAGTCTATCTTCGGTCTATGGGCGGATTATTTATCTGGGCACGTTTTAAAAAAAACGTTCATGCACAATCTGTTTCTGAGCGCGCTGCAACAAAAGATATCATGCTCGCCCCCGGCCACTTATTCCGCCCGGAACGATCCGATTCACAATGGTTTCGTTTCAATGTGACACACACAAACGAACCACGCCTTTACGATTTCCTGAAACAAGAAAATAATATTTAATTACTAGAATTTTGCGCATGATCCATCCACACCCCTCACAAAGAGGATACCTTTTAAACCCAAGCCTTAAAAATGGATAATTCTAAAAACGTCTTGTTTACTTTTGAGGTACGATTCTATTTTTCTCGACTGTAATGGAATGAGAGAATGGATTAAAAATCCTGATTTCTATGACGTTGATGATAGGCTTATCCGTCTGAGCGGTCCGGGCAACCAACTTGAAGCGTTTGCTGAAGCGTAGAATTTGATATCTTTCGTCTGAAATTAGAAAAAGCCTTGGAGTATTTGAACGAAAGTAAAGTTAGCCCTCTTTCTTTTGATGTGGCCCTGATATTCAAGACTCAGATGAGGCGGATCATCAACGAGCAGTCTGATGAGCAAACCGAGTATCTAATCAACGATAACCTGCTCTTCATGATTTTCCGCAGGCTTTCCGCCACAAAACCTCTGAATTAGATCTTTTACCAGCTTGATCGAGACTACCTTGCGGTCAATAGGAGCAGCATGACACTCTGAAAGACGAAAACTGTTTTCATCGACAGGCACTCTTCCCGTTCGTCTAACGCATGTCCGTCTCTCAACCCAAGCAACAGAGAGTTCTGAATATTTCCCAGTGATATCCCATAATCAGCCAATCACCCTGAAAAAACTAACGAATTTCAGAACAATAATGGTATGTATATTTTTCCATTTTACTGTCAGGAGTTCTTAGCCTCCCCGATGGTCAAGATTATATAAATAGACCAAAGCGATAAACGTAAGGCAGATAGCCGACAAGGAGACTCTGGGTTTTCATAGCGGATAACGCCATGCCACCATTCGTCGAGATAGATAAATGTAACATCAATGTCCAAAGAGACTTGCTCTAGGTTTCCTGCTTCGCAATACAGAGAGCAAACTTTTTCTGAGCATTCCGAGAGGGCATCCCTTCACTCTTTGAGCCAGCGTTGCACAATGTGCACTCATCCATGGCCGTTACGAAAGAATTTGCTCATGTCCATCCGCATTGGCGTCGCTGGCTGGTCGATCCCCTCTGCACTGGCTGAACAGTTCCCGTCCGTCGGAACACACTTGCAGCGCTATGCCACACGGCTTTCCAGTGTTGAGATCAACAGCAGCTTCTATCGGCCACATCGCCGCACGACATATGAGCGCTGGGCAGCAAGCGTGCCACCTTCTTTTCAGTTCTCCCTCAAACTCCCCAGAGCCATTACGCATGACCGACGCCTCGTCGATTGCCAGCCCCTCATTGAAAAATTCGCCGAAGAGACGAGCGGCCTTGGCGACAAACGAGGCCCCATCTTGGTACAGCTCCCTCCAAGTTTTTCTTATCCCGGCGATATTGCAGAACGCTTTCTTGAAGAATTGAAAAGCCTGTTTCCCGGTCCGATCGTCCTGGAGCCCAGACATGCAAGTTGGTTCGTCCCTGAGGTTGACCATATGATGGGGAGACAACAGGTCTCACGAGTGGCTGCAGATCCGGCCAAACCAATATCTGCAGCAGCACATCCCGGAGGATGGCTGGGTCTTGCATATTTCCGCCTTCATGGCTCGCCACGCATTTATGAATCCACCTATGGCAAAGAGGCCATTGCAGCGCAGGCAAAAACTGTTGCATCCCTTACGGCACTGGGCAGGGCGGTCTGGATGATTTACGACAATACGACCTTTGGTGCTGCCACCCAGAATGCCCTTGAGCTTGCTGCGGCCTTGGAGCGAAGCAAAAACTGAGCAGTTCAACGAGCATCCAGCGGTATATATCTGGAACGCAGAAAGCCGCCCATGGGGCGGCTGAGTGTATGATATTGATCATTTTGTATGGTTGCGGGGGCCTGCTTCCCCTGCTGTCATAAGCCGACTTTCCTTTTTGCCGCTGACGTCATTTGCAACGTCGAGAATACCCATCAGCTCGCCGCGTAATGTAATATGAACTTCTCCCCGCTTCTCGCCTGGGGTGAAAACAATCTCTCCGATAAGGGAGCGTAAAGCTTCGGTTGCTTCCTTACCGCCATCCTGATCGTCCAGCGCCTCGGTAAACCGCTCCACGTTCCGCCGATAGTGACTGGCAATATCCGGATGCACATCGGGAACATCAGGCGGGGCTTCACCCAGGCGAGCCACTATGTCCGCCTTCTGCCCCTCGAGGCTGACCAGTCGTGCCTTCATCGAAGACTGATACATCCCGTCCTCAATTGCCGCCATAATTCCGGCAATGCCTCGCTCGACCTTCCCGAGCGCCTTACGATCAGCAGCACTCTGCACACGCCATGTCTGGTTAAGACGCTTCACTTCCTTTGCAAAAGCCTGAACGGCCTCGACGATCACCTCAGAAGACACCAATCGCTCTCTTAGCCCAGCGAGAACCCGAGATTCTGCCTTCTCCCGCAAGATCGTCCGATTATTCTGGCAAGTTCCCCGACGCGAGTGATTCAGACACCCAAACCGGCCATTCACGATGATTCCTATCTTTCCACCGCAACACCCGCATGAGAGCAACCCTGACAGGAGCGACATAGGCCGATTTGCCAGGTGCAACCGCCGTGCTCGACCTTCTCGCGTATTCACAAGGCACGGACCGACTTTGGCAGCAATCTCCTTCTGGCGCGCCCGCACGGCTTGCCACAGATCGTCAGGGACTATCCTGAGTTCCGGCACTTCGGTCCTGATCCACAGATGTTCTGGATTGGGCCTGGAAACGCGCTTGTCGGTAATCGGGTCCTTGATAAAACGTTGCCGATTCCACACAATGACTCCCGCATATAATTCGTTATTTACGATCCCGGTTCCCCGCGACACATGACCCCGGATGGTCGTGTCACTCCAGGCACGGCCTTTCGGACCAGGAACCCCCTCCCCATTTAATTCCACCGCAATAGATCTGGGGCTTCGTCCTGCCGCGAAAGCTCGAAAAATACGACAAACGACTTCAGATTCCTCAGTTATAATTTCCCGATCACCCCGGACGGGTTCGAAATTAGCATCAACCTTCTTGAGCGCCCGATAGCCATAGCACAGGCCTCCTCCAGACTTGCCTTTCATCACCCGGCCCAAAAGCCCACGGTGCGTGTTCCGGGCGATAGTTTTGATGTACAGAGCATTCATCGTTCCCTTGAGACCAACATGGAGTTCGTTGATTGCCCCCTCCGCCAAAGTAATGATGGCGATACCCTCAAAGGAAAGACGCTTGAATAGTGTCGCGACGTCCGCCTGGTCTCGCGAAATGCGATCCAGCGCCTCAGCCAGTACAACATCGAACGCTCCCGCCTGCGCATCGCGCAAGAGGGCCTGAATGCCAGGCCTTAAAGTCATCCCGGAACCAGAAATAGCGGCATCATGATAACTACCGACCACCGCCCACTTCTCACGCATCGCGTGTTCCTCGCAAAGTCGGAACTGATCTTCGATTGAGCACGCATTCTGTTTGTCAGTCGAATAGCGCGCATAGTATACTACACGTGTCATTCTAGCAGTCTCCTTCTTGCCTTTCCTTGATTTTCTGTAAATTATCAGACGAAGAGCAGTTATCGTTTGCCGCCCGATATGACGCGAAATATTCACGGGCCATTCTCCTCCCTATAAGATTGGCCACGGCAAAGACCGCTGCTTGAGCAGCTTTCTCGACACCTTCTGGTGTCAGATTGTCATTTGCGGATATCAGATCCGGTGTGGGATTTTCATGAGTCTGCGTCACTGTTTTTCCCCTGCGAAAAGCGTGACATCACTATTGCACACCAGCCTGTGGCAGCCTCAAAAGGGCACGCTACCTCAATTTCATACGC
>NZ_LHZU01000116.1 GCF_001580995.1 Acetobacter senegalensis
TCATCACAGGAAGATTCTATGGCGAGCACTGGCCCCGGCATATCCTGAAAAAACCATGAACCTTTCAAATTCAGCCTCTGAGCACAGCATGCCCGACCCTACTTCCAGCACACACGCCGCACCCATGCCGGGGCCAGTGCTCGCCATAGAATCTTCCTGTGATGAAACCGCCTGCGCGATTCTCTCCGCTAGTGGCGAGTGCCTCGCCCAACGGGTTGTGTCTCAGGACGGTCATGCAGATTTCGGGGGGGTGGTGCCAGAAATTGCCGCACGCGCCCATCTGGCTCTACTGCCGGGACTCGTGCAGGCCACCTTGCAGGATGCGGGCCTCACACCCCAGCAGGTCGGGCTGATTGCCGCCAGCACGGGGCCGGGGCTGATTGGGGGGCTGATTGTTGGCAGCGGTTTCGCCAAGGGCATGGCGCTGGCGCTGGGCAAGCCCTTTGTGGCGGTCAACCATGTGGAAGCGCATGCCCTGACAGCCCGCCTGCCTGGCCTTGTGCCCGGTGGCGCGGCCTTCCCCTATCTGCTGCTGCTTGTTTCCGGCGGCCATTGTCAGTGCATTGCCGTGGAAGGGGTAGGCCGTTACCGCAAATTGGGCGGCACGATTGACGATGCTGCGGGCGAGGCGTTTGACAAGGTCGCCAAAATGCTCGGCCTTGGCTGGCCTGGTGGCCCGGCACTGGAAAAACTGGCACGGGAGGGAGACCCCACGGCCATTCCGCTCCCGCGTCCCCTCATGGGCCGTGAAGGCTGTGATTTCTCGTTCTCCGGCCTGAAAACAGCCATTGCGCAGAAACTGGCCCCATATGGGCAAGCTCCCCTACCCCGTCAGTTTGCGGCGGATCTGGCTGCCTCCTTCCAGCAGGCCGTTGCTGATGTGGTCGCCAACCGGATGGAACATGCCCTGCGCATGATGCCTGAAGCCAGACTGCTGGTTGCCGCTGGCGGTGTTGCCGCCAATACGGTGCTCCGTGCCCGGCTGGAAGATGTAGCCGCCCGGCACGGTTTGCAATTTGCCGCCCCGCCCCTGCGCCTGTGCACGGATAACGCCGTGATGGTGGGTTGGGCGGCACTGGAAACCTGCCGTGAAGCCGCCGAACGCGGCCTGCCACAGCCCGACGACGCAACCCTCCGCCCTCGCCCCCGCTGGCCGCTGGAAGACATGGCCGCCCGCTTCGCCCCGCAGGATATCCCGGCATGAACTATCGCCACGCCTACCACGCCGGAAACTTTGCCGACTGCATGAAGCATGCGCTTCTGGTGTCACTGATTAGCAGTTTTCTGCGCAAACCCACGCCCTTCATGGTGCTGGATACGCATGCGGGTATCGGCCGGTATGATCTGCGCTGCGAGGAAGCCGAAAAAACACAGGAATGGCGGACCGGCATCGGGCTTTTGACAGAAGAAGGGCCTGACAGTCCGCTCGCGCCGTGGCTGGATCTGGTCAGGAAAGCGGGCGGCCTGGAGATATATCCCGGTTCACCTTTGCTGGTCTCCATGATGTTGCGGGAGCACGATCACCTGATCTGCTGCGAAAAACATCCCGAAGACAAACGCAGACTCTATGGCGTCTTTACCCGCACCCCGAATGTCACCGTGCATGAGCGCGATGGGTATGAGGCCTTGCGGGCTCTCCTCCCGCCGCAAACAGCCAAACGGGGCCTTGTGCTGATTGACCCGCCATTTGAAGAGCCCAACGAGTTCGCTCGGCTGGAAAACGCCGTGCAGACCATTCAGGCCCGCTTCTCCAATGGGATGATCGCCATCTGGTATCCCATCAAACATCGGACACCCGTACGGGCGTTTCATATGGCGTTGCAGGATGCGGGAGTGCGAGACATTCTGGCTGCAGAATTGCTGATGCGCCCTCCGGTTGATCCGGACCGGCTGAACGGGTCCGGTCTGCTGGTTATCAAACCGCCCTTTGGCTTTGCCGAACAGGCGAAAGCGCAGCTTGAACGGTTAAAAACCCGGCTTAACGCGCATGAATGGTCTGTTACGCAGATTGTGCCCGAATAGGACTGAAAGCCTCAGAGGGCATCTACTCTCCCGCCGTTGAGGGCAGGCGGGAGTTTCCAAAGCAGAAGGGCCTCGGCTGAAGTCGGATACACTGCAACCAACGCAGCCTTCTGCCGTCAGGGCCTCACAGCACTTTTGAGAAGAAGACGGTGGAAATCAGGCCGTCTTCATATGCTGCCAGATTTCCACAGCAAAACCCTGCACACCGGCAGCAAGAATCTGCACACCAATGCACAGCAGGACCAATGCGGCCAGACGGCTGACAATGCGGGTACCTGTCACGCCCAGCATGGACACCAGCTTTTCAGAGCCAGAATAGGCGGCCCATACAATCAGCACCACGCAGACAGCAGCAATGGTGATGCCCAGTTCATAGGCCAGAAAAGATTCGCCTGCCGGGCAACCTGATCCCAATGCAATGGCGACGGCAATGGTGCCCGGCCCCACCGTAAACGGCATGGCCAGCGGAAAAAACGCAGAATCTGACCAGTTGGGGGACATGACGGTCTTGCCGCCTTGCAGAGCCTGTTTTTCCTTCTTTGCTTCCATGCTTTCCGGGCTTTGCAGCAGATTCCAGGCCCGAACAGCCACCACCAGGCCACCTGCCACCCGCAAGGCGCTGACGGTAATGCCAAAGAACACCAGCACCTTGCCGCCCAGCCAGATGGACACCAGCATCAGCACAAAAGAATAGAACGCAACCAGCTTGGCCAATGCCAGAATTTCACGCCGGGAACGGCCTGTGGTGGCCTGCGCGAAAATAAGCGAGGCACCAAGCGGATTGACGATGGAGAACAGGGCCGGAAAGGCCAGCAGAAAGGATGTGGTTGCCGTGGCAACCGGCATAACGCCTCCCGGCAGGAAGGAGGCGGTAAAGTGAGCAGACATCCCTTAACCCAGCTTATGCGGCCCCAGAGGAAGCCTCTCGAAAAATGGTCATGACGCCGGGACAGGAGGCTCGGCATCGCCGTCCTTATAGGCGGCGATCACACGAGAAGCGAGCGCAATATCATCCGCCGGGCAACAGAAATTCAGCCCCTCGCTTCCCTCCAGCGGCCAGACATTCAGCCCGATATCATCGTAAATGCGCACAAAGGTGTTGCCTACCTGCCAGAACACGGGCTTCAGCCCTTCCTGCAAGGCCACATCCCGCAGCCGCCAGATGGCAGAAACACTATCATCTTCGGAACCCGCAGGGTCGCCCAGCCCCACCAGAAATTCACCACAGCGGCACAGGGGAATAACGGCCTCACCGGCTTCACCCGTCACATAGCCTTCCGGATGCATGTCCTGCACAGTGGGGAGCGCATGATCAAGCGTGTGATAACGCTCATAGGCTTCGGCATCCCATTCCTGGATGGCAATGCGCCCCGGCAGCATAAGCCGCCCGATGACCACCAGAGCCAGCAGCACAGCAAGGGCCACCGTCCACCGTGCGGCACCGGATGCAGGGAAAACAAACACCATCTGCCACCAGCTTCCCGCCCCATGCCGCGTGGCCAGCGCAATCACACACCCGAACAGCAACAGCAGAGACAACAGCGTGGACGCTGAAAGAGGTTCGCTCAACAGGCGCGCGTGGCGATAGTAGCAAGACCGGAAGGGAGCGATGAGAAACGCGGACAACCCAAGCATGACCGGCACAAAAACCGTATTGCCCCGCAGGAAGGTCATGACAGCAGCCATCACCAGCAGAAGCAGCGTGCCGCGCCATGCCAGCGTCACCCGTTGGGAGAGACCAATGCCCAGCCCGATCAGCCCTACCCCCATCAGCGAGAGCAGATAGGTGCTGATTGCCCCCACCCAGCCGAACCACGGCCCCTGCACCACCGCGTATTTGGCCACGGGGTCCAGCAACACCAGACACACCAGCATGATGCCGCACAAGGAGACCGTGCCTGTTGCCACGGCAACGGAGAACCCGGCTTCACTTTCACGCACCAGTTGGCTGGGGCGCACCCGGCGCGGTTGGTCGGGATGTGCCTGCTTCTTGCGCTTCTTGGCCGCCAGCGCATCATCACCACGCAGGAACAGTTCATGCGCGGCAAACATGATACCCGCCAGAAAAAGCGGAACAATGTAGTAGAACAGGCGGAAAATAAGCACGACGCCCAAAATCTGCGGCGCGGGCATATAAGGCCCCAGCGCCAGCAGCATCGCACCATCAAACACGCCAAGACCACCCGGCACGCTCGCCACCAGTCCGGCCGTGTAGGAGGCGATATAGATGGCCAGAAAAGACCCGTAATCTATCCCGGCTTCAGGTGGCAGCAGCACAAAGGCAATGGCAGCCGTTGCCGCCACATCCGCTGCGGCAACCACTGTCTGCAATACCGCCATGGTAGGAGACGGAAGGGAGATGGTCCATTTGCGGAAGGTGAACTCCCTTACCCGGAAGGCCAGCCCGATATAAGCCAGCACCACCAGCCACAGCAGCACACCCACAAGCGTGAGCACCGCCCCAGGCACATGGTTGCCCGCCATGGGAATGACTGAGGGCTCCCAGATCAGCACACCACCAATCAGCACCGCCGCCCCAAGCAGATAGGTGGCGGAACAGAAGGCGATAATCTGCGCAATGGCGAAGGAGCCTACCCCCCAGTTACGGTACAGCCTGTAGCGTACCGCCGCCCCGGAAACCGCAGAAAATCCGAGATTGTGGGAGAGCACGTAAGAACAGAAAGCCGCAAACGCCGTGCGGCGGTAGGACAACTGTCCATACCCCACCTGCACCACGGCCAACCGATCATAAAACGAGAGCACAAAATAGGACAGAAAGGTGCACGCCACGCCCAGCCACACCCGCTTGCCGGGAATGGCCTCCATGGCGTGACGGATATCGGCAATACGCAGGTGCCGCAGTTCATGCTGCACCACGGCAATGGCGGCCACCATAAGCAGCAGCCCCACAAGATGCGGCAGGTGCTTCAGCCACCGCCGCCATCCCTGAGGTTTAGGCTTGTGTTCCGGCTCCTGTCCTTGCGGTGATGAGGATACAGTCTTCACCATGGAGACAAAAACCCGCGCTTAGGCCTGCTGCTCTCGCAGCAATGCGGCCTCAATCAGCGCCACGGTTTCATGCACGCCATAAAGGGCGACAAACCCCCCAAAGCGTGGTCCTTCCTTCTGACCCAGCAGAACTTCATACAGACAGCCGAACCAGCTCCGCAGCGGTTCAAATGTGTGCCGCTTGCCAATCTCGAACACCAGATTCTGCAAGGTGGCAGCATCCGCCGCTTCACCTTCATACCCACGCAGGCTGTTCGCCAGATCAACCAGCGCTGTGCGTTCCTTGTCCGTTGGGGCACGGAAGGTTTTGGCCGGACGCACAAAGTCGGCGTAATAGGCAATGGCGTGCTGCACCAGACACGCCAGCATGGGGTGTGTTTCGGGCGAAACCGTTGCGTCGTACCGGCGGATAAAGCCCCACAGCACTTCCGGGGTTTCCGCATTGGCCACACTGGCCAGATTCAGCAACATGCCGAAGGAGACCGGAGAGCCTGCGTTTTCGGCAATTTCACCCTTGTTAATGAACCACGCCGGATTGGCACGCAGGTCATTCCCCGTGGGGTCTGCGGCCTGAAGCGCCTTGGCCTTTTCAACATGGGTCAGATAATCGTCCGCCGTTTTGGGGATGACATCAAAATACAGCCGCTTGGCGCGTTGCGGCTGATTGAACATGAATTGCCCAAGGCTTTCCTGCGGCGCATAACGCAGCCATTCTTCCACAGAAAGCCCATTCCCCTTGGACTTGGAGATCTTCTGGCCGTTCTCGTCCAGAAAAAGCTCATAGGTCAGACCAGCAGGGGGCTCGCCCCCCAGAATACGGCAGATGCGGCCAGACAGGCGTACGCTATCAATCAGATCCTTGCCGGACATTTCATAATCCACGCCAAGCGCGTACCAGCGCATGGCCCAGTCCGCCTTCCACTGCATCTTGGCATGGCCACCGGTTACGGGCGTTTCAAACTGTTCGCCCGTGGCGGGGTCTGTCCAGCGCACCGTGCCAGCTTCCGGGTTCACGGCGTCCATTTTCACCTGCATCACCTCACCCGTGCGCGGGTGGAGGGGCAGTACGGGTGAGTACGTGGCGCGGCGGTCTGGCCCGAGAGTGGGAGCAATCACGCCCACCACTTCTTCATGCACTTCAAGAACGCGCTTCAGCGCCGCATCAAACCTGCCGGTGGTATAATACTGGGTGGATGACGCAAATTCGTAATCAAAGCCGAAGCTGTCCAGAAAACTGCACAGGCGCGCGTTGTTGTGGGCCGCAAACGACTCGTGCGTACCAAACGGATCGGGCACGCGGGAGAGCGGCTGGCCGATAAACTTTTCCAGCATCTCGCGGTTGGGCACGTTGTCCGGCACCTTCCGCAACGCATCCATGTCATCAGAAAACGCCAGCAGCCGGGATGGGCGGCCGGTCAGCGCCGTATAGGCCTGCCGCACCCAGGATGTGCGCGCAACCTCGCCAAACGTGCCGATATGCGGCAGGCCAGAAGGGCCATAGCCGGTTTCAAGCAGGGCGGGCCGTGCATCATCATCCGCCCCGGCTTTAGCCGTACGGGCCTCAACATGCGTGGCAAGTTTCTGCGCCTCTTCAAAGGGCCAGGCGCGCGGAAGGGTGGGTTCGGTTTTTGTACGGCTATCTGACATGGCGCGAAAGCTATGAACTGGGCAGCGGCTGGTCAATCCATAAACACACACAGCCTGCGGTGTGTTTGCGCTTTTCTGAAGCATTGACCCCGCAGAAAGCCCGTTCCATCCTGCCACACATCTTCTGCTCCCCACCATCAGACCTTGCTGAAAGGACCGATTTTCATGGGTCGTATCGCTGCCCTTATTCTGATCGGGAACGAAATCCTGTCTGGCCGCACCCGGGACGACAACATCCAGTTTCTGGCCACAAACCTAGGGGAACTGGGCATTCCCCTGCGGGAAATCCGCGTCATTCCAGACGTGCGGGAAACGATTGTAAACACGGTTGTGGACTTCCGTGCCCGATTTGACGAGGTGTTCACCACCGGCGGCATCGGCCCAACGCACGATGATATTACCTCCCCCTGTGTGGCAGAGGCATTTGGGGTGCCATGGGAATTCCACCCGGCAACCTATGACATGCTGAAAGAACAGTTTGGTGAGGACTTCAACGCGGCCCGCCAGCGCATGGCCAAACTACCCCGCGGCGCAGTACCCATCCCCAACCCAGTCTCCCGCGCGCCGGGGTTCAGCATTGGCAACGTGCATGTCATGGCTGGGGTGCCCCGCATCATGCGGGCGATGTTCCATGAACTTGCCCCCACCCTCAAACGTGGCAACCCCGTGTTTTCCCGCACCTGGTACACCACCTCCCTGTTTGAAGGCACGATTGCGGACGGGCTGGAAGCCATCCAGAACCGGTTTCCGGCGCTGGATCTGGGGTCCTACCCCTTCCATCGGGATGATGGACGCCGGGGTGTGGCGCTGGTTGCCAAAGGCCAGAATACGGATGATGTGAATGAGGCTGCTCGGGCCATTTACACGCTGATCAAAGAAAAGGGCGGTGACCCCATTGAAGGAGAACCACCGCCCTGATCCGGTCAGTTAGGGAAAAGCCTGATCAGCTCAGGCTTTCACGCCCCATTGCCAGAAATTTCTCACGCCGCAGTTCTTTCAGGCGTGCAGGAGCCAGAGGCACAAGCTCCTTCAGTTCATCGCCCAGAGCCTGCTTGACTGCATCAAGCGCTTCCTGCGGGGCACGCTGGGCACCACCAATCGGCTCTGGAATAATCCGGTCGATCAAACCCAGACGATAAAGATCCTGCGCCGTCAGTTTCAGGGTTTCAGCCGCCGTGCTAGCCTGTTTTGGATCACGCCACAAAATGGAGGCGCAGGCTTCAGGCGAAATCACGGAATAGATGGCGTGTTCCAGCATCATGACACGGTCTCCCGCGCCGAGAGCCACGGCCCCGCCTGAGCCGCCTTCCCCAATCACGGTCGCAATCAGCGGCACAGGCGCTTCAAGACAGACTTCAATAGAACGGGCGATCGCTTCCGCCTGCCCACGTTCTTCCGCGTCAATACCGGGCCATGCGCCAGCGGTATCAATAAAGGTGAGAATCGGCAGGTTGAACCGTCCGGCCAGCTTCATCAGGCGCTGCGCCTTACGGTACCCCTCCGGCCGCGCCATGCCAAAATTATGGGCAAGGCGTGTTTCAAGATCAGAACCACGTTCCGTCCCGATCACCACCACGGGCATACCATCAAAGCGGCCAATACCGCCGATAATGGCTTTATCATCCGCATACAGCCGATCCCCTGCCAAAGGCGTGAATTCGGTCAGCAGGGCATTGATATAGTCCTGCGTGTGCGGACGCTGCGCATGACGGGCCACCTGCACCTTCTGCCATGGCGTGAGCTTGGCATAGATGGAACGCAGATGCTTTTCCGCCTTTTCCTGAAGGCGGGCCGTCTCTTCTGCAATATTGACCCCGTTCGGGTCGGTCATTTGCCGCAGTTCGTCGATCTTGTTCTCAAGTTCGGCGACGGGCTTTTCGAAATCCAGGAACTGACGCATGGGCAAAGCGGATAGCACAGTCACGCGTAAAACCAAGCCACTTCGTGCATCATGCTTGGCATGAAGGCAGTTCAGCCTGCTTTTTCGCGCGTTTTTTCGCTCTGTGTGGCAAGCGGGTGATAGGTTTCCACCACCTTTTTCAGCCGTTCGGTCTGAACATGCGTGTAAATCTGGGTGGTGGCGATATCCGCGTGCCCCAGCAGCATCTGCAACGCCCGCAGGTCTGCCCCATGCGCCAGCAGATGCGTTGCAAAGGAATGGCGCAGCACATGCGGAGAAAGCCGGGCAGGATCAATCCCGGCCTGACAGCCCACTTCATGCAGGATTTTATCAAAGGCCTGCCGGGTAAGGGGGCGGCGCGTATCCCGGCCCGGAAACAACCAGGGGCTTTGCAACGCCTGATCCCATACTCGCAATGCCAGAGCAGCCTCCCGCGCACTGGCCGAGATGGGCACCAGACGTTCCCGCCCGCCTTTCCCGCGAATCACCAGCATAGGCTTTTCGTTTTTCAGGGCATCGGCAGGAAGGGTGAGCAGTTCTGAAATCCGCAGGCCGGAGGCGTAGAGCAATTCCAGCGCCGCCCGCGCCACCAACGCCCGGCGCTGTTTGGCCGGAGAAGCCTCGGCGGGGGCTACACAAGCCTCGATCAGCGCCACGACCTCCGATTCGGAGAGGAAATGCGGCAGGGTCGATTCCGGCTGAGGCGATTCCAGATGGGCGGCGGGATTATCGGCCCGCATCCCTTCGCGCAGCAGAAACAGATAAAACTGCCTGATGCAGGAAAGCCGACGCGCCACAGTGCGCCGCGCCTGCCCTTCCGCCCCCAGGTCAGCCATCCATGCAGCCAGACTGCTGGTATCGGCCTCGATAAGAGACATACCCTGCGCCGCCAGAAAGGCGGAGCAGGACTCCAGATCAGCCGCGTAGGCAGAAAGCGTGTTCGGCGCGGCGGCCCGTTCTGCCGCCAGCATTTCCAGAAACAGCTCCGTCTCGCGGCTGCCGGACATTTTTTACTCCAGCGCCCTTATTTTTGCGCGGGGGCAGCAGGAGCTGAAACGGCCGGTGCGCCAGCAGGAGCAGCCGGAACGGCGGCGGCCGGTGCTGTAGCAGGCTGCTGCACCGGCACAACCGGGGTAACAACAGGCGCAGGCGGCGGAGCCGGAACCGGGGCCATTGGGGCCGGTGCGGCCGCAGGCGGAGCCGCCAACGCGACATCACGATGCACGGCCTGAGGCACAGGGGCGTGGGCTGTCAGGCCAAGTGCTGCAAACCCGCCCACCAAGGCAACGCAGACCGCGGCTGCAACAATAAGAACCGTACGGTTCATGAGGCTTTGCTCCATAACAACAGAGATAGGTGTGTTCTCCCTGCTCTATGGTAAGCTGCGTTTCATGTCATCACGTATCTCGTATCCCCCACACGATACGGCGGACCCACCGCCGATTCCGCTTGATCTGGAAAGGGTCGGCAACCGGCAGAGCACCGGGCTGATCCCCTCCGGGCGCAGCATTGTTCTTGTTGGCCTGATGGGCGCTGGCAAAACCACCATTGGCCGCAGGCTGGCCACGCGGCTGGGCCTGCCCTTTGTTGATGCCGATATTGAAATAGAACGTGCCGCTGGCTGCTCCATTGCCGATGTGTTTCGCCTGTATGGAGAAGCCGCCTTCCGTGACGGAGAGCGCCGCGTCATCCGCCGCCTGCTGGAAGGCCCGCCCATGGTGCTGGCCACCGGCGGCGGCGCCTATATGGACGCCAGCACCCGCAGCCTGGTGCGGGAGCGCGCCATTTCCATATGGCTACGCTGCCCCCTGCCCGTTCTGCTGCGCCGGGTTCAGGGGCGCAACCATCGCCCCCTGCTGAATGAAGCCCCCCCGCGTGATGTGCTGGCGCGGCTGATGACCGTCCGGCACCCCATTTATGCGGAAGCGGACATTATTGTTGATTGCGGAGACCACAACGTGGACCACAGCACTTCCCGCGTGATTGAGGCCATGGCCCTTTCCCGCCGCCCCGTGCGCCTGCCTGTCAGCCTGAGCCATACGTCTTATGATGTGGTGATCGGCACGGATCTGATCAGCCGGGCTGGCGCTTTGCTGGCACCAGTCCTGCCGCAGAAGCGTGTCGTCATCATCACGGATGAGAACGTGGCAGCGCTGCACCTGCCCCGCCTGGAAGCGTCCCTGCATGACACTGGCATCGCGTTCCGCACCCTTACCGTGCAACCGGGCGAGCAGTCCAAAAGCCTGGCCACCTATGAGCGGCTGGTTGATGCCATTCTGAAAGAAGGCGTGGAGCGCAAAACCACCATCATCGCCTTTGGCGGTGGCGTGGTGGGCGATCTTGCCGGTTTTATAGCCGCCACCACATTGCGCGGGCTGCCCTTTGTACAGATTCCCACCACTTTGCTTTCTCAGGTTGATTCGTCTGTCGGGGGCAAGACCGGCATTAACACCCGCTGGGGCAAGAATCTCCTCGGCGCGTTCCATCAGCCATTAAGTGTGCTGGCAGATGCGTCGGCACTGGCAACCCTACCCAAAAGGGAACTGATTGCGGGTTATGCCGAAATTGTGAAGTCCGGCCTGATTGGTGACCCCGCACTGTTTGAATGGTGTGAAAAACACGGGGAATCGGTCCTGAATTTTGACCCCGAAGCCCAGACAGAAGCCGTAAGGCAGGCCTGTGCCTTCAAAGCCCGCGTTGTGGCGGCGGATGAACGGGAACAACAAGGCACGGATGGGCGTGCCCTGCTGAATCTGGGCCACACGTTCGGCCACGCTCTGGAGGCTGAACTGGGTTATGACGGCCGCCTTCTACACGGTGAAGGAGTCTCCATAGGTCTGCGCCTAGCCTTTGCCTTGTCCGTCAAACTGGGCCTCTGCCCTCAGGCAGACCTGGAGCGGGTAACTGCCCATCTGGAGACGCTGGGCATGCCTGCACGCATTAGAGACCTGCCATACTCGTTCCGCGCAACAGACCTGATGGCCCACATGCAACGGGACAAGAAAATGCAGGATGGCCGTCTCTCATTTGTTCTGGTTCGTGGAATCGGCAAGGCTTTCACCTCACGAGATGTACCGGCTGAACTGGTGCGCGAAGTGCTGCTTGAAGATGGCTGCGCGCCCTAGAAAACCGCCACTTAACTTTACCCACCTGTGGCAATTAAGTATCCACGCCTCAATTCCGCCTTATTCAGACCGGAGAGAGGCGCGGCATTCGCTAATACGCAATGTTCATGGCAGGACGTTTAAGGCTGATTACTTCCACGCAACTGGAACATCTTGGGAAACCGAAATGAACTGTTGCAAATAAACCACGGTTATGGCTTCTAATCGTCAAGAGTATGAAGCTTCGGGTTTCTATTTTGGAACCGATCGTTTTATACGGCTTTAGGCATCTTGCTGGGTCTGACCGCTGAATGGTTGGCGGCAGAGTCGAACAGATGAAATATTGAGGACGAAAAAATGCGTCTCCGCACGGCGTTACTTGCAACGACATTGATGGCAGCGGCTCCGGCGGCCGCATCTGCCACCACAATTACAGGCCCGTATGTTGACCTGGGCGGTGGTTACAACCTGGTCCAGAATCAGCATGCTCACACTTCCGGTTTCGCCGGTGGTGACAGCTACACGAACGGCAGCTCCGCTCAGTACCGTCACAACACTGGTTTCACCGGTTTCGGTGCATTCGGCTGGGGCTTCGGCAACGGCCTGCGCGCTGAAGTTGAAGGCGTGTACAACTACTCCAACATTGATCACCGCAGCGGCGCTGCAGCGAGCCACACTCGCGGTAGTGACCAGTCCTACGGTGGCCTGATCAACCTGCTGTATGATATCGACCTGAAGCAGTTCGGTATCGATGCTCCGGTTACCCCGTTCGTTGGTATCGGTGCTGGCTACCTGTGGCAGCATTACAACCCGACACAGTCCAACTTCCGTAACGGCAACACCAGCCGTCTGGGCGGCACGAACGGTGGCTTTGCTTACCAGGGCATCGTCGGTGCGGCTTATGATGTTGGCGTTCCGGGCCTGCAGATCACCACGGAATACCGTATGATCGGCCAGCCGGGTTCCTTCACGGACGGTGCATTCACCTCCACGGCAAACTACACCAACGGTCAGCGCGGTCGTGGCAACACGAACTTCGATCACCGCTTCAACCACCAGTTCATCCTGGGTCTGCGCTACGCGTTCGATACGGCTCCGCCGCCGCCGCCGCCGGCTCCGGTTGTTGCTGCTCCGGCTCCGCTGCCGGCTCGCTCCTACCTGGTGTTCTTCGACTGGGATAAGTCTGTCCTGACGGCTCGCGCCCGCCAGATCGTTGCTGAAGCTGCTCAGGCTTCCACGCACGTTCAGACGACCCGCATCGAAGTTAACGGTTACACCGATAACTCCGCTGCTCACCCTGGCCCGCGCGGTGAAAAGTACAACCTGGGTCTGTCCCTGCGTCGTGCTGACAGCGTGAAGGCTGAACTGATCCGTGACGGCGTGCCGGCCACCGCGATCGACGTCCACGGTTATGGTGAATCCAAGCCGCTGGTGCCGACCGGCCCGAACACCCGCGAACCTCAGAACCGTCGCGTGGAAATCATCCTCCACTAATTCGGTCTGATCTTCGTGATCAAAAGAGGAGGCACCTTCGGGTGCCTCTTTTTTTGTCTTGTTTTCCCCTTCTCCTTTCGCGTAGGCCCATGGCGTGACCCAGACCGCCCCGTCTCCCCTCCCTTTTGGCCTGACCAAAACCAAGCTCATGCGGTTGCTGAAATTCGGCACCGTAGGCGGGTTAGGGTTTCTGTGGGATTCCGGCACGGTTTACGCGCTGCTTCCAGCAATCGGGCTCAGTGCTGCAACGTTGGTCGCCTATTTTGTCGCCGCCACATTGAACTGGCTGCTCAACCGGCTATGGACCTTCAAAGGCGTTGGCCTGCATGATCACCCGCTCCTGCAATGGCTGCGCTTTCTTACCGCCAACAGTTTTGGGTTCCTGCTTAATCGCGGCACGGTTTACACCCTGTTTTATACCGTGCCCCTGTGCGTAACCTACCCGGTGCTGGCTCTGGCAGCCGGTGCGCTGGCAGGCATGTTCGCCAATTTCAACCTCAGCCAGAAAATGGTGTTCAAGGAAAAACCACCTCAGTCCGCCCTGGAACTGGCCGAACTGAGCGTGGACGTTTCAACGTCACACAAAAACCCCACATCTGAGTCTTAATATGACGATAAGGCGGGGCTGAACGCTAACCCCTTCCGGTAACGCGCCGGGTGCGCTACATCTGGCAACGGGTTAAGGAAAGCTTGGGTGCTTTCTACCTGGCCGTGAGGACTTGTCCCTGAAGCAAACTTTTTTCGGAGCATCCGGAAAAGGCTGGCTTTGGGAATTCACGCGCCCAACCAGTTTCAGGACCGTCTGCCTCACGCCATGCTGACCACAAACGAAATTCGCACCACCTTTCTGGAGTATTTCGCCGGGAAAGGGCACCAGATTGTGCCTTCCTCTTCTCTGGTGCCGCGCAATGACCCCACCCTGCTTTTCACCAATGCGGGGATGGTGCAGTTCAAGAACGTGTTTACCGGACAGGAAACCCGCCCCTACTCACGCGCCACCACGGCGCAGAAAGTTGTGCGGGCAGGCGGCAAGCATAACGATCTGGATAACGTAGGCTATACAGCCCGGCACCACACCTTCTTTGAGATGATGGGCAATTTCTCCTTCGGTGATTATTTCAAGCCCGAAGCGATTGAACTCGCCTGGACATTGGTGACCAAGAATTTCGGCCTGCCGAAAGACAAACTGCTGGTGACCGTCTTCTCTGAAGATGAAGACGCCGCCGGACTGTGGCGCTCCATTGCGGGGCTGGATGACAGCCGCATTATCCGTATTCCCACGTCTGACAATTTCTGGCGGATGGGCGATACCGGCCCCTGCGGCCCCTGCTCCGAAATTTTCTTTGATCACGGCCCAGATGTTCCCGGTGGCCCCCCTGGCTCCCCTGATGAAGACGGGGACCGGTTTGTGGAAATCTGGAATCTGGTCTTCATGCAGTATTTTGAAGACCCGCCGGGCGTGCGCTCTCCGCTGCCCCGCCCTTCCATTGATACCGGCCTTGGTCTGGAACGCTTTGCCGCCATCATGCAGGGCAAGCGCGACAACTACGATACCGACACGTTTGTGGCTCTGATCCAGGCCTCTGCGGATCTGACCCACCAAAGCGTTGATGGCCCGTTCAAGTCCAGTCATCGCGTAGTGGCGGACCATCTGCGCTCAACAGCGTTCCTGATTGCCGATGGTGTTCTGCCCTCCAAGGATGGCCGAGGGTATGTGCTGCGCCGCATCATGCGCCGCGCCATGCGCCATCTGCACATGATGGGCACGCGCGAGCCCGTGTTCTACAAACTGCTGCCCGTGCTCATCCAGCAGATGGGTCAGGCTTATCCTGAACTGGTGCAGGGTGAAGCCCTGATCCGTGAAACCATGCGTGGTGAAGAAGAACGCTTCAAAGCCATGCTTGATCGCGGCCTGGGCCTGCTTGCGGAAGAAACCGACAAACTCACGCCGGGCGCTGCCCTGCCGGGTGATGTTGCCTTCCGCCTGTATGATACGTTCGGCTTCCCGCTTGACCTGACACAGGACGCCCTGCGCGGCAGCGGTCACCCGGTGGACGTGGAAGGCTTTGATGCCGCCATGACCGTACAGCGTGAACGCGCCCGTGCCTCCTGGGTAGGCTCTGGCGATACGGCGCTGGAAACTGTGTGGTTTGAAGCACGCGACAAGTTTGGTGCGTCTGAATTCCTTGGCTACAGCACAGAACAGGCTGATGGCGAAGTTCAGGCCGTGGTTGTGGGCAATGGCTTTGTGAAAGAAGCCCCGGTTGGTGCGGAAGTGGCCGTGCTGCTCAACCAGACCCCATTCTATGGAGAAAGTGGTGGGCAGGCCGGAGATACCGGCACCCTTACAGCGAACGGCCTGCGCATTGCCGTAACCGATACGCAGAAAAAAGCCGGTGATCTGATCGTGCATTATGGCACCGTGACCGAAGGCACACTGCGCCCCGGTCAGGCCGTAACCGCCACCGTGGATCATGACCGCCGCTCCGCCATTCGTGCGCATCACTCCGCCACGCATCTGCTGCATGAGGCCCTGCGCCGCAAGCTGGGCACGCATGTTGCCCAGAAAGGCAGCCTGAACACGCCAGACCGCCTGCGCTTTGACGTCAGCCAGCCGCGCCCCATCACGGCGGAAGAACTGGCGGAAGTGGAAGCTGAGGTGAATCGCCTGATCCGTGAGAACTCTCAGGTAGTCACCCGCTCCATGACGCCAGAAGAAGCCGTGGCTGAAGGAGCTATGGCCCTGTTTGGCGAAAAATACGGCGATGAAGTGCGCGTGGTTTCCATGGGCGGTGCCGATGGAAACAAAAGCGCATGGTCAATCGAACTCTGCGGGGGCACGCATGTGAACCGCACGGGCGATATCGGCCAGTTCCGCATTACGGCGGAAAACGGTGTTTCTGCTGGCGTGCGCCGTATTGAAGCCGTTGCAGGCAAAGCGGCTGAAACGCTTTCCCTCGCCAATGAGCAGCGCCTCAACCAGATGGCCGCCATGATGAAGGTGAGCGTCGCAGATGCACCGGAACGTCTGGCCCTGCTGCTGGAAGAGCGCCGCACCATGGAACGGCAGATTTCCCAGCTTCAGCGCCAGTTGGCAGCAGGCAATGCCGCCTCCGCCGGTGTGGAAGACGTTGGTGGCGTAAGATTGGCCAGCCGCAACGTGGGGGACACCGCCCCGCGTGAACTGAAAGGGCTTGCAGAAACCATTCTGAAGCAGGGCAATGCGGATGTTGTGGTGCTGATTTCAACAGCGGGTGACAAAGGCAGTGTTGTCGCTGCCGTGGCGCCGGAAACTGTTGAAAAAGTGGACGCCGTTGCCTTGGTGCGTGCGGCCAGTGTGGCCATGGGCGGCAAAGGTGGTGGTGGCCGACGGGACATGGCGCAGGCAGGCGGCCCCAATGCCGGCGCGGCAGATGCGGCCCTTACCGCCGTGCGTGAGGCGCTGGCAGGCGCGGCCTGACGCAGACCACAAACAGGGAACGGCTGGCACCCGCCCCTGTTTTCTGTTCATGCCCCGCCTCACTTGATAAGGACCAGCCTCATGTCTCTTCTTGCTTCGCTTAAAATGGTCATGGCCCCTCCCCACCCGGAGGCACGGCCTTTTCTTCTGGCCTCTGGTGCTGCCACGCTCGCCACACGCTATCTGGCCAGAAAGCTTTCCTGCCCCAAGCTCAAGCTCCTTGGCACCGCCAGTGGCCTGTTCTTCGGTTTCTGCCTGTATTTCTTCCGTGACCCGGAACGTATTACGCCTGCCCGCGCCGATGTTGCGGTAGCCCCCGCAGACGGACGCATTGTCTCGATTGAAAAAGTCGCCCCGCCAGCTGAACTGGGCATGAGCCCGGTGCCTGTATGGCGCATTGCCACGTTCCTGTCCGTGCTGGATGTGCATGTGAACAGAATACCCGCAGCAGGGACTGTTACCCGCATTGCCTATCATCCGGGCCAGTTTCTGAACGCCAGTCTGGACAAGGCGTCTGAACTGAACGAACGCAATGCCCTCAGCCTCACGCTGCCGGATGGCCGCATGATGGCCGTTGTACAGATTGCCGGCCTGGTAGCCCGCCGTATTGTGTGCAGTGTTACCGAAGGTATGCAGATGGAAGCGGGGGAACGGTTTGGCCTGATTCGCTTTGGCTCCCGCACGGACCTGTATCTGCCGCCGGGTGTGGAACCTCTGGTTTCTGTTGGCCAGACCATGGTGGGCGGTGAAACCGTGATGGCGCGTCTCTGATTCCCGTGACAGTGCACCCTCCTTCTTCCGCCTTCCCTTCTGATAACGGCGCACCGGCTGGCACCCTGGCCAATTCTGCCTCCACAGGGCACACTCCGCCTGATGGAGTGACGGAAACACCGGGCACCACATCCTCCATGGCAGGCAGCGCCATCCAGCCCGGCGCATCGCAAGATTCAGCCGCAGGTGGCTCTCAATCGGGCAGCCGGACGGAAGATCCGTCCCGCCCGCGCGGGCTGCGGCGCAAGCGGTTGCGTCGGCGTGTGCGGAACAAAATCAAGGGACCCTCCTTCAACCGGCTGATCCCGAATATTCTGACCATGCTTGGCTTGTGCGCCGGTTTGACCGGTATGCGCTTTGCCGTAGATGGCCGGTTTCAGGCGGCAGCCATTGCCCTGCTGATTTCAGCGTTCATTGATGGGCTGGATGGCCGTATTGCCCGCCTGCTGCGCGGGTCCACCCGATTTGGTGCGGAATTTGACAGCCTTTCAGATTTCCTCTGCTTTGGCGTGGCTCCCTCCTTCCTGCTGTATTTCTGGGCTTTGCGGGATGGCGGACGCTACGCTTTTCTGCCGTGCCTGATGTTTACGGTCTGTATGGCGCTGCGGCTGGCCCGGTTCAACGCAACGCTGGATGAAGCCGAGGAAAAGCCCAAATACGCCAGCAACTTCTTTACCGGCGTCCCGGCTCCGGCTGGGGCGGGGCTGGCCCTGTTCCCACTGTTTCTGGGGCTGGAAGCAGAAAAGCTGGATATTGTGTGGCTCTACAAGTTCACTCGTCTAGCCTATCTGCCCAGCTTTACATTGATCAGTACCGCATTTCTGCTGGTTTCCACCCTGCCGGTCTGGTCTTTCAAGAACTTCAAAGTGCCGGCTCATTTTGTGCTGCCCGTCATGCTGGGCACGGGAGCTTATGCTGCTGTTCTGGTTGCTGATCCATGGGGGGCGCTGGCAGCCGCCGGGGTTATTTACATGGCGCTGCTACCGTTGAGCCGCCTGAGCTTCTTCAAGCTGAAAAAAGCAGCGGAAGACCTTCAGGAAGAGGTGGAAGACGAACCCGCGCCGTCAGCCTGAACGGCTGCGGCACTGTCTTCCAACCGTTTTCCGAACAGGGAACACAGCCCTTCCAGCACATCCTGCGGAGAGGGCGGACAACCGGGAATGCGCAGATCAATCTGCACTTTCCGGTCCAACCCGCCCATAACGGCATAGCTCTCGGTAAAAATACCACCATCCACGGCGCAATTACCCACGCAGATCAGCCCCTTTGGGGTTGGCATGGCCTGCCATGCGGTTTCAAGAACAGGCATCATGGCGCGGGTCACGGCCCCCGTCACCAGCAGGGCATCTGCCGCACGGGGGGATTGCACAAAGCCAAACCCCGCACCCTGAGCATCGTACGGGCCTGTAGCCAGAGCCTGCAATTCCATGCCGCAGCCGCCACAGCCACCCGTATCCACATGGAACAGCAGCAGCGGCCAGCGTGGCCCCACCGGCTTGAGCCGCCCGCCACCCTGACGAAAGGCTGCATCGAAAACAGCGCGGATCAGGCCCATGGATGTGTGTCTTTCTTCACGTCCAGTTCTCCCGAATTATCCATCCAGCGCCGCCGCATTCACGCCCAGCGAAGCCTTGATGAGGGCAACATCCGCAACGTTCTGGCCGGGGAGCATGGATTCAAAGGCCATGAGTGCCGGATAAGATGGATCTCGCAGGAACACATGCTCCACCCGCCCGTTCAGCAGGCGCACCCAATAAAGCACCCTGCCCCATGGGCCTTCCGTCATGCCAATGCCTTCTCCATCCTGATAGGACAGGTCAATCCGTCCCCCTGCGGTCAGGCCGAGGCGCGGAACCAGGTCACCCAACATGCGGAGGCTTTCTCCCACCTCATCCACCAGCACGGCGGCGCGATCTTCCACGCTGCCTTCCTGCCGGCCAGCGGTAAAACGCCATAGCCCATCATACAAGCGCATATCGCGGCGGCAGTCACTATCGCTACCGCTGGCCCGCGCCACTGGTCCATCCAGCCCCACACGCTCCCACCCGGCGCGGTCCAGCACGCCAACACCGGCAAGGCGGGCGGAAAGCCCAGGATAGCTCCGCCAAAGGTCTGCCAAGCCGGGATAGATGTCGTCCCCCAGTTCAGTCAGACGTGTGCAGAGGTCTCCCACCTCCGAGGCACTCCGCAGGCTTACGCCGCCCGGAACACAATGGTCCATCAACAGGCGCGACCCGATTACGGGCGCGGCCTCCTTCAGAATCTGCTCACGGAACCACATGCAGCGGGACGCAACCAGAACCGCTCCAGCTTCCCGCGCCAGCGCCGCCAGCGTGTAGAGATGCTGCACACAGCGTTCCAGTTCCAGAAGCACCACGCGCAACTGGCTGACCTCATGCCCGATCTGCTCGCCGCAGGCAGCCTCTATGGCCTGACAGAACGCCACCTGATGCGCTGCCGAGCATCCCGCCGCCACACGTCCAGTTAAGCGGCAGGCATCATCCACACGGCTGTTACGCCAGCGCAGCGCCATGCCGCGGTGCGCATAACCTGTAACCGTTTCCGCCGCCGCAATGGTCTCTCCACGCAGGGTCAGGGCAACATGACACGGCGCTTCCATCCTGCCGGTGGCGGGTCCAACACCTGCGGCGAGGCCTTCCACCGCCGTAAAGGCTTCAGATGGCTCAAACGCAATCATGCCCTTATGGCCACCTGCCGGGCCGGGCGTTACTGCGAGGGGTGTGGTGCTGGACCAGACCTCGTGATCCACCAAGGGGCGCACATCGCGCGCCCACATGGCCTCTGCCCCGTACAGATCAAACACCATGCGTTCGTACAGGCTGGAAACTGCTCTGGCAGGGGACAAAGCGGGGTAGCGCCCGTCTTCCAGCGCCAAAGTTGCGGCCAGCGGCTGGTTGCCGTGGGGCAGAAACAGCACATGCACGTCTGTTCCGTCACACCAGAGCCCGGCAAAAGGCAATTTTGCCTGTTTCAGGCCATCAACCAGATCCCGCCATGCGAGTTCCTCCAGCCGGAACCGCCACGGCGTGCCGGTTTCAGCCCCTGCGCGGATATGGGCCACAGGGTCCATCAGAAGGCTCCCAGCATCATGGCCAGCGGCACCAGAAATCCGGTGACCACCAGCACGGAACACGCCACACGGCCTGCAACATCACGGGGCCAGATATCCTGCCCGAAGCCGCCTGCTGGCACGGCCCGCACCACGGCACACAAAATGCCCGCCACCGTGAGCACCGTGAACATCCATGACCAGTCACTCATAACGGAAAGCAGCAGCAGGCAGCCCACAAACGGCGCCCCCGGCGGAAAGCAGGCCAAAGCCCGCGCCGCCCATGAGCGTCCAGACCGGCTGCCCCCGGCCAGACACCAGCCACACAGGAACAGAAGAGCGGCCACATCCGCCCGTGCCCCCACGGCAATCAGCGCCAGCGCGGACGGGAAGGTTCGGAAAAGACGGAGACCACCATCAGACCGGCCTGCACAGGCTGTCAGCCAGACAGATGCCAGCCCCGCAGCAACCAGCGCCGTGTCAAACGCCTCCCCGCCATGCGGGCGCAACCGCATGGACAGCAGCAGGGCCGCACCAGCAAAGGGAAGAAACAGGAAGGTATCATTTTCCTCGCGCCACGGCTGCCCGAACGGCGTAAGGCCCGCCAGCATGACAATGCCGCAGGCCATCATCAGCCCTGCCGAGGGAGACGCGCTAGGCAACAGCAGCCCCGCCAACACCAGAAACAGCCCCACTGAGCCTGTCCGCACCAATGCCCAGCCCGCACGCGCCTGCCCCGCCGGACGCCCGAACACAAACACTCCGTAAGCCAGAGACGCCTCAAGAATACCCAACCCCACCACCGGATCAGGTGTGACACAGGCCAACCCGGCCAACGCCGTGGATACATGCGGCAGACCACGCAAAAAACGGTCTGCCATATCGCGGCTTTCCAGCACCGTCAGCAACAGGCCAAACGCCAGCATCACACGCCCTGCGCGTTGCACCGGATCATCGTCCCATCCGGCGGCCACGGCTCCGGTAGCGGGAAACAGAAACACTGCCAGCGCCAGCACACAGCCGATGCCCGCCATCCATACGGCAACCTCCCGACTGCGCATTGTTGGCGCGGTCATGACCACAACCGCGCCCAGCAAGGGCCATGCAAAAGCCAGAGCCGCCAGAAAAACAGGAACGGTCATGCAGGGTCATCCTCCGCCTTGGGGGCGGGTTTGTCCGCATCTTCCGTTGTTTCACCAGATGGCAAAGAGCGGGGAGGAGGCTCCTGTGCGCCTCTCTCTGCGCCAAAGGCCGGCACCGGGTCTGACGGCAACGGTGCGTCACCCCGAAAGCGCTTCTCGACAGGATGGCCCTTGCGGTCAGCGTCCTTACGGCCTGACGCCCGCACCACAGCCACACGCGGCATGACACGATGGACATACAGGCCACCCAGCACGCTGATAACGCACCCGGCCAGCGCCGCAACACCAACCACCATCACCTGCTTTTCAATCACCCCTGCAAGCATGATCCCGTTCACGCATGTCAGAAGTCCGGCCCATTGCCAGATCATGGCCTGCCGGTACGTCACGGCCACCAGCCCTGCCAGCACCACGCACAACCCTGCCGGAAACAGCGGCACGCCAGACCGCGCGCTGGCCAGCAGCAGAACCACCATCAGCCCCAACGCAAAAAACGGCACGGCAGGACCACTGCGTTCCTGCACTCTGTCCTGCTGGTAGTAAGTGAGAAACCAGACCGGCCCAATGGAAAACAGCAGCACAAAAGCAGCTGCTGTTTCCTGCAAGGGAGCCAGACCATCCACCAGCATGGCGGCGGCAATGACGGCCCCAAGCACAGGCAGAAACCCCATACCACGCGCCACCACGCACAGGGCCAGCAACGGGGCCAGAATGGCGGCAAGTGTCACTGCGTGGTTCCTTCCGCGCCAAAGGCAGGGTCCTGCACCTGAATGGCGGCTGTTTTATCCTGTGTTGCCGGTGTTGCAAGGCCCGGATACGCAGCCTGCCACGCCACAAGGCCCAGCAGAAACACGCAGGCCAGCCTCACCCGCGCGCGGCGCGGTGGTGGCAGAACCATCAGTTGCATAGCCGCCAGCACAAGCGCCGCAATCACCAATTTGAGCAACCATGCGCCACCACCCTGCAGACAGGCCATAAACCAGGGTTCCACTCCTGCATCCGTTGGCAAGGCCAAACAACCGGACCATGCAACGTCTCCCGCCAGCGTAACCCAGCAAAGCTGCACAAGGTCTTCGGCCAGAAGCCACAGCCCCCTATCCGCACCGGAAAGCGGGCAGATCTGCGCGGCGTCCCCCGATGCTCCGCGCCATGCCGCCGCGCCAAACAGGGCCACGCCCATCAGCACAAAAGGAGCACCAGCGCCTAGCGGAGAAAGCCCCTGCACATGCGCAAGAAAAGCCGACAGATCCTGCCCACCCACCATAACCAGCACTGGCACCAAAGCGGGTAAAAGCAGACTATCCGCCATGAACGCCATGTAGCCCGACAATGCTGCCTGCCCCCGCAACACCACACGCGGCAAGCACAGCAGGAGGGACGCCCCCACCAGCACAGCACACACCAGCAACAGGCCGGGGGCCGGAAGACCAGAGGGCAGCAGCGCGTAAACCGGCACCATGCCTGCTGCCAGCACGGCCAACGTAAACGCGGCGCGGGTTGAGAGACTGCTCAGGTCATCACCCGGCTCGCGAAAGCTGGGGCGCACGAACTGATGCCGGATTTCCTGCCACCGGCCACTTGCCAGATAACGTGTCTGGCCTGCCAGACGGCCTGCCAGCCTGTCCACCCATCCACTGAAAAGCGGAGCCACCAACACCATGAGGCCAATCTGCGCGCCAACAGTAAGAGCAGACAGAAACATCCAGCCCCAGGAGAGCGTGTGCGGTAAGGAAGCAGGTGTCATTTGCTGGTAAACAGTCCCAAAATCAGGCCTGCCCCCAGAAAAAGCAGGATCAGGACCATACCCTGGGCCTCGCACCACCCTACCGTTCTGAACAGCATGCTCCGCATGGAGCGCCCGGCTGCCGCTGTCTTTTCCACCAGCGGCCAAGATGCTGACGTCTGCTTCTCCAGACCGAGAAAGACCAGCAACACAGTCCACAACACTGCGGGGCCTGTCTTGCTGGACGCCATAACACCATCCCCCAGCGCCACCATTGGTCCGGCTTCCTGCCACGCGGCGCGCGCGGCCTGTGGTTGACGGAATGGATAGAACCCCAGCACGCGCCCCACAGTAATGGCCATGCCCACACAGACCAGAAGCGCCAGAACGCAGAACAACGGCGTAAAGCTGATGGTGGTATCCACAAACCACACGCTCAGCAGGGTGCCCCATGAAAAATCACGCGGGGCCGTGCCAACAAACAGATGATCCATCAGGGCCAGCCAGCCGCCCGGCAGCACCGCCACGGCAACCGCTGCCCCTAGCGAGACCCCGGCAGGCAGAAGAAGCAACCCGTATCCATCCGGCGCGGGAGTTTGCTGCGCCACCTGCATTTTCTGGCGGGCAAGAGCAGCCAGCGCCAGCCGTAACAGGCCCAGCACACCCAACACCATAAGGCCCGCCGCCCCCACCAGCACCAGAATGGTGCAGAGCGCCTGCACCGGCTGAGCCCCCACAGCAGCCAGTTCTCCCGCCGTCAGCAAACACCACAGAACGGAAAACCCACCCAGCGGCGGCAGACCAGAAAGCATCAGCACCGCCATACCCAGCAATACCCGCCCGGCGGGCGTTGCCGTGGCAAGACTGTGGGGGGAAAAGAATGGTGCGTCTGCATTGGCCTCATCCTCTCCCCGGCACAGCCACAGGAGCGCCAACAAAGCAAGAAAGGGAGCGCCAGCGCCCAGCAACGTGGCTGTACGAAACTGTTCCATGCCTTCAAGGTTGGTGCCTAAAGCCAGTGTCAGCAACACCACCAGAGCGCCAAACCCCGCACTGGCCAGCCCACTAGCCACACGGGCGGCAAGCGGTGCGCGCAAGGCCTGCACACACCCGCCCAGCGCAACGGCCCCTCCGCTCAACAACAGCAAAGTCTGCTGCACGGGGTCCAGAATACCTTCTTCCGCCAGCAGGCGACCAAACAGAAACAGGCCTATCCCCGCAGGCAGCATGGCCTCCGGCCCTTTCTGGGAGGAAACACCCCACCCCAGCAGCAAAACCATCAGGCACAGCAAAAGCGGTGAAAGGGGACTATCCGCCGGAATACAGGCCGGAATAACGGCAACCGGCAAGCACACACCCTGCCGCCCCCGGTCTGCCAGCATGACAAGCGCGGTGCCGGCCAGCAGACCAAACACCAGCGGAGAAAGCGCCAGAAACGCCAGCCCTGTCAGCACGCAGGCCATCCCGCGCCGGCCCCGGCTTATCATCCCGCCAGTAAATGCCAGCAGCACCAGCATGGGCAGGGTTGGGCCATCCAGACCAAAAACCGGGCACCAGCTTACCCCGCCTTCAATCCGCAGCGCGGCCCCCACTGTCGCCAGCGCACCAATGCCACCCCACAGCGCAGTCAGCATTTCCCCACGCCAGTGAGCCGCCTGCCGCAAGGCGCGATCCGGCAGCAACGCCAGAATACCCGCCCCGACAAACAGCACAAACAAACCGCAAAGAAGAAAAGACGTGAGAATGGAACCAGCCCCAACCACAAGAAGACGCCCCACCGCAGGGAAGTGCAGCCTTTACCAGAAAAGCAGCGGATAACACCATGCGTCCAGTTTCATGGCAACGCATGTTCCCCACTCACGCGTCCATTCTGGCAGACTTTGTGCCCAAAACCCTTAGGCTCGCCCTGCGTCAGGCGTCCTGCACGGGCACCATCATCTTTGAAAACCAGACCTTGCGCTCGGCAACAGGCAACGGGCGGGCCGAATACACATCTTTCACAACCTCCACCAGCCGAAGGCTCCCCAGACCGGGAGAAAGCACCTTGCCCGCAATATCTGAAGCCTGCCCGCGCTGCAGACTGGTGCAGCCCTGCCCCGCTGGCAGAAACAGGGCCTCATCCCGCCGCTCCACATGCAGCATGGCATGGGCCAGCACACGTCGCAGGCTGCCGCGTGTAAACGCGGTCTCCTGCGCAAAGGGTGTGCCCCGCTGGCGCAGGCGGCCACCAAACCAGTTGGGCACAATCAGCACCATGCGTCCGTCATCGCGCAGCACACGGCCCGCCGCCCGCAGAAGGGTGACGGCCTGCTCCTCGTCCTGCAAGGCATGAACAAGCAGAATACGGTCAAAGGCTTCATCACCAAAGGGCAGGTGCTGGGCATCCACAAGGCATGTCCGCTCCTCCGGCGGCAGTCGCCCACCTTCCTGCTGCAAGGTCATTAAGGCTGCCCCGTGTCGCCCCAGCACGGCAGACACACAAAGTGCACCCCGCCCGCGCCATGCGCCCAGATAAGGCTGCGTATATCCAATACCCAGCACCCTCTGCTGCCGCAGATCCGGCCAGAACCACTGTAACCGATCACGCAGCAGGGCCGCGCACACCTCACCCTCATGAGACTGGTAAAACGGGACGACAGTTGCGGGAACACCTGTCGGGGGCATGACATTCTGCATGGACCCTGCCTATCATGATCTGCGTGCCTGATGCCACGCTGCGACTGCCCCCTGCTGCTGGAGAGGAAGAAAACCATCATGACCCTCCTGACCCGAGCCATTCCTGTTCTGTCTGACAATTACACCTGGCTGCTGCGGGATACCGCAACCGGCACCACCGCAGTGGTGGACCCTGGAGAGGCCGCGCCCGTTGAAGCCGCGCTGGATGCCGAAGGCGGGCGGCTGGATCTTATCCTGCTCACCCATCATCATACGGACCACGTGGGCGGCACGGATGCCCTGCGCGCCCGCTACCATGCGCGAGTAGCTGGACCTGCCAGTGAACAGCATCGCATGCCCGCACTGGATATCCCCCTCCATGACGATGACAGCATTGCCGTAGGGGACGCCTGTGGTCAGGTTATTGCCGTTCCGGGCCATACCAAGGGGCACATAGCCCTGTATTTTCCTGATCCCCCAACGCTGTTCTGTGGGGATACCTTGTTCAGCCTTGGATGCGGACGCCTGTTTGAAGGGACGCCTGAGCAGATGTTCCATAGCCTGCACCGGTTTGACTCCCTGCCCGACAACACTCTGGTCTGCTGCGGGCATGAATATACCCAAAGCAACGCGGCCTTCGCCCGGCATGTAGACCCGGACAACCCCGCTCTGGCGCAACGCGCCGAAGAGGTGGGACGGTTGAGGGCCGCAGGGAAACCCACCATTCCGTCCACACTGGGGCTGGAGCGCGCCACAAACCCATTCCTCCGCGCGCCGGATGCAGCCACTTTCGCCCGCCTGCGCCGGGAAAAGGATTCGTTCTAACCCAAACGATGCAGGCCTGATTTCTGTTTCATGAAAAGTCTCTGAAACTGCCCCAACAACGCCAGACGGGCTGATCACGCTGCGCCTGAAACCACAGGGTTTGGCAGCGCTGCCCTCGGCTGAAACGGTTCATCACGGAGGCGATGCGTGGGGCGGCTTTTCCTGTTCCTGACCCTCCATGGCCTTGTGGGCCAAGCCGAACAGCATATCCACGGAAATACCCCCCAGTTGCACCTGCCCTTCCCTTACTGGCAGCGGCACCATGAGGGGACCATCTGGCGTTCCCTGTTTCTGCTCCACGTGATCCGAAACGCGGTTGAGAAACGCCGCCTGCTGCGGGCTGAGAATTCTGTGCTCCGTAAGGTCATTCACAAGCAGCCGCCAGTTTGTAAGGGTCAGCCAGCTTTCTCCCGCTGCCCCGCCTTCTGCGGGCAGAACCAGCTTGGCAGACCAGACCGCCTTGAGCCCACGCCACTGCGCCGCCACATGCTGCACAAGCAGATTGGGCTCAAAGGGAAGCGGTCCTCCCACCTTGGAGGGCACCTCCGCCACCAGAGAGGACGGTGGGTGCGCCACGGTGCCAGCCAGCGCCTGCCAGAACAGCCCCACATTTTTTGCAGGCCCGGGCACAGCCACCGCAATATCCACAGCGTTCAGCATGTCCGGCCATGGGGCGACCACGGCCTGCCGCGCCTGAAGCCAGACCGCCAGCGCGCTGGATTGCGGCGAGGCTTCCGTGTTCCAGATAACATATCCCGCTACGCCGCGCGCCGTGACAGGATGCTCCATCATGTGCCCTGCCTCTCCCACAAGGCGGGTAAAGTCAGTCTGAAAATCCAGCCGCCCCCGTTGCCGATACCGCAAGGGGAAAGACAGGCGCAAAGGTGCCCCATCCCGCCGCGCCACCACGCGCACTGCCGACTGTATAGGTGTTTTTCGCTCGTCCGGATTTAACGGCAAAGCCGTCTCGGGCGGTGTAACCACACCCCACACCTCTCCCCCTTCCAGCCGAACATGAACCGAGGCCGGGTGCCATGGGGCCAGTTCCACACTCACGCTGCCTATGGTGCCCACCACGGTTTCAGAAGACGGCAGTTCGCACTGAACACGCACCGGCTCCAGCCTGAGACGTGCGGAAAATGGCCATCCTGCCGCATGCTGGCGTTGAGACACCAGAGAACACCCCGTTCTGGAGTGAAGAGCCGCCACCCGATGTTTGAGGTAGGTAACACCACCCCACCACAAGGCCGTTTCCAACAGCATGAGCCCTGCCAGACCAGCCGCACCCGCCTGAAGAACACGCCTGCTTACCATCGTCATGCTGCCCTCTGCCTTCCAGACCCTGCCCTTCTGCTTTTCCAGCAGAGTATGGACGCAAGAGTATGATCCGCTCAGTTAGTTCCGTGTTTCAGAAAGAATAGACGGCACCTGACACAGAGCCATCCCTACCGGCAGGAATGTCTGATCGGGCGCCCTCTGGCCGCCCGCCCTGCTCATCGGCAACGGATGTGCCGAGAAAAAGCCGCTAGAACCGGCCAAGCTTACGATATCCCAATTGCAGGGCGAGGCGCTGCATCAGGCGGCGTGGTCTGCTGGCAGGCAGTTTTCGAATAACAATGTCACAATACATGTATTCCTGCAGGGCAAAGACCAGCATTTCCCAGCCATATTTCAGCATGAATTCATGAGCAGCCTGAATAACGCCGTATGGGCCGCCTCCGTCTGCCATGATGTAATCATTCAGCACAATCAGGCCCGTATGCGGCTTGAGTTTACGGCTGCATACTTCAAGCTCACGCGCTACAGCCGGATAGGTGTGATCAGCATCCAGATACACCACGTCCAGACTGTTATCGGGCAGGCTTTCCAGCATGGCGGCGCTGTCTCCCGCCAGAACCTCCACCTGCCCCTTTGCAATCTGCGCAGCAAACCGTTTCTGGTAAAAATCCAGATGGGTCTTGTTGGCGAACATATCCGTGGTGGGCTGCCCCCAGACTATGGGCAGTTCATGGATGGTGAACAGATCAAGGGCGTAGAATTTTGAGGGCTGACAAACGTCCAGAATTTTCTTTGAAAAATCGCCCGTCATCACGCCCACCTCCGCAACAACAGCATTGCGTGGCAGAAGCGGCAGAATATCATCCCGATTGGGAACAATGCGCGCATTCCGCAGAAGAAATTCCGGAAGAGGGACTGCGGGTGTCATGCCTGGCATAAAAAACTCTATCTGCGTCTGTGTTCCAAGCGTGTTCTTACCAAAAAGTCATATCCGTTCCAAATAGCAGAAAAACGTGGGGAGAACAGAACAGGGAAATTGGCTGTTTTCAGGGTCATTCCAGCGGTATTTTCATTTTATCCACAAGACGGCAGCGTTTTCAAAGCGCGTGAGACTCCTGCCTTCGCTTTGAATAGCGCGCTTCACGTCATAATTTCTTCACAATTAAAAATTGCGAAACCTTTTTATTTTACCGTGAATTTCCATAAAAATCGTTTTCATGTGAAAAGTGTTAAACACACTCCTTCATGACAGTTTTGTTTAATGCTCACAGAAAAACAGAAGATCAGCCAAGAAGAGCACAAGAATTCAGCCACCACATCCACAACTTTATCCACAGGACAGACGCAGCTATCCCTCGCCTCCTCACGATTTCGAGAGGTCAGGAAAACTCTTTTTCCAAGGCCCGCCACTCTTTTTCAATCTGAGGCAGCAGCACCTTGCGGTTAGCTGGCCCTATGGGCGCGCCGATCGCGACATGCAGCACTCCGGAACGCTTAAAAAACGCGTTCCGGCCCCAGAACCGGCCGGAATTGGTGGCAACCGGCACAACGGGCAACCGGGTATGAGTCGCCATGGCCGCAATGCCGGGTTTGAGGGGTACGTGCTCACCGGGGGCTGTACGTGTGCCTTCAGGGAAAATGATGATCTGCTTGCCTTTCTGCACCGCGGTATCAGTCTCCCGCAGCAGAATACGCAGCGCCCGTGCGCCATCTGCCCGTTCTATCGGCATCATGCCCGTCAGGATCAACATGGGGCCAAGCAGGGGAATCCGACGCAACTCCCCTTTCATCACATAGGAGGGCGCTGGCACCAGCAGCATCCAGATCAGCGTATCAAAAGCGGACTGATGCTGGGACGCAATCAGCAGGGGGCCGTTGGTTGCCAGATGCTCCCGCCCTGTAATCCGCACCTCTACGCCGCAGATGGTCTGGAACAGGCGCAGCACCAGCCGGGACCACAGCTTGGCGTAGGGTAGCGCCAGCCCATGGGCAAACCAGCGCACCGGAAACGCCCCCACCCCCATAACCAGCGTGAGCAGAAACGCCAGGACATTGAACAGGATAGAACGAAACACCGCCATAACCGCGCCAGACCACCACATTTTCAGCTTCAGACTGCCCTGTGGAGACCAGAAAAGCGCCAATCTTGCAAGCCGCAGCACAGCTTTAACCACCAACATGTTGGTTATATCTGGCCTGAGCAGGAGCCAGCCTGTATAGAAAGCCACCATATTCTCTTGGAAGAACAGGACAGACATGAGCGACTACAAGGTAAAAGACCTCTCTCTGGCAGACTGGGGCCGTAAGGAAATCTCCATTGCAGAAGGCGAAATGCCGGGCCTGATGGCTCTGCGTGAAGAATACGGCAAAAGCCAGCCGCTGAAGGGCGCGCGCATTGCTGGTTGTCTGCACATGACCATTCAGACCGCCGTGCTGATTGAAACGCTGGTGGCGCTGGGTGCAACCGTGCGCTGGTCTTCCTGCAACATTTTCTCCACGCAGGATCACGCCGCGGCTGCCATTGCTGCTGCCGGTATTCCCGTCTTTGCCTGGAAAGGGCTGAACGAGGAAGAATTCTGGTGGTGCATTGAACAGACCGTGAAGGGGCCGGACGGCTGGACCCCCAACATGATTCTGGATGATGGCGGTGATCTGACCGTGCTGATGCACGACAAGTATCCCGATCTGCTGGCCAACGTGAAAGGCCTGTCTGAAGAAACCACAACAGGTGTGCATCGCCTGTGGGAAATGCAGAAAAAAGGCACGCTGAAGGTTCCGGCCATCAACGTGAATGACAGCGTTACCAAATCCAAGTTTGATAACCTGTACGGCTGCCGTGAAAGCCTTGTTGACGCCATCCGCCGTGGCACGGACGTGATGATGGCAGGCAAGGTTGCCGTGGTTGCCGGTTATGGTGACGTGGGCAAAGGCTCTGCTGCTTCCCTGCGCAACGCAGGCTGCCGCGTGCTGGTGACGGAAGCTGACCCGATCTGCGCCCTACAGGCCGCCATGGAAGGCTATGAAGTTGTGACCATGGAAGATGCCGCCCCCCGTGGCGATATCTTTGTGACCGCAACCGGCAACGTGGACGTGATTACCGTTGACCACATGCGCGCCATGAAAAACCGCGCCATTGTGTGCAACATTGGCCACTTCGATTCTGAAATTCAGATCGAAGCCCTACGCAACTTCAAGTGGGACAACGTGAAGCCGCAGGTGGACGAAGTTGTGTTCCCTGACGGCAAGCGCCTGATTGTTCTTTCTGAAGGGCGTCTGGTGAACCTTGGCAACGCCACGGGCCACCCCTCCTTCGTGATGTCCGCTTCCTTCACCAACCAGACGCTGGCCCAGATCGAACTCTGGACGGCTCCGGCAGGCAAATATGAAGCGAAGGTTTACACCCTGCCGAAGAAGCTGGACGAAAAAGTGGCTGCCCTGCATCTGGCAAAGGTTGGCGCGCAGCTGACCAAACTGTCCCAGACCCAGGCAGACTACATTGGCGTGCCGATAACCGGCCCGTTCAAGCATGAAGAATATCGCTACTAAAAACGGTTCGGCGGCCTTTGCTTTCCAGCAAGGGCTGCCCTCTCCTTTTCGGTCTGGGCCGCCGCCTGCCAGACCACGCCTGCGGGCCCACTCTGTCGAAACGGCTTGTTTCTTATAGAAACGCCTTTCCCCGCAGCCTCTTTCTTTTTCAAAAACTCAAAGTGGCTTTGACCTCACCAGAAAACATCGTGGATCTCGCACGCCAGCGGGTTCTCTTTGATACTGGCTTTAAATAATGTCATGGTAATTTCATAGATTTCAGCATGAAAAGACGTCAGAAACACGGCGACCTCTTTCTCTTTTTGAAATGAATTTGATTAACTAAAGTTAATTTTTGCTTTTCCTCAAGCACTCTATGCAACCTTTACCCCTGTTGTATGCTTGCATGCGTGTCTGGACAGGGTTTCAAGCGGCTGTTTCTCACAGCACAGCCTGTCCACTATTGCAGAAGGAAACATTAGCATGAGCATTTTCGGCTCCATTCTTTCCTCCATTTTCCACCACGCCAAGGCTGCCACCCCTGACAGCACCACCGGCGCCACCGCCGCAGCCTCCGCCGCCACCCCTGCTGGCGCACCGGCTGAAGCTGCTGCCAGCGCCACCCCGCCGGCTGGCGCACCTGTCAACATTGACGCCGTTCTGAGCGACATGGCTGCCAAAAATGGCCAGAACCTCAACTGGAAAGAGTCCATTGTTGATCTGCTGAAGCTCCTCGGGCTGGACAGCTCTCTGGACTCTCGCAAAAAGCTGGCTGGTGAACTGGGCTACACGGGTGACACCAATGATTCCGCCACCATGAATGTGTGGCTGATCAAGGAAGTGCGCCAGAAGCTGGTTGAAAACGGTGGCAAGGTTCCTGCTGGCCTGTAATCCAGCCCAGACCACACTGGCTCTCCCGCTGTCATGGCGGGAAGTCTGACGTGGTCCTGATATGAAAAAAGCGTGCCGGGTTCGCCCCGCACGCCTTTTTTCTGTCTGACGTTTCGGCTTTATCTGGCCTACTTTGTCTGGCGCTTCTTGCTGAAGGCTTTCCCCGTCAGACCACTCCTCTCCTCCTCACCAGCCAGCCTCTCCGGCTGGTAAGCAGGCTCTACCCCACAGCGTTCTTCCGGGCAGATCAGACGCTTTCCGCCACCCAGTTTTTCTTCTTGGTGGCCTGACCAATACCGGGGTTAAAGCAGTTGCAGGGGTCCAGACTGCGATAATGCGCCACCATATCGTCTGGTGCCTTGTACAGATGCCCTACGTTATGCTCGGCAGGGTAACGCGCGCCACGCTGATCCAGCCCCGGCAACATGCTGTGCTCAACGGCTACCGCGTTGTACCCCTTCTTCACCACGTAATCCTGATGCATCACGTGGCAAAGGAAGTGACCGTAATAGAGTTTGACGATCAGCTTATCTTCAATTTCGGGAGGTAGCGTCTCGAACCATTCACGGTCATTCCGCCGCAGTGCCACATCCAGCGCCACAATGTCTTCCGCATCCCGATGATGCACGGCGCGATACCGCACTGCAGCCCCAGCCGCCGCAAAGCGGTGAAGGAACGCACGCGTGCCTTCATCTGGCGTACATTCAAAGAACTCGCCCGTTACTTTTGCAAAATACTCGGTCAGATAAGCGCGCATCTTGGGTGTGAGGGATTCCGTCACCTTGAGCATCAGATGATGTTCAAACCGATCCCGGTAATCCAGCATCCGGTCAGGCAACTGGCTGGGGATCAGCACACTCAGCGCCTGCATGATCCGATCACTCAGGTTTTCAGGCAGAAACCCGAACTGTTTGGTGAAGATATCAAACCGGGATTTCATGGCGAACATCTTCGGCAGAAAACTGGTGCCAAATTTGCGAATGACAAAGAACGTGTCCTTGCCATACTGTTCCGCAATATTGAACGCATCGCGATGGATGTATTCCCCCGCAATCGGCAGCTCATCAAATGCTGTCAGCACATGGCGGCGCAGGTCTTCCAGTTCATCCGTGCTGTTCGTGCCGATATAAAAAACGGAAGAATTCTTGTTGGCCGGAAAAGTATCCAGCCGCACAGCAAACACCACCAGTTTGCCTGCGCAGCCTGCGGCTTCGTACCACCGGCCCGGATCAGCATTGTAACGAGCAGGTGTATCCGCATCCACTTCCCGCACATGGGTGACGTAATTGCCATCGTGCCCACGGCCTGCATTCCAGTCGATATCCGCTTCGCTGAACGTGCCGTTCTGCAACTTGGTCAGAACAGTTTCTGGGTCATTGCCCAACTGGATACCCAGATGGTTAACAAGGCGGAGCACCCCATCATCCCCAACCTGACCGAACACAGCCATTTCCGTATAAGCGGGCCCGCGTTGAACAAGCGCTCCACCGGAATTGTTGCTCACCCCACCAAGCACAGACGCACCGATACAGGACGACCCGATAACCGAGTGCGGCTCCCGCCCGATCGGCGTCAGTTTGTTTTCGAGTTCATACAACGTGGCACCCGGCAGGCAGACAACCTGCTTGCCCTCACCAATCAGATGAATCCCCGTCAATCGCAGGGTGCTGATCAGCACAATCTCGCGGTCATAATCATTACCATCCGGCGTGGAACCACCCGTCAGCCCGGTGTTGGCGGCCTGCATGATGATAATCTTGCCGGAAGCCACGCAAGCCTGCGCCACCTTCCACAATTCAACCAGGGTTCCCGGTTGCACAACCGCCAGAACGTTTCCTGCCCCAAAACGAAAGCCATGCCGGAAACGGTATGTTTCGGCTTCACCCGTCAAGACATGATGATGGCCAACAATGGTTTTCAGGCTGGCCAGCAACGCCTGGTCACTCGGAAGCTGTGTGGTTGTCATGTTCAGGGGATCTCCACGTTCTGCTGATGCCACTTGGCTTTTGTTATAACGTTTTTTTGATACGGCACCATCTTCATCTCGGGATGCCTGCTAGGCATTCCCTCATCCCATGATGGCGGCACCGGGCATACCCCACGCTTAATGCACCACTACTACAAAAGTTTTGACTGAACAGTGCTTAAGCCCATCATCACGGCCCAAAAGCGGCTCTGTGCGCCACATATCATCACCCTTTTACACCCGGACGATGCGTTACGGTTTTTGCATCTGCAGTATTCACGTTCATCACTTCCGGCATATCGGATGTATCCACCACCACCACAGCAGCCCCTGCCAGCGGCGAGGCCACACGATCCTTACGCAACAAGGCACGGAAACGGATATCAACCGTCGCCATACGCTCATATTCCGCGTCAATCAGGCCGTGTTTATCAATGAACACGTTCAGGGATGCCGGAATACGAATACACCCTTCAGACGCCACATGCCCCAACCTGCTTTCCAGATACACAGGGTCGGTCGCGTGCATCTCCAGACGGATCTGCCCTTTTTCACGCGATGGAAGCCAGCCTTTTTCGGCCCACTGCCAGCCAAAATCCCACACCCGCATGCCTTTGATGCCGTTGCCCATAATGCCGTTGGCGTTTTTGGTACCCAGTGCGCGGTAGCCCAGAATATCCGCTGTGTTCACGAACACACCAGTTGGGGTGATGTAATAGAATTTTCGGCCTGTGGTGCCAGTAGAGACTTTGGTGCTGCCGATCACCTGCCAGTCTGAACTGTGAGGAAGCGCCAGCATCAGGCACAAGCGCTGCACGGCAGGATTACGGTCCACAATGACCAGCACCTGCGGGCGATCAAGCGGATAAGAGGCAAGCTCCAGTTGTTTCTGGGCCAGCGCAATCCATGCTTCCTTACGCACCGTTGGCACTTTCAAAGCCACAGGCACTTCATGTCGGAAATCATGATTCAGGCGTGTTGCTTCTTCCCGTGCTTCATCCTCGTTCAGAACAGGAAGGGGAGGAAGATCAATCGGCAAAGGCGCTTCTACCGGCGGAGGCAGTGCTGGCGAAGGAGCACCTTCCTGATCCGCCTGAGCAGGCTGGCCCTTTTCCTTATCAGGTGTCGGGCTTGCTACGGGTACGTCCTGCTGTGCAGCAGCCCACCCGGTAGCCGGAGCAAGGAGCAAACTGCCCGCCAGCAAAAACAGTGTCGGACAGTTTACGCCTTGCATGCCACGTCTCTCCTGTCATTCATGCCAGAAGATTATGGCATTCCTTCCAGAAAGAAGGAAATCGTCAAATATTCAGAGACCGACCATCGGCCCCCAGAGCAGCTTCCTTCACTGCTTCGCTCAGTGTCGGGTGCGCATGGCAGACACGGCCGATGTCTTCAGCAGAAGCACCAAATTCAATGGCCATGGTGGCTTCAGCAATCAGTTCACCAGCACACGGGCCAATAATGTGCACGCCCAGCACGCGGTCGGTCTTCTTGCAGGCCAGAACCTTCACAAAACCGTCCGTCATGCCCAGTGCGCGGGCACGGCCATTTGCCATGAAGGGGAATTTGCCGATTTTGTATTCGGTACCCTTTTCCTTCAGCTGCTCTTCCGTAAAGCCGACGGAAGCCACTTCCGGCCATGTGTAGATCACGCCAGGGATGGCATCATAATTCACATGCCCAGCCTGCCCGGCCAGCAGTTCGGCCAAAGCCACGCCTTCTTCCTCAGCCTTGTGCGCCAGCATGGGGCCAGCAATCACATCGCCAATGGCGTAAATGCCCGGAACATTGGTGGCATAATGGGCATCAACAACAATACGGCCCCGTTTATCCAGTTCAATACCGGCTTCTTCCAGACCCATGTTCTTGCTGGCGGCCGTGCGGCCCACAGCAACCAGAACCACATCGGCTTCCAGCGTTTCAGCCTGACCACCGGCAGAAGGTTCAACCGTCAGCACAACACCGCTTTTGGTTTTTTCAGCCTTGGTGACCTTATGGCCCAGCTTCATTTTGAAGCCCTGCTTTACAAGCAGTTTCTGGAACTGGGTGGCCACTTCATTATCCGTGCCCGGCACCAGCCGATCAAGGAATTCAACCACTGTCACGTCAGCACCCAGACGGCTCCAGACGCTGCCCAGTTCAAGGCCGATCACGCCGCCACCAATCACCACCAGCCGCTTGGGCACGGATGACAGTTCCAGCGCGCCGGTGGAGGTGACAATCACCTTCTCATCAATTTCAATACCCGGCAGGTTTGCACTATCACTGCCCGAAGCAACGATGATGTGCTTGGCAGTAACAGGCTTGCCGTCCACCGTAATGCGGCCGGTGCCTTCAACCTTGCCGTGGCCCTTCAGCCATGTGATGCCGTTTTTCTTGAAGAGGTATTCAACCCCTTTCACGTTGGCACCAACAATATCCGCCTTGCGGGCCTGCATCTTGGCCAGATCCAGCTTCACGCTGTCAATCACCACCCCATGGGCAGCAAAATCATGGCCTGCGGCATGGAAGTTTTCAGAAGACTGCAACAGCGCCTTGGAGGGAATACACCCTACGTTCAGGCAGGTACCGCCCAGTGTGGCGCGTTTTTCAACGCAGGCCACCTTGAAGCCAAGCTGTGCGGCGCGAATGGCGCCGACATACCCGCCGGGGCCAGCACCAATCACAATCACATCGTAATCGGTTTGCGTGGGCGCATCAGCAGCGGGTGCGGCAGCCTTGGGAGCCTGTTTGGGGGCTTCCGCCGGTTTGGCATCGCTTTTCGCGGCAGATTTGGCAGGGGCCGGTTTTGCAGAAGCCGCGTTGCCAGCAGCGCCTTTTTCCAGCGTCGCCAGAACTGCGCCAACATCCACTTCATCCCCTTCGGCTACGGCATGGCTTTCCAGCCGTCCGTCTGCCGGAGCGGGCACTTCAACGCTGACTTTATCTGTTTCAAGCTCAACAATCGGCTCATCCGCCTTGACCGCATCACCAGGCTGCTTCAGCCATTTCCCCACCGTGGCGGTTGTGACACTTTCTCCCAGGGAAGGAACCTTGATCTCAATCGGCATGAATTTCGTCTCGCTTAGCGTTCAGGGTCAGATGAAAAAAGAACAGGCCGGACATCATACCCGGCCCGTTCCGCGTAATCAGGCGTCAATCAGAAGACGACGCGGATCTTCCACATTCTGCTTGATACGCACCAGGAAGCTGACCGCTTCCTTACCATCCACAATCCGATGGTCATAAGACAGAGCAATATACATCATGGGGCGGATAACGACCTGACCGTTTACTGCCACCGGACGTTCCTGAATGGAGTGCATGCCCAGAATACCGGACTGCGGCGCATTCAGAATGGGGGTGGACAGCAGGGAGCCGTAAATACCGCCATTGGTGATAGAGAAGGTACCCCCTGCCAGATCATCAATCTTCAGCGTGCCTTCCCGTGCAGCCTTGCCAAAGCCTGCAATGGTTTTTTCAATCTGGGCGTAGCTCAGCTTGTCCGCATCGCGGATAACCGGAACCACCAGCCCGTTCGGGCCACCCACGGCAATGCCCAGGTTCACAAAATCACGGTAAATAACATCATCACCGTCAATTTCGGCGTTAATGGCCGGGAACTCTTTCAGGGCGGCAATCACAGCGCGGGAGAAAATGGACATATAGCCCAGCTTCACCCCATGCTTCTTTACAAAAGCATCCTGATATTCAGCGCGCATCTGCATGGCGTTGGAAAGATCAACCTCGTTGAAGGTTGTCAGGATAGCTGCCGTGTTCTGTGCATCTTTCAGGCGGCGGGCAATGGTGCGGCGCAGACGTGTCATTTTCACACGTTCTTCACGCGGGTCATCATTACGCGGCGGCTTGGGGGCAGCCTTCTGCTGCGCAACCGGCGGCTGGGACAGGAAGCCCAGAACGTCACCCTTGGTAATACGGCCATTCAGACCCGTGCCAGAGCCAACCTGCTCGGCGCTCAGGCTGTTTTCCGCCATCAGCTTGCGGGCAGCAGGAAGTGCCGCAGCGGCATCAACTTCCGGAGCGGCCTTTGCAGGAGCCGGAGCGGCTGCCGGAGCAGAGGCAGCAGGAGCAGCCTTCTTTTCAGCAGGTTTTTCAGCCGGTGCGCTCTTAGCGGCTGCCTTCGGTGCACCTGCGCCGGGTTCAAGCGTGGTCAGCAGGGCGCCTACTTCCACTTCATCCCCTTCCTTGGCCACTTCCGCGCCAAGAACCCCGGCCTGTGGTGCAGACACCTCAACACTCACCTTGTCGGTTTCAAGCTCAACAATCGGTTCATCCGCCGCAACGGTATCGCCAGCTTTTTTCAGCCATTTGGCGATTGTTGCAGTTGTTACGCTCTCACCAAGTGTCGGCACCTTGATTTCGACTGACATCCTCTATCCCCATTTCCTTCAAACAGACACCAGCAGGGTCTTTTCTGTTCCCACCCTTACCGGCTTGTTCATGCCCGCCCTCACCGGGGCGGGCGGCCTTCCCAGACGGTGTGTTTCAGTCCGTTTTCTTCAAACCCAGGGCCCTTTCAACCAGATCAGCCTGCTCTGCGGCATGAATGCGCGCAAGCCCCGTTGCCGGGCTGGCTGCTGCGGCACGGCCCACATATTGCGGGCGGCCAGCCTGATGTTTTGCCGCGACCAATGCCTTTTCAATCCGGCGGTCTGCAAAATGCCAGGCCCCACCATTTTCCGTTTCTTCCTGGCACCAGATGATCTGGGCTTTCGGGTAGCGCTTCAGCTCTTCAGCCAGCGCGCTTTCCGGGAACGGATAGAGCTGTTCAAGCCGGATAATGGCAACGTTTTTCAGTTCTTTTTCACGGCGTTCGGCCAGCAGGTCATAATAGACCTTGCCCGAGCAGATCACCACGCGATCAATATCTGCATCCGGGCCCAGCGCATCAATCTCACCCAGAACCGGCTGGAAGCGCGTGCCGGGTCCGAAATCGGACAGTTCAGACACAGCCAGTTTGTGACGCAGCAGAGATTTCGGCTCCATCAGGATCAACGGCTTGCGGTAATCCAGCTTCAACTGGCGACGCAGGGCATGGAAGTAGTTGGCAGGCGTGGTGATATTGCAGACAAACATGTTGTCTTCTGCACAAAGCTGCAAATACCGTTCCAGACGGGCGGAAGAATGTTCCGGCCCCTGCCCTTCGTATCCATGCGGCAACAGCATGACCAGACCGGACATCCGCAGCCACTTGGTTTCACCCGAGGCAATGAACTGATCAATAATCACCTGTGCGCAGTTGGCAAAATCACCAAACTGGGCTTCCCACAGCACCAGCGTTTTGGGGTTGCGCAGGGAATACCCATACTCGAAGCCCAGAACACCATATTCTGAAAGGAAGGAGTTCCAGATTTCAATTTTCGCCTGGTCGTCCTGGATATGATTCAGCGGCGTGTATTGAGACTGGTTGGTCTGATCAATCAGGGTTGCGTGACGCTGGCTGAACGTGCCGCGCTGGCAGTCTTCCCCAGAAAGACGAACACGATGGTTTTCCAGCAGCAGCGAGCCAAAGCCCATTGCTTCACCAGTTGCCCAGTCAAACCCTTCACCCGTGTCAAACATCTTGGCCTTGGCCTTGAGCTGACGGGCGATCTTGGAGTTCAGATCAAAATCATCCGGAACCTTGGAGATAGCAGCGCCAATTTTACGCAGCTTATCAAGCGCCATGCCGGTTTCCGGATAAGCGGCTTCCACCTTGCCCGTGGTGGGCGCAATCAGACCGGACCAGCCACCTTCAAGCCAGTCCGCCTTGTTCACCTTATAGGACTGCGCGGCTTTGTAGTCTTCATCCAGCTTGTTGAAGAAGGCATCCCACTGGGCCTGCACTTCATCCTGAGAAACTACCCCAGCAGCCACCAGCTTTTTGGAATACAGGGTATGCGGGGTTTCGTGCGCCGCAATGGCCTTGTACATCACCGGCTGGGTGAAGGCGGGTTCGTCCGTTTCGTTATGCCCGTGGCGGCGATAGCAGACGATATCCAGAATGATGTCACTGGCAAAAGCCTGCCGGTAATCCTGCGCCAGACGGGAGACGTAAATCACCGCCTCGGCATCGTCACCGTTCACATGCAGCACCGGAGCTTCAATGGATTTGGCAACATCCGTGCCATAAATGCCGGAATGTCCATTTTCAGGGTTGGTGGTGAACCCAACCTGATTGTTCACCACCATATGGATGGTGCCGCCTGTGCGGTATCCCTTAAGCTGGGACATGGAGAGGGTTTCATACACCACGCCCTGCCCGGCAAAGGCAGCATCACCGTGAATGATGATCCCCATATGGCCAGACCGGTTTTCCGTATCTCCGGCATCATCCTGAATGGCGCGCACCTTGCCGCATACCACAGGATCAACCGCTTCAAGATGAGACGGATTGGGCTGCAGGGCGATATGAACGGAATGACCACCCACTTCCACATCTGTGGAAGAGCCAAGATGGTATTTCACGTCACCAGAGCCAGCAACATCGTCCGGCTTGAAAGACCCACCGGCAAATTCATTGAAAATGGCAACGTAGGGTTTACGCACCACGTTCACCAACGTGTTCAGACGCCCACGGTGCGCCATCCCGATGGTGACCGAGGAAACACCCTGCGCAGCAGCCTGATCAATAATGGCATGCAGGGACGGAATGGAGATTTCTCCACCTTCCAGCCCGAAGCGCTTGGCGCCCACGTACCGCTTCTGGCAGAAGGTTTCAAACCCTTCTGCTTCCGTCAGGTTTTTCAGGATGGCTTTCTGCTCATCCACCGTCACGCTGGATTGCCAGTTATCGCCTTCAAGCCGCTTGCGCAGCCATTCGCGCTGTTCATGGTTGCGGGCATACATGTATTCCGCACCAATGCTGTGGCAATAGACACCACGCAGGGCGTCCACAACGTCACTCACCTTGGCGGAAGGACCGTCCAGCAGCGGAGAAAGCAGGGAACCGATATAAACGTCGCGGCCCAGATCTTTTTCAGCAAATCCGTATGTTGCCGGGTCCAGCTCTTCCCGTGCTGTCGGCTCTTTCAGCCCCAACGGGTCCAGCTTGGCTTCAAGGTGACCATATTCACGGAACGCACGCACCAGACGGGCAATGGCCAGACTGTCTTCAGCGGCCAGCCCACCAGCGGCAGCGCCTTTGGCACCTTTTGCCGGAGCAGGCTTTTCCTCACCCGTGATGATGGAAGGCCGTGGTGCCCATGATGCGCCAACGGCGTCCTTCAGAACGGCGGCTTCTTCATCTTCCAGAGAACCAAAAAGCGTATCAAAGGATGGATCAACGCTTTTGTGGTCTTTTGCCCACCGGGCATACAGATCTGCCAGATAAGCGATATTTGCGCCATTCAGCGCTGTGACAAGCACATCTGAAGCCGCCATGTCAGACTCCTCCCTGCTGCCGGCCAACCCTGTGCTGGCAGCCAGTTGTTGTGTCATTCCCGAACAAAACGCGGAACATTGTTTTTTTCATCCCACACCTGTGTGCAGGATGCCCTGCCTTCCCCTGTCCGGGCAGAAAGGAAGATGGCGCGCTACCTGTGGGTATCGGTTCGTTTCCCATTCCTGCCCTCACATTCGTTTTTCTTCGGCTGGAGGTCTCTCTCCGCCAGCCGCACTGTGATTTTGCTAGACCGCGCCTGCGGCAGGAACAAGAGAGCCGGCTGTCACGCTCTAGAGAGCCGATGCGCCGCCTGTGCTGCCTTGGCACCCTGCTCCAGCCAGCTTTCACTACTCATCTCAGCAAGACGTGATGCCGTACGGGCAAAGGCATCCGCCCCTTCCCCCGTTGTGAACAACTGGTCCGGGGTGGCGGCAGCCGAGGCAAAAAGCAGATTTCCGTTGTCGTACAAGGCGTCAATCAACGTTATGAAGCGGCGGGCGAGGTTGGCTTCGTCCTGTCCCATTTTGGGAATGTCATCTATGACCAGCACCGTGAACTGTTTCGCCAGGGCCAGATAGTCATTCGGGCCGCGTGGTTTTCCACACAAAGAGTTGAAATCAAAGCGTGCCACCGGGCCTGCCGCCTGATCCACCTCAAACGTGCGGCCACTGAACTCCAGCGTGACAGGTTTGGGCTGCTCGCCCTCCGCATAGCGGGCAAAAATCTCGCCCAGTCGGGCTTTTGCCTGTGCATCGGCAGGCACGATCCATGTCTCGCGGTCCTGCTGGCGCCCACGCCGGTAATCCCGTGGCGAATCAAGCTCCACGGTGTCCAGCTCACGCTTGATGATGGCGATGAAGGGCTTGAACGCATCAGCACCCGGGCGGTTCTGAAACAACTCACCCGGTTCCGTGTTGGACGTAGCAACAATCACCACACCATCGGCAAACAGAGCCTCGAACAGACGCCCCAGAATCATGGCGTCCGCAATGTCATTCACCTGAAATTCGTCAAAGCACAAAAGATGAGCACGGGCGGCAAGCGCCTTGGCCAGTGGCGGGATGGGGTCCGTCATGCCCGGGTTGGCGGCTTTGAGGTCATGCAGCTTCTGGTGCACATCCTGCATGAAACGCAGAAAATGGATGCGTTCCTTCAGTTTGACCGGCGCACAACTGTAGAACAGGTCCATCACCATGGTTTTGCCTCGGCCCACCCGGCCCACAATATACAGCCCGCGTGGGCGCTGGGGCGGGGGCGGCGGCTTGATACGGCGCGCAAGCCCGGCCAGCAGCCCCTTGGGCGGG
>NZ_LHZU01000107.1 GCF_001580995.1 Acetobacter senegalensis
GGCACTGGCACTGGCACTGGCACTGGCACTGGCACTGGCACGTTATTCAGCCAAGTTTCTGCGTCAACAGCACTGTGCGGTGATCATCTCGGGCTGGAAAATGCCCTCTCCATCCACGAGCGAGATGAGAAAATACCCCTCCCTCCCTGCCGCTCCATGCCTGAAGTGCCGGAACGCGAGGGTGAGCAACGGTCCGTGTTGCTCCCACACAAGGAAACACTTTTCTCCTTCACCTGTTGCATGCTCTCTGGCAGGCTGCCGTCTTCTCCTCTTCCCGTGCCCCGATATGCCTGCATAATGGCATAGTCATTTCGCTTCCGAACACCTTGTGGATCGGATAGCCCCCTCTGTTTTTCTTCTGCCTCAGGGATACTTCGTGACCAATCCGACACTCCTTGTCTCCGTTCCCTCCTGTTTTTACCCCTTCGGTGTTTCAGCAACACGCGCAGCGTGCTGGGCCGGGCTCCCCGCTACGAAGGTTGTTCTGTCATGATCGCGCGGCTTCTTGTGCTCTCTCTGGGGGCGTTTGTCTGGCAGGTGACGGAAATTCTGCCAATCGGGTTGCTGACAGATATTGCCCATGGGTTGAATGTCTCGGAAGCGCAGGTGGGCATGCTGGTTACAGGCTATGCGTGGCTGGTCGCCCTGACCGCCATTCCGTTGACCATTCTGACATCCGGCATGGACCGCCGCTTTCTTGTTGCGTTGCTTCTGGCTTTGGTGGGGGCCGTAAACCTGCTCTCAGCCATGGTGCCCAGCTACACCCTCATGGCGCTGCTGCGCATTGTGCTGGCGCTGGGGCACGGGGTGTTCTGGTCCATTATTTCCGGTCTGGCCGTCAGGCTCGCGCCCGAACTCCCCATTGCGCGCGCAACGGCCATCGCTTTTACGGGCGTAGCCGTTGCATTTGCGGGCGGCATTCCTCTGGCCTCCGCCATCGGGCACTGGATTGGCTGGCGCGCCGCCTTTTCCCTCAGCGGGGTTCTGGGCGTGGTGGTGCTGGCGGCTGCACTGGTGTTGTTGCCGCCGCTCCCCAGTGCCAAGCGACATATTGATATCCGCCACCTGATACGCCAGCCCGTATTGCGCTACATCGCCCTGCTGACTGCCTGCGCCGTCACTGCCCATTTTACCGCCTACACTTACGTGGTGCCGCTACTGCAAACGCTGGCGCATGCGCCATCAGCCCAGATTCCGCTTATGCTGCTGGTATTTGGCGGAGCCGGTATTCTGGGTAACTGGGTTGGTGGGCGGCTCCCCTTCTCTGCCGGGCGCACAGTCGGGTTCTCCCTGATCGGCCTTGTGGCCAGCTTCGGGCTGCTGGTGCTTTCCGCTCAGTTCAATGCTGTGGCCTGGGTTGATCTGACCCTGTGGGGCATGGTTTCCGCCCTTATGAATCTCGGTCTGCAAAGTTACGCTCTGGAACTGGCCCCCAGCCAGCACGAAGCGGCCTCCTCATTTTGCGTCACGGGCTTTAACGCCGGTATTGGCACAGGCGCGCTGGTAGGAGGCATGGTGCTTTCTGGTGGCGGGGCCATAGCGGTTATGGTCTGTGGAGGCGTGCTGGCCTGCGTGGCCTGGGTTGTGCTGCAAAAAAAGCCGCAGCGCCAAACCGCTTCCTCCTCCTGAACTCGTCCATAAAAAAAGGCTCCTTCAAGGAGCCTTTTTTACGTACAGCCTGATGGCTCGGGGCAATCAGAGCTTATTCCTTATCAATATCCCGCTTGGGCAGCAGAGCAGGCACAAACACCAACGTTGCCAGCAACGTGCAGCCCAGAGAGAGCAGCAACAGCCGCCCCATGCTGGCCGTACCGGGGTGATGGGAAAGTGCCAAAGACCCAAACGCAGTGCCTGTTGTCAGGGCAGAGAACAGAACAGCGCGCGCGGTGGGAGACGCCAGCGGGTGCTGCACACCATCCCGCCAGTTCATGACGAAATAGATGTTGAAAGACACCCCAACGCCCAACAGCAGCGGCAGAGCAATGATGTTGGCAAAGTTCAGTGTTTCCGGCAGCAGCACAATCAGGATCACTGTCATGAGGGCGGAAAGCATCAGCGGGGCCAGCACCAGCGCCATGTCCCGGATACGACGCAGAGCCAGAAAGAGGATCAGCGCGATCATGACAATGGCGGCAGCCGCAGCCTGTTCAAACGCCCGCACGATAGAGCGCGCGCTCTCCACAATATCCACGGCTGTCCCGGCAATATCGGGAGCTTCCTTTTGCAGGGATGTCACAAACTTGCGGAGCGCCCCACTGTTGGACATCACACCATTGGGGTGCACTTCTACCAGCGCACGGCCATCGGGCAGCAGATAATCATCCGCCAGTTCAGGCGGCACGTCTTTCACCGTGACCGGCTTTGCCTGAAGCATCACGCGCAACTGGTCCAGTTCCTGCGGCAGAAAGCGCACCAGCGCCGTGTTGGCATCCAGCACAATCTGGTCAGATGACGTGGCCAGTTTCGCCAAAGCTGCCTGAATACGACGGAGCGGGTCCTGCTGCGGCAGTTTATCCAGAATACCACCAAGAGCCGTGGCCGTGTTCTGCGCGGCATCCCGCAACGCCTGCGCATCTGGCGCTGGTTTGGGAGACGGCACAATCAGGGTGGGCAACAATACCGTCGCGGCGTCCTGAATCAGGGCGAGTTTTTCATCCTGCTTTTCCGGCACGAAGGAGCCCAGCCACATGGCATCATGCACGCCGGGCACTGCGGAAAGACGCGCTGCCTGCGCCTTTGCTTCATCCAGAGATTTCACCAGCAGTTCCGCGCTGTAAGGCGAAGACTGCGGGTTTGTCATAAGCAGATGCAGCGCCTTCATACCCTCGGAATTGGGGTTCTTGGTGTGCAGTGGGTCACCATCAAATTGCAGGCGCGGCACAAGGGCCAGCCCTGCCACAGCTACGGCACCAAAAATACCCAGCAGAATCTTGCGGTGATGGCGAATTTTCACATCCACCGGCTGCATGAAGGCATAGCCCATGCTCGGGCAATCCAGCGGCGGGTGAAAGATTTTCAGCAAGGCCGGAAGAAGGCTGGTGGTGCAAACAAACGCCACCATCATGCCAATGCCGGCAATTAGCCCAAGCTGGGCCACGCCCAGAAAAGCGGTGGGCGTAAAGGCCAGAAACCCGGCGGATGTTGCCAGCGCAGCCACCAGAATCTGGTGCCCGGTTTCATCTCCCGTTTCGGCCAGCGCGGCCAGAATGCCCTGCTCGCTTTCTCCATTCTGGTGCTGGGCCCGGAACCGGACCGAGAACTGAATGGCAAAATCCACCGCTATCCCAACAAACAGAATAGCGAACGCAACCGAGATCAGATTAAGCGTGCCGACCGCCACGGCAGCAAAGCCGGTGGTCAGCAGAAGCCCCACAACCAGCGTGACCACAATAGGCAGCACCACGCGCCAGGAATGCACGGCCAGCGTCAGCCATAACGTCACCAGAGCCAGAGACCCCAGTAACCCCGCCACCATACCTTCGGCCACGGTGGCAAATTCCTCATCATCAAGCTGCACCTGGCCGGTGAGATGCACCTTTACATGCCCGTTGCGCACAAACTCCAGAGACTGCGCCGCCTTGCTCATGGCATCCGCCGCTGCGCCACCCGGCTGGAAGGAGCCGTAATCCAGCTTGGGCTTGGTGATGACAAACTGGTAACGCCCGGCCAGATCGGACAGCTTGCCCCCCAGCAGTTGCTCCCACGAGAGAAGCTGCGGGTGCCCGGCCGCCGCTTTTTCCATATTGTCAGCAAAGCCGGAAAGCGCGGTCTGAAAGCCGCCCAGATCCACCTGCCCCTGCTTCACGCCCTCGGCGATAAGGGAAAGGGTGCCAAACAACCCACGGGCAGAGGGGTCCTGCGCCAGAGCGGACAGGAAGGGCTGGGCCGTAATGGTGTCATTCAACACCTGGGAAAGCGGCTGTGGGTCCAGAAACATCAGGCCGTTGCGCACCAGATACGGGTTTGCATCCGGTCGCTCGGCAAAGTTGAAGTGGGTGTGGTCGGCCGCAAGCCGTTCCGCCAGCAGGCGGGCGGTCTCACGCCCTTCCTCCGGCAGGTCGGCCTCAATCACCGCAACCAGAAGGTTTTCCTTCTGCGGGAACAGCCGCCCCATTTCATCAGACCGCTGTTTCCACTCCAGCCGGTCAGAGAGCATCTTGCTGGTATCTGTGGTGACCCCCAGAAAATTCATGCCCGCAAAAACGGCACCACCCGAGAGAATGAAGAACAGGGCGACCACAGCGTAAGCGTGACGGGCGCAGAATGTAATGAAACGACCTATGGGTGCGGAGAGCATAGCTGGCGATCAGTTCCCAAAAATTCACGGCGCAAGGCCAAAAGCTGTTTTCGTTTGGCCCAACCGCCCCGCTTCATGCAAGGGATGATGTCAAAAGCAGGCACGTCCCGCGTTACAGACCAGAACGGGAAAGAGGATTTTTACCCACAGACTGGGCGCAGGATGCGGGCCGTTCGGCCCCTTGCGCGGGGGTATCCCACCTGTGTTCAAGCACCTGCCACAGGCAAAGGGACGGCACGCCCCATGCAATTTCTCGCACACGTTTGATCAGGGAAAGCGCAATGGCAACGGGGGGCGCCACGCCAAACAGGCTGCCCACCAGAATATAGCCGCCTTCAGAAACCCCAAGGGCGCCGGGCACGGCAAAGCCTGCGGATTTTGCAGCCTCACCCACGCCCTCAATCACGAAACCAACGGCCAGAGACCGGTCATGACCCAGAAAATGCAGAATCAGGCACACTTCCACTGCGCCCAGCGCCCATGCCAGATACTGAAGGATCAGAGCAGAAACGGCGTTCCGCTTAACCTTGTAAAGGCCGAGCACTTCCTGATGCAGCCCGCGTATGCCATCCACACCGTTCCAGCCAAGATGCTCCGCGATTTTCACCAGCAGCACCTCAACAAACGCCACGGCCCCCAACCACTGGCTGGCGAACACCGCAAGCCCGATGGCCAGCGCCACCAACGCGCTTTCCAGCAGTTCATCCGTCACATGGGAGCGTTTGACCAGAAACAGCAGCAGGCCCAGCCCCATGAAGGTGAATAATACCTGACTGAGCAGTTCGAGCGTGAGATCACAAATGGTCGCGGCGGCAGCCTTGCGCGTGCCAAGCCCGCGTTTGGCGAGCAGACGGCTGGACCACACTTCCCCACCCACCTGCGCGACCGGCAGAAGATTATTGATTCCCTCCCGCACGCAGCGGAGGGCAAAATAGTCCTGCCAGGAGAGGGATGCGCCATGTTTATGGCCCGCAATGGTGCGCCATGCCTGCGCGGAAAGTGCGACCTGAATTGCGTGAAAAACTATGGCGGCCAGCACACCCCAGCCGCCTGTTACCATCAGGGAAAGGATGGAACGAGCGCCGAACTGCATCAGCATCCAGACAGTCAGCCCCAGTCCCAGAAGACCTGCGATGACGGTAACCCGCTTCATTCTTCCCCCTGCTTTTTCAGGACCGCGCGCTCACGCAGCAGCCCTGTTCTGATCAGACCTTAATCTGACGCAGCAAAGCAAGTGACTCCACACACGCAGCGGCCGCTTCACGTCCTTTGTTATGAATGTCATCGCGGGAGCGAAGTTCCGCCTGCTCATCGGTATAGGTGGTCAACACCCCAAACGCGATGGGCACTTCCGTCGCCAGAGAAGCCTGCATCAGGCCCATGGTGGTGCCCAGACTAATGAATTCAAAATGCGCCGTATCACCCTTGATCACGCAGCCAAGGCAGATCACGCCTTCATACCGGCCAGATTTTGCCAGTGTCTGCGCCAGAAGCGGCATCTCGAATGCGCCGGGGGCTGCAAAAATATCGTTCTCACCTACGGTAATATTGTGCTCGCCCAGCCACGCAATAGCGCCATCGCGCAAGCCGCCCGTCACGTCCTCATTAAAGCGGCTGACAATCAGGGCCAGACGCGGGGCGGGAACCAGATTGAGGTCCGGCAGAGAAACCGGAATCCGTGTGCTCATAAAATCATCCTTGCTTTGCAGACAGTCTCAAATTCAGGCGGCCGGTTCAGACCGCCGCGCTGACCGTGGCGTCACTCACGGAAAAGTTACTCAGCCGATGCCCCATGCGCTGCCGCTTGGCATTCAGGTAAGCCCGGTTGAAGGGGTTAACAGGTGTTTCCAGCCCGATTCTCTTGCGCACCATGAACCCACGCGCTTCAAGCGCGCGCACCTTGTCCGGATTGTTGGTGAGCAGATCAAGCTGCCCCACGCCCAGATCACGCAGAATGGCGGCGGCGGATGTCCAGTCCCGCACATCGGTTGCAAAACCCAGCTTGTGGTTGGCATCCACCGTATCCAACCCGGCGTCCTGAAGTTCGTAGGCGCGAATCTTGTTTACAAGCCCAATGCCCCGGCCTTCGTGCCCACGCACGTAAACCAGCACTCCGGTTTCCGCCTGCCCTATGGCTTTCAGGGCTGCGTGCAACTGCGTGCCGCAATCACACCGCAAGGACCCCAGCGCATCGCCCGTCACGCATTCGGAATGCAGCCGCACCAGTGGCACAGCACCGGGCGCTGCGGGGTTACCCTTCACCAGCGCCACGTGCTCCACATCCTGCGCATCTCGGAACGCATGGATCACCAGATCTTCCCCGCCATAAGCGCTGGGCAGCGAGGCTTCCGCCAGATCAACCAGTGTTTCTTCCGGCGAGGAGGAGGCTGCTTCCGCGTCCGTTACATCAGAGGCCAGAGGCGTTAGCCCATGGGCGCTGATCCACCGCACCAGCTCTGCAATGGAGATAATGGGCATGTCATGCTTACGGGCATACACTTCCAGTTCCGGACGACGGGCCATGGTGCCGTCCTCATTCAGAATCTCGCAGATCACGGACGCAGGGCGCAGCCCCGCCAGCTTGAGCAGATCAAGCGAGCCCTCCGTATGGCCAATCCGTTCCAGCACGCCGCCGGGGGCAGCACGCAGCGGAAAGATATGGCCCGGTGTCGCCAGATCAGCCGGGGTTGCGGTTTCAGACGCTGCAACCTGCACCGTATGCGAACGGTCTGCCGCGGAAATACCGGTGGAAACCCCTTCCCGCGCCTCGATAGACACCGTAAAGGCCGTGTGGTGGCGGGCAGTATTATCGCGCACCATCATGGGCAGCCCCAGCCGCTCCACCTGCTGCGGTGTAAGAGGCAGACACACTAGCCCCCGCGCATGGGTGATCATGAAGTTCATGGCCTCGGGCGTCATGAACTCGGCGGCCATCACCAGATCGCCTTCATTCTCACGGTCTTCATCGTCCGTCATGATAACCATGCGTCCGGCCCGCAGGGCTTCAACCGCCCGTGCCAGCGCCGCAGAGGGAAGAGCAGGCACCACAGCCGCCCCTTTCACTTTGTCTGGCATAGAACCTCCACGTATTTTGCAATCACATCCACTTCCACATTCACGGCATCTCCTACGGAAAGGGTGCCGAGCGTGGTGTGGGTCCAGGTATGGGGGATGATCATCAGCGCAATAGGAAATACGCCGTCTTTCACGTCCCCAATCTCGTTCAGGGTCAGGCTGATGCCATCCAGTGTGATGGAGCCTTTTTCCACCATGTAGCGGCGCAGGTTTTCCGGCACCTCAAACACCACACGGCGGGCATCGCCCGAGGGCGTACACTCGGCAAACCGCGCTGTGCCATCTACATGCCCCTGCACAATATGGCCTGAAAGCCGGGTGGCAGGGGTTACGGCGCGTTCCAGATTGACACGGCTGCCAGCCTTGAGCGCCCCAAGGGTGGAGCGGTCCAGCGTTTCACTGCTGATAAAGAACCGCGCCACGCCGGTTGCCGCAGGTTCAACTGCTGTCAGGCACACGCCATTCACGGCAATACTTTCGCCTTCAGCAATATCTGTGAGCCCCGTATCCACTTCCACCATCAGGGATTTGTCTCCCGATTCGGCTTTCAGAACATGGCCAAGAGATTCAACTATTCCGGAAAACATGCTTGCTCCTGCGTGCACCGAGCCCACTCCGGAAACAGAGCAAGCGGTGTAACATCATGACGGGTTGAAACGGTGTAATGGTCCACCCCGGCGGCGTTCTGGCGAATGGTCAGCCAGTCGTCCCACAAATTCAGTTCTTTCAGGGCGGCCAGAAGTGTTGGCCCGGCCTCCACCAGCACCCACAGGGCATCTGTCTTGGCCAGCAGGGCGGGAAGATCGGCACAGGAGCGGCAGAACAGAACATCAAACTGCTTCTGCCGTTCGGCCAGCCAGTCTTCCGGTGTGTGCGCCTTCTGGCCACACACCACCAGCAGACGGCGACGGTCCGCATAATCAGCCACATGCCGCACGGTAAAGGCAGGGTTATCCGCCATGACAGTGCCCGTGCCTGTAACCACGCCATCCGTAGCGCGGCGCAGCACATGCGCGAATTTCAGAGATTCGGGAGAAGTGAAGGTTGTCTGCCCTTCAGGCGGCACCATTGTGCCAGCACTGTTCACGGCCTGCTTGACCGTAATCCACGGTCTGCCTTCCGTCATTTTACAGGCAAACGGCGCAAGCAAAGCCTTGCACAAAGCAAACAGGGCAGCCCCGTTCGTGCTTTCTTCCAGCCAGTGCACGCTTATGCCCGCTTCAGCCAGACGCGCAGCGCCGCCCCCCGCCACTGTGGGGTTGGGGTCTGCACAACCAATCCAGACGGTTTTGACCGGAGAGGCCAGTAAGGCTTCGGTGCAAGGGCGTGTGCGCCCCGTATGGTTGCAGGGTTCAAGCGTGACCACGGCTGTCCGCACACGGTCAAACACGCCAGCCTGTTTTGCCTGTTCCAAAGCAAGGCGTTCGGCATGCAGCGCGCCAGCCTTGTGGTGGGCCGCAACGCTCAGCACCTCGCCTTCGGCATCCAGCAACGCGCACCCTACTGCGGGGTTGGGTGCTGTCTGGCCCAGATAGCGGCATGCTTCTGCCACAGCCGTACGGAAAGCCTGCCCGACCTGTTCAGGCACAAATACTGGCGCAAAGTGCGAAGGATTTTCCTGCAACGCCCTGACTCCATTATCTGCCTTGACCACACCAGACAGACTCAGGGCATACAGCGGCTTTCACCGCCTGCCGCCTTCCATACAGAAAGGGCAGACGCCGCCATCGTTCTCTCTCATCCGGACTATCACCGTCGGCTCCGGAATTACACCGGATCTGCTGACCCTGCCGTAGCAGGCGCTCGCGGGCTTATGGCAGGCTGACCTGACCACTTACCGCCGGTAGGGAATTGCACCCTGCCCTGAGAACGTCACACCCGCCAGAAAAGCGGCTGTATTTCGTATGATGGGGATAATACGCTCAGCATGCAAGAGAGAAATACATCACGCTTTTGAGTGAGCCTTTAGCGCAAGCCGCCATGGCCCCGCCGGAACCCTTTTCCCGCGCTCATTCCGCCCGGCATGCAATCTTGTAAAATGTTTCGGCTTAATTATGATCAGGCATCTGTCATGCTCCTGCAAAACCGACCGAGGCAACCATGATGTCCCGAGTAATCTCTCCTGCACAGAAGAGTGTGAAAGCCTCCGCATGACTTTCCGTGCCTTATGGTTTTTCGGGCCATCCTGTTGGCAGATAGCAAGAAAATCGCGCAGGTTGCGCTTTCCTGCGTGCGCTCCGCTGGCCCATTCCGCCTGATCTGGATACCATGCAGCCACGACCCGGCTCCTCTCCGCATTCTATGGAACCACCCATGACCAAACCCAACATGGCGGGCCAGCCGCCTTCTCGTCACCCGGAAGAAAGCTCTGGTGTGGCCGGATGGATTGACCGCCGCCTGCCTGTCATCAGTGGTTTCAGGGCGGAGTATATTGATTTCCGCATGCCAAAGAATCTGAACGGCCTGTGGAACTTCGGTGCGATTCTCACGGTCGTTCTGCTGCTTATGCTGGCAACCGGCACCTTTCTGGCCATGCACTTCATCCCCACCGCAGCAGAAGCCTTTCTTTCTGTTGAGGCCATAGACCGGCAGTTGCCCGGCGGATGGATGCTGCGCAGCATGCATATGGTCGGGGCCAACCTGTTTCTGGCAGCGCTCTATATCCATCTGTTTCGTGGGCTGTATTACGGCTCCTACAAGGCCCCGCGTGAAATTCTGTGGATCAGCGGTCTTGTTCTGATGGTGCTTGTCATGGCCACGGCTTTTGCCGGGTACGTGCTGCCATGGGGGCAGATGTCCTTCTGGGGAGCGGATGTCATCAGCAAGGCCGTGGGCGCGGTGCCGGTTATTGGCAACACGCTGGAACATATTCTGGCGGGCAGTGATCAGTTGGGCGATATTTTTCTGCACCGCTTTTTTGTCATTCACTTCATTCTGGCATTTCTGGTTGTTGCCGTGGTGGGGGTGCACGTTGTGGCAGTTCATGTGGCGGGCTCCAACAACCCACTGGGCATAGAGCCCAAAACCCCCAAAGATACCGTGCCTTTTCATCCATACTTCACCAGCAAGGATCTGGTGGGGCTGGTGCTCTTCGCACTGGTGTTTGCTCTGCTGATGTTCTTCTGGCCCAGCCTGCTGACTGAACCAGACAATTACGCCCCGGCAGACCCCATGCACACCCCCGCGGATATCGAACCGGAATGGTACTTCCTGCCTTTTTATGGCATGTTGCAGTCCGTGCCTTCCAAGTTTGGCGGCCTGCTGGCGGCGGCTGGCTCCCTGCTGATTCTTTTTGCCCTGCCATGGCTGGACCGTTCCCCCGTGCGGTCCATGCGCTTCCGGCCTCTTTGCCGCGTCGGCCTGCTGGGGCTGGTCGTAGCATTTGTGCTGCTGGCACTGGTCGGTAAACACCACGCTCAGGGAAGCTGGATGGCGCTTGGGCGCGTATCTCTGCTCTATTATTTTGGCTATTTTCTTGTGCTCCTCCCCTTGGCACCGCGTCTGGAAAAAACACGCCCCTTGCCTGCCTCCATTTCCGCTGCGCAGGGAGACGCCTGAATGTCTGTTCGCGCATTTTTAGGGGGCGCATGCCTGCTCTCCGGCCTATTCCTGGCAACACCTGAGCAAACTGCTCTGGCCCAGACGCCCTCCGCTCCGGCTTCTTCCCCGGCGGCAGCACCGGCAGAACCCGCAGCCCCGCCACACCAGAAATGGAGCTTTGACGGAGCGTTCGGGCAGTTTGATCAGGCCAGCCTGCAACGTGGCTTTCTGGTGTATGACCATGTGTGTTCCACCTGCCATGGCATGCGCAGCCTGACCTATAATGATCTGGCGGGCATCGGCCTGAGCTCCAAAGCCATTTCAGACCTTGCGCATAGCAAGCAGTTCCCCGGCCCGGTAGATGAAGATGGGCAGCCGACAACCCGCCCCGGCACGCCGGATGACCACTTCAAATCCCCCTTCCCGAGTGAAGCCGCCGCCGCAGCCATGATGGGCGGCGTGGCCCCGCCTGATCAGTCCCGCCTTGCCCTGATCAAGCCCCACGGGGCAGACTGGCTTTACGCGTTCCTGACCGGCTACCGCATGCCGCCACCGCCCGGCGCGCCCATGGTGCCCGGCAAGTTCTACAATGAATGGGCTGACGGCCACCTGATTGGCATGCCACCACCGCTGGTAGAAGGCGGCGTGAGCTTTCCGGATGGCACCAAGGCCACGGTGGACCAACAGGCGCGCGATGTTTCAACTTTTCTGGTCTGGGCCGCTGACCCACACCGCAATGCACGCCACCATATTGGCAAAGGGGTTGTGCTTTACCTGATTGTTCTGCTTCTGCTGGCCATTGCATGGAAGAAGAAAATCTGGAAACGCCTGGACGGAAACTGACAGATGGAAAACACCTCCCCCGCACCGCAGAACACGCCTGAAACGGATACCCCGGAACACACCGCCGGTCGGCGTGATTTTCTGGGCATGGTGACAACGGCAGGCGCTGTAACCGGCGTTGCCGCATGCACTATCCCGTTTCTGGAAAGTCTGGCCCCGCAGGATAGCGCCTCCGCCCATCTGCCCGTTGATGTAGATCTCTCCAAACTGGCTCCCGGCCAGCAGACAACCGTGGTCTGGCAGGGCAAACCCGTGTTCATTCTGCACCGCACCCCAGAAGACATTGCCAAACTTCAGGATGCCGCGCTGACAGAGCGCCTGCGGGACGGGGATTCGCATGATCTGCAACAGCCTGCCTATGCCAAGAACTGGCATCGGTCGCTCACGCCTGAATACGGGGTGTATGTAGGAATCTGCACCCATCTGGGGTGTGTGCCATCTTACGCACCCGCCCCCGGCGGGGCGCCGGCAGAGGCCAAGGCCGCTCCGGCTGGCGGCTATGCCTGCCCTTGCCATGGTTCAAAGTTTGATCTGGCAGGGCGCGTCTTCAAGGGGGCGCCCGCGCCCTACAACCTGCCGGTTCCCCCTTACTTCATGCCCAACCCGACCACCATCAGGCTGGGTGAAAACCCCAAGGGACAGGATTTCGATTTCTCAACCATTGTGCAGATCTAAAAGGCTGTTTGAAAACCCTGTCCGGTTGGTCTGATGTAAAAAACGGTGCCTTTCAGGGGGCTCACTGTGCGCTGGCATGCCATGCGGTTACGGCATCCAGCGTTTTGCTGACATGCGTTTCCGGGTCCTGGCTGGTATAGCTCAGCACAATCTTGTCGTCCGGCGTAATCACGTAAGACGAGCGGTCTGAGTGCAGAAACGTGCCCTGCGAGCTAAGTGATTTATAAAGACCAGCCACTTTTGCACCTGGGTCTGCCAGCACGGCAAACTTGCTTCTACATTCTTCCTTTGAAAACTCAGCAACACGGTCCACATTACCCGCCGTTACCCCAACAACAGTCGCGCCCTGTTTGGCAAAATCCTCCGTTGCCTCAGCAAACGCATGGGCTTCCAGCGTGCACCCTTTGGTAAAAGCCGCCGGGAAGAAATAGAGCACCACCGGCCCCTTTTTCAGCGCATCCTTCAGAGAAAACGTGAGAGGCTTCCCCCCCAGCGCGCCCTGCAACGTAAAATCAGGGGCGGTTTCCCCTTGTGCCAGCGCGGCCAGCGCAGGCTGCGCCCCCACCAGCGGCACGACTGTTGCACACAGGCCAACAGCCGCCAAAGCAGTGCAGGATCGGATCATCACGGCGCGTAATACGGATTTCTTCGTCATGCTTTTCAACCATCCGGCTAGAGTGAAGGCCACCACCATGAGCCTAAATACGCCCTCACACCACTCCTCATTCTGGTAGCACCGCCCGCAGCCCAACCGTGGCGCGCACCATAAACGACGGGCCGTCTCACCCGCCCGTTGAAACGAGCACCAAAGACCGAGGACAATCAGGCCCGCAACTCACTACTCATGCAAGTGCTGAGGGTGCAAACTGGCTTCCCGCGTCCTGCCTTCCTATGGCTCCGTGCCTTTGGCTACGTGGCGTCAGAATGCCCAGACAGCATCGCAGTTGAACCACAGCATATTGTTGGTGCCGTTTGTAACCACCGGGTTCTGCACCGTTCCGGCCTGATTGAAAGGCCGTGTACCATTCAGGGATTTGTCCAGCCGAATCTCTGGCCGCAACGTGAATTTGCCCAGCCCCAAATTCTTGTTGATGAATTCCGGACGATAGGAGGCCCCGACCGTCAACTCCCCATACGTGGTGGGGGGCGCGTTGTAATACGGGTAAGGCCGGTTGCTCAGGGAATGCGTGTAGGACATGAAGCTGGCATATTCGCTCACGGTGCCTCCGGTATTATCCCTGAAGACTTCCCCGCGCAGGTTGAACGTCAGCCATGGCTTGATATCCCACGCCAGATAGCTGGTGACCCCATACACATCATCCCGTGTGGCGTTATCATGCAGATAGGTGCCGTCCACCGTAACGCTGAGCTTATCATTCACATGATACGTGGCCATGATATCTCCATTATACTGCATGAGGTGATTGGCATCAGAACCAAGGCCCGCGCTGGTCCAGCCATCGGGGGATGTCACGGCCCGCCCGTTGTTCCCTTCCGGCCCGAACCGCCCCATGGCGTGAATATCAAGCTTGCCATCCAGCAGATGGTTGAAGGCAAAGCCAAAATACCCCTTGGGTTTGTTATTGTTGCCTGCCGCGCCAAAGGTGGTGGAATTTCCGGCATCCACGCCCAGAATCCAGTCCACATGCTTGCTGAGGTGCATGGTGGCCACAATGCCCACTGTCTGGAAGGGCACAATATAATCAGAAGCGTAATTGAAGGTATAGAAAGGCCGGGCCAGCGCGGGCGTGCCTTCCGCGCCCATCAGGCCGTACATCTGGCCCACCTGCACATCAATGCCGTGTTTGAAAATCCAGGGAAGATGCACGTCCACATGGGCCTGTGTGGGTGCCCACTGATACAACCCTGTAATAGCGCCATCGCCCATGCCGATTGTAGGATCAAACCGTGCATCGGAGCCGTACATGGCCTCCAGCACAAACCCAATCCCATATCCGCCACCAACGTCCGTTACCGGGTGGGAGAGTGATCCCATAATCTGGTTCATGGTAACGGTATTGGCGCGATCATTATAGTACTGGCCAAAGTTTCGGCCTGAACGCGTCCATGGGTTGCCGGTAATTCCGGCTTCTATTGAAAGATGCCCTTCCAGCCCATCCCAGTACGATGCCGCATGGCCCGGTTTTGGGCGAAACAGATTGCCAATGTGCGGGGCGCTCTGCGATGTCTCCGCCGCCGGGGCCGATGGGGGCGCGGCATGCTCGGTCTCCACACTCTGCGGCGAGAGAGGAAGTTGCTTCCCTGCGGGGGCCGCTGCCCCCTGTTGCGGTGTGGGTGCCTGCGGCTGTTGCTGCGCCTTTTTCCCCGCCCGTGCGGCGGAGGGATAGCGGTGCGCCCGTGAGGGATGAGTCAGTGCGGAGCGGGATTGCGGCGGATGCGCAAGCGATGATCTGGCATGCGCCTGTGGCATGTTGCCCGTTATCATCATGCTCCCCAGAGCAACCCCCGCCAGCCAGCTTTTATGCACCATTGGTCAACATCATTTCTTGTTCTTTTTAAGCCCGTTCCCCGAGGCCTGCTGCCGGGCTGCTTGCCCTGCCCATACGGCCATTTCATGGCAAATGAGACCATTCGGCCTACTGCGCCTTGCAGCACAATCTTCAACTGCTTTTCCATCTTCTAGCTCTATACTGGAACCTTTCAGAGAGGCTTGATCACAAACCAGCCATGCCTGCCCTCCACCTTCCCTTTTTCCTCTCAGCCGCACCAAAACAATCTCACACCCTTGGTATGAGATGACTTTTCTTTTTGGCCGATTATCAAACAGAACGAAGGAGGCCATTGTGACCCCCATACCGATGGCCGCAGCAGTGGCCACCGCTTCTGGTTCTAGGAGAAAAGAGTATGGCTGATACTGTTGTCATTTATCATTCTGGCTATGGTCACACCCGCAAGGTGGCGGAACATGTGGCCAAAGGTGCCAATGCCGAGCTTATCGCCATCAATGAACATGGAGATGTGACAGAGGCTGACTGGGCCAAGCTGAACGCTGCCCGCGCCATCATCTTCGGTGCGCCGACCTACATGGGCAACGCAAGCTGGCAGTTCAAAAAATTTGCTGATGCCTCTTCCAAAATCTGGTTCACCCGTGGGTGGGAAAACAAGATTTTCGGTGGCTTCACCAACAGCGCCAGCCTGAGCGGCGATAAAGGCTGCACGCTGGACTGGCTGAGCACGCTGGCCGCACAGCATGGCGGCATCTGGGTCAGCCTGGGTCTGTTGCCCAGCAACACCAAGGAAGCAAAGCGCACGGACCTCAACAATCTGGGTGGCTCCATTGGCCTGCTGGTGCAGAGCCCGGCAGACGCCAGCGTGGATGAAATTCCGCAAGGTGATCTGGACACAGCGGTTCACTATGGCAAGCGGATTGCCGACATAGCGGCCCGTTTCTCCGCCGCCTGAGCCCTTTACCCAGTTTGTCAGCGAACGCCCCGGAAACGGGGCGTTCTGTTTTCCCCCCCTTGCATCCGATGCCGTTTTCAGGCGTTTCAGGCACAGTGCCAAAAGGCACATACCTGTCTTCTCTGCTGCGTCCTGCAAGGATAACTTGGTCATGAAAAACAAAGCATTCCATGCCTGTTTTATGGCAAGCCTTCTGGCGGTTGGGTTCCCTGCTTCTGTTTGGGCCGCAGGCAGGACAACACGCCTGCCCCACACGCCTTTTGCGCAGTCCGGCCCCACATCTCCTTCTACGGCACCGACACCCAAGCCCGCCACGCCCACCACGACACAGACAGCCACTCCGCCAAACCGCTATTCAGACGGCACGGGGGATGAACTGGTTGACCGGCTGAATAATGCCCAGTTGAACCAGAACTACCGCGGCCCCTATTACTATCCGGGGCAGCCTGTTCCCCCTTTTCAGGCGACGGCTCCAGACAAGCTGACACCGGCGACCCCGGCCACATCTCCTGCAGCAACCGGCCCTAAACCCACCACGCCGCAACAGGCTCCCCTTACACCACCTGCCACTCAGGGCACGCCTTTCCGATAAGGAAGACTTTCCCCCACATACGTGCGGCGGATGGCGTGTCATTTCCCGCATGCTTCACACTCCAGCCGGAGCTTTTGTGTGGGGGCGCAGTTTTTTGTGAATAACTGCCATGCTCTCCCTCCGGCTGTCATTCTTCCCGGCATGATCCCATCTTTAAGAAAGAGTTGGTCCTGCACAGGGCCTTACAGGAAGAAAGTAAGATCATCATGCCGCACGATAGAGCACCACACGAAACAAGTTCCCTTCACCATTTGGCAGAACGCACGCTCGCGCAGCCCAAACTGGCCACCAAGGCTGAAGTGCTTGAACTGGCGGGGTTTGTGCTGAAAGGCGGCGAACACGCATCTGAGCTGGAACGCGAAATCGCCAAGAAGGCACAGCATAATCCGGAAGGTGTTACGGCACCAGAACTTCAGGCACTCGCAACAAAAGTTCTGGCAGGTCGCAAATGAGCCATCCTTCCCATACCCCACCCGCTCTTTCTTCTCTCCAGAAAGAACTGGAAGATCTGCAACGTCAAATTGCTGAATCAGAAAAGACGGAGCCTAGGCATGTAGCGGCTCTACGTAAGCGCGAACGGGAAATCTCGGAAGAAATTGCCCGCCTTTCCCGTTAAGGAAAGAATACCTCAAGAAAGCAAGGCTGCCATGTCATGCCCGCTTCCATCATCATGGACGGGCAATCTTCCTTACCCCAGCGGAACAGGTTAGACATAGCGCAGCGTTGCTGCCTTTCGCTTTGGTTCAGCGCAGTGCCTATTTTGCACTGTCGTAACGAGGCTTTTTATTTTTGTTCCGGGATTGCGTATGCCTGAAAAGCCGTAACGCTACTCCGTTTTATAGATGAGATGAGTATAGAGATGCGTTTTATTCCCCTTATGGCCGTTGCCGCCAGCCTTGCCCTGACCCCTGTTGCCAGCCACGCCACCTCCCTGCACACGCATTGGGAACAGTACAAGGCTGGGCGCGCCTTCCGCCATCTGTCCATGGATGGGCAGAAAGCCTTTGGTGATATCTTGAAAGCGCGTGATCTTCTGGCCGCGGGTAATACAGATGCTGCTATCCCGGCGCTGTATGACGCCAGCAAGAGCCTGACCGCCGCAGGCAAAGCCAGCACCAAATTCCAGGCCGCAGAAGCCTCCTTGCAGCCTGCTCCCCAGCATGCTCCGGCAACAGGCCACGTGCCTTCCTCCACCCCGACAGACTGGATTCCGGTTGGCGGCGAATTTATTGCAAGCGAAACACTGGCACCTGAGAAAAAAGCAGCCGTAGCCACAGCCAACAAGCAGTTGCAGTCTGGTGACACGCAGCAGGCCGCGCAGAGCATGCAGGTTGTGGGTGAGGATGTGGATTTCATTGTCGCACTGGCTCCGCTGGCACAAACACAAGGCGCCCTGAACCGCGCCACTGTTTTCACGGAAGGCCGCCAGCCCAAAGAAGCACTGGATGCGCTGGACCAGACGCTCAACAGCCTTATCTTTGTCTCTCAGGATTTTGTGGAAACGGCCATTCCCGCCACTCAGGGCGGCAAGAGTGCGGCTACCTCCAAATAAGATCTAAATCTGAAAAGACCCGCTTTAACGAGTGGGTCTTTTCACAAGACTATTCTCCTCCTCTTTCTTCAAAAGACCGATTTGCAGGCCAAGAGAGAGGGAGGAAGAGTTTTTCAATTTGAAAAGATGCAGTTCAAAATGGTTGGTTTGATGGCCCAGCGTAACAGTACCGGACCATCGCAGCCTCTTCTTCAGACCCCAAAAAGCCTGACCAGCCCGCCCCTTTCCAGCGCCTTCCATGCAGCAGAACGCCAGAGGGAGTGTCCTTGTGGCTCTCCCTCTTCTCCGTTCAGAAAGTCTTGGGGCAGCCTGTATCAGGCAGACTGCGGACAGCAGAGATTATCAAACTGCTGCCTGTAATCTATTGCCTGCGCCACCTTCCATGCCTCGTCAAAGAAGTCTGAAGGTGGGCGCTCGCTTAGTCTGACCAGACCAATTGACCCTGCGGAAAATCCGACCAGCCTGCGCATTTGCAACCTGCCGACAGGGGGCACCCTGAGCGGAAAGGACGAAATAGGCAGGATGGTCGCTAATCTGCCACTCATTATTTCAGCGTGGATCAACTCCAGAGACATGGTTTCAAGCCGGACAATGGGTTTGACACCCGCCGCCTGAAAGCCCGTATCCACCAACTGCCTGCACCGCATGGCCTTGCTAAGAAGCGCCAGCGGAAACTCCGCTGCATCCTCCCAACTGATGTCACGCTCTTCAGGAAAGGCATAAGCCGCCGTTCCCGCCAGCACCTGCTCCTCCTGATACAATGAGCGGACAACAAAAGCCTGTGCCTGCGGGCATTCCTCATAATACATGATGCCGATATCAAGCTGCTGTTTGGTCAGCCTTTCAATAATATCCGCATTGACCAGAACAGAAACATCGCAGAAAAAATCACCAATTTTTTCCTGTATCGCTTCAATCAGAACCGGAACAATGTGCACAGCCGTAGGGATGACCCCTATTTTCAGCGCACCTGCCAGATCCTGCCTGGTCAAAGACACCTCATTCCGCATTTCCGTCACACTATGCAGAATATCATGCGCCCATTTCAGAATACGGATGCCTTCTTCCGTAAAACCAAAGACCTTTTTCTTGCGGTCAATAATAACAACGCCAAGTTCTTCTTCCAGTATCCGCACCGCGCGGGAAAGCGCTGGTTGCGAAACATTGCAGGCCACGGCTGCTTTTGAAAAACTTTTGAACCTGTCGATCTCCCGAAGATAATAAAGCTGCTTCAGAATCATATTTACTCCGGAAAACACGTCTTATCGTCCCCTAATTGACGATCAGCATGTCATATGATGATACCGTCCGCGCCTCTCACGCCGTGCCATAAGGAACCGGACAAGAAAAACGGTTGTCTGTTATAAAAAGAGCGCCCTCCTCCCGCCGCCAGAAAGGGCAGACCAAAAAGTCCACGCCATCAACGCGTGAACCCGTCCAAGGGATGCCTTACAAAATGGCAACGCCAACACAGGCTCTCTGCGGCGCAGTTACAAAAGGGCAACGGGCCTGCTCCTGTTAGCCGCCAATATAGTGCATCTCGATCTTGTCCGCTTTTGCATCAAGTGCTGCGGCGCTGTGGGTAGAACGTGCTGCACGTTCCTCACTGTAGCGATCTGTTCGGTTGCCCCATATTCCCGATAGCACCGCACGAAGCGATGCATCCCGTTCCGCCTGTTTCTGGTCCCGTAACAGCGCACGCAGATCCTTACCCTGTGTTGCAAAAAGACAGGTATAAAGCTTTCCATCTGAAGAAAGACGTGCCCGTGAACATGCCCCGCAGAATGGCGCGCTGACAGAGGAAATAAACCCGATCTCCCCTGCCCCATCCAGATAGCCATAACGCCGCGCCACTTCGCCCTGATAATGCGGAGAAAGAGGAACCAGCGGCCAGAGGGCATTAATCCGCCTCAGCATGTCCTGTGATGGGACAACATCTTTTTTCTCCCACCCGTTGCGGTTGCCAACATCCATATATTCAATAAGCCGCACCACACAGCCCGTATTCCGAAAATAGCTTAAAAGATCGGGCACCCCCGCATCATTCACGCCGCGCTGTACAACGGTATTGATCTTTATGGCACCTTCAAACCCAGCCCGTTGCGCAGCTTCAATCCCTTTCAGCACAGCTTGCGGCGCGCCCCTGCCGCCACTCATCCGGGCGAACACCGCAGGATCAAGACTATCCAGACTGACGCTGATACGACGCAGGCCCGCCTGCCACAGTGCCTGCGCACACCCGGGCAACAGAACGCCATTGGTTGTCAGGGCAATATCTTCAATACCCGGCACACGCACCAGACGGCTTACAAGGTCAGGCAGTTCAGGCCGTAACAGGGGCTCACCACCCGTCAGGCGTATTTTTGTCACGCCCAGACTGGCCGCCACCCGCACCACGCATTCTATCTCGTCAAAATCCAGCCGTTCTACCGGGGGAAGAAAACGGAACCCTTCATGGTAGGTGCTCTCCGGCATGCAGTAGGAGCAGCGGAAATTGCATCGGTCCATAACCGATATCCGCAAATCCCTCAGTGGGCGACCACGTCTGTCCCGGCAGGGTGCAACGCTCTGCACGACCTCTTCCCCGCCAGTCATGATCACCCTGTGCGCCTTATCCAGCAATTTTGAGGGGTGGCGCAGAGGCCACACTTTCCACCACCTTGACAGGAATGGACTTCGCTGCCGGCGTGCCACTGATTTCATCAAAATAATCGAGTGGCAGAAGCGGATTGAGTTCAGGATAATATCCGGCAATGGAGCCACGCGGCATAGGATAGGCAATAACGCTCAACCCATCCACATACCGTCTTACGCCATCCTCGCTATAGGTTTCCAGACCGATAACGGCACCATTTTCCAGCCCGCGCTCCGCCATGTCCTCCTTGTTCATGAAGATGACAAGCCGGGTGTTGTACACCCCCCGATACCGGTCATTATTACTGTAGATGGTCGTGTTATACTGATCATGCGAGCGGATGGTTGCCAGACGCAGCATGGCCGTATCATTAACTGGCACATCAACTTCCAGACCGGGCAGAACCAGAAAATTAGCTTTGCCATTAGGCGTTTTCCACACGCGCCGCCGTGGTGGAATATCCAGATGGAAGCCATGAGGGTTTTTGATCTTCTCTGAAAAATCAGCATAGATTTCAGGATAGACTTCAGCAATCTTGTCCCGTATCGGGGTGTAATCCACCATATACTGCGCCCATGGCGTTCTGGAATGCGGCAGCGCGGCCATGGCCATACGGCAGACAATTTCCGTCTCGGGCAGAACGTGTTCGCTCACGGGTTCAAACACACCGCGAGACGCTGTGACATTCGCCATGGCATCTTCAATGGTGATAAATTGTTCGCCTGCTTCAGTCCGGATAATTTCAGAACGAGCAACAACAGGCAGGATCAGCGCGTCCTTGCCATGCACCAGATGCCCCCTGTTCAGCTTTGTGGCAATGCCAACCGTCAAGTTCAACTTGCTCATGGCTGCGTAGGACCGGGGCGTATCGGGCACGGCGTGAATAAAATTGCCACCCAGACCAATAAAGACTTTGGCCTTACCGGCTTCCATGGCTTCAAGGGCCTCTACCACATGGTGGCCATGCTCACGCGGGGGCTCAAACCCAAACGCATCCCGCACGCGATCCAGATAAAGCTGGGTCGGTTTTTCATCTATCCCGACCGTGCGATCCCCCTGCACGTTAGAATGGCCGCGAATAGGCGCAATACCCGCACCGGGTTTGCCAAAATTCCCACGCAGAAGCAGAATGTTGGCCACCTGCTGCAACAGGCGAGAGCCTTCCTGATGCTGCGTCAGCCCCATACCATAGCAGATGATGGTGGCTTTGGAGTTTTTGTAAATTTCACCAATTTTACGAATCTGTTCTTCTGAAACACCGGAAATACGGGTGATATCCGCCCAGGAACATCCCATCACATCATCCCGCAGCGCATCAATCCCTGCGGTGTGTTCCTGAATGAAGGCTGTGTCCAGTACGTCTTCCCCACGGGCCTCGGCTTCAAACAGCACTTTCATCATGCCTTTGAAAATGGCGAGGTCTCCGCCAATTCGTACATGCACGAATTCGCTGGAAATGGGGGTTGAGCCAAATGTGCTCATCTGCAGCACATCCTGCGGCTCCGTAAAGCGGATCAGTGCCCGTTCCGGCATGGGGTTGATCAGAATAATGGGCACGCCCCGTTTACGGGCATCCACCAGATTGGTCATCATGCGCGGTGAGTTGGTGCCAGTGTTCTGCCCCACCACAAAAATGGCCTCGGCATGCTCAAAATCCGCCATCACAATGGTGCCCTTGCCAATGCCAATGGAAGGCGGCAACCCACGGCTTGTTGGCTCGTGGCACATGTTTGAGCAGTCGGGAAAATTGTTGGTGCCAAATTCACGAATAAAAATGGAATACAGGAAAGCCGTCTCGTTTGCCGTGCGGCCCGATGTATAGAATTCAGCCTGATGCGGGCTTTCAAGCGCCTGCAAATGGCGGCCAATCATAGCGAAGGCATCATCCCACGCGATCGGCACATATTTGTCCGTTGTGGCATCATATTGCATGGGTTCGGTCAGCCGCCCCTGCATTTCAAGCCAGTAGTCACTTTTCTGCATAAGCTCGGTCACGGTATATTTTTCGAAAAATTCCCGCGTTACACGAGCCTTTGTGGCTTCATGCGCAAGTGCCTTGGCGCCGTTTTCACAAAACTCCAGCGTTTTACGGTGGTCCGGGTCAGGAAACGCACAGCTTGGGCATTTGAAGCCACCCGGCTGATTCATGGCCAGAAGCCCGCGTGATCCCTTGACAAGAACACTCTGCTCCATCAGCACCTTCGCCGTGGCGCCAGCTGCTCCCCAGCCCCCGGCAGGATGATGATACGGTTTGAATTCAGACTGTTTTTCTTTGCTCATAAGATCACCCTCTTTGGTCTTTACCGGGCTGCCGGATACAGAAATGCTGCAAAATCTGGATGGTGTTTTTCAGGAAAGGCTGCCTCAGGCCGCCACCCGCGGGTCACACACCAGAACACCAAACTCCTTCATGGCAGGAACAAAATTTTCGTTTTCGTGCTTGGAGCGTGCAAGTTTGATCAGCGCAAAACGCTGGAGCGGCAACAAAGCCGCCCATTGGTCGGGTGTCGGCGGGATTACCCCATCAGCCTGCGCCTGCCGTATAACGGCCTCCGGCATCCGGTCGGGTTCCTGCCAGTCTTCCAGACATGGCGCCGCCAGCGGACGGAGCGGTTCATCACAGCGTGCCGTAATCAGGTGCACAACGCGATCCCGATAAACGGTTTGCTGCTGCAACGTTGTGCAGGGAAGATCAGCAAGCTCTGCCCGTTCCTCACGCGAGAACTGGCTCCATTGCCGCAGGCTCAGCTTGATGCAGACAATATCCAGCTTCTGTCGTGCAATCATTGGAATGCAACGCAATGACCCGGCAAAATCACGTTCAAACTCAAAAAGCATCGGCCCCTGTCCTGAGTGAGCGGTGGAGGAAAGAGCGGCAAAAGCGTTGCCGCCCTACTTGGGAATCAACAAATGGAGGAGAGATGCAGCGGCAATGAACGCCGCCGTGCTGAGCGACCAGATGACCACAAACCAGCCAACCCGCGCGCCGGTCCGTTTGGGTGCGCCATCCCCATTGCCCTGAACAATATCAGTGATAGCCATCTGTTTCCGTCACCTTTCCGCGAAACACGCGATAAGAGTAGATTGTGTAGGTCAGGATGATGGGCAGCAGGATGGCCGTGCCAACAAGCTGGAAAAACTGGCTTGAGGGCGGAGAGGACACATCCCACAACGTCAGCCCCGGCGGTACGGCATAGGGCCAGATGGTAATGCCCAGCCCGGAGAGGCACAGAAAGAACCAGCCCAGCGCACACAGGAACGGCCCCTTGGAGTGCTCCCGCCGCAGGCCCATGACCATCAGGCCACCAAGCAGCGCGACCAGAACAGGCACAGGCGCAACAAACAGCATATTGGGCCACGCCGTCCAACGGCGCAGATAAGGCGCATGCAGCAGCGGGGTCCAGATACTGACAGCAACAATGCAAAGGAAGAGCCCCACAGCCAGACGCGCCGCCCACCTGCGGCACGATGCCTCCAGCACGCCGGTTGTACGCCAGATCAGCCATGTTGCACCCAGCAGGGCGTAGCCGCACATCACGGATAAGCCACACAGAATGCTGAACGGTGTCAGCCAGTCCAGTGGCCCACCGGCAAAAGCGCCATCCGTAACGGTAACACCCTGAACCACACCGGCCAGAATGGCACCCTGACAGAAAGCGGCCAGGCCAGAGCCGACCATGAAACCAGTGGTCCAGAGCCGCTCGCGCGGGGTGCCGCGCGTCATGACACGAAATTCAAACGCCACACCCCGGAAGATCAACGCCAGCAGCATCAGCACGATGGGCAGGTAAAAGGCGGGCAGCAGAGTGGCATACGCACCGGGAAAAACCCCATACAGCACGGCACCGCCTAGAACCATCCATGTCTCGTTCCCGTCCCATACGGGGGCAATGGTGTTCACCATCACATCCCGGCGGCCAGGATCACGCTCCAGCGCAAAGAGCATGCCGATACCCAGATCAAAACCATCAAGAATGACGTAAATACTTATGGCTGCAATCAGAATGACAGCCCAGACAATGGGGAGCCAGTATGCAAAGTCCATCATGGATCAGGCTCCTTTGCCAGCAGACGGGTCAATCACATCCGGATGCATGCGGGCTGCCAGAATATCGGATGCGTGAGAGGGAGGAGTGTCATGTTCGCCTTCCTGCGGCGCACGCCCCAGCAGGCGCACCAGAATGCCCATGCCAGAACCGAACACCAGCACATACACCACCACAAAGGCCGTCATGGTCACAGCCATGCTGGACAAAGCAATGGGAGAAACGCTGTCTGACGTGCGCAGCAGGCCGTAAACAGTCCAGGGCTGACGGCCGACTTCGGTGGTGATCCAGCCGCACAGCAACGCCAGAAAACCAGCGGGAGCCATGCACAGGGCAACACGATGGAAGAGTGTATTTGTAAACAGGGTGCTGTTGCGCCGTAACCAGAGGGACCAGAACCCCACAAGCGCCATAAGCATGCCCAACGCCACCATGATGCGGAAGGAGAAGAAAATAACAGGCGATGGCGGCCGTTGATCACGGGGGAAATCCTTCAGCCCCGGCACCTTGCCTTCCAGACTATGGGTGAGAATGAGTGAGCCCAGCAGCGGCACCTTGACGGCATAATCCGTTCGCTCTTCCTTCATGTTGGGAATACCAAACAGCAGTTCCGGCGCACGCCCTTCTGATGTCCAGTCACCTTCCATCGCTGCAATTTTTGCGGGCTGGTATTTCAACGTGTTCAGGCCATGGGCATCTCCGGCCATGATCTGGATAGGAGCCACAATGGCGGCCATCCACATGGCCATGGAGAACATCACCCGCACAGGTTCGCTGGCAATCCGCCCTTCACGCCGGGCCTTGAGCATGTGCCACGCCCCGGTTGCCCCAACAATGAACGCCACGGAGAGAAACGCCGCCAGCCCCATATGCACCAGCCGGAACGGGAAAGAGGGGTTGAAGATAATGGCCAGCCAGTCCGCCGGCATGAAGCGGCCGGTTGTGGGATCAATGCTGTAGCCGCGCGGCGTCTGCATCCAGGAATTGGAGGAAAGGATCCATGTCATGGAAATCAGGGTGCCAATGGAAACGCAGCACGTGGCGGCAAAATGCAGCCCCCGTCCCACCTTGTTCATGCCGAACAGCATGACGCCCAGAAAACCCGCCTCAAGAAAAAAGGCGGTCATGACTTCATAGGATAACAGCACCCCGGTAATTGGCCCGGCCTTTTGAGAAAAGACAGACCAGTTGGTGCCAAATTCATAGGACATGACCAGGCCGGAGACCACGCCCATACCAAAGACAATGGAGAAAACCTTGATCCAGTACCGGTAAAGATCGAGAAAAACTGGCCTTCCGGTCTTGAGCCACAGCCCCTCCAGCACAGCCAGATAGGCCGCCAATCCAATGGAGAAAGCGGGGAAAATAATATGAACGCCTACGGTAAAGGCAAACTGAAAGCGCGCCAGAAGAAGCGCAAGGTCATGGGCAGGCTGCATTGGGTCTCATCCAAACATATGCATGTGGCTGCTCCACCAGAAAACAGCCTCCACAAACCCTGAAAGAAAGGGGCTGCTTCCTGCCATAAACGCCGCAGGGAACCATCCTGTTCCGCAACGAGCCACAATGCTCTTGCCCTGTACTAGATCAGCAAGAGCTCTGCCGTCCAAGACCTTTTCCTTATATAATAATAAACAGCAGTTATAATGGTGACCCGTTTGTGATCATTCTGCTTATCTGTCGCATTCTTGTATCTTGCCACGCTGCGCTGCATGCCTATGCTATGACTCTGATATCGTTACACGATCGCGTTGTTGCGCGAGGAGCTTCAGACCGTTGGCCACACCTCAACCCATTGACACAAAACTGACCCAGGCCGCCCTTTTCCTGGTGGTAACCCTGAACAGTAATACCCCGGATGCCGCGGCCATAACGCAGATCAAGGCCCTTATGGGTGACCTGTCCTCCCTTGTTCGCGGTGTGGGATTCCGGGTGCCTGACGGCAGGCTAAGCTGCATTACGGGCATTGGGTCCAACGCGTGGGATCACCTTTTTGGCACACCACGCCCGCGTGAATTGCATCCCTTTCGGGAAATCAATGGCGTGCATCACGCCCCCTCCACACCGGGAGACCTGCTGTTCCATATCCGCGCCACCCGCATGGATCTGTGTTTTGAACTGGGCACGACCATCATGTCCCGGCTGGAAGGCGTCGCCTCCGTTGTGGATGAAGTTCACGGTTTCAAATATTTTGATGAACGTGATCTGCTCGGCTTTGTAGATGGCACGGAAAACCCCACCGGCCAGCCCGCCCTTGATGCGACCCTCATTGGTGAGGAAGACCCGGCTTTTGCTGGCGGAAGCTATGTCATTATTCAGAAATACCTGCATAACCTGAAAAAATGGGATGCCATCCCCACTGAAGTGCAGGAACATATTATTGGCCGCAAGAAACTATCGGATATTGAACTGCCAGAGGCCGATAAACCAAGCTATGCCCATAATGTGCTGACCAATATTGAAGAAAACGGGCAACAGCTTCAGATCGTGCGCGACAACATGCCGTTTGGTGAAGTGGGTAAAGGAGAGTTTGGCACCTATTTTATCGGCTATGCGTGCTCCCCTTCCCGCACGGAACAGATGCTGCAAAACATGTTCGTGGGCAAACCACCCGGAAATTACGACAGACTTCTGGATGTCAGCACCGCCGTTACGGGAACGCTGTTCTTTATTCCCACAAGTGATTTTCTGGACGGCGCGCCTGATCTGGAAACAGCCGATCAGCCAGCGCCTGCCCCCACGCCAGCCCCTTCACCTACCCCTGATCTGCCGAGCGGCTCTCTTGGAATCGGGTCACTCAAATAAGGAGTTCTGACATGAACAATCTGCACAGACATCTGGCTCCCATTTCCTCCGCCGCCTGGGCCGAGATTGAAGATGAAGCCGCCCGCACCATCCGCCGCCATCTGGCTGGCCGCCGGGTTGTGGACACATCAGACCCCAAAGGCACCGCTTTTGCCGGTGTGGGCACAGGCCGCGCCAAACAGATTGAAACACTGGGCGAAGGTGTGCGGAGCGTTCTGCGGGATGTTCTGCCGCTGGTGGAACTGCGTGTTCCCTTTACCGTATCACGCGATGAAATTGATGCCGTGGAACGCGGCTCCCTTGATTCAGACTGGCAGCCGGTCAAGGACGCTGCAAAGAAAATTGCCTTTGCAGAAGATCGCGCCATTTTTGACGGATATGCCGCAGCAGGCATGACGGGCATCCGTCAGGGCACGTCAAACACGCATCTCAAACTCCCTGCATCGGTCAAGGATTATCCTGCCGTTATTTCTGCCGCACTCAATGAATTACGGCTGGCGGGCGTCAATGGCCCTTACTCCATTGTGCTGGGAGCCTCGGCATTTCAGGCCGTCAACGGTGGCGATGATGAAGGGTACCCCATCCGCAAACATCTTGAGAGCCTGATTGACGGCAAGATCATCTGGGCCCCCGCCATTGAAGGTGCATTTGTTGTCTCCACCCGTGGTGGTGATCTGGCGCTGGATATTGGGCAGGATTTTTCCATTGGCTATTTGAGCCACACGGCTGAAACGGTGGAGCTTTACCTGCAGGAAAGCTTTGTCTTCCGTGTGCTGACAAGCGAAGCAACTGTCGCAATCGACTAACAAACACCTCTGACAGACCGCAGCCACCCCCTTCCGGTGGCTGTGGCTGTGGCTGTGGCTGTGGCTGTGGCTGTGGCTGTGGCTGTGGGGCACTCATCTTACGTGCCCCACCCATATGCAAGACCAGGCAACCACTCCCGTTCTCCCCTACAAGCACTGATCAAACACACATCTGCTTTGCCCTGGCGCAGCATTGCGAACACGTCTTCGCACTAGTGGGAAATACCTGTCAGCAGCACAGCCACAACCGCCATGCCTGAAAAAGGTAGCCCGAACAGATCAAGCGCGATCACGGCCCTTACACCACCAGCGGAAAGAATGGTCAGGGGATGCCGCGGGCAGATCTGAAACAGGTAGATACGGCAGAGGCAGAACACCGGAAGGCACCACCGCTGCCAGAAGCTGCATGATCACGATAGGCCGCTGCACAAAAAGGCCTCAACGTCACGCGGCAACCAGCCCGAGCCCTATCATACGGGCTTCACTTATAGAGACGAACAACCGCGCACATTTTTCACCCGCTCACACAAAAAAATTCAGAAATCAGGACAGTGGCTGTGACGTATCCATCTGCAACGTGATGGCCGCACTGCGAATATCCAACCCACGGCGCTCCGCCAACCGATGTAGGAAGGAGGTCACTTCGGGCAGATCACAGGGGCGCATACGGCCAGTTCCGGCATCAATAAACAATACGGTCGGGCCGTCCGGTTCCATGCCTTGGGCAATCCGGTAGCGCCAGATACGATCAGCCCCAACGGTGCGCGTCAAAATACCCCGATCAACAAAGATATTCAGATTGCGCTGAATGGAATCCGCACTCGGGGTTGGGCCATCCACTATCTCCATCAGCACTTTCCATAACGCAACCGCCGTTACGTTCTCACCCGCTCGTAGCAGACCGTGCAACATGATAAGCCTCAGTCCTGTCAGCGTAATCTTTGCCCGTTCACACCGCGCCAGCAAACGGTTGAGAAGCTGGCTATCAGCACGATATTCCGGGCGCAGACAGGCAAGAGCGGGAGGAGAACGACGGCGTTCAGGAAAAGAGGTCATGACAAATAGCTTTCTGTTGCTGGAAGGGGCTGGGGAAGCCGCTTGAAAAATCAGTAGGGGCGATCTGGTGAGACTTTATTGTGGCTGACTGCGATGGATGGTCGGCCCTGTGGCTCTGCATCGAACACCTCACAGCTCCATATTCAGCCTCAAAAAAGCTCTTCCCTGTTCTTGCCTTCTGACTTTTCAAACCGTCTCTCAGTCGCGTCAGTGTTCGATATAGAATTCAATAGGCACAGTCAGCGTAACGGGATCTCCTTCAACGCTATCAGGCGGAACCGGAAGAGGCTCAGCACGGCGCACCAATGCCAACGCTTCCTGATCCAGCAAGGCATGGCCGGAACTGCCTTCAATATTGGCGGACAACACATGGCCTTTACGGTCCATGGAGAAATGCAGCATTGGCACGCCCTCCTGATGGTCAGCCATCGCTTCTGCCGGATACCGCTTGTATTTTTCCAGACGGGCCAGCAACGCCCCCTGCCACGTTGCCGGGCTTTGAGACGCATGAGACGAGGAAGCCCCCGGTGCGGGCGCAGCCTGAGCCGGTGCAGGCGGCGCCTCGGTAGAAGGGGGCGCGGTTGTCTGCTCTGCTGGTGGCGTTTTATCTGGCACCGGCTGTTTCAGATGCGGCGCAGGTTTGTGTTTCTTCACAATTTTGCGCAGCTTTTCTGGTTTGGGCACCGGCACTGGCGGATTGGCTGCGGGTGATGGCGGAGCCGATATCTTGGGCGGCTCCTCCGGGGCCGGGTCCGGTTCCGAGAGGGTCTGCTGCGGGCCGGGCGGCACATCCGTTGGAGGAGAGGGCGTGGACACTGGCTCCGGCGCCATATCAATGGCAATGGCCGCAGGTGGAGGTTCCGGCACGGGCACCACAACCGGAGGCAGCCGCATGACCCATGCCACTGCCCCGCCTGTCACCATCAGCACCCCCAGAAAGGATACCCCCCAGCGAAGTGCTTCCTCCCGGCGGATATGGCGGGTATGAGCCTTCTGCCACTCGGCAAAAGACTGTGACAGATGAACGGTTTTTTCAGGCTGTTCGACAACCGCCGTGGTCATGGCGTCTCCCCTGCCGGGGTGGGCGCGTTGGACGGAGCAGCCGGTGCGGCCCCTTCTTCCTGCCCCTGTAGATTGACCAGCGCCACCTTGAGGTATCCGGCAGAGCGCAGCTTGTCCATCACGCCCATCAATGTACCGTAATCCACCGTCTTGTCGGCCCGCAGAAAGATCCGTTCGTCCTTGTTGCCTTTCGTCGCTGTCTCCAGCGCACCGGCAAGCGCGTCCGCACCGATATCGTCCTCGCCCAGCGCCAGACCGTGATCGGCCTTGACGGTCAGAAACACGGGATCATCCGGCCGGGGTGTGGGCTTTTCGGTGGAGGACGGCAGATCAACCGGCACGTTCACCGTGGTCAGCGGGGCCGTGACCATGAAGATCACCAGCAGAACCAGCATCACATCAATGAACGGCGTGACATTGATCTCACTGGCCTCATGCGGGTTTTCATCAGTGTGACGGATGCGGATCATGCCCCGTCACTCCCCGGCCATGCGGCTG
>NZ_LHZU01000117.1 GCF_001580995.1 Acetobacter senegalensis
GGCATCTGCTTCAGGCGTGCCACACAGGCCGGAGAGCGCCGTAGCCAGCACCAGCACGGAAGCCAGAGCACGATCGGGAGGAGAAGACGGGGTACGCAGCATGCAGATCAGACTTTTCATCGGATTTTATTGAGTTTTTTATAGACTAGCGAGATTTCCAAAAGGCTCAAATGTTATAATATAACATTTTTGTTAGAATGGATTTGCAACCTCAGCCGTAACCGGTGGGGAAGGGGGTGTTCAAACGCGAACGTTCACGCCTCAACCGGTTCCAGCCAGCGTGCCTGTCTGAAGGGCAGCATGCTCCTGACGTGGCAAAAAGAGCATGGAAAAGGGAAAAAGCCGGTCTTTTTGGTATGTGTCCCTGCGCCATCTGCGTGGCGTGCGGCGGGTAGGTTGCACGCTGCTTCGTGAAGGCAAGGTAAGGGTTTTTGTGGCTTTCAGGGCGCTTGTTACGGTTACTGAATAACATATACGCACAGAATGAGGAGATCAAAGGCCGTCTGCCTCTCTTCCGCTACGCCATAAACGGACACGTGATGCCAGGTGACAGCAACCGCTGTGTAGCCTGTTCCCGCCAAGGGAGAAGAGAGATGTCCGTAAAAAGCAGGGTCACAAACCATAGTCACAGGCGCATTTTTTCACAACAGACGTCAAAAAGGGAGGAGAGACTTCCTTTCTCTGCCACGCTGCAGGCCGGGCGGGCTGGTGGCGTTCTTACGGCATCTTTCTTTACGATCTGGGCAGGTTTGGCGTCTGCCTTTTCTGCTACCGCTGCACCTGTTGCGGCCACATCTCGCACAGCGGCAGCCGTTGCGGCTACAGGCAACCAACGGCCGGTGGGGCGTGCATCCGCTGCCAGAGGCACAACGGTGTCCCTTCATCCGGCAACGGAACAGCCTGCATCGGCGGAAGATGGTGCGGGTCAGCCTGATCCGCTTTCCTTCAACGCGCTTTTTGATGGGCAGAGAACGTTGGGCACCAGCGGGCTGAGTTCTTTGGAAGGGTCAAGCGGTGGCGGTATTGCAAGCTGGGCCACCATTGGGGGGTACGGTAGTAAAAAGAGCATGGGTATGGCGTTTCACTACAGTTATGTGAATGTCACCAACTATACGGACCAGAACGTGGGCGCGTTGATGGGGTTTTATGACCGCGTTGAACTCTCCTATTCTCACAATTTCTTCCAGACTGGCGGCACGGGCGCCAAGCTGGGTATTGGCCGGGGCTATCAGTTTGATCTGGATACAGGCGGCATCAAGGTGCGTCTGTTTGGTCATGTTCTGGATAAAACACTTCTGCCGCAGGTGTCAGTCGGGGCCATGTACAAACATGATGGAGACGCCAAGGTCATTCATGCCGTGGGGTCTAAACATACGGATGGCGCGGATGTTTATGTTGCTGTTACCAAGCTTTTTCCAAAAATAGGGATTCTGGTTGATACCACCTTGCGGCTGACCAAAGGCAACCAGTGGGGTATTCTGGGCTTTGGGGGGGACAGGAACGATAATTATTACCCGCAGTTTGAAGGCTCCCTTGGGTATCTGCCGTCCTTTATTCCAGGGCTTGTGGTGGGGGTGGAATACCGAACCAAACCGCGTAACCAGAACTTCACGCCGGAAAGCAACTGGTTTGATGTGTACGCCAGCTATTTTGTCAACAAACACCTGAATATTACAGCCGCTTATGTATCACTGGGCACCATCGCAACCTACCGCACCCAGACGGGTGCCTATTTCTCACTTCAGACGGGGTTTTAAGGAGGCGTGCCAAGCTGCTTGAAGGTGCTGTCTGGCCCATCAGGTGTATCAGGCCGATCTTCTTGCGTTTGAGCGCCGCCCTTTTGCAAGATGCCCTGTTGATAATAGTAGTGGCAGAAAAAGCAGTTTTTACGCCCCATCACTTGCTCCGACCGGGCGTGACCACTAGCGCGGAGTGAAGAGTGAAGAGTGAAGAGTGGAAGAGGTAAGGCGCTGAAAACCCTATTCTGAATTTCCTAAGCGTAGGACTACCACAGGGTTATGCTTGTCACCCATTCCCCAACGAAGGGTTTTTAGAAACCCCTAAAAGCGGAAGCGCGAGAGAGTAGTTTACCCTCTCCCGCCGCGCCCTACTGTTTTTTACTTTGTCTGATTTTCGAGTGTGCTGATCACCAGCCCCGGTGTCAGAATTTGCGGCAGGGTGACCTCCGGCCCGTGGGCGGGGCTGTAGATGTAAAGAGGCACCCCATCACGCCCGCGTTCTTTCAGAAAAGCGCTGATGGCGGGATCATGGTTGGTCCAGTCTCCGCGCAGCACGGTAATGCCCTGTTTTGCAAATGCCTGCTGGGTTGCGGGAACATCCAGCGCCACCCGTTCATTCACCAGACAGGTAATGCACCATGCGGCGGTCATGTCCACAAACACTGGTTTGCCTGCGGCCTTCAAGGCCTCAAACCGGGCGGTGCTGAAGGGCTCCACGCCTTTGGGCAGGGCAGAGGTCTGTGGGCTGGCCGCTGCCGAACCCTGCTGATGCAGAAGGGCGGGAATAAGCGCCAGTGCGCCCAATAACCCCAGAAGCGCCAGCCCATGCAGGGCGGCATTGGTGCGCGTGTGCCCTTGCTGGATCAAGCGGGTCTGCGCCACGCCATACAGCCATGCGGCAAAACTCAGCAGCACCATGCCAGTGGTAAGCAGCAGCACAACGGAGGCTCCGCCTTCCAGCGCCGCCACCCACAGCAGCCAGACGCAGGAGCCCAGTAGGGGAAAGGCCAGAAACTGGCGCAGATACTGCATCCACGGGCCGGGGCGCGGCATGCGGGCGGCAAGGCCCGGTATGGCGGTCAGCAGCAGGTAAGGGGCGGCCAGCCCCAACCCCATGGCGGCAAACACCGCCAGCCCCGCAACCGGTGGCCCGGAAAGCGCACCGGCAATGGCCACCCCCATGAACGGGGCGGTGCAGGGCGTTGCCACTACCACAGCCAGAATACCCGTCAGCACATCATGCCAGTGGCCGTGCTTGGGTGTGCCGGAAACCCCGCCAGATACCGGCATGAATTCAAAAACCCCCAGCAGGTTCAGTGCCATGCCAAACAGCAGCCATGTTATGAGCGTGACAAACACCGGAGACTGGAACTGAAAGCCCCAGCCTTCTGCTGCACCGGCCACACGCAGCGCCATCATCAACCCGCCAAGGGCCAGAAACGTGACCATCACCCCCAGCGCATAACACCCGGCGCTGGTAATCTGTGTGCGCCGTTCCGCCTTGCCCAGTTTGGCGACGGAAAGAGCCTTCATGGCCAGAATGGGGAAGACGCAGGGCATCAGGTTCAGAATCAGCCCACCCAGAAACGCAAATACTACCTGCTGGCCAAACCCGGCCTGTGTCAGGCTGCTGGCGGCTGTGGCGCTTTCCCCACGAGGCGCCACTCCGCCTGCGGCACCCGGCGCGGGCTTGGCGGTCTGATACAGGGCGTGTTCGCTGCCTGCTGCGTCTTTCAGAACAAGAATGCCGGAAAGGGATTGGGTTGATGCAAGGTCGGGCAGGCGTTTCAGGTGCAGTTCCACAGCGCCGTTCTGCACGGCCTCGTTCTGCGGGGCCGCCTGATCAATCAGGCCCGGCTTGTCTGGCATGAACCACGCTTCCTTCACCGCGCGGGGCGAGAGATCCTGCCCGCTCACGCGCAGCGTGCCATCTGCGGCAAGGGTAGCGGTATAAGGCGAAGGAACCGGCGTGGCCTGCGTAGCAGCCTCAAACAGGGGTGTTTGAGCGGAAGGATGCGGTGCGCCTGCCGCCAGAGGCAGGCTGAGGTCCGCTTCTTCCGGCACGCAGACACTGGCGCACACCAGCCAGCTTGCGTGCGCTTTAAGCGTGGTGGGCGCGCCCGTGCCAGTGCCCGAACCTGCGCCTGTGGCGGAGGTTTTCTCGACAGAAGCCGCTTCTTTCGCCGCGTGCAACGGCAGGGAAAGCGGCAACACCACATCGCCCGTATAGGCATAGGACATCAGCGAGGCATCACGGATGCGTTGAGGCGTGGGCCACTGGATGGCGTCAGTTTTGCCCGTCAGCCCACCTTCCGCCGTTATGGTGACTGCCGTGGCCTCTCCGGCATCACCGGGGTTCTGCCAGTATGTGTGCCAGCCCGGTTGCAGCTTCAGGCGTAACGCCACACGCAGGGGCGTGCTGCCGTCTGCCGTGTCACTGTCGGTTATCAGTGTGGCGACGCTGTGCTCGGTGCTGACTGCCGCGCTTTCCGCGGCCTGTGCCTGCGGCAGACAGGCCCCTGCCGCCACCAGGGCAACCGCAGCCAGCAGGGCAAAGGCCCCTGCAGCCCAGAGACTACGCAACACAGCACGCGTGCGCGGGGCAGCAGTTTGATCAGGCGGAACAGAGCAGGGCAGGGCTCGGCAAGGCATGCACGGACTTTCGAGTAGGAAAAAACAGATGTGGCTCTCTTATAGACCAGAACGGGCTACGGGCAGCAGAGGATGCGTACAACATTGGTGCAGATAACGCGCCCGCGCAAACGGCGTTAGCTTGCGACTGGCGCGCGGTATGGCAAACCCATTGCAAGGACGGTCAGAGCACCTTGATCGGCCTGCCCGTTTGTTCTCCATGGTCTGAGCGGACATGGTGTGTGCACCGCCCAGTTCAAGCGGCTCCCAGTGCAACACGTTGCGGCATGTGTTGCCTGCTCCGGCAAGCGGCCCGGCTTTTACGACCACGCCGTTGGCTCCGCACACGTCTCTACGGTCTGCAAGCACTCCGCCCGGAGCGCGAGTCTCCTACAGCAATCCCAAGGGCGCGGGATAGAGAAACGGGGGACTATTATCAGGCATGGTGCTGGCCTAAAATCAGTCTGGCCCGCCTGATGCGGGAGGCTGGGTCCACCCACGGGTCTGGCGCGTGTCATTCAACCAAAGCGGTGCGTATGTTTTCTTTTGCCCGACTGTTCCGCCGCAAGGCGTCCGTAGCGTCAGATCCCTCTGCGCCTCTTACGCTGGCAGATGTCGCCACCACCATGCGGGTGCTGGATAGCGCCCAGGTGCAGCCAGCGGGGCTGGTGCAGGATGGGTGCCTGCCCGGCGGCGCGCATTCCCTGTTTAGGGGGTGGCAGTCCAAGCCCCTTATCCTGCGGCAATACGAGCTGGAAGATGTGGTGCTTGACCGTAATCTGATGGTGTTTCTCAAGGACGGACGGCCCATTGCGGATACCTCCTACCTGCAACCACCTCAGGCCGTGGCAGACCTGACCGTTCGTGAAGATGATCTGGTGCCTGCACCGGCGGGGCAACCTGTGATGGCAGCCTGCTTTGACCACTGGAGCACCAATTACTACCATTGGGTTGTGCATACTGTGCCCACTCTGTTCAGCCTTCGCCAAAGTGGGTTTGAGGGCGGGTTGATCCTTCCTCAGTTGACACCTTGGCAGGAAGAAACGGTGCGGATGAACGGGTTTGACCCAGCCCGTGCCACCATAACAGAGCCGGGGTGGCAATATGCTTTTCGTAAGGTGATTTACACAGATTGCGTGCGCGGCGCTGCGGATTTTTCCCCTCTACCCACGTCGCGCGCTGCCTACCATACGTTGGCGGCGCAGGCAGGGGTGACCGGGCGGGAGCCCCGAACGCTTGATCTGTTCATTGAACGGGGGGGTGCTTCCAACCGCCTGATGCCCAACGAGGCCGATCTGGCGCAGGCTCTGGCTGAGGCCGGGTTTACAGTGGTGCGGCCGGAAACCTTGAGCGTGGCGGATCAGATGCGGCTGTTTGCCAAAGCCCGGCTGGTTGTGGGCGCGCTAGGCGCAGGCATGGCCAATCTGGCATGGTGTCGGCCCGGTACGGTGATCTGTGAACTGGTGCCGCAGCAGCATCAGAACCCTTGCAACCTGACGTTGGCCATGCAGATGGGCCTGCCTTATTGGGGCGAACTGATTGAAACTGGCGTGGAATAGGAAAGCCACGTGGCTGTTTCTCAAAAGCCGTTCAATGTGCCGGAACTGGTGCACCGCGCCCGCCAACTGACCATGTATGCGCAGGCGCAGGTACCATAACGTCACACGGAACCACTGATATTCCTGATCCGGGGCTGATGGTGTCCCGGACCACACGTAACCGCCCCGGCTGGTAATATTGGCCTGCTGAGTAAGCCCGGAGCGGAAGGGGCGGTCCCAGTTGAGTAAGGCCAGCCCCGGTCAAACAGGGGTCAGGTGCGGTTGGACCATTCTGCCAACTTGTCCACCACCGCCTGTGCGGACATGCTGCGGGCATCACCCAGTTCAAGCGTGGCGTCGGCGTTCAGCACCTTGCCCTCAGGTGTCACAATCAGTGCCACCGGAATGGCCTTGATGGTAACGCCGTATTTGCGGGCGATATCCATGTTCTTGTTGAAGTGATCCACGTTGACGGAGACCACAACAAAGTTCTCCTGCACCCATGGCGCCACGGCGGGGTGATCCAGAACGCCAGCCAGCACACGGCAGTCCGGGCACCAGTTTGCCCCGAAATCAATCAACACCTTGCGGCCGGTCTTTCGGGCCTCGGCAAAAGCGTTTTCCACGGCCTGCGGGGCGTCTTCCGGCGCGGCGTAGGGGTGGGCAACGGCGGTAATCTGGGCCGTGCCAACCTGGGGCACCGGCTGGGCAGCCAGAGCCATATGCGCGCCGGAAAAGGAGATAAGGGTGGTTGCCAGCATAAGGGCGGAAAAAGACCGTAACGCAACCATGCTCGGGCGCTCCATCAGGATAAAGAGAAGAAAACGTGACTGTAGGCTGACACAGGGGGCTGCCGTCAATCCTTGTCAGAAGGCGGAACCGGCAGAAACAGCTTCACGCTCTTGTTACGGAAAATAAAAATGGTGCCGGGGGAAACGCTTGATAAGCTGCCGTGTCATAACACCCACAAAGCGGTTTGACGCCGCTCGATTTTATTTTGAGTGAACCTGCCCATGTCCTCTTCTGTTGCGCCTGTGGCTGAAACTGTAAATTGCCCGGCACCGTTTGATACTTTGCATCGTCCAGCTTTTGTGGTGCCCGATCTTGCCTGTGATACCCATGCGCACGTGATTGCGGAGGATACCGCCCGATATCCCTTCACGCCAGACCGCAGCTACACGCCGCCGCCCGCGCCGGAGGCCGCCTATCTGGCCATGCTGGATGCGCTGGGGTTGCAGCGTGGTGTTCTGGTGCAGCCCAGTATTTACGGCACGGACAACCGCTATATGCGTCACGTGCTGGCGCGCCATCCAGACCGTTTGCGCGGCGTGGCTGTGATTGACGCCACTGTCAGCGATGCAGCACTTGAGCAGATGCATGCTGAGGGCGTGCGGGGCGTGCGCATTAACGCCCTGTTTCGTGGTGGTGTAGCGCTGGACAGCATGGAGCAGATTGCCGCACGCATTGCGCCCTTTGGCTGGCACATGCAGTTTCTGATTGATGTCGCGCGCGGGCTGGAACTGCTGCCCCGCATTGCGCGCCTTGGGTGCGGGGTGGTGATAGACCATATGGGCTATCTTACGCCTTCCGTTGCGCAGGATGTTGGCGCACTGCGGGCGCTTGAAAAATGCGTTGCGGAGGAAGGCTGGTGGGTAAAACTCTCCGGCGCGTACCGTCTGGTGCAGAACCTTGAGGACATGCGGCAGGTCACGCCGCTTGCACAGGCCCTGATCCGCGCCAACCCGGAGCGCATGGTGTGGGGGAGTGACTGGCCCCATGTGGCCGTGCGTGACATGCCAGACACCACAGACCTTCTTTCCATGCTGGCGGAATGGGCACCGGATGATGTGACACGCAACCATATTCTGGTGCGGAACCCTGCGGTGCTCTACGGTTTTGCGCAAAAGACGCCAGGCTGAGCCCGCAGCAAAACCCTTTTTAAAATCGTCTGTTCCAATAATAAGAAAAACTGGAAAACAGTATGACGTGGCTGACCGGGCTTTCCCGTGCAGAGAAAGCAACCTGCTTCTCCGCTTTTGGCGGCTGGATGCTTGATGCATTTGACTACATGATTTTCACCTTTGTCATTACCACGCTTATTGCGCAGTGGCACATCAACGCGGCCTCTGCCGGGGCATTGGTGACAGTCACGTTGCTGTTTTCTTCCATTGGGGGATGGGGCGCAGGCATTCTGGCAGATCGGTTTGGCCGCGTGCGGCTGCTTCAGGCCAGCATCCTGTGGTTTTCCGCCTGCACATGCCTTATCGGGTTTTGCCAGAATTTCACACAGCTTTTTATTGTCCGTACCTTGCAAGGTATCGGCTTTGGCGGGGAATGGGCCGTAGGCTCCGTTCTGGTGGGGGAAATTGTGCGGCCCGAACACCGGGGGAAGGCAGTCGGGCTGATCCAGAGCGGCTGGGCCGTGGGGTGGGGTGCGGCGGCGGCGCTCTACGCGCTGGCCTTCAGTGTGCTGCCGCCCCATCTGGCGTGGCGCAGCCTGTTCTGGGTGGGTATTCTGCCCGCCTTTCTGGTGCTGTATGTGCGGCATCATGTACCGGAACCTGCGGGGTTCCAGGCGCTACAGGCCACGCGGCAGAAAGCGCAGGCTCAGCCGTTCTGGGCCATATTCAGCCCCGCTCTGTTCAGAACAACCGCACTTTCTGCGTTGCTGTGTCTTGGTATTCAGGGTGGATATTACGCCATTACCACATGGCTTCCTACCTATCTGGAAAGGGAGCATGGGCTTTCTGTCATCCATACGGGTGAATATCTGATGGTGGTGATTATCGGCTCGTTTCTGGGGTATGTGTGCGGGGCGTTTCTGGCTGATGCCTGGGGCAGAAAACCCACATTTTCCTTTTTTGCGGTGCTTTCCCTGTGCAGCGTGATTGCCTACCTGCTGCTGCCGCTTACCAATATGGAAATGCTGATTGCAGGCTTCCCGCTCGGGTTTTCTGCATCGGGCATATATAGCGGTCTGGGGGCGTATTTGTCCGAACTGTTTCCGCAGGCGTTGCGGGCAAACGGGCAGGGATTTGCCTATAATTTTGGGCGCGCCATGGGGGCGTTCTTCCCCGGCCTTATCGGCTTTTTAAGCCAGAGCATGGGGCTGGGCAGGGCCATCTGCCTGTTCGCCGCCTGCGCTTATGGCGCTGTATTGCTGATTGTGCTCTGCCTGCCAGAAACAAAAGGCAAGGTTTTGCAGAATTTCTGATTATTCATAGGAAAACAACAGCAGGCATGAATCCCTTCCCGTGCTGGCAAAAGGATTCATGCCCCTGCATAGGGCACCGCTTCTGTCACCCTATTCCTGTTGTGTCTTTACCTGGCCTGTGGGGTTTCATGCGGCAGGCTGTGGCACAGCGGCTTTTTCAAGTACGTTTTTCAGTTGGGCTTCACTTTCAGGGGAAAGGGAGGTTTGCAGCACACGGGCGTGGCCCTTGAACTTCTGGAGATCTGCCAGCACTTTTTCAGGTTGCGCTTTGCGCACCAGAATGAACAGGGCAGAGGTATTGGGCGGAATGGTCTCGCTCAGAGATTTGATGAAATTATCATCAATACCGTAATCCGAGAGCTTGCCCGCCAGTGCGCCAGCCCCGGCGCCCACCACGCTGCCAGCTACAAACCCGGCCAGCGGGTTCAGGCACAGAAGCCCCACAAGCACGCCCCAGAACCCGCCGGAAAAAAGGCCCCAGGATGCACCAGCTTTTTCAAGGTTGATGCTCTGGTGCAAATGCACCTTGCCCTCGGCATCACGCACCACCACCACGGCGTCTTCAAGATCGAGCAGGTATTCTTTCTGTAGTTTCCGGCATTCTTCCAACGCCAGTGTGGCGTCATTGGTATGGTCAAACCCCAGAACAACAAGATCAGACATGAAATTCGCTCCTTATAGCGTAAGGGGAGACAGAGTATTCCGTCAGTCATTCTCCACGCTGTGGCGTAAGGATGCAGAAGCACAGCACCTTTGCCTAATGCGTTTTGCAGAAATCAGACATTCATGAATTTTATAATTTCATGAAACAGGACCGATAAGTTCCTGAAAACAGCACGCATAACAGACCGGCATGCAGCTCACTTGTCCGCATGGCGGCCTCGCCTGATAGTGCGCACAAACATATATCAGGAGGTTTGACATGAAGGGGTTTCGTCACGTTGCCCTGCTGGCAGCCTGCGGTCTGGCTTTTGCTGGCGCTGCACACGCCCAGACAGCACTGAACACGGCGCCTGCGCCAGCCGCTATTGTACCAACCGCCACGTTGGGGAGTGAAGCCCCCATGACTGCATCAAACGCCGCATCCGGCGTGCTGGATCATGATGGTGTGCCCACGGTTGACAACGCTACCGCAGGCAATATCGCCGGGCTGATGTATTATTGCTATGCCCGCGGCATTGATGACGACACAACTGTGCGGTCCCTTGGCCGTTCTCTGGCCAAACGCGGTGATGTTCAGTCTGATGCCACATACCCCAGTGGTGGGGCTGGCCTGCTGCTGGTTGGCAGCGGTGGCCGTCTGCTTGACCTGAATACCCTTGGCAAGGACCAGCGCACCGCAACCTGTGCCCATGCTGCCCAGCGCGGCATTGAACTGGATGACGGTTCTTTCCTGCTGCCGTCCTGATTTTTCAGGCATGGCCCCCTTCGCGTAGAATGTGGTTTCTGCGTGAAGGGGAGTGCAAACTTTCTTTTTTAACGTCAGTGAAAAGAAGAAAGCGAGATACAGAACGGGCTTTTCAGGGTGTGAAAAGAGGCCCGTCTTCCTGATGCAACTCCATCGGGATAATAAGCTTTATTTCGCACACAATAAGTCTGCTGCGTTTCGGATCAGAGACGGCTCTGAAAAGATGTTTCTTTGGAATCCTGTTTCTGATCGGCGCTTACAGGCAACGGCCTTTCTGGCGTGCCCAGCCTGACCTGACAGGATCACTTACCGAACTTTGCGGTTTACTTCGGTAATCGTTTTACTACGCGCGTTGCGGCTGCAGTTTAATGGCCGTGGTCGTCATGCGCTCCGGGCTGAAGCACAAACAGGCGTGAACAGTAGGGGCATACGGTCTGGTGCCCACCAATTTTCAGCCACACGCGCGGATGCCCCAGCGCGCCAAGGCCACCATCGCACGCAATCTTGCGTCGATCCACCACAATGGTTTCCACATGCCCAAGCCGGGGACGGGGCACCGGGTTGGTTGGCTGAATGAGCATTCCGCAGATCCTCCCTGTAGCGCACGGTGCCCTTGTGCAGACATGTGCGGCCAGCCTGTTCGTTCAGCCCCATCCTCCCGCATGGCTTTTCCATGCGGGGCTACTGGCGCTGCTGTGGTGGGGATGATACGCGGTTGAAGGCCGAGTTCCTACCGTCCCTCTCATCCCATCCGCGTGAGCATGCTGTTTTTCCGACCGCTTCTTTCCCGTGCCAGCCGGGTTTTTCCCCGTAAACCAAGAGGGGACGCTCTGCACCCTGTGCTGAAATACCGGTTGCCGGTACAGCAGCGCCCCGCATGCAGATCAGCCCAGTCAGACCAAGGCAGGGGCGGGGAGGGTGTGTGCAGCACGATTTCCGTCACTCCTGTTTTGCGTGGCGCGGCCCGGTATGGCTGGGTGCGGGGCGCTCTTACCCAGCATGATCTGCGCCGGGTGAGGGCCGTTCTGTTGGGTCGGGAGCGCGATGGTTCTCCTTTATTGGGCCGGTTAGGGATGGCGGTGTTGGCGTTTGGGCTTGCGGCCTGCACAACAACTCTGCCGCCGCCGCCCAAGCCGCCTGCCCGTTTTGCGGCTGCCGCGCGGCTTGTGCCGCCTGATCACACTTTTGTTCTTTCTGATGGTGCGCGTATTCCGGCACGGGTCTGGCCCGCGCAACAGCAGGAACGGGCCGTGCTGCTGGCCCTGCACGGGTTCAATGACAGCCGGGATGCGTGGGAAGCTCCAGCCCCGTTTTTCTCGCAGCGCGGCATTACGGTCATTGCGCCAGATCAGCGGGGCTTTGGTCAGGCTCCTCTGCGTGGCGGGTGGGCTGGCTCCGCCCGGATGGTGGCGGATGTGCGTGAGGAAATAGCGCAGATTCAGCAGGCGCACCCGCACACACCGCTGTATCTGGCGGGCGAAAGTATGGGCGGTGCGGTGCTGATCCTGCTCATGGCGCAGCCGGATGCGCCAAAGGTGGCGGGCACGCTTCTGTTGGCCCCCGCCGTGTGGAATCTGGGGGCCGGGGCGGATATTCCGTTGCGGGTGCTGGCCAGTTTGTTCCCCAGAAATCTGGTAACAGGGCGAGAGCTCCCCGTGCACGTTGTAGCCAGTGACAATATGGCAGCGCTGATTCGCCTGTATTATGACCCGCTAACCCTTCGGGCCACACGGCTTGAGGCGTTGCAGGGGCTGGTGGCGCTTATGAAGCAGAGCGCCCATGCCGCACGCCATATTCATGGCCCCACCCTGTGCGTTTATGGGGACAAGGACCAACTGGTGCCGCCTTCCGTCATGGCGGAGGTCTGGCGAAGTATGCCCAAGCGGGTGCGGCTTGATCTGATACCGGGTGGCCATCATCTGCTGCTGCGGGACCGCAACGGCAGGCTGGTAATGCAGGACATGGTGGGATGGATGACCACACCAGAGACATGGCTGCCGTCAGGCGGAGATAGCGCCGCCGCAGCATGGCTGGCGCAGGGCGTTGGAGAAACTGCGTTGGGCAAGAACACGTTGCCCCTGCTCCTGCCCGCCCAAATGGATCAGCTTGCAGCCCCCTGAGACTGCGGGGCGTGTTGGCCCAGCCATACGTGGAAGATACGTGGAAGCGCCGGACAGAGATGGTGCGCGCGCAACAGAAAGAGCACACTACCGTTGATGGTTGGCGGCTACCGAGCCAACATTCCATCCTTATGCTCAGCCGTAATAGCAGGGCATACGAGTCTGAAAGAAAGCGGCCCATTGAAACAGCAGGAGGCGCTTTTTCTGAGGGAAAAGAGGGGAATTCCTTCTTCGCGCGCAATACGGGCTTGGCAGCTTCCCGCCTTTGCGCTAGGGAATGGCCCGTGGACCCGTAGCTCAGCTGGATAGAGCGTCGCCCTCCGAAGGCGAAGGTCGAAGGTTCGAATCCTTTCGGGTCCGCCATTTCCTAAATGAAATCGCAGTTTACCGCCAAATTTACAGAGTGTTAGACACTCTTAATTTTACCGTTAGACACTTTCTCAAATTTGGCCATAGCTTCGAGAGCCATTTTTTTCTGCTCAACTGACTTTGTGTAGCGCATGACTTCGGTCAAAGATCGGTGCCCAAGAATCGCGGCGATTTGATGCGGGGTGCATCCGGCTTCTGCCAATCTTCTTCCGGCGGCTTTGCGCAAACCATGCGGGGAGCAGCGCAATGGAAGTCCTGCCGCAGCGCACCAATCCTTGAAGACATTGTAAAAGCCGTTCACGCCATATGGTTTCCCATCACTGATACGCGAAAGGTAAGTCTGGCCGTGTCCGTTCCAGTCGCCTAACTCATCCTTTAGGTCTGAGTGTATCGGTATCCAGAGACATTCGCTGGTCTTCTCCTGCCGGACGTAGATCATATTCTCCTGCACATCAGATGGTCCCATGCGTACAACATCGCTGCGCCGTTGGCCGGTGTAAAGCATGAGGGAGAGTGCAAGTCTCTGCTGCGTTCCCTTGGTCCATTTTGTCAGATACTGCTCTATCTCCGCGTCGGTCCAGGCATGGATGCCTTCGCTCTTCTGCCGCTTCACCTTTACCGATGCCGTAGGATCATCCTCTCTCCACCCCTTGCTGATAGCGAACTGCATCAACTGGCTTAGAAGCCTGCGTATGCGCGTTCTGGTTGTGGGGGCATCGCCAAGGGCGCTGATTACAGCCCTTGCGTGATGCGCTTCCATTTCCGCGAACGGGCCTTGCCCAACTGGATCTGAACGTATCCGTTGCAGCAGCCTATTATACACCGCCTGAGTGCTCTTCTTCAGGCTCAGGTATTCATCAGATTTCTGCCATTGGATGATGAGAAATTCGAGGGAGCCTGATTGGACGCGTTTCTTCCCAATCTCACTTAGCGCTGAATCATTCAATGCGGCGCCGTACGCTGCCATGAAATCAGGGGCGGTAATATCAGGAAGGGGGATATCCTGCCGACCCTTCCTGCGCAAATAATAACGCGTCTTCCCCCGGCAATCTCTATAGATTTTTAGATACTTCAGCTTCACGCTTGGCAAGAAGCACGTCCCATGAATTTGTTGGTTTCAGACTGATTGGCCGCCCAGATCGTCTACTCAAGAAGGCATCAAGATCCTCTATCAGCCAGACTTTCCTGCCTTCCGTGATCTTGATGCCTTCAAGCTCCTTTGCTGCCAGAGCGCGAAATGCACTAACCGACAAGCCAAGGTATTCTGCGGCTTCTTTGGCGCGCATTACCTTGCGTTTTACGGGGGAAAGCGTCTCACCCATCCACCCCTCCCAACGCATCGATGCTTGCGGGCGGGGCTGGTAGGGGCTGCCAGTGGGTTAGAACTGGCCGGCAGGCAATCGACCCATCCTGCCAAAGCTCATACTCCCACCATACAACTCCCAAATAAGGCTCTATTGGAGAGAGCGCATCGGCTTTCTGTGTTCCGTACGCTATAATCTCCGTACCATCCTTCGGCGCACTCTCAATCGGCCTCCAAGCCGCAGCGTCTGCTGCTGCGAGGGCTGCGGTTATTGCTACGCGAAACTCTCCCGCCGCATACGGTTCGCGCTCATTGTACTGGGCAAATGTTTCGCCAGATTTAAACTGCACAGTATTGGTCCATGCAGCATAAATAGCCGCCTCAATTCTTGGGTCAGTCATGGAGCATAGTCCTTCTTTTGGCTTTGCATGCAACCGCGCCTTTGGCACTGCCGATATAAGAAATCGTCATTACGCACCCATGAATATTCGAGACGCCATTTGGTCCACTTATGTCCAAAGAGCTTGCAGAGTGCTTTACCGATAAAACGCCTCATCACCCCACCTCCCGCGCTGCGTCGATGGTTTCGCGCAGTGTCTGCTTACCCTCAGAAAAACTAATGTGGTTGATACCGATTTCCCATCCGCTTGCGAACTTGTGAATATCTGCAAGTGGTAGTTTCTCCAACCAATCCAGCCGCTCACTATCGCGCCCAATCTCCGCCCGCACGCGCTGTTCTGCCCGGCGTTCGGCTTCGAGTATATGTTCGCGTACCACGAGAACCGAATACCCATCGCCAGCGCCGGTTTCGTCTACTAGCGTTTGTGCCAGGTCTTCAATCTGCTCCTCTCTCGTCCTCATGGCTCGGCTCCTAGGTTGCGGATTTGCTCTGCTGCGTCGTTACATCCTAAATATTCAAAATCGCGGCCCGATTTTTCGTAGGTGTCCTCGCACACTTTCGCGCACCGTTCTCGCTCAGCCGCCAGCATCTCAGCTATCTGCGCGGGGGTGAGGACGGGGGCGATATATTTATAATCTCGAACTATATATTTACTCGATAGAGGTTTATTACCTTCGTCACTAATCCATTTTCCCTTCTTATAGCCAACTACATCAAAACCGTCTTCATCTATTCGTTTCAGGAGGTGCCACCCATCCCGCTCAGGATACATCGGCACACCGGGCCGCTCGGGGTTGGGCCAGTTAGTGTCAGTCATTTTTCCACGCCTCCGGGTCAGATGATGTGGCAGGGATACCGTGCTTCTTTTCAATCACGTCATTTATGCCCCGGTCTGGGCAGCAATTCAGAGAGCCTTTAGATAGATACTCTTGCCGTTTTGTCTCTGAACAGCCGCAGCCCCGGCAATATCTTTCAGGTGTTGTCATAGAACCATGTCTCCATCCAATATAATACAAATGCCAATAACCAACATGAATATGCAGACACCCCCAATAATATACGCGGAAGTGGCGAAACATAGCGCCGCTAAAACGGACCACATTAACGCCCAGAATATTAAAGCTCCGATCACGCCCTCTCTCCTGCGCGGGTGTTCCATGCGTCTAACGCTTCCTGCCCGGTATCTTTTACCGGCCCTTCGGCCATACAGGTTAGACAGACCGCCCACGTATTAATATCGCTAGGGTGCGGGGTCGAAATATCTGCACTCCCGCAAAACGGGCACGATTTCAGTTCCTCGCTCATGCTTTCTGGCCTTTCATGGCTTTTCTAAAATCGTCGATAATACCCCCGGCAATAACGTCACCTTCATCAATACTACCTGTGATATCTGTCACACCGTTAGACCAATCCGGGTTTATACCGTCGATCATGTTCAGAAGCCGGGAGCCTGGCGCCCGTAAGTTCGCAATCTCGGCGTCCTGCTGCACAAGTTGCGCTCTTGCATATACCAACCCCTGCAACGTATCCGCGCATCTTTCATTCGCTGCTGCAATCTCCGCGTTCTTCTCGGCAAGTTTGGCGAGGGCGTCTGATTGGCGGACGAGGGGGATGCACTCCGCGCCATTCTTAGAAATAACTGTTGGTGCGTGATAAACCTCCAACTCCCCGCCCGTGACAGGGGTGCCGATGTCGAGGAGGGCATCCTGCATCTTTGTGTTTGTCGTCTCTTTGCCGCCTGTGTAAGCGTCAAGAAGCGTAAGCACATGCGCATCACTCAGCGGCAGCCGCACGAATACGCCTGTGGGTTTGTCGGTCATGCCCAATTCCTCTCCAATGCCGCTTCTGCGTAACAACTCAGTTTTTTCTGCCCAATTCCATGTCCCGGCATAGATTGTTCCAGATCAAGACTGGCTCGGCGATCGCAGGTTTTAGAGCAAACAAATCCACCGTAATGATTGATTTTTGCGCGTTCCCCGGAGTGCGGATGATAGGCATTCCCTCCCATTGAGTAGGGCTTTCCTTGTAGGCGCAGTCCGCACCACCGGCACTCTGCAGTCTTTGCGGTCATTCACCTTCTCCCGGCAGGACTTCGCGGACGTGGATAATTCTATGTGTCCAATAGCAGTTGGCTTTAGCTGCTGCTTCTGACGCAAAAATGAGATCGTCATAAATCCAAAACTCCCGCGCCACAGGGACTTCGCGGGCGTTCATGAGGTCGTTTCCGTGATTGTCATGAGTTTCAAAAAAATGGCCGTATTCAGTCCAAACCGATGAAGTTTTTTCGTTGTCAATGAATCCAACTATTGGAAACTCTTTGCTCCCATCCGTTTTTGTCAACAACCGCACCGGCCTCCCATCCCGCGTGCAGAACGGCCCCTCGTGCTCTGGCGTGTAGGGGCCGATGATCTGGAGTTTGGTGGTCATGCGGGGGTTCCTTCGTGTTCAAAGGCTTCCAAGGCAGAGGCAATTTCAGCATCAATCTTGTCAGCTAGTTCTGGCCGTTTCTTTCGCATCCATGCCCGCTGCTCTTGCGTTTTTGCAGAGCGTGTTACGGCTTCAAGCTCAGAGTGGCTCATTGCGCCCCGGATTTCGTTTATGATGGCTTCTGTTATCGCGGCAGGCCGGTCTTCTGACTGCTGTGCCTGGGCAACCTGCTGGTTCAGGTTGTTTAGGTCATCGTCGCTCTGTGCTGCTGCTGCCTTCTGATCATCATACGCCTTGGCTGCGGCCAGAATATCAGGCGGAACAGCATCCTGATTGTTAAGAGAGCGGCGTACTGATTCCGGCAGGGACCTCCATGCTGATTGAACTGCGGCAACGCCATTTTCAGTTTGTGTGCGCAGATGGTTGCGGGCTCGTTCAACATTTGGATCAATGGCTTTTGCTCCATCCACCCAAGCACGAAGTGACTGACCATCCTCGGGCGTAATGTATCCCTTTCCCCTTCCAAGAATAGGAAGTAACTCTTCTGGGCATTTCAGTATCTGTTGCTCTTTGCCTTTACCCCACATCATCAGGCTGGCAGTCAGTTCAAATGCAAAGTTTTTTTCCTGAATTGGCTGAACGCCAAGGCTCTTAGGGGCTCTTGGGTTACTAAAATCAGTCTTTTCGCGTGCGCGTATGCAAGCGATTACATGCATGTCACACTGCAAAAGCGTGTTCATGAACGTCTTGTGCTTGGCCTTAGCCAGTTTCCAGTTGGCGATTTTGCCATCTGTTAACGTAGCAATTTCTTCACAGCCTCCCGTGCCTTCCCATTCATGACTTACGCTATCGATTACGAGAACTTCTACGCCAGCAGCCTGAAATTCCAGAATGGCCTGCTTGTAACGGTCAGGACTGAATGGCGCATCTAAATCCCCAATCAGGAACCGATGAACGTTCCCATTTTTGTCCTTCAGACTGTCGGCATATAGGCTGCCACGGCGGTTTTCTGTGTCCAGAAGCCCCACCTTCTTAGCGTTAAAGTTTGCCAGCCCCCAGGCCAATTGCAAGGCAGTATATGTCTTTCCTTCACCAGAGAGGCCGGACAAGCCAATCACCAGACGCGCGCCTTCGCGCTCAGCTTCACGGATATTTAGAATACCCATCGTTAAATCATCCTTTCTTTCAGGAAACGCTCTGGGAGGCTGATATTTTCGATACCTGCCCAGATGCCTGAGGCTTTGCATTCAGCATATTTATTCAGGTCTTCTCGGTATTCATCGCGACCAAGTTGCGCCTGTTCTGGTGGCAGTTTCATGACGCGCACCGGATAACGGCAACGATCCCGTGTTGTGCTGACAACGATGAAAACAAACGTGGGCTTCTGACTATTTACCTTTTGGTAAATGTCCGAGTAAAACGGGTCTTGGACGTAGTATCGGTAGTCCTGAACCGAGTATTCAAACCGACCAATATCGCCAGTTGTTTTCAGATCCACGATGATTGGTCGATTGGCTAACGTTCTATCCATCCGCGCGCGGATCAGTTCTCCTGTAGCATCATCATATGCATAGAAGTTTTGTTCAGATTTTCCATCAGCCTCAACAAACCAGCGCGCTACTGGATGCGCCAGTAACGAGCCGCGCATCAGGTCCAATTTCTTCCATTCAGCAGCAGAAAGAACAATGCGCCCATTCACCCCCTTACGCCATTCGTCATGCAGGGCATCGGTGACAGGCGCATCCGGGTCACTATCAAGAAGAGCCTTGGTAAGCGCAGACTTATTGGCGGAGGCTTTGAACTCAATTCCTCGCGCCATAAGCGCAGCCTTCAATTCTTCTACTGTAGATATGGCATCAGAAGGCGGCGCAAAATCAACGACATATTCTTTGTTGAATACATCAGGCTCAAGAATAAGCGCATGAAATGCTGTGCCGATATTTACAGCGCTCCTTGCGTCGTCATCCGTAGGCGCATTCCGTGACCATTCAAGCAGTGCTGGGCACTCATGTATCAGGTCAAGATTAGACTTTGATACACCGGGGCCAGAATGGTATTCAGCCGCGCTCAGATTATAGATGCCGGGCTCGGTTATTAGAGTCACGACTGGTATTCCCATAGCTGCTTGATGTCATCTTCCTCTGTGTTGGCAATACAGATAGCCAAGCCACGGACAGTTTCCGGCAGGCCAACCAGTTCTTTGCCAAAATGCAAATTATTCAGAAGGAATAACGCTTTCTGGTGGGCGGCCTTCAACATATCAGAAAATTTTTCCAACTCTTCCTGATCAGAACGCGCTTCTTTATCAAGCTCCTCATCATAAGAAGTAACAGCAGGCGGCTCCATATGCGGTAACGGAGCCGCACGACGCACGCTCTGGCGCTCCATTGTCTGTGACATTTTCATTCTCCCATTGGGAAACAATCGGCCAACACGGCCACTTCACCGGGCCTTCTTGAGACCCGATGCGTGTGGTGGTGTCAGCGGTTGATCGGGTCGGGTTCAACAACCGCAGGGGCTGTTTCCGGGTTTTCCAGATCGACAGTTTGCCAGCGCGGATCATCATTGCGGCGCTCTTGGTCCATACGCCCCCACTCTCCAGCCGACTCATGATTATCGAAAGGACCGACCAGATCATAAGTATTATCCGAAATTCTGATGATATATGTGCTCATTTTCTTTCCTCAATTGAGGCCAACACGGCCACGAAGCCCGGTCCGCAAACCGGGTGACGCGGGGGTGTTAGGGGGTTTCTCCGCGTGCTCTGGCGAGGGCGGAGCGGGCCTTTTTGATTGTGTCTAAAGAGAGGCCTTGCTTGAGGGTGTCACTCAATGCGTCATAAAGATCCGGCGCGGCGGCGATCAGGTAGGCGTCTGGAGCTGCAATTCCGCGAATTTGGTAGCGGTAAACGCTTCCGTCATTTTTAGCTGCATCAACGCCGATGATAGACTTATCGCCGACTTCGAATTGCAGGAGGTCAGCGGCCTTTTTCATGCCACGACCTTCCGGCTGGAAGCATGGCTGAGCACCATTAAGTCCCCAACGCCGAAAGCTCATGACATAGCGGCGGCCTGAGTGATTTGTGGCTAGATATATGTCCGGCGCTCCGCCAGCACTGCCAAACCAAGCCCAAGGCCCCGGCGTGAACTTAGCTTTACCCATCACACAGCCTCCACGATCACTGCGCAGACGAGGCAAAACCGCGTCATGAACCATTCCCACTGCGCGAGACCAAGGCCAGCGAGAACCGTGACAAACACGGCGCGCGCGTAACCAGCCCACCAAGTTTGGAGGAAACTGCACACGATCTCCACGCCATCTGCCAGCGTGTAGAGAGCCCAGATTGCCGTGTATTCGAGAATGTCGCGACAGCGTGGTATTGTTTTTGTGAGACCGGGCATTATGCGGCCTCCACTTCAACAGGCCGCCCAGCATCGTCCAGTTTGTACCAGACGCCTGCTTTTATCCCGTCCTCGCCCTCATAAAAGGACGTAATGCGGTTACGCTTTCCGTCATTCCAGGCTAGGCTGGCCACACCTTTTGGTCCGAGCTTTGCATGGCTACCAATGCCAAGGCATGCAATTATACAATTCTCTCCACCCGATGACGCGTATGCCCGGTAACCCGTGGTGGCAGCGTGTGCCTCGTTACCCGTGGTGGCAGCGTGTGCATCGTCACCCGTGGTGGCAGCGTGTGCCCAGTCACCCGTGGTGGCAGCGTGTGCCCAGTCACCCGTGGTGGCAGCGTGTGCCTCGTTACCCGTGGTGGCAGCGTGTGCCTCGTTACCCGTGGTGGCAGCGTCAGATGTAAGCTTAATGATTGATCTTACATCAGCCTTGATGAAATCCGATGTTGGGCTGGTCGAAAGCATTGTCGATGCAAGCCAATTAGCATCATCGAATCTCCTATCGGAATACAGCGCAAGCATGACATCGTCATATTGACCGCCCTGCGGGAATTTTTTGCTGAACCATGACTTTCCATCCTGGCACGCGCCCCACTTGCGGAGCATTGCCAGAGTGATCTGCGCCTTGTTTGTTTCTGCGGGAGCAGCCGTCTGCTCTACCTGTGTGTTCATTTCCCATCTCCGTGGTGATGGAGTAAAGTTAGATATTCCAACATTTAACGTCAAGAGAAAAAGTTGGAAAAACTAACATTTATCTTTTTCTTGCCATTCTCTTGATTCCTAACTCCTATCAGAAGTAGAACACAACAAGAACATACCTGACGGAGTCACACAATGGCGGCCACAGAGCGAATCATCTTCCAGTCCTATGTTTGGCGGAAGTCTGGCAGGCGCACGATTCTCGAACCCGGAACGGCTGTTGCGTGCCGGGGCACCGAGGATGCGTTACGCAGGATTGAGAAGGTGAGGGATGGCCTACTCAGTGTAGCCGGGGCTCAGGCTGTCCGTGTGACCGTGGATGAGGAGGCGGGGGATTACGGAGAGCCTGAGGTTTTGGGAAGTGTGGGGGATGTCCCGGGGCTATTCTAAGATGTAATCGTATTCTCCAAGCTCATATTCCGCTTCATCGTAAGTTATCCCGGCTGCTTCAACTTTTTTCCTGATATTAAAAAGTTTGTGTTCTCTCCGAGCGTGTTCATCTGCGTCTTTCTTAAGATAATCTGTATATCCACCAAAAACAGGATAATCATTTAACGTCAGCAATCTATCAAGTTGCCTATGCAATGACGCCATAGTCATTTTTTTACCTGAAAGAGCAGTGCCCTCAGCGAACAGTAAAAATTGTTCTGATAATATATGCAGCCTGTATAGTTCATTTTCGTTGAGGTAGTTCTTTCCGGTGGTCGCATCTTTGATAGTTGGTGACTTCCCGTCGAAAGAATGTAAGCCCATATTCTCTGCTTTATGATCTGCACGATCCATTATGAGCTTAGACCCAGTCATTCCCGTTACTGCATGGTGAAATTTATCTTGCAGAAGAGCGTAGAAACTGCGGACCTCCTGTGAATTTGGGTCATAATCAGAAGAGCTTATTTTGAAGCACTCTCTGACCTGTCCATACACCGAGCGCTCTTCAGATCTAAGCGCGCGAACTTTAGCGGCAAGTTCATTTAGCTTGTCTGGATTTCGACGAAGCGCAGCTTCATTGAGTAAGTATCCTTGCTCAACATAAGTGCGAAGGGTAGTGGTTGCCCACCTACGAAACATTGTCGCCTTTGGGCCGCTGATTCTATAACCAACACTAATGATAGCATCTAGATTATAGTGTAACGTATTGTAACTCTTCCCATTTCTGGCAACTATTAGGATTTTCCTAATAGTTGATTGCTCATTTAACTCCCCGCTGGAAAATATGTTTTTTAAGTGTTCGTTTACATTGGCTACGGTCGTATCGAAAAGATCGGCGATCTGCGCTTGCGTAGCCCAGACGGTATCACCGTTGCCATCAAGCCTAAAATCAACAGAACAATTGTCCGCCTGGTAGTGGGCTAATTGAAGCTCGTTTTGGTCAACATTTTCAATGCGACGCGACTCTTTAGCCATTAAATATATCCTCAAATCTGTAGAAAAACGCGGGTATAACCTCCCACACAACTCGTTGCCGTTCCCCTTTCGTTCTGTCATACTCGGAACATGAACAAGGCAGTAAGATTCGAGGGGGAGGGGTTAGGCGGCGTCATTTTTGGCGACGATCTGTGCCCGCAAAAGGATCATAAGGCTCCTTCGTTCTTCCTCGCCTATAACTCTCCACAAGTGGAGGAGGGTGCGCTCCTCAGTGTTATGCGCGACATCATCAGAATCAGCCGGAAAAAGAGAAGAATCTCCCAGAAGGAAGTCAGTGGAAACGTCATAAAAATTGGCTAAGGCGCGAATGGTGTCACGCCCTGGCACATCATGGTCTCTTTCGTATGCTGTGAGAGTGCTCCGACTGATACCAACGGCTTCAGCCACTTCAGCCTGAGTTAGGCGCTTCCCGTCACGCTCTCCTTTTAAGAGGCGAGCTTGCTTCAGGCGCGATCCCACTGTTCGTGCTTCTGTCATGTTGGGAGGTGACGACAAAAATAAAATCCTTGGGATGGATTTTCCAACATTTTACTTGCCTGAAAATGTTGGAAAAGCTAACGTATGGTCATGTCGATTGTTGATAAGGCCATTGAGGCGGCTGGCGGCGCTTCCGAATTAAGTAAGAAGTGCGGCCTTCATAGGACTTCAATTCTGTTTTGGCGCACGCTTGGGCATATCCCTGTGAAGCGTCTCAATGATGTAGAGGCCGCAACAGGCATTCCTCGCGAGGAACTGCGACCCGACCTGTTCGAACGCACCCCATCCCAGGAGCGCGCGTGATGATCGAAGATATCCGCAAAACGGCGCTGGCGCACGCGATGCAGTGGGCTGGCAGCGCCTCGTTGGAAGAAATCATCAAGGCGGCTGCCATTATTGAGACGTATCTTAACTACGGCTCAAATCTGCTCCACGTCACTTTTGGAGAATCTGGGCATGCTACGCTTGGCGGGAGCCCCATCAACGGCCTCACGCGCTCTGGAATAGAGTTCAAGGATGTACTCGCGAGTGGGGCTGACACCCTCAGCGAGAGCGATCTTATCTGCGATATGCTCGATCAGACCCTCTCTGGTAAATTGCTCAAAGCTCATTGTGAAAACTCCTCTCAAAAAGAAAACACCAGCGGCCCGGAGCTTCCGACTCCCGGCAGCACAGAAACGGTAGTTCCCGGCGGCGGCGCTGTCACCGAACCGGGTACGCATGGCCGTACCGACGGGGGTGTGTGATGGGATACCCCAACAAGCTGGCACGCCTTACAGACGAGCAGCGTGCGCTCATGGTGAAGGAGTATCTTGCCGGGGCTACATGCGAGGCGCTTTCTAGGAAGTATGGGTGCCGCCCGCGTACACTGCGCGAGTATATCAAGCGTTCCGTTCCACCGGGCCAGTACCGGCACGGATCGGCGCTGGTTATAACGGATGCTGTTCTCAAGAAGGCCAAGGAACTTTCTGGAAATAGTGTGGCGCGTAAGGACATCGCCGAGCAGCTTGGTGTTAACCTCAAAACTTTGGAAGATGCATTCCGTAGGCGCGGGCAGACTCTTACCACTAGACCGTTCAGGACGAGGCGTGAAACACTCTCCATCATTGTGGACTGCATCAAGGCTGGCCTGTCCCAAGAGGAGATGGCGAAGCGAGCTGGCATCACTGCAGCGTCCCTCACAACCAACAAACATTACCGGGACGCGATGAAACTGGTTGGGAGTACGCAGAAGCCTGCCGCCCCCGAACCCAAGGCGGTAAACATCGCGGATCTGTCCCAAGAGGAGCGCAACGCTATCGCGGCCAACGCTATATGGCGTGGACTTGAACGCTGGCGGGGTGCTAACCGATGATCACATCCAAGAAAATCACAATTCCGCCTACGTTCAAAATTGCGTACAGCAAGCCCACTTACGCACGTGAATGGACCCGGTACGGGGTGCAGGCAAAGGCACCAGAGTATCTGTTGCAAATAGCGGCAGGCAGCGATGATGTGATTGCAGCCACGCATGGCGGGGTGACTGAGATTTACGTTCGTAAGTCTGCTGTTGCGGCCTGACATCAACCAATGCACCCCGCGTCCACCCCTAACTCCTTGGCGACTTCCTGGGCCAGCGCAATGCGTTGCCCTACGGTTGCCCATGGGTGCAGACGTGACCAGAGGCGCGCCGTTCTGAGCAGTGAGATGCCCAGATACGGTGAGGCTAGGGGTAAATTGCCGGGTGCTGTGTCCGCTGTATCGAGCGGTGAAAACGGGTTGGTGACATACTCGCCACCAACCTGCACCGTTCCGAATTCAGTCTCCTTCTCCATTGTTTCTCCAGTTCACGACCTCAACAATCGTGAAAATGGCAGAGGCGAATTCCGTGGAGAGAGAATTTTTATCCGTGAGAGCAGAAAGGGGTCGCGACATGACGCCTGAAGCAATCGCGCAACAGGTCCAGATGCAACTGCATGAAATCGTGGAGGCCAAAGGCTCACGGTCTGGCCTCAAGCAAACCTTCGCGTCCATCGCCCGCAAGACTGGGCTGACGGACGGGCAGATTAAGCGGCTGTTCTATGGGGAGTGGAGCGTCATACCGGCACACATCTTCCTGAGCGTGGAACGGCTTTACCGAAACCATCTGGATCAGATGCGGGCACAGGCCGAACATCAGGCCGCCTTGTATCGCGCCAGAAGTGAAGAATGGGACCGCAAATGGGGCGACTATTCCTCCAATGGCACATCCGCGTCACCCGCTGGCGTGCCTGTCGTGCGCTCAACCGCGCCTTCTATTTCCGAGAGCTTGCACAATGGCTGAACGCCAAGGCCGATAAATTGCAGGCGCAGGCTGATGCTTTGGCGCGGGAGTGTGGCGAATGACCCCGTTTCCGGTTGAGGAAATTCGCAATCGATTGGCTGATGCTGTCGATTTAGCAGGAAGCCAAAGCGCGTGGGCGCGCAAAACAGGAATCCCGCGCTCGATAGTTTCCGAAGTGCTGTCGCAAAAACGCGACATCCCAGAAAGCATTATCAACGCCCTTGGATACATCGTGCGGCCCATGTGCGTGCCAGCACGGAAAGGAATGAACCGATGAGCGAATTTCCCAGCACACACAACGAATTCTCCAGCGGCGATGATGCGGCTGTAGGTGGAATTGCGGCTGATCGGCTGCGGTCGATTATTGAGCGCGTTGAGCGATTGGAAGAGGAGAGAAAAGGGCTGGCTGGCGATATCAAAGACATCTTCACAGAGGCCAAATCTGCGGGCTTTGACGTGAAAGTCATCCGCCAGATCATCCGTATGCGAAAGCAGGAACCGGGCGAACTGGAGGAGCAGGAAACCCTGCTTGACGTTTACCGCCGCGCGCTGGGGATGTGACGCGATGAAGATCATAGCAGCAATCGACCCAGGCGCTGGCGGTGCAATCGCATTCCTCAACTGGCGGCATCAGATCATTGAGGTTCTGGATATGCCGATTGATTATGTGAAGGTAGGGCGCACCACTCGGCGCGTGATTAACCCAGCACTTCTTGCCGCACATTTACGGGCTCATGCGCCAGACCATCTATTTGTGGAGAATGTTTCCGTAAGGCCAGGTGAGGGGGCCGTGGGCGCGTTTGCCTTTGGGCGCGGTCTAGGTGTGATTGAGGGCGTTTGTTCAGCCCTCTGCATCCCCATGACAAAAATCAGACCGCAGGACTGGAAGAAGGGAATGGGCTGCCCCGCCGACAAAGGGGCCGCACGTCAGCGCGCATGCGAATTATTCCCTGCCAATGCGGGGATTTTCTCACGCGTGAAAGATGATGGCAGGGCAGAGGCCGTTATGCTGGGTCTGTTTGGTATTCGCGCGCTGGAGAATACTGGGGTTCCAGCATGAAAATCCTGATCGGCTGCGAATACAGCGGCATTGTCCGTGATGCGTTTATCGAGCGCGGGCATGATGCCATGTCGTGCGACCTGCTGCCTACAGAGCGCCCCGGCCCGCATTACCAGGGCGATGTGCGGGACGTTCTGGACTACCCATGGGATATGGCCATTTTCCATCCGCCTTGCACGGATCTGTCTGTATCAGGGGCGCGGCATTTTGCCGCCAAGCGGATGGATGACCGACAGCAAGCATCTGCCTCATTTTTTCTTAAGCTGGCAAAGTGCGGGATACCGAAAATCGCAATCGAGAACCCGGTCTGCATCATGTCCACCTTGTGGCGCAGGCCAGACCAGATCATTCAGCCGTGGATGTTTGGGCACGGCGAAACCAAAGCCACATGCCTATGGCTTATAGGTCTGCCGCCTCTTCGCGCCACCAATGTCGTGCCCGGGCGTGAGGCGCGCATTCACAAGATGCCCCCATCTGCTGATAGAGGGAAACTGCGTTCACAGACATATCAGGGCATTGCCGATGCTATGGCGCAGCAATGGGGAGGAGATTGCAAAACATCTCCATTATTCCAGGAGATTCCCACCCCTGCGGAGTACCCAACGCTCCGCAACCCTGCTAATATGGCGAAGGCCGCTGGTTCGGGGGAACCGGGCGGCCTTCTGACCAGTGCTTGAGGATAGCAAGACATGGCTGAAGCCACTTGTACCAAAGAAAAACATAGAATGCCAGAAGCCCGTGTCAGGAAAGCATGGCGCGTTACCGTTGAGGGTTGGGATGAAGCAGAGTTTTACTTCGCCCATACTGCCGGTGAAGCGCGCATGGCGTGCTGGCGCGCTCTAGATAGAGAGCGTGGGTTGATTACAAAAATCACCGCACGGCGGTGGAAGGACAAAGATGAACGGCTTCCTGTGCGCAGCCCTATTGCCGATGATCTCAGCGAGAAAGAAATACATTGCCTCCTGCATGCATTCGGAGTGAAGGAATATGAGCCATGGAAGGCCGGATACCGTGACTATTTCTACACATCTGCCTCTAACGAAAAGATGCAAAACTTAGTCAGAAAAGGTCTCATGCATAGTGGGGTTGAGCCTTGCTGGGGGGCCCATGGGCATGTGTATTTCCACCTCACTGAGCTGGGAAAGCATGTGGCGCTCTCTCTTACCCCTCTTTATTCGGTGAGGTGAACTGATGGCTCGCATACGTAGCGTTCATCCTGGCTTGTGGACTGATGAAGATTTCATGGATCTATCGGCATTCGCGCGTCTTTTGATAATAGGGCTTTGGACTGAGGCGGATGATGGCGGTGCGTTCGCATGGAAGCCGCGTCAGATCAAAGTCCGCATCCTTGGTGCCGATGATGTCCAAATTGAGGATCTTTTGGAGGAGCTGTGCCAACGCGGGCTCGTAATGCGCTACTCATGCGCTGGAAGCGATTACGGGGCTATCCGAAATTTCGGAAAATTCCAGTCTCCTAAAAAGCCTTCTCGGAAATATCCAATGCCGGATGAAATTCGGGAGTTTTCCGCCACATCCAACATTGAACAGGGAACCGGTTCCGTAAAAAATGAAGTTACGGAAGAACAGGTTCCGAACCAGTTCCCCACCAGTTCGGAACCAATTCCAACAGGAGAGGAGGGGAGAGGAGGGGAAAGGAAAGGAGATGTAGGTTGTAATCGCGCGACCGAAATCGAAAAACCGATTACCGACCGGTGGCAGGAACTTGGGGAGGAGGTCATTGCTGCCGCTGGCACTGATCCGTCTCGCAGCATGGTTCAGACCGGCGGGGTGCGTCAGTGGCTCATGGACGCCAAGGCTCTCGGCTACAGCTACGACGGGGCGCGGGAACTGGTCCTCGGCGTAGTCAGGGAAAAATCCCGATACGGGGGCAGGGGAAAGCCGCCCGCATGGTTCGACAAGCCGGTTCAGGATGCCCTGCGCACCGGGACTATCGTGGCGACCGGCATCCAGAGGGAACCGGTCCAGAAGCCGAAATCCCGCCAGCAGCTTGCAGCCGAAACATGGGCCAACGTGCCCGACATCGAGGGGGTGTGACATGACCACCATTGCGAAAAACCAGAGCGGCGCGGTTGCGCTACTGACCATTCCCGCCGAGCCGTCCGCAGATCTGGCCGCAGTTTTGTCAGCCATGCAGAGCGGGGTCCCGATGACAACCCGAGACCTGACGCAGTCCCGTGTTGACGAGGCCCGGGCCATTGCAGCCACGGCGGGAGCAATTGCTCCCGCGCCGGAAATCGTCATTGCAGCCTGGTCGAAAAAGCTGATCCCGCTGACGGTCAACCCGCCAACCGACCCGGCAGACAGCGCGGCAAAAATCAGCGCCATCTGTGAGATTTGTGGCGATTTCCCCGCAGGCGTCTGGACGCCGGAGACCCGCAAGGCATGGGTAACCCAAGGCCCGCAAGGCAAATTCTGGCCCGCACCAGCCGAACTCTACGCGCACCTCCAGCCCTACGCCGACAAGATCCGCCGCAACGTCGAGGGATGCCGCCGCATCGTGAAGCTGGGCGAACGGGCAGGGAAGCGCGAGGAAGGTGTGAGCGCTGAGGAGCGGGCTGCCGTAGCGCGTCAGATGGCGGAATGGCGCAAGTCGATGGGGCACACGGATGCAGAGCCAGAGCAGCGCCGCCCCGTAGAGCCACAACCGAGCGTGTCAGAACGTCTGGCTGAGTGCCGCAGGCAGTTGGCGGCAGATCCGACGCAGGGCGTGTGGTTAGAGCCGCTCATTGCGCAGTTGGAGGCGCAGGTTATGGCTACATACGGGAAAGAGCCAACAGGAAGCCCGCACAGTGCTGCACAAGTGCTTGCACGGTAAATCGTGTGTACGGGAATCAGACCGCACTCAGCGGGCAACGTAGGGGATTTTAGGGGTATGTCGAAAGTTCAAGATTTTCCGATGATTACGATCAGGATCCAGCAGAATAGGGGGCGAACTCACGTCTTATGGGCCGTTGAAACGATGGACGGCACACGCTCAAACGGTGTGGCGTTTAGCCCCGTGGATGCAATGAAAGACGCGACAGCATTTGTTGAGGCTATGTCCATTCCGAGGCTGGGTGGCCATTTTCGGAAGCGTGAATTGCGAGTTGTGGAGGGTGGGAAATGAGGGCGGTTGGGTTGCTTTGTTGGATTGGGGTGCTCGTGTGTGCGGTAGGAGCAGCGTTGGCAGATGGTTCTCCTGTTGGAGCTTGGATTGCGTCCGCAGCATGGTTTGGCATCTCCTGTGTCGTTATTGGAGCAGTGTATGTTGAATTTAGATAACGACACCCTAGACTGGCACGAATGGCCCGAGCCAGAGCCCCACAGGCCGCCAGTCACGCCGCACCCGGTCCCGCTACACGAGAGCGAGCCGGGATTGCTGGATGAGGAGGTTTTGGCGCTTGAGGCTGACTGGTGGAGGGGGCCTAGAATTGGTTTAGGGTAGTCTTCCACGATCAAGAAAAAAGGATTCTGTAATGACCAAGGAAGCTCACGAAATCGCCTTAACCGAAAATACGATTCTTTTGCCGGGCGACAAAGTTAGAGTTGGCCCCAACTCAGACGCGCCGTTCAAAAGTCATATTGATGAAGAGGGGATTTGCGTACACTCCGTAAATTCCTCCAGAGGGCTCCCTGTTGCCATTAAATTTGATGATGGCTCTGTAATCGAGGGTTTCCGTGCTGGCCTGATTCTGACGGAATTTCACACGGGCGCTACCCCGAGCGCAGAGGATAAAACTCACCTGCGCATGCCCCCGTAAGAAATCAAGGGTTGTTGCAAACTGGCTGCAAAAAAAACACATGTAGCCAGTGTTTTCCCTGTACTTTTTGGGGGAGATGTGATTCCATACCCGTATGCAAACATGCGCTGAAATTCATCACACTTGGGCTGATGTGGGGTATATCTCTGTGCAAGGCCTCGGCATTATGATGGGGTTTCTGATATTATTCGTCGCAATGCCGATCGCGTTGGCCCATGCGGTAAACTCGTTCGACAAATGACCCTACCCCGGACAGCCACGAAGAAGCTACTCGCTACCGTAAAGGGAAGAGGCTGGAGCGCCACGCGGACAAACGGCGGGCACGTCAGGTGGCAGCATGACAGCGGCGCTTTCCTGTTCGGATCAGCGACGCCCAGCGACAACAGAGCAATCAAAAACCTAATGGCGCAGATGAAGCGCGTGGAGGCAGGCTGTGCACTGCGATAAAACGCCCCCGGCAGTCGTCATACTCGGGTGGCTCGTATTCGCCGCCGCAATCTGCCTGCTTGGAGAGTGATGTGGTAAGATGTGTCAGAAAGCCACGGCATGAAATTCGCTACGCCCAGGATAATGGGCCTACGCCGGAGAGGGCTGCTAAGTCGGTGTTTAAATCATCACCCGGGAAGCCTGCTAAAGAGCAGACAGTGGTTGATGCTATGTTGGCTGCGGGTGATATTTCCCAAGATGCAGCCAATGCCGCTGACCGATGGTTTCGCGTCTGGCAATTCGCGTATAATGGCTACAAGGAGTTTTCCGAAAATCACGTGCCAAATACCGAGATCAAGCATGATGATCTATCGTGGTTGATGACGCGGGCTGACGCGGTCGGTGATCTGTATGATGTGAGGAAAGCGCTCGGCGTCTGCTCTGAGACACGGTTGCGGGCAATGCTGGTTGATAAGATGTCATTCCGCAAGATTGGCGAATGCATGTTCCCGCGCGTCTCAACGGATTTGGCCCGTAAGAAGATAGCGGCTCAGTGTGCTCTATTGCTGGAGCAGTTGTCAGAATACTATCATAACGCTGACCGGAAGCGCAGGCGTGAAAAAGAGGCTTGTACCCCGGTACCTTTTCAGGTAGGTTAAACATTATCGTTGCAATACGTGTGTTTGTGAGCCGCCACTGAGCGGCTTTTTCTTTTTCTGGACAATTGATGCTCACTGGCTCCGTCATTCGCTTCCGGCGTCATGATGCGGTGTGCCTTGGTGAGATACATGGTGTTTCGTATGTCTGTCGCGTGATAGCGACGACTGAGACAACATGGCATCGCGCTGATGTGCCTCTCTCAATGGTTGAGTGTGCTGATGCTGGGTTGCGGCCTGATGTGCGCATAAGATGCTGGCCCAAGGCAGCGACTGGTGGTGTTGTTGTCGGGCGGGTGTCTGGTGTGGCAATGGCTCGGGTTATCGAGGCAGTTAAGCGCGAGGCCCAGATGAGGGCTTTTGAGGATGGGTGGAGGTTGAGGGATGGCCGGACTGAACGATAAACAGCGCCGGTTTGTCGAGGAATATCTCGTTGATCTCAATGCCACGCAGGCCGCTGTCCGGGCTGGATACAGTGAGAAAACGGCTCATTCTATTGGCCAGAGATTGTTGAAGAATGTTGAAATCCAAAACGCGATTTCTGAAGCGCAAAATTCCCGGTCCAAGCGCACGCAAATCACGCAAGACCGCGTGTTGCAAGAGTTCGCCAAGATAGGCTTTTCCGATATCAGGAGCCTTTTCACTGAGGATGGCAATCTTAGGCCGCTCAGCGCCTTGGACGCAGATGCAGCAGCGGCACTTTCTTCCGTGGAAGTTGTCACGAAGAACCTAGGTGATGGCGAGGTTGAATACGTCCACAAAATAAAACTCTGGGATAAGGTGGGGTCTCTTACGCAGATAGGCCGTCACTTGGGCATGTTTGTGGATAAGACTGAGGTTCGCACCGTCAAAAAGATTGAAGACATGACGGATGAAGAACTCAAAGGCCTTCTCGGGGAAAGCGACTAACAGAGCACGCACTGAACTTTCCCGCCGTATAGCAGCCCGATCAGGCTGCCTTGCTTTCACGCAATACACAATGCCGGGTTACAAAGTCGGACCACAACACCGGATACTGTGCGATAAGCTGGACGCCGTAGAGCGCGGCGATATCAGGCGACTGATGGTGTTTATGCCGCCACGGCACGGCAAATCTGAGCTTACCAGCAAGCGCTTCCCGGCGTGGTTCTTGGGTCGCAATCCTGACAAGCAGGTTATCACGGCGTCCTATAGCGCGGACCTTGCGCAGGACTTTGGGCGGCATGCCCGAAATATCGTGGCATCCAGTGAGTTTGCGGTCCTGTTCCCTGGCGTGGGCGTGGCGGACGATAGTGCCGCTCGCGACAAATGGCACACGAGTAAGGGCGGCGTTTACACCGCCGCTGGCGTCTCCGGATCGCTTACCGGCAAGGGCGCACATGTCGCGCTTATCGATGACCCCATCAAGGGGCGGCAGGAGGCCGAGAGCGACACTGTCCGTAACGCTGTCTGGGACTGGTACCGTTCCGTTCTGCGTACCCGTTTGATGCCGGGTGGCGCTATCGTGCTGGTGCTGACGCGCTGGCATCCTGACGATCTGGCTGGGCGCTTGCTTGATGAGATGCAGAACGGGACCGGCGAAAGCTGGGATGTGTTGTCGCTTCCAGCCATTGCTGACAGCGCGGATGACGCGCTCGGCAGGGAAATTGGCGAGCCGCTTTGGCCGGATGTGTTCGATCTGCCCGAGCTTGAAGCTATCGAGAAATCCATTGGTACGCGCGAGTGGTCCTCGCTTTACCAGCAGCAACCAACGCCGGGTGAGGGCACGCTTTTCAAAACCGGGATGTTCCCGGTCGTGGATGCTGCTCCGGCTGGCGGCACACAGGTCCGCCGTTGGGATCTAGCCGCAACCAAACAGATCGGCACGCGCGATCCTGACTGGACGGTCGGCGTCAAGATGGCCCGTTATCCAGACGGGCGGTTTTGTATTCTGGATGTTGTGAGATTCCGGGGCGATCCACAGGAGGTCGAGGCGGCCATAAAAAATACCGCAGCCCTTGACGGGCCATCTGTTGAGATTGTGCTGCCGCAGGACCCTGGACAGGCAGGCAAGGCGCAGGCGGAGTACTTTATCCGCATGCTGGCAGGCTACCGGGCGCGTGCCGAGCGTGAAACCGGTGACAAGGCGACAAGAGCTGCGCCTTTTTCGTCTCAGGCCAACGCAGGGAACGTCTCTCTTGTGCGGGCTCCGTGGAATAGGACGTTCCTCGACGAGTTGGGGCAGTTCCCGGCTGGGTCACATGACGATCAGGTTGACGCGGCTGCGGGGGCATTTTCGGCGCTGTGCGGGGCCAGTGATCCCATGATCCTGAGCCGGGACGACTTGAATAAAATTTAGAGGCAAAATGTTCTTCCGTCGCAATCGACCCGCGCCGCCTGCGAGGATCGAGCCTGCATTGGTGCGCCCAGAGCGCAGCGTCATGACGATGACGGACACGGACTCTCGTGAGGTGGCTCGTGTGCGGTCTGGTGCAACGACTGTATTCTCCCCCGTAAAACCATTGCCTGGCGTCGTGCCAAAAGATGCTGTTGTGGCGATGGACAGTGCATACCCGGCGGACATTGCGCAGTATCTCAATAACGCTGTTGCTGACGGGACCACGTTCCTAGGGTATGCGCGCCTCGCTGAAATGGCGCAGCGCGTCGAATACCGTCACATTGTAAGCACCTTGGCGGATGAGGCTACACGGGAATGGATTGAGTTCCGGGGTAAAAGCGGATCTTCCAAGGCTGACCGCATTAGCGAGCTTGAGGCTGAATTCGTCCGCCTGTCTGTGCGTGACCACTTCAAGACGATGGCGGAATTCGACGGCTTTTATGGGATCGGCCAACTCTTCTTTGATACGGGGTTGGGCCAGCTTGATAAGAAGCTCGCCAATCCCCTGCTGCTGACGCCAGAAACTTTCCAGAAAGGATCGCTCAAGGCGCTTGTGGCTATTGAGCCTATCTGGACCAGCCCGAACGAATACAACTCAAGCAACCCGCTGCGGCCAGACTTTTACGTGCCCCGAAAGTGGTGGGTGCAGGGCGCTACTGTCCATAAAGACCGCCTGCTGCGCTTTGTGTCGCGCGAAGTGCCGCCCATTCTGGCCCCGACATACAATTTTGGCGGCATCGCGCTAACGCAACTTGCCAAGCCGTATGTTGATAACTGGGTCCGCACCCGGCAGTCTGTATCAGACCTGATTAACGGCTGCTCCATCGTCAATCTTAAAACCGAGATGCAGGCGGTTTATCAGCAGGCTGGTATCGGCGGCCTGATCAGCCGCATCGAAAACTTTATGAAATTCCGCGACAATCGCGGGGTTTTTCTGACTGACAAAGACAAGGAAGAGTTGCAGATCCTCTCCGCCAATCTGGCTGGGTTGGATAAACTGCAAAACCAAGCGTTGGAGCAGGTCTGCGTTGCAGCGCAGGAGCCGCTCGTAAAGTTCTCCGGCATCTCTCCGTCCGGTCTCAATGCCTCATCTGAGGGGGAAATCCGGGTCTGGTATGACAGGGTTGCGGCTTATCAGGAATCATTCTTCCGCGCCAACCTGACCAAAGTCATGCACGCCTGCATGCTGAATATCTGGGGTGAGATAGATCCAGATATCAGCTTCAATTTTGTCCCGCTCTGGCAGTTGGATGAAGCGGCCAAAGCAGCCATTGCCAAGACCAATGCGGATACGCGGGCGGTCTATGTGGAGATCGGCGCGGCCAGCAATGACGAGGTGCGGACGGCTCTGCGCTCGGATGAAGACGGACTCTTCGACGGGGCTAATCTGGAGGGTGGCGGGTATGAGCCGCTGGCTGAGCAGGAAGGACGCGACCCCGAAAGTGGCGGCGTAAGCCTGTTCGGGAACCCGGCTGCGCACACAGACAATGACGGCGTGTAATGGCCTCCAAACCCAAATCTCTAAAACCTATCAGGCCAAGCGCCGGGGTGGGGGCGTTTTATGAGCGTGAACTGAACAAGCTCATAGACGAAATGGAAGCCAGCCTTCGCTACTGGCTGCGCGCGCGTTACCGGCGCGTAGAGAGCCAGATCACGCAGGACGCGAACCCGGCGACCGATCTGCAAAAACTGATGACGCAACTGACGGCAAAGTGGCGGCTCAAATTCAACACGCTGTCTCAGCATCTGGCCCCGGCATTTGTGCAGCAGGCGCAGGGGAATGTTGACAGGACATTCAAATCGGAACTGAAAAAGAAGGCTGGCTTCACGGTTTCGTTCAAGCCGACCGAGGGCGTGCAGTCCGCAATGCAAGCGTGCGTGAATGAAAACGTCCTGCTGATCAAAAGCATCGGTGAGCAGCATCTTGGAGAGGTCAACCAGATGGTCATGCGGGCCGTGGCTCATGGTGGAGATCTGGGGCAACTCACGGAAGGTCTGCAACAGAGGTTCGGCATCACCCGCAGGCGTGCGGCCAACATTGCGCGCGACCAGAACGCCAAAGTCACCAGCGCCATCAACCGGCAGCGCCAGATAGACACCGGCCTGTTCGAGGCCGAGTGGGTGCATTCTGCGGGCGGGAGAAACCCGCGGCACAGTCATGTGGAGGCAGGTCGCAAGCGTCTGCTCTTTGACGTGCGTGAGGGCGCGCTGATTGACGACGAGCGCATATGGCCCGGGCAAAAGCCGAACTGCCGGTGTGCGAGCAGGATAATCCTCAAAGGGTTCAACGACGAATGACCGACATACTCGCGTATGATCGTATGGGCAGCGTGCGCACGACGGACGCTGAAGGACGCCTGCGTGTGGCCGCAACGCCCATCAGTAAGGCCAATATCTGCCCCTACATGGGTAGGGAAATTCCGAGCAACCGTGAACTTGGGCTGGACCCGGAGCGCATCTATCAGATGCTCCGTGACCCTGACGAGTTGAAAAAGGCCGCGGCAAGCTTCAACGGCCTGCCGGTGCTGGAAGAGCATTACCACGTCACAGCGGCCAACCCGCGCCGTGATCTGGTAGTTGGCACGACCGGCAATGAGGCGACGTTTGACGCGCCCTACCTGATGAACAGCCTTGTGATCTGGGACGGTGACGCCATCGACCGGATCAAGACCGGAGAGCAGCGCGAGCTTTCGAGCGCCTACCGGTACAGGGCCGACATGACCCCCGGCGAATATGAGGGGGAGAAATACGACGGCGTGATGCGCGACATTGTGGGCTCGCACGTCGCTGTCGTTCCGAGTGGACGCGCTGGGCCGGATGTTCTGGTCGCAGACGCAAGCATGGAACCATACAACATGACCAAAATTCCCCGCGCCGCGCGGCGCGCAATGCTGTCCAAGCTGCGGCCTTTTCTCGCTCAGGACGCTGATCTTGAGGCGGCAAAGAAGGCGCTTGATTGCGACGATATAGGCAAAGACAGCGCATGCGAAACGCTGCGCAATCTGCTGGCCGGTCGCGTGCCTGACGAAATCATGGATCAGGTGCTGGCCCTGTTTGAAAACACCTCAACCGAAGGTGCTGAAAATGTCACCGCAGATGCTGACGTGGCCGAACGCCGTGGCAAGCTGAAAGAGGCTGGCCTCTCTGATGACGAAATCGACAAGGTGATTGCCGCCCTCGCTGAAACGACTGAGGACAATGATGACTTTGCCGAGATGGCAGAGAAGATGCGCAAGGCGGGTATGTCCGAAGAGGACATTGAGGCCTGCCGTGCGCTCTGCACGCCAGCCGGTGCAAATGACGAAGATCAGACCGACGCCGACCGCCAGCGTGAAGCAGAAGCAACGCGCAAAGCCGATGCCGAGCGGGCCGAAAAAGAACGTCTCGACCGTGAGCGCGAATCTGCCGGGGCGAAAGCTGCGATGGATGCCGCGATCAGCAAGGCCAAAACCGAGGCTAAGGCCGAAACTATGGCCGCGATGCGCGCTCTTGTCGCCGCGCAGGCCGAAGTCGAGCCTTTCGTGGGGACTGTGACCATGGACAGCGCGGAAGGCGTGCATCGGTTCGCCTTGCGTCAGCTTGGTTATGACCTCTCCGGCATCCCGGCCAGCGCATACGGTGCAATGTTCCGCCAGCATGCAGCCAACGCCCAGCGCGAAAAGCGCCCGGTTCTGGCGGCTGACAGCAAGGCAGGCACGTCCTTCCTCGACAACCACCCCGGCCTCAAGGCCGTGAAGATTGCAGGGTAATCAGATGCCTTTTCAGAATCAGGTTAATCAGGAACTCGCTTACGGCGTGCCTGGCACATTTGCCTCCAACAACCCGGACGCAAGCGCGGTGCCCCCTGAAGGCGCGTATGTAGCAGGCACGGGCGGTTGCACCATCGCCGCCTTCGGTTGGGATCAGGGCGATGGGACGGTGCTGAATGCTCCACCCGCCGGTTCGATCACCTACACAGTTACGGCGCTTGCTGTTAACGCAGGCGGCACAGGCTACGCTGTGGGCGATACCGCAGCGTTTGCAGGCGGAAAAGCCACGGTGTCCACAATCGGCACGGGCGGAGTGGTGACTGGCGTGAATATCCAGAGCGCCACTGCACAGAGCACAGATCCAACAGCAACCGGCGTTGCGACAACCACAAACGGGAGCGGGTCAGGTCTGACGTTGAACGTGACCGGCACCAGCAGCACAACCGCAGCAGGCGCACCCACCGGCTTGGTGTTCAACGACCGCAGTGCATGGATCTCCGACATTTACGACGAGGCCACCATGGTCATGCCGCAGGGCTACATGGTCGATCTCAAGACCGCCGGTGATTACTTTGCCGTGGCCACGACCGCAGCGACAGCAGGGCAGAAAGTCTTTGCCTCCACCACGGACGGCACACTGTCCACCGGCGCCGCAGGAGCAACCGTCACGGGCGCTGTCGAAACAAACTTCTACGTCACGCTCGGCGGTAGCGCGGGCGAAACGATCACAATCAGCACATGGAGCCGTGGCTAATGGCTTATGACACCGAATTTGAGCTTCTGAAGCAGCGGGGCTTTGTCATGCCCGAGGGCGCGCACATTCTGCCCTCCAATGACATTCTCGCGTCTGACGCCATGGCGATGGACGCCGCGCCCACTCTCTCCACCACGGCCAACGCTGGTATCCCGGCGTTCATGGCGACCTACGTTGATCCCAAGTTGATCGACGTGGTGTTCTCCCCGATGCGCGGCGCGGAGATTGCAGGGGAAGTAAAAAAGGGCGACTGGATCACGCCGACGGCCATTTTCCCGATGATCGAAAGCACGGGGCGTACGGTCAGCTATGGTGACTGGAACAACAACGGCATTGTTGACCTCAACGCCAATTTCCCGGACCGCCAGTCCTACCACTATCAGGTCTTTGCCCGTTGGGGTGAGCGGGAAGTGGAAATGGCAGGGGCGGCCCGCATCCAGTGGGTTGCCAGGCTGCGCCAGTCTGCCGCGCTGAAGCTGAACAAGTTCCAGAACCAGACCTACTTTTGCGGCGTGAAGGGGCTGCGGAATTACGGCTACCTGAACGACCCGCGCCTGCCTGCCGCAGAAGTCGCCAGCGTGAAAACCGCCGGTGGTACATCATGGGATAAGGCGACGCCGGAAGAAGCGACGGATGATTGCATTGCCATCATCAATCAGCTTCGTGCGCAGTCTGCCGGTTATGTCGATACGGATTCCGAGATCACCCTCGGCATGTCGCCCACCCGCGCGGGCATCATAACCCGTCCGAACATGTACGGCCTGTCCGCCCTCGACCAGCTTAAAAAGCAGTATGCCAACATCAGCATTGTCCAGGCTGTAGAGTTTGGTGATGCCGCTGGCATGACGGTTCAGACCATGATTGCTGTCGCCAAGGAGATCGAGGGGCAGCAGGTCGCTGAAGCCGCCTTCACCGAAAAGCTGCGCACCCACTCCGTCGTCACTGCGCCGTCTGGCTGGGAACAGAAACTCTCTCAGGGCACGTGGGGCGCGATCATCTACCTGCCGTTTGGCGTTGCAACAATGACGGGGATTTAAGCCATGAGCGGTACCGCATCGAACCCTGTAACCGTTGGCTGCAAACTGCCGAACGGTGTCGTTCTACGCGTTGGGGAGAGCAAAGCAATTCTCTCCGGCGCGAACTCTTCCAACGTGATCGGGGGATATGGACTCAGCTCCGTGCCGTCTGATCTGTGGGACGCTTGGCACGCGAAGCACAAGGATAGTGACCTTGTGAAAAAGGGCCTCGTATTCGCCCAGAGTACGGTCGCCAAGGCCACGGCGCAGGCCAATGAGCAGGCGGGGATCAAAACCGGGGCAGAGCCTCTTGACCCGGACGCACCGGCACCGGGCGTGACAAAAGCAGGCAGTAAGTAAAATGGCGGTAGCGGTTTTCGATTATGCAACATGGTCGGCCCGCTACCCCGACCTTGCTGAGCAGGTGGCTGCGCCTTTGGCTGGACTGTATTTTGCCGAGGCGGAACTCTACCTCGACAATACGGAATGTAGCCCTGTGCGTAACGTGGCGCAGCGCACGCTTTATCTCTACATGCTGGTCGCCCACATCGCCTATCTGAATCTGCCAGCATCCAGCGGCGGGAACGGGGCGGGGATGGTCGGCCGGGTAGCCAGCGCAAGCCGGGGTTCCGTTTCAGTCAGCACGGACATGGGCAGCCAGCCAGGGTCTGCCGCGTGGTTCCTTCAAACCCAATACGGAGCTGCGTTCTGGCAGGCCACGCTATGGCTACGCACGGCGCGATACGTCCACACACGCAGAATCCAGAGGCAGACATGGCCGTAAAGATCAAGGGGGGCGACAAGCTCCGAAAGGCGCTGGCAGACCTCTCCAAGAAGGTGGAGAAGGGCGGCCATGTGGATGTAGGCTTCTTTGAGGATGCGACGTATCCAGACGGCACGCCTGTTGCTCAGGTCGCCTCGTGGATGGAATTCGGAACCCCCACCTCCCGGCCACGCCCTTTCATGCGCAATACAGTCGCCAAACATTCCGACCGATGGGGTGAGGCTTTAGAGGCGGCGCTCAAGGATTCGGACTTTGACGTTAAAATAGCGCTTTCTGCTGTAGGCGTGATTATTGAGAGCCAAATTCGTGATGAGATCGCCGAGGGGGAGTTTGAGCCGAACAAGCCCTTAACAAACCTTCTGAAGTGGCGGTTCCCCAAGGGGGACTACACGACTGAACAGTTCTTAAAAGCCGTTCACGACCTGAAAAAGGGAGCGACCGCATCGTCTGGCAAACCGCTCGTGTGGTCAGGACGTATGTTCCAGTCCGTCACGCATGAAGTAAAGGACGGCCCGGGTGAGTCTTAACCTCTTCGGCATAGCAGGCCGCATGACCGGCGCGGTCAATCCGTGCATTCCGGCTGATCTGTACGCCAGCGATGGGGTTCAGGACACGCCGTCTGGCGAGGTCATTCCCAAATACATCGTGGCGCGCATCTGGATTGAGGTGCAGGCCTTGACCGGGCAGGACTTGCAACAGGTCGAAAACCTCAACCAGCAGGCAGACATGCGGGCGGTCTATATCCGTGGCGGCATCAAGGCGCTGAACCGACCCCTGCAATACGGCGGCGATTACATCAAGTTTTACAATTCCTACTGGAAGGTGACCCAGTCCCTTGAGGAATGGGGAGATGCTGAATGGTGCAAAGTGTTAGTGACCCGCCAAACGTCACCGCCCCCGGGCTGCTCGTAACGCCATCCGAGAAGGAAATTTACGCGGCGGTTAAGGCCTGGATACTGTCGATCCTGCCGTTCAGTATCACAATCCGGCAAGGGCAGCAGAATGACGCGGCTGCGCCCATTGACCCGTTCATGCTCATGACCATCATTGGCCGGGAGCGCATCGCCACCAACGGCTGGTCCTACACGGATACGGAACGCGTGGTGGTCGAGCAGACGCAAATCTCCATGCAGATATCCGCGTTCGGGAAGGGTTCTGGCAACCTGATCCAGTCTGTTCTGATGCTCTGGCGCGATATGAGCGCGGTGGATGCGCTGGCCGCGTCCGGCCTGCCCATTGCCCCGCTGCACACATCCGATATCCGGCAGCTTGGCTTCATTAATGCCGAGAAGAACTACGAGGATTGCTGGAGTGTGGACCTGATTTTGCAGGCCAACATCACCACCCGCATTCCGCAGCAGTTCGCCGCCAAACTCACCATCGACACGCTTGAGGTCGATACAACCTATCCGCCAAAGGAGTAGCCCGTGGCTGGCATCCCCATTTCAACAAAAGTCAAGGTCACGCCCGGCGTTCTGTCTGCCGGTGGTGGCCTGAATAACCTCACGGGCCTGATCCTGACCCAGACCGTCAGCGTCGTAGCAGAAGGCACCGTGACAGAATATGACGACGCGGCCTCAGTCGCCACGGCCTTTGGCGCATCCTCAACGGAAGCAGCCATGGCGGCGGTCTATTTCAGCGGCTACACCAACGCGACCCAGACCCCGGCGCGGCTCCTGATCGGTGGGTACCCGGAAACCGGCGGGGATATGGCAACCGAACTCGCCAAGCTGCTGGCGGCCAACGCCTCGTGGAATGGCGTGACGTGTGCGTTTGAACCTGTTCTGGCAGACAAGCAGGCATTCGCAACATGGGTGTCGGCGCAGAACAACACCATCTTCGGCGTTCTGTGGGACACGGATACCGAGGCGACCACAGCCAGCAGCACCACCGCGTTTGGTGTATGGCTCAAGGGCACGACGCTCAGCGGCATCACGGCGGTCTATAAAGACCCGAACGCTGCGGCTCTGGCACTCGGATGGATGGCCTCTCTCCCGTTCGGCACAGCAGGCGGCAGGCGCAATCTGGACATGATCCAGAACGCCAACGTCATTCCGAGCGTGACGGATGGCACGACCGCAGCAACGCTGCTGGCCAACGGCTATAGCTTCTACGGTGCGTATGCCAATAAGGGCGATACCTTCCAGTTTTTTGATAACGGGGCGGTCTCTGGCGCGTTCCTGTGGGCTGACAGCTACGTCAACCAGATCTGGATGAACGCGAATTTCACGACTGATATGGTCAACCTGCTGCTGAACAACGGACAAATCCCATACAACACTGAGGGCGACACGCTGGTTGAGGCGGCCTTGCAGGACACCATCAACACCGCAGTCAGCTTTGGTGCGGTGCAGTCTGGCGTAACGCTGACAGCCTCCCAGAAACAGCAGATCAATAACGCGGCAGGCAACACCACGGCGGCAGATACGGTTCAGGCGCAGGGCTGGTACCTCAAACCCAACGTGTCCACCGCTCCGGCCTCCTACCGGGTCAAGCGCACCACGCCGCCCGCGCAGTTCTGGTACTCCGACGGCCAGAGCGTGCAGTCCATCAATCTGAGCAGCGTTGAGGTGCAGTAACCATGTCCGATCTCCTGATTACGTCCGCCAACGCGATCTATACGATCACGGTGCCGGGCCTGTTTAATGCACCGTTCACGCTCAAAAACTTTGCCACAGATCGCGCCTTTGAAACCGAGGCACGGGAACTGGCCGAAGAGTCCATGTCCGTGGATGGCTATCTGAACGTGGGTTGGGTTGCCAATGCGGTGAGCCAGACCATCAGCCTACAGGCCAGCAGCGACGAAGCTGCCGTGTTTGACAGCATCATCACGGCGCAGGATCAGGCCCGCACAATCTACCGGCTTGGCGCGGTGATCCAGCTTCCTGCGATCGGCAAGAAATACACCCTGACGCGGGGATACCTGCGCTCTGCCGTGCAGATCCCGTCCGCCGCCCGTGTTCTGGAGGCCAGGGCCTTTGAGGTGCGTTGGGAGCGGGTTGTCCCGGCTGCAATCTGATGGCGCTCAAAAGCAAAACAGTCACGTGCCCCCATGAGGGCGCGGACAAGGGCAAGATGTTCACTATCACCCGCATGTCCGCCTATGAGGCCGATAAGTGGGGGCGGCACGCCGTACAAGCAGCCATCGGCGGGGGGGGGG
>NZ_LHZU01000089.1 GCF_001580995.1 Acetobacter senegalensis
CGCCTGAAACAAGAGCCCCCAGGATCGGCAGGCAGAACAGGGCAATCAGAGGGCTGGTTGAAGGACGAATCTGGTTCACTACGGATCAACCTTTGCGTTTGTGGCGTAAAACCGGCCGGAAGACTCTGTGGTTGTGATTGACGGACACACATCTGAACAGTATAAGCCGCCCCTGATCTGGGCAGGTGGTTCTGTGCTGCCTGTATGACATTTTAATGAAGGGAGTGCAGCAATGAAGCGCACTTATCAACCGTCCCGGCTGGTCCGCAAGCGCCGCCATGGTTTCCGCGCCCGTATGGCAACTGTTGGCGGTCGCCGCATTATTGCCAACCGTCGTTCCAAAGGCCGTAAGCGTCTTTCTGCTTAAGTCTTTACCGGCAGTCCGGCAGAATGGACCGGAGTGAAGGTCAGGCAGAAGCGGGAACGGTGTTTGTCCGGTCCCAGCGTCTGAAGAATCGGAAAGAGTTTCTCTTTCTGGCTGCGCGGGGGCGTAAAGCGCCTGTGCCGGGCCTTGTCCTTCAGCTCTTCCGGCGTCAGGATTCGGATGCCGCACGTGTTGGGTTTACTGTTACCAAAAAGGTCGGGAACGCCGTAGTGCGCAACAGGGCTCGCCGCCGGTTGCGGGAAGTGGTGCGATTGGTTGAAGCTGATACGCCGCTTAACGGGCTTGATCTTGTTCTGATAGGTCGTGCTGCTACGGGGAAACGTCTTTTTACGGACCTGGTGGCGGATTTCCGCAAGGCCCTTGCGATATGCCTTGCCGAGGCCGACCGAAAGGCTCACTCCCTTAGAAAATAAGTGCTGCTTCGTGACGAGGCAGCTTGGGGGTGTAACTTTCTCGGCTTGCATTCCTGCTCATCCTGCGCTGGAACCAGAGTGCCGTGAAGACTCCGGGTTTTGCGGTCTGATTTTATGTTCCGTTTCGTGCAGGGGGGCCAGCGGGCCAGCCAATGGATACAAGACGTCTAATACTGGCAACGCTGCTGTCAGCTGTGGTTCTTATCGGGTTTGATTATTTCTTCCCGCAGGCGCCAAAGGCCCCTGTTCCCACATCCACTCAACAAACTGTTTCTGCCCCCACTTCTGGGGATGCTGCGTCAGCAAATGCGCCCGCAGCGCCGAGCGTAGCGGAACCCGCGGCTCAGCCGGATGGTCCTGATACGCGTGTGGTGATCGATGCTCCGGCCGTGCAGGGCAGCCTGAGCCTGCGCGGTGCCAAGCTGGATGATCTGGTGCTCAAGGCGTACCGTGAAACAACGGATGCCAACAGCCCGGATGTAAGGGTGCTCAGCCACGCAACACAGGCCAAACCTGACTATGTGGATTTTGGCTGGCGTGCCGCGTCTGACGCAACCGTTCATCTGCCAGATGCCAACACGGTATGGAAAGCAGACAACACGCATCTGGATGCGACCCATCCCGTAAATCTTACATGGGATAACGGTCAGGGACTGACGTTTGAGATCGCCATGGCGGTTGACAAGAACTTCATGTTCACGGTGACCCAGCGTGTGCACAACACCAGTGGTCAGGCTGTGGCCCTGTATCCCTTCTACCGTGTGAACCGGGGCTACACGCCTGAAACAAACGGCGGCATGCTGGTGCATGAAGGTCCTATTTCCGTCATTGATGGCCGTCTGAACGAAGGCTCTTACAAATCCCTGCGCAAGGATGGGGTTCCGCCTGATAACGTGTCCTGGAGCCATCAGGGTACTGGCGGCTGGGCTGGTATTACGGACAAATACTGGCTGATGGCTGTTGTGCCTGATCAGTCCGCGCAGGTGGTGGGCGCTTATACGTACCTGCCGCAGAGAAACATGTATCAGGTCGGCTTTACCAGCACGGCCCCCATTCAGGTTGCCGCTGGTCAGACAGCCAGCACCGAAGCCCATGTTTTTGCCGGTGCCAAGGAAGTGCGTCTGCTCGACCAGTATGAGCATGACCTGCATATTCCCATGTTCTGGAAGGCTGTGGATTTCGGCTGGCTTTCCTTCCTGACACGTCCGGTCTTCTTCGTGCTGGACTGGCTGTATTCCATGATGGGCAATTTTGGTCTGGCTCTGCTGACCTTTACGGTTATCGTGAAGCTGGCCTTCCTGCCGCTGACCATCAAGCAGATGCGCATGACATGGAAAACCAGCCGCCTGAAGCCGAAGGTGGACCAGATCCGCGCGCGTTACAAAGACGACCCCATGGCCATGCAGCAGCATATTATGGGGCTGTATCGGGAAGAGAACGTGAACCTGTTTGGTGGCTTTCTGCCCCTGTTCATTCAGGCTCCCGTGTTCTGGTGTCTGTATAAGGATCTGTATGTCACCATTGAAATGCGTCATGCGCCGTTCTTTGGCTGGATCAAGGACCTTTCCGCGCCAGACCCCACGAATGTTTTCAACCTGTTTGGTCTGATCCCGTTCAACCCGGCGCATGTGTCGCCGTTGCTGGCGCTGGGCGCATGGCCGATCCTGTATGGCGCCACCATGTTCCTGATGCAGAAGATCAGCGCCAGTTCCACCAACATGGACCCGGCCCAGCAGAAGGTGATGGCGTTCATTCCGTTGCTGTTCACCTTCTTCATGGCGCATCAGCCCGTGGGTTTGGTGATCTATTATTGCTGGAGCAACCTGCTGACGGCATTGCAGCAGGTGCTTATTCTGGGGCGGTTCAAAGCTGCGGATAAAAAATCCGTGCCGAGCAAAAGCTGATGGCGGATACAACCCGCTCCTTCCGCGAACTGGATAGTCAGGCGCAGATTGACGCCGCCCTTGAAGAAGGACGGCTCCTTTTTGCAGGCTCCTGCGACTTTATTTTCGGGGCACAGAAGCTGGGGCAGCTTCCCCCGCAGACTCTGCCGGAAATTGCGTTTGCCGGGCGTTCCAATGTGGGCAAGTCCAGCCTTGTGAATGCGTTGACGGGGCGCAAGACACTGGCTCGCGCTTCTTCCGAACCGGGTCGCACCAAACAGTTGAACTTCTTCAATCTGGCGGATCGGCTGATGCTGGTGGATATGCCGGGGTATGGATACGCCAAGGCTGCGAAATCCGTGAAGGAAGACTGGCAGGAAATGATGTTTGATTACCTGCGGGGCCGTCCCGGCCTGAAGCGGGTGATGTTGCTGCTGGATGCGCGGATTGAACTCAAGCCGCATGATGAAGAGGTCATGAAACTGCTGGATCGCGCTGCGGTCAGCTTTCAGATCGTTCTGACCAAGTGCGATGCCGTGAAGCCAGCCCCTCTGGCCCGCAAGGAAGAAGCCATACTGGCTGTGGCACGCCGTCATGCCGCGGCTTGCCCGTTTCTCTCCCTCTCCAGCAGTGAGACAGGGCAGGGTATTGAACAGTTGAGAGCGGAACTGGCGGAATTCGCGCTGCCGTCGCAGTCCTCCTAGTTTCGGCAGGTTTGAGAGCAGGAAATTACACCATGACCATCGCCAAGCCTCCCATTATGGAGCCGCATCAGGAAGCGGCCATTCTGGCCGGTGCGTTGCCCTATCTGCGCCGCTATGCCGGTGACACCATTGTGGTGAAATACGGCGGTCATGCCATGGGTGACCCGGAACTGGCGCAGACCTTCGGGCGGGATATCGCCTTGTTGAAGCTGGTTGGCATCAACCCCGTGGTGGTGCATGGCGGCGGCCCCCAGATCAACAGCATGCTCAAGCGGCTGGATATCAAATCCACCTTTGTGGATGGCCTGCGGGTGACAGACGCCAACATGGTGGATGTAATCGAAATGGTGCTGGCCGGTTCCGTCAACAAGGAAGTGGCGGAACTGATCAGTCAGGCTGGCGCGCTGGCGGTTGGTATCTCCGGCAAGGATGGCAAGCTGATTACGGCCCGCAAGCTGCAACGCACCGTGCGGGATAATGACAGCCAGATTGAACGGGTGCTTGATCTGGGCTTTGTGGGCGAGCCCGTGAAGGTGGACCCTCGTGTCATCTATGCGCTTTCTGGCTCGGGCCTGATACCGGTTATCGCTCCTGTTGGGTTGGGCGAAGACGGCGCAACCTACAATATCAATGCCGATACGGCGGCTGGTGCTATTGCCGGGGCCGTGCACGCTACCCGTCTGCTGATGCTGACAGACGTTCCCGGCGTGCTGGATGCAAACGGCAAGTTGATTCCTGAACTGACAGCCGAGCAGGCGCGTCAGGCCATTGCAGACGGTGTGATTACCGGCGGCATGATTCCCAAGGTTGAAACCTGCATTCAGGCCGTGCAGGCCGGTGCGCGGGCTGCGGTGATCATCAATGGCCGTATTCCGCACGCGTGCCTGCTGGAACTGTTCACCGCTTCCGGCTCCGGCACACTCATCCGGGCGGACTAAGCCCCATGCACGGCGGCTGGCGGTAGTGCCTGAGGCACTGCCAGATGGCTGTCCGTGTGTCATGATGCGTTGACAGGCATCGGCCCTGTCCGCATGGTCCATCCGTATTTTTCGTATCGGGTCGGCCTGCCCCGATTGGTTCCATCATGTCTGACGGTGTCTTATGACTGAAGCTACTCTCCGCGCTCATATTGAAACTCTGTGGGAAGCACGTGATCGTGTGTCTTCCGCTACCGTCGGTGAAGACCGCAAAGCCATTGAAGACGCTCTGGAAGCTCTGGATTCCGGTCGTCTGCGTGTTGCTGCTCCCAGTGAAGATGGCTGGGTGGTGCATGAATGGCTGAAAAAGGCGGTTTTGCTGTCCTTCCGGCTGAATGACAGTGTCGTCATTCCGGGTGCTGCGGCAGGTGCTCCGGCTTATGACAAAGTGCCCGTCAAGTTTCAGGGGTGGGACCAGGCCCGTTTTGAAAAAGCCGGTTTCCGCGTGGTGCCGGGTGCCGTGGTGCGTTATTCCGCCCACATTGCCCCCGGTGCGGTGCTGATGCCCAGCTTTGTGAACGTGGGTGCCAACGTTGGCAGCGGCACCATGGTCGATACCTGGGCTACGGTGGGAAGCTGTGCGCAGATTGGCAAAAACTGTCATATCAGTGGTGGTGCCGGTATTGGCGGTGTGCTTGAACCGCTTCAGGCTGCTCCGGTCATTATTGAAGATAACTGCTTCATTGGTGCCCGTTCAGAAGTGGCGGAAGGCGTGATTGTTGAACGTGGGTCCGTTCTGTCCATGGGTGTATTCCTCGGGGCTTCCACCAAAATTGTGGACCGCGCCACAGGTGAAATCTTCATGGGCCGCGTTCCGGCCTATTCCGTTGTGGTGCCGGGCACGCTGCCGTCTTCCAACCCCATTGGCGCGGATGGCAAGCCCAACCCGCAGTTGGCCTGCGCCGTGATTGTAAAGCGCGTTGATGAACGCACCCGTTCAAAAACGTCTATCAACGATCTCCTGCGCGACTGAACCGCAGGATAGAGGCAGCATGAGCGGATCAAGCCCCGAGCATATCCCGCCCGTTGGGGCAGCAAGCGCCGATATGGCTGGTGTGCAGGCTTTGCCTGTGCCCACCGATCCGGTTGCTGTTGCGCAGGCGTTGATCCGCCATCCCTCAGTTTGTCCAGACCCCGGCCCGGCGCAGCAGATGCTGGCCGTCATGCTGGCGGAACTGGGATTTGATGTCTGGCATCTTCCTTATGGGGAAGGGGCAGAGCGCACGCCTAATCTTTTTGCCCGGCGGGGTAAAACGGGTCCGCATATCTGTTTCGCTGGGCATACTGATGTTGTGCCGCCCGGCAATGAAGCCGCGTGGACCCATCCGCCTTATGCTGCCGAGATTGATGGTGGCGCCCTGTATGGCCGGGGTGCCTGTGACATGAAAGGCGGCATTGCCGCGTTTGTGGCCGCGGTTGCCCGGTTTGTGCGTAAAGGCCCCCATTCAGGCTCCATCAGTTTTCTGATTACGGGAGACGAGGAAGGTCCTGCCACCTACGGTACCAAAAAGGTGCTGGAATGGATGGCGCAGGAAGGCCAGATCCCGGATTATTGCATTGTGGGTGAACCAACCAACCCCACAGCCATGGGCGATATGGTCAAAATTGGCCGCCGTGGCAGTCTGAACGCTCATATTGTTGTGGAAGGTGTGCAGGGGCACGTGGCCTATCCTCACCGGGCGGATAACCCGGTGCATCGTTTGCTGGCCATTCTGGCTGCCTTGCAGGCTCACCCTCTGGATAATGGGTCTGACTGGTTTGAGCCTTCCAGCTTGCAGGTCACCAGTGTGGATGTAGGCAATCCTTCTACCAACGTGATCCCGGCACGGGCGGAAGCACGGCTGAATATCCGGTTCAATGATCTACATACCGGCGCAGGCCTGACCGGCTGGCTACGGACACTTTGTCGCCAGCATGCTCCCAACGCTCGTGTTGAGGTGAAGATCAGTGGAGAGTCGTTTCTCACTGCACCCGGCGCGGCAACAGATGCTCTGGTGAAAGCTATTGAGCATGTAACGAAGCGCACACCCAAGCTGGATACGGGGGGCGGCACATCTGATGCCCGCTTTATTGGGCAATACTGCCCGGTATCCGAGTTCGGGTTGGTGGGGGCCAGCATTCATAAGGTGGATGAGCACACCTCGGTGGCAGATCTGGAAACACTTACCCAAATATATGAGACCTTTCTGGAAGGGGTCATGGCGTGATTTCTAATTCGGGAAAAATGGGAAGTGGGCGGAAAATCCTGCAAGGCATGCTGCTTCTGGCCAGTGGACGGCGCGAAGGCATAACCTGCTTTGAGGGCACGCCGGACGCATTTGGGGCGGCCATTGCTCCGCAGTTGGCTATGCTGATTGTGGGGCTGTTGCAGGTTTTTCTGGTGTCGGACAAACTGCTGGGCCTGACCAAAATCCTGCTTTCCCTCTGCGTTGTTCTGCTGCCTGCTGTGGTGTCACAGTTCTATGCGCATCGCTGGGGGCGGGATGTTCTGTGGTTGCGCTATATAACCGCGGCCACGTGGTGCAACTGGGTGGTGCTGCTCATTTCTCTGGGGGCAACCATTCTGGCAGGGTTGCTGTTCCCGGCCATTCTCACGCAGCCTGGGTTCATGGGTGCTCTGGTGCTGAGCGTGGCTGTGTATGAGATGTGGCTGCAATGGTATGTGGCGCGTGTTGGGCTGGGGCTTAGCCGTGGCCGCGCGTTGCTGCTGTATGTTTCCATACTGGCTTCCACATTGGTGCTTTATGCACTGGCAGCGCTGTTGCCGCCTCATTACATCGTGCTGAAGGATCTGCTTCAGCCGATGATCAATGTGAAGGCTGGCTAAAGGCTTCTCCCTTAGGGTGGCCCCAGAGCTTTCCGCTTTTTAGCTTTGACGACCGCCGTATCCAAGGCGGAGAGGAAAGTGGAGCGGTCTGAGCGGGTAAAGCTTCGCCCTCCCTGTGTGATGACGCCTGTATTGCGCAAATCATCCATCAGGTTCCGCATGGCGAGCGCCATACCTATGGCATTTTCATCAAGAATACGGCCGCGCGGGTCCAGCACACAGGCTCCGCTTGCAACGCACCGCGCAGCAAGCGGAATATCCGCAGAAATTACGATATCATGGGCCAACACATTGTCGGCAATCCAGTTATCCGCAACATCCATACCTTCTGAAACAACAATACGGTCAATGAGAGGTGATGCCGGAATGGCGATCATCTTGTTGGACACCACATACGTGTGCAGCCCATAGCGCGCGGCCACGCGGTAGGTCTCGTCCCGAACCGGACAGGCATCGGCATCTATAAAAATACGAATCATGCAGCCAGTGTAGCACAGGATTTCTGAGCTGTTGGGAAACGTCCCGTCACGACGCCCTTAGGCGAAAGGATCAGGCTCATACCCCACGCCTGTAAGATACAGGCCTTCAGGCGGGGCCGTGGGGCCTGCAGCACAGCGGGATTTTGCCTCAAGCGCCTGCGCAATGCGTTCTGGCTTCCAGCGTTTCTGGCCTACCAGGCTAAGCGTGCCCACCATGTTGCGCACCTGATGGTGCAGAAATGAGCGCGCTTTGGCAATAATCCAGACTTCATCGCCGTGCCGTTCCACGGTCAGGATATCCAGCGTGCGGAATGGGCTTCTCGCCTGACAGGCCACGGCCCGGAAGGAGGTGAAATCATGCGAGCCGATCAGGTGATTGGCTCCCTCCTGCATGAGGTCAATATCCAGCGGCGAGCGCAGATGCCATACGTGATTGGCTGCCAAAGCGGGCCGGGAGGGGCGATTGAGAATACGGTAACGATAGGAACGCCATGTGGCGGAAAAACGGGCGCTCCAGTCCAGCCCCACGGGAGCGGCCTCCAGCACGGCAACGGCGTGCGGCTTGAGGTGGTAGCTTAGTCCGTCTCTTACCCGGTAAGGCAGCAGCGCCATGTCTGCCGGAAAATCCAGATGCGCCACTTGCCCTGTGGCATGCACACCGGAATCCGTTCGGCCAGCAGTAATGCTGGAGACCCGGCGCCCGCCCGCCATGCGTGTGGCGGCTTCCTCAAGAAGTGCCTGCACGGACAAGCCGGAAGCCTGACGCTGCCAGCCGACAAGACCTGTTCCATCATATTCCAGTTTGACGGCCCATCGCTGACAAGGGGGAAGGTCTTGCAGAAGCGGGGGCGGCTCCATTGGCAGATCAGACATTATGGGACGGTCACAGAAGAAAGGGAAATCATTCTGGCTGCGGGGCCGAAGCAGAATCATCCTGCGGGCTGAGCAGAACCGTGCCCGGCGGGAGCGGGTGCCCACGCAGAAAAGCTTCTGCCTCCATCATTCCACGCCCCGGCTTTTGCAGGCGCGTCAACTGCACAGCACCTTCGCCACACGCCACAGTCAGTTTGTCATCCAGCACAGTGCCAGCTTTTGCAGAGTGTTTGTGCTGAGGAAGAGGAACGGCAGCGCCGATTTTAAGCACCATTCCATCCGCCAGCAGAGTAAAGGTGCCGGGCCATGGCGTAAGAGCCCGAATACGCCGGTCTATGGCGATGGCGCTTTCCTGCCAGTTGATACGTCCATCCTCACGGGTGAGTTTCTGGGCGTAGGTGACGCCATCTTCCGGCTGTGGCGTAGCCGGAGGTTGATCCGCCAGGGCCTGAACAATCAGGGTGCCGCCCAGAGCGCTGAGAGCATCATGCAGTGATGAGGCGGTTGTCTGCCCGTTAATGGGAACAGAGCCGCGCAACAGCATGGGGCCGGTGTCCAGACCAGCTTCCATCTGCATGATGGTCACACCACTTTCCGTATCGCCAGCCAGAATGGCGCTCTGGATAGGAGAGGCTCCCCGCCAGCGGGGTAAAAGGCTTGCATGAATGTTCAGGCAGCCGAGCCGTGGTATGTCCAGCATGCTTTGTGGCAGAATGAGGCCATAGGCAGCGACCACGGCCACATCTGCCTGAAAGGCTGCAAATGCGGCCCATTCATCAGTATTTTTCCGCAGGGAGACTGGATGCCTTACTGGCAGGCCGAGCGTTTCTGCCGCCTGATGAACGGGAGACGCCCGGAGCGCCTTGCCTCGGCCAGCGGGGCGGGGCGGCTGCGTGTAAACGGCAGCAATCTCATGCCCTGCCGCATGGAGAGCGTGCAGGGCAGGCACGGCAAAATCTGGCGTACCCATGAAAATGATGCGCATACACGTGGCCTCCGGCCTTAGGAGCGTTTCTGCTTCTGTTCCTTGGCCAGACGCCGCAGGATCATGTTACGGCGCAGCGTGGAAAGGTGGTCCACAAACAATACGCCTTCAAGATGGTCGATTTCATGCTGCATGCAGGTGGCCAGCAGGCCGTCCACTTCCCGCTCAATTAGATCACCTTCAAGGCTGCGCCATTTGACACGCACCTGCTCTGGCCGGGTGACTTCCGCATACTGGTTGGGCAGGGAAAGACAGCCTTCTTCCCGGGCAGCCAACGTTTCTGATTCCGCCACAACTTCCGGGTTGATCATGATAATAGGCTCACGCGCGTCTTTCTCGCCCAGATCCACCAATGCAAAGCGCAGGCTGAGGCCAACCTGCGGGGCGGCAAGGCCAATACCTGGTGCTTCATACATGGCCGAGAACATGCTGGGGAGAATACGGCGGATTTCTGCCACATCTTCGGGTTTGACCTCACGGGTCTTGCGCCGCAGCACGGCATGCGGGGCAACGAGGATCGGCATGGGCGCGGCCTCGGCCGCTGCAGCGGCAATGGCTGCGTCTGTCAGAGCTGCGTTTGTCATACGCCCGATTTAGCGCCCCAGGCTTCAGGATGCCAGAGGCAACCAGCGGAATGAAGGCAGAAAACGTGTGAAATATGCCGCACTGTGGCGCGGAATGTTCACAAACTGTGCCAAAGCAGGCCGTATGACCATGCAGGATGCGGCACCCTGTCTTGCGTTGCGGCTGCGGTCTCCCATATCGTGAAGAAACCGGATGCCATCAGGGTCCGGTCCTGTCTCGCTCAGAAAGGAGGAGGCTCTATGTCAGGCAGAGTATTTGGCTCGCCCATGTTTCTGGGGTTTGATCATCTTGAACAGATGCTTGAGCGCGCCAGCAAAGGGGCAAGTGACGGTTATCCGCCCTACAATATTGAGCAGATGGCCCCCAACAAGCTGCGGATCACGCTGGCGGTTGCCGGCTTCCGGATGGATGATCTGCAAATCACGCAGGAAGACAACCAGCTTGTTATCCGTGGTCGGCAGGTGGAAGACGCGGAAGAGCGTATTTTTCTGCATCGGGGGATTGCATCCCGCCAGTTTCAAAAGGCTTTCGTGCTGGCTGAAGGCATAGAGATAGGCGGCGCATGGCTTGATAACGGACTTTTGCATATTGATCTGTTCCGTCCGCAACCGGAAGTGCGTGTAAAGCGGATCGAGATCATGCAGGCTGGCCAGAAGGCGCATCCTGTTAATGGCGCAGCCGCCCTGAAACCGCGTTCGGCCCGTGTGCTGCATACGGTGGATGAAAGAGAGGGCAACTGAAGACCTTGCTCGCCCTTTTTGTGAGAGGAAAAGGGGATGGAAGGTGGTTGCAGTATTGGTTTTGGCAAGGATTGAGGAGGGCACTATGAGAGTCACGACCCAGAATGGAGGTGTTGAGCTTGTGCCAGATCAGTCGGAAACCCCGGTTGATGTCCACCAGCTTTCTGAAAATCAGTTCCGGTCTCTAGGGCTGGAAAATGTTGCTTATATCCGCCCCGCTCTAACAGAAGATGGCGAGGAAGGATGCGCCATTCATGCCGCCGACGGCTCCCCTCTGGCCGTGGTGGATGATATGGAAACGGCATGGGGAATCATTCTCCACCACGATATGATCCCGGCCAGCCTCCAGTAGGTTCTGGCGCGAGGAAAACAGGAAAAACCCTGCCTTTTTATAAAAAGGCAGGGTTTTTTGTGCGTCATATGGCAGGTGTGGATTATTTTTCTGAGTATCAATTGCACTTACACGAGGTAGAGTGCCGTGGGTCACGGATGCCGAAGATGGGAGCGGGTCAGGATAATGCCCTGACCCGTTTAGTGTCAGCTCTCTGAACTCTTTGCAGCGCGGAAACGTGACATTACGGGGGTTCTTGAAGGAAGGGGTGGAAATTGGAAGGAGGGCAGGAAGTGTGAGTGGAATGCCTTCCGTTAGGCGGAATATATGTTTTAAGGAGGGGTATTCGGCAGAGGGAACAGGACAAAAGCGCAGCATGCACAAACATGATAGATCCTGTGTTGTCACTATTTCGATGTCGACATAACTGATAATTTTTTATGATATGTGTTTGTTAGGTATATTTTATGCCGTGGGATTTCATAATGATAAAAATAAGATATTTCCTTTTTTTATTCTTGGCTTTGTTTTGCGTGTTTGCAGCATTCAGATGCTGGACTGTGCCGAATGTTCTGATCTTTCGATCCGAATCTGTCGGCGATATTTATGTTCCAACATTTTATCCGCCAACAGATACAGCGCGTCTGAAATTCAGTGACGGAGCCGTTTCAGCGGTATCGGTCCATCCTGATAGCGCCCCCATTGTGCAGTCGAACGGTCTCTCCATTTATCGTGTGCCTTCCACGTCTCCTTTCTGTCACGCCACACCGAAGTTTTGTGTTCCAGGACGGGAAGGGGTGATTATTTTATCCGGCCAGAATGAAAAGGGTCCTGTCTTTTCCTCTTCTTACGCAGTTCTCACAGAGGTAGATACTTCTCTGTCTCATTTGCGTCATCTGGTGAATAAAAGCAGTCCATCTCAAAGATTGTTTGTTGTTTCTTTGAATGGGAGAGTGAAGTCCGTAAAGGAGTTGCAGAATTCTGGTGGTGATTTTTCTATAAACCTTCGTGATTTTGAAGAATTTTCGTACAAATTTCTCATATATTCTTTTGTTTCTTCGGCGTTAATTGTATTTTCCATTTATATTTTACTCTCTCCTGGCTCCCTGAGGTTTTTCAGAGAGCTTTATGAGCAGAATAAATTTTCATCTTTGTTTGTCTGTATCTTGTGGCTGCTATTTTATATATGTGTTTTTCCGTCGATATTTTGTCATGACACAATTATTCATAATGCAAATGCTCAAATCTATACAGAATGGTATTCAGGTTTATACTTTATATATAATTCCTGCGTCCGAATTATAGGGTTTGAGTGGATACAGCTTGTCCCGGCGCTTGCTGGTCTCCTGAGTGTTTTGCTTTTGTTGAGATGCGGATCTCTGGCCATGGCTGGTCGTCCGATCTGGCAAAAACGGCTTCTCTCCGCTGCGACTGTAGGGCTGTTCGTTTGCAATCCAGCAATCATCATCTCAATGTTCTCTCAGCAGAGATATTTTGTTGTCATTACCGTAGTGTTTTTAGCCATAAGCCTTTGGTTTTATGGTTATTTTAAATCGCTTTCCGAAAACCGCCCCTTTTCTCGGTCATTGGCGGTGGCGGTTTTGGTTCTTTGCGGATTGTCATGGCTATTAAGAGCAGAATATTTGGCGGTCTTTGCTGTTTCCATACTCTTTTTTGTGTTCAGTAAAGTGGCGGCTGGCCGTAGTAGGCTGCTTGTTGTGGCGGGTTCTGTCTGTTTCATCATATTTATGAAGATGTTTATAGATCATGCCATGCCAATATTGTACGATTATAATAAAGACCTGGCCCAATGGAAGTATTTGACAGTTTCAGATATTTCCATGAGCTACCCTTACATTTGTCAGGGGCAGGTGGATCAGGAGCTTGCTGGAATAATCGGATATTTTGCTCCAGTTCAGAAGGTCTGTGAGGTTGGGCCGGAATCATTCTGGTGGGGAATGATGTCAGGAAAGGCCGGTCTCAATGCGGTTCCCACAATGCGAAATCTGCAACAGCGGGTCGTTTGGGATATTAAAAACGACGGGCGGCCTTTCCTTCACTATCGGTGGGAGACCGGCCTTCAGCTATTCTTCGGTGATATCTGGCAAATGGATAGCCGCTACAGGCGGCGGGATATTGCCAGGGCGACGGGTGTTCCGGTCGATATCAATACAACGATCCCAGATGTTTTTGGTCTTATCAATGATCATCCTGCAACGCGAGGACTGAACCGGGACATTATTTCATTGTACGTGCGGGCCAGTCAGGCGGTCAATATTAAGGGGCTTGTCGTTATAGCAGTGGTTTCCATTGTGGCTCTGGCGACTGGGTGGAGCTGGCTTACGCCTTTGTTCAGTCTGTTGTTCGTCGCCATGGTTATTCCTATTGTCTTGGTGGCCCCTACCGTTAATTGGGCTTATCTCGCATTTATTCCAGTATGGGCTTCTTTTTCGGTACCACTCGCAGTTTGTGAAATTCTTGTTACACAAAGATATTTCAAAAATTACGCGCCGCGAGGATGGCTGGCTTCAGGTTTTCTGCATATGCAGCGGTTTGTTCGGTTTGCCGCGCTTTCTGGGGGATGCTGGGCGCTGGATGCCGTCACTCTGCTTGTGCTGAACCATGCAGCCCATCTCCCCCCGATGCTGGCTAACATGATCAGTTCCTGCCTGGCAGCATCAATCGTTTTTCTGGTTTCCTGTCGCCATATTCATGGGGCGTCTGGTGACGGTCTGTTAAAACGGTCTGGTTTCTATATTGCCTATACACTTCTGCTTATTATCGTTGCATCTACAGTGTTGCCTGTTCTAATGGGCTATCTTGTGCAGCTTGGCGGGCTAAATCTAACCGGTGGAAGACTTCTCCTGCTGGCCAAAATTATTATAACTCCTCCTCAGCTCATCTGTAATTTCTTTGTATCGCGCCTTGTGGCGCATTATACCTTTCCTTCTCGTGACCGCTGAGATATGGCGTCAGGTAGAGATTGCGCTTTATCCCCAAGAGCCATGACTGAATTTGAATGATAAGTAAGTGAAAAGGAGGTCAAGCCGGATGGTGTCAAATTCTCCGCGCATACTTGTATTTGTTCCAATGTATAATTGTGCATTACAAATTCCGCGCGTTATAAAGCAATTAACCAACCCGCGTGTCGCAAAACTGATTGACGGTCTTGTCTGCATTGATAATCGCTCTACGGACCAGACCGCTGCAGCCGCTGCAGCCGGACTTGAAGCCCTGCATCAGATTCCACACCGCACTTTGCTCCGTAATGATGATAATTACGGACTGGGCGGATCGCACAAGGTTGCCATAGAGTTTGGACGTCAGCATGGGTATGATTTTCTGATCGTGCTGCATGGTGATGATCAAGGGAATATAGAGGATCTGCTGCCCTATCTGGAAAACGGTACCTATCTGCGCGAAGACTTTCTCATGGGGGCCCGTTTCATGAAGGGGTCTCGCTTGCAGGGATATTCTCTACTGCGCACGAATGCCAACCGAGCCTTCAATCTGATTTTTTCAGCAATTTCCCGCCGTCGTCTATATGACCTTGGTTCCGGTTTAAACCTGTTCCGTCTTTCCGCATTTGATGACGATTTTCAGAAACGTTTTGCTGATGACCTGACGTTCAACTACTATCTGATTCTAGTGGTTGCCGCACGGTCCTTCCGGTTGCGGTTTTTCCCGCTGACTTGGCGGGAACAGGATCAGGTCTCAAATGCAAAGCTGTCGCGCATGGGGTTCCAGATTCTGGCTTTGCTGATGCATCGGATTAAATCGCTCTCTGTATTTGAAAAGGATGATCATCGGGCCATTGCACGTGATGCCTATCCCTCTACCGTGATAGGATCATGGCAACGTGATGGGGCAGGTGCTTCTGTCACCAGCCCTACCTGAAGAATACTTTTGATGATCTTTGTTTCTGACAACTGGATAAGAAAAGTTTCTCTTTTTCAGAATGGCGTTCGTATAGGGCTTTTTCGGGGACGGTTCCTGCTGACCGCATTGGCAACCCTATGTGTGTTGGCGGCGGGTTGGTATATCGGCCCCAAACTTCTACGGCCGTCGTTGTCCTTCACAATTATTGTCACAATGCTTGTCTATTTTTTGGCTCATTGTTTCAGGGCAATGCGGCTGTGCATAATTTCTGGCCCACTACTGAAAATGCCAGCGCGGACCATTTTTCTGCTCCATTTTGCAACGGCACCATTTGCGATCATTCCCCCTTTCAAATTGGGGGAAATTGTCCGCTTCTACACCCTCTGGACAATCAGCAGGAAACTGTCTGAAACTATAGTAACCGTTCTGCTGGATCGCCTCTTTGATGCGATCATCCTGTCCCTCCTGCTGGCGTGGCTGGTCATTAACGACCATATCGATAGTGTTATGGATGAAAGCACACGTACCGTGCAGTGGATGATCCTGGCGGTAACCATAAGCGCCGGCGTATGTTTCCTGATCGGCCCCCGTGCATTGAGCAGTCTGCAACGTTATGTCATGATTCATCATTCAGGGCGCAATGTGCTGGTAAGTCTGCGCCTGATTGATGTTTTGCGCAAAGGCACAACGTCTGGTGAAGGATTGCTCCGCCAACAGGGGCCTTTGCTCATGATGATTACGGTTCTTATCTGGGGGCTGGAACTGGTGGCCGCAGCTTTGTTTACCCCCTTGGCGATCTTTCCAGAGTTCCATAATGCGGGTGTTTTACTGATCAACCGGACTGTACAGGAATGGCATGCCGCCTTTTCCTCCTTCATTGATCCAGCTTTAGCCACGTCCGCGGCAAGCAGTATTCTGGCGATATTTATTGTCTGGCCGCCTTCGGTTTACGGGTATCTTACGCGCATCATAACACCCAGTTCGCGTAGTCAGCGTCTTAAATAGTGAAGTCGGTAGGAATTCGCGTGCCACACCATGTTACTGTTATCTTAGATGATCGCATTCCACCTCCCCCTGAGGTTGTCGCTATCATCGGAAAAGTGCCATTCTCCAGAATTGTGCGGCGACGTAAGCGTTTTGGAACTGAAATACAGGCTGCGGCAGAAAGCGCACATTGTGCGTTTCAGATCATCGAAACGGATGAGGCTGCAAGTGCGCTGGCACATCATATAGAAACGCGTGGCCCCGGTTTTCTCTATCTTCTTCTGCCGTCTTGTATTGCTCCGCTCTATATGGAGCAGCTAACACTCGTTATGAAGAAATCGGCTTTTGCGCTGGAAAGCACTTTTCTTGCGCCGATCAGCGGGGACGCAGCGGCTGTTATCCTGAAAGAAAAGGATGCCATTGCGTTTCTGCGTGCTGAAGATGCAGAAGACCGACGCAATATTTTGCTCAGACTGTCCGAGGCTGCACCCGAGATGGTTGATCGGGTCAGCCTGGTTGATATCCGAAAACCACGAAGCCTATTCAAGTTCCTGGTAGGATCAACTGAAGCGCGCCACTTTAATGATACGTTAGCAGAAGACGGCGTATTTCATAAAAGTTCATCCGATGTCGCCAAGATGGAGGCGGAGTATCGTTATTTCCACGTTGCGCCGGAAGAGATGAAGCGGTTTCTTATGCCGACTTTTTATTTTTGGGCAAAGGGCGGTAAAGGCGGATACTCCATGGAGCATTTGCCAGTTCCGGATGTGGCGCTCCAATTTATTCATGGTGCTCTGAAACCCGCGGATTTTGACCTTCTACTGGACAATTTTTTTGCGTTTCTGGCGTCGCGTCGAAAAGGAAGTGATAACGCAGCGCATACACTTGCTGAAGGGCGGCGTCATATTCTTGAAAAGTTCGATGCCCGCATTGAACGCTTCTTGGATACGAAAGAAGGGCAGAAGCTGGATGCCATTCTAATATCAGCCGGGCCTCGAGGTAACCTGCGTGCCATGCAGGCTGCGGCGCGACCGTTTATAGAAAAAGCTCTTGAGCAGTTTTCTGGCACACATCTGGTTTTTGGTCATGGAGACCCATGCTTCTCGAATATCCTGTTTGACAAACGTCTTGGTTTGATGCGGTTGATCGACCCCAAGGGAGCGACCAGTTTTGAAGCAGGTTTGATGCATCCCTTGTATGATGTCGCCAAGTTCAGCCATTCCGTGCTGGGGGGATATGATTTCATCAATAATGCCTTGTTCAACTGCAGTTTGAACGATCAGCTGGTAATGGAATGTCATCTGGATGAAGGAGGCCCGCCCACATGGGCTCAGGATGCCTTCCGTCACCGGCTTGAAAAAGCCGGGTTAGATGTTGGGGCTGTACGTGCTGTCGAGCTATCACTTTTCCTGTCTATGTTGCCACTTCATTCAGATAGACCCAACAAGCTAATGGGTTTTGCGCTAACAGCAGCGACGATACTTGATGATTTGGAGAGTAGGGCATGATTGGTAAAGACAAGGTGCTGGTTGTCGATATTGACGGAACGCTGTGTGATATCAAGGCACAGGAAGAAAATTACATTGATGTTGCGCCAGAGCCGCAGATAGTGGCGCGGCTACAGAAAATGCACGCTGAAGGCTGGCGTATTGTTCTGAGCTCTTCTCGCGGCATGCGTTCAAATGATGGTAATCTCGGGCAGATCAATAAAATCGTTGGGCCAGTGGTTCTGGAATGGCTGGAGCGTCACAATATTCCTTTTGACGAGATTTATTTTGGAAAACCATGGCCCGGTAAAGAGGGTTTTTATATTGACGATAGGTCTGTCAGGCCCAGAGAGTTTATTGAAAATGATCTGGCAGGTGTGGAAGCCTTGATAGCTCGTGATCGTATAGCAAAGGGATGAATATGAGCGGAGTAATGGCGATTACGATGGCGGGTATGGGATCACGCTTTAAAAAAGCGGGCTACCATCAGCCAAAATATGAAATTGAGGTTCTAGGTCATCCCCTCTTCGACTGGTCCATGCTGAGCCTGACAGCCTTCCGTGATGCTGGGTGGCGTTTTTGTTTTGCAACGAGCAAGGACATGCAGGCAAAACCGTATATTGCTGCGCGATGCAAGGCATTGGGCATTATTATTGATGACGTGATTGAACTGGATCATGTGACGGATGGTCAGGCGACAACAGCATTGCTGTTAGCGCAGAAAGCTCCGTCTGACGCGTCGTTTGCCGTATATAATATCGATACGTTTGTGAGGCCTGGCTTGATGGCTCCCCCCGATCCGGCCCTCTGTGACGGCTGGATTCCCTGCTTCCGGGCGCCAGGGGATGGGTGGTCTTTTGTCAGGCTGGATGACGACCAGAAAGTGGTAGAAGTTCGTGAAAAGGTGCGTATTTCAGATTTTGCTACGCTGGGCCTTTACTGGTTCCGCAATGCGCAGATGTATTGTGATCTTTATCACCAGCATTTTGCTCGGCCGGACGGTATGGAAAAAGGAGAGCGCTACATTGCTCCCATGTATAACCGTCTGATCGAAGCGCGCCAGCGTGTAACGATTTCCGACATTCCTGTTAGGGATGTCGGGATGCTGGGTACACCGGACCAAGTAAAGGCTTTTAGGGAAGCACCCACAGAAGCCGTTAACGAAACGTTAAAGCTGATGCCATAAATCAAGTTTTTATGGCTTTGTTTTGTGACCTTTGTGACTGTAGGGGCCACTGTGCCAGTGTGTCCCTTTCCTCGTGAGTTTGTGATCCCGGTAAGGTTAAGCTGACCAAGATGCTTGCTTATTGTGAGAAATTATAAATTGCCTATTCAAATCATGGATACAGGCAAGGCTATGTTCCTGCAACAAAGCCAACCGGAACAGAAGCATAATGAACCGAAGGCCGGTCTTCGGTTCGCTGCAAAAAAAAATGATAGTGTCATTATTTTAACAAGCGCGGTTAATGTATTGTATAATCAGTTAAAAGTGACAAAATATTTTTCTATAACTATATTGCATTAAGTTAATATTCAAAACAGTTGAGAAAAGGCAACGGTCTATTTTAGATATCGTTTTTTGGAGAGAAAAGAGTAAACATATAGAGGCAGCGCTTTATTGGAAATAAGGTGTTCTTAGTTCCACACTGGTAACAGCGTTATCTGCGTAAGAGGCGGGGGAAGCGTGAATGAGCGTATCAAGGAGGACAGAAATGCGGGGGTAGTTCATATTTCTGTTCATTGCAGCGCTTTAGGGCCAATCGACATTCAGGATTTCCAAATAGGCTAATC
>NZ_LHZU01000114.1 GCF_001580995.1 Acetobacter senegalensis
GGTTTTCCGGATCGACGATTTCCTGCGGATAGACGGCATAGTTGCCGATATCGTTGATGGGGAAGCCTTCCAGCGTGAAGCCGATCTGGCTTTCGGTCAGGCCGCGCATGCTGACATGGCCGCCGGAAAGTCCCATCGGGTCGGTGGAGGTGGTATTCACGCCTGGCAGCATTTCAATAAGCTGCATGGGGTTCAGGCCGGGGGCCTGTTTCTGGATGAATTCGGATGTGACGGTGGAGCGTGACTTGGCCGCGTCTTCCTTGATCATCAGACCGCCGCCCACTGACCGATGCCGCGCCCCTTTGACATCAAGGTTCTCAGGCGCCTGATCCGTCGGCGCTGTCGATCCCATCATCGATGGCTGAGAAGAAGACGCAGCCGCTACTGCCGGTTTGACAGACCGCGCCTGCGGCTTGGTGGAAGAAGAAGGGCTCAGCGTATCTGCGGCAAACGCATTTGCAAAAGGTAGTGTTGCAAAGCCGATTAACGCGGATGTGGCCAAAAATTTCTGCATGCTGGGCTCGGGTTCCATAGAACGAATGTTTTAACGCGGCCCCTCCTTACACTTGAAAAAACAGGACTTTTTTTAAAGTTTTATGACACCCCCCTATAGCATTGGGGTGTGGTGCCTTTTTACCACACAACAGTTCTCTACCGTAACATTTCAGAAAGTAAAACGAACTCAACGAAGAGGAAACATGATAATTTTTCCATATTTACCCCTTATTGTGGAAATTAATTATATATTATTCATGCCATTATTATATTAAATATGTCTGTGTTATGGTTTTTTATTTATAAGAACATTCTTTAATTGTATTTTAACTAGGAGTATATATTCTAATCGTCTGTGATGAGTAGCCAATCCAACATCACGGCATGCTTTAAAAGCTACTTTTCCCAAATACGTGCCGAGAAACGCGAAACAATGTTTCCCTAAGCCAACGATGAATGGGATCCATATCACGCCGCGGATGCCACGCCTGAAAAGCTTCTACATTAGGAAGAGAGAGGGGGAACTCAAACGACGCCAACGAAAGCGCATCAAGCGATATATGATCAATGACAATACTCGGCAACGCGAGAATAAGATCCGTATTTTTCATACTTTCAATCATGCAGTGATAGTTGGGCACCACCATGGGAACATTGCGGGTGAGACCGAACTGATTGCGCAATACCCAATCAATAGGCCCATGTGCCCGTCCACGACGAGAGACACTGATATAATCATAACGCACCATGCTTTCGGGCGTGACAGGGGCATCCAGAATAGGATGCCCTTTACGAACCAACCCCTGCATACGGTCCCGGAAGAGTGTCTGGCGCCGGATTTCAGGCTTCATCAATTCCGTTGCGCCAATGTAGAGGTCAATACCACCTTCACGCAAGGGATCGGATGCGGCTGTTTCAATCTCCGGAGCCCAGATGACTTCACTGCTGGGGCAGTCTTTTTTCAATGCCTGCAATAAGGGCAGAGCAAGTGCTGCCACAACAAGATCATTCGCGCGGATGGTAAAGGTGGGGCTCATGTTGGCCAGATTGGCCAGCGCACGGGTTTGGATCAGAGTATCTGCGTTCTGCACCAGTTCCTGAACGCGCCCCAGAATACCGGATGCAAAAGTGGACGGGATCATCCGCCGTCCTGCCTGAACCAGAATGGGGTCAGCAAAGACTTTTCGCAGCTTTGCCAGTTGGCGGCTCATGGCAGGTTCGCTGACCTTCAGGCGACGCGCCGCGAGAGAAACACTTTCCTCTTCAACAAGCACCTGAAGATAACGCAGGAGGTCGAGATCGTAACCTTTCATCCTTTCAGAAATAGACGTTGCCAGATGGAATGACCAGAACTTTCCCTTCCGAAAATCGAAGTCGTCGCTTTCCGGAAATAGGGGTTGTCCTGCTATTTAAGGTCAGGAACATGTGGCTCCATGAATACTGTCACTCCAGCACAGGCTGCTGGTGAGCCGATCATCCATGCGGCACCACCACGGCCTTCATATATTCCGCCTTTTGGCCTGCGCACAATCATTGGTTGTCTGGGCATGCTGCTTGCCGTGCATGTTGCTGGTTTTAATGAGCATGTAACGGAAATCGGGCTTTCTGACATTCGTGGCGCCATGCATATCGGCCACGATGAAGGAACCTGGGTTATCGCCATTTATGAGGCCTTCAATATTGCCGCCATGGCTTTTACGCCATGGTTCTACATGACGTTTTCCATCTACCGTTTCTCCATCTTCATGACGGCAATCATGGCGTTGTTTTCCATTCCCGCGCCATTCATGCCGGACGTGACGTCGCTGTGCATTCTCCGTGCCTTTCAGGGCTTGGCTGGAGGATGCCTGCCGCCCGTGTTGATGACCGTCATGCTGAAATATCTCCCCCCTGAGATCCGGGTATTCGGCATTGGTGGGTATGCGATGAGCGCCACTTTCGGGCCTAACCTTGGATTGCCATTGGAGGCCTTCTGGTTCGAACATGTTGGCTGGCATTGGCTTTATTGGGAGATTATTCCCACCGCAGCACTTGCAATCGCGATGATGGCCTACGGCCTGCCGCGTGACCCCATGCATTTTGAACGGTTCCAGAAATTCAACTGGTTTGGTCTGCTTGTCGGTCTGCCTGCCATCTGCTCGCTGGTGATTGTTTTGTATCAGGGCGACCGCCTGGATTGGTTCCGCTCTCCCATTATTACTGATCTGGCACTGTGGGGGGGGGCAGCGTTTATCGTATTTGTCATCAACGAGGCGTTTCATCCCAGCCCTTATTTCCGTATTCAGTACTGGCGTTCGCGCAACATTCAGGCAGCCTTGCTTTCACTTGTCGGCATTCTCGCCATCTGCGCCATTATGGGCGACATTCCAGCCACTTATCTGGAAGCGGTGCGTGGATATCGACCTATACAGGCGGCGCCGGTTTCTTTGGTGGTTGCGTTGCCACAGCTTATCATGCTCCCGCTGATTGCTGCCATCTGCAACAGCCGAAAAGTGGATTGCCGTTTCGTGCTCGCTGGCGGAATGTGTTGTCTGGCAACAGCCGCGTGGCTTGGAACATGGCTCACCGTAGATTGGGTGAGGGATAATTTTTACCCCATCCAGATCCTTCAGGTTTTTGGCCAGCCAATGACCGTCATCCCGACACTTATGCTGGCCACCATGGCTATGGGACCTGCCGATGGTCCATTTATTTCGGGCATGGTGAACATGCTCAAGGGCTTGGCCAATGCTGTTGCCTTTGCCCTGTTTGCAGCACTCAGCCGTCGGCGCGAGCAGTATCATTCCACCATGTTGCTTGATCATCATGGCACTCACGGTCTTGCCTTGCAGGGCATGGGTGATCCCATCAACCAGCAGCTTTCCGCCACATCACCTGATAGCACGCATGTAGCCCACAATACGCTGCAGGTCTTCCACACCTATGTCCATGAGCAATCTCTCGTTCTGGCTCTGAACGATATCTACTATCTGCTGATCTGGGTGTGTCTTGGTTATGCCGCCATGAACCTTGTTCTGCCACGCCGGGTCTATCCTCCGCGTGCGCCATCCCCAACCACCCCAGCACGCTAATCCGGAATTACCGATCATGATTTACAAGAAACCACTTCTTTATGCCGGTTGCGCCGCCGGTGTGCTTGCTCTCCTTGCTTGGGGCGGCACACGGTTGATCAACGGTGACGGCATAAATCAATATACCAACGATGCCTATGTCACAGCGGATTTTCCTACTGTTGCCCCTAAGGTATCGGGACGTATTGACCGGGTGATCGCGCAGGATAACGAGCAAGTTCACGCTGGCGAGGAACTTGCTCATATTGAGGACGATGACTACCGTGCGGCCCTTGACGTGGCGAGAGGCAATGTTCTTGCGGCACAGGGTGATGTTGCCAATCTGGAAGCTGAAATATCCCGGCAGGATTCTGTTATCGCGCAAGCGCGCGCCGCTGTACAGGCTGATGAGGCGGAACTGACGTTTGCTCGCCAGAATGCAACCCGATATCGCAATCTGTCGTCTGGCGGGGCAGGAACCATCGAACAGAAGCAGCATTCGGAAGCGCAGGAAAGAGAAGCACAAGCAGCGATTGCCCGGGATCGGGCAGCGGTTGATGCCTCCATCCGGCAGGTAGCTGTTTTGAAAGCGCAGCTTGAACGGGCACGAGGTGTTCTTCTGCGCGCGCAGGGCGACGCGAAGCAGGCCGAACTGAACCTTTCCTATTGCACCATTCCGGCACCCATTGACGGCGTGGTTGGCGAACGTGGGGTACGCGTAGGGAACTATGTGCATCCGGGCACGGGTATTCTGGCCGTTGTCCCCACACATGCCGCTTACGTTCTGGCCAACTTTCAGGAAACACAATTGACGAAAGTCAAGACAGGCCAGCGCGCGACCGTCTGGGTGGATACATTTCCCGGGCAGCCGCTTAAAGCGCATGTTGACTCACTTGCTCCGGCGACGGGTGTGGCGTTTGCACCCATTCAACCAGACAATGCAACCGGGAATTTTACCAAGGTAGTGCAGCGTATCCCTGTCAAACTGACTTTTGATCCCGGCCAACCCCTTGCCGAAAAAGTACGTGTGGGGATGTCGGTTGAGGCAAATATTGATACGACTTCTTCCCCTGAAGGGGCGCATGCCAATGACAGCCGTTATGTCTGGCAGTAAGATGATGAAACGCTTTCTTCTTGCTGGCTTTTCCGCTCTTGCACTTGCAGGCTGTACCGTTGGGCCTGATTATCACAAGCCTGAAGTCCATGCGCCAACCACTTGGCGTTCAACACAGCCCCCTGCAGAAAGTCAGGTTGTCACGGCATCCACTGATCCGGCTTGGTGGCGGGTCTTTAATGACCCCGTGTTAACACAATTGGAAAATGAGGTTGCTGCATCCAATCTGGATCTCAAGACAGCCAGCCTGCGCCTGATGCAAAGTCAGGCAGAAAAACGGATTGCCAGCGCCGCCCAGTTTCCTCACGCAGAAGCCAACGCCTCTTACGGACGGGAACGAGCCAGTACCAATGGTGTTTTAGGGCTGCTGGGCACCATGGAGCGGGAAGGGGCCGGAACCATTGCATCAGGCACGCAGGGGTTTGGCCCTACTGCGTTGCCTGGTAGCGTGGGAAATCCTTCTTTCAACCTGCCACAATATGGCATGAACGCTTCATGGGAAGTCGATTTCTGGGGTCATGTTCGCCGACAGGTAGAAGCTGCGACAGCAGCCATGCACGCAACGGAAGAAATGCGTCGCGATATTCTGGTCTCGCTTATGGCAGAAACAGCGCAGGATTATATTGATCTGCGCGCGACGCAGACGCAGATTGGCATCCTGGAACACAATATTGACATAGCCAACAACAGCGTAAAACTAACCACCTTACGCTTCCAGCAGGGCGCAGCCACACGGCTGGATGTGGCAGAAGCAACGGGGCAACTGCATACATTTACATCACGCCTTGCGCCCCTCAAGGCACAGGCCACACATAGCCTGAATGCCCTAAGCTTTCTTGTGGCGCGTGAACCGGGCGCTTTGGACGCCGAACTCGGTAAACCGGGCGATATTCCACTTGTGCCTGCTACGGTGCCGGTGGGGCTGCCTTCAGAGCTGGCTGAACGTCGGCCAGATATCAGAATGGCGGCTGACCGCCTGCACGCAGCCACAGCCAGCATTGGCGTTGCCATTGCAGACTTCTTCCCTCGTGTCACGCTCTCGGGCAGTCTGGATATTCAGGCATTGCAGTTCAGTGGGCTTGGCTCATGGGCGTCTCGCCAGTATGGGTTTGGTCCAACAGCAACGCTCCCTATTTTTGAAGGGGGGCGCTTGACTGGCCAACTCCACTTGCGCCGTGCCCAGCAGAAAGAAGCAGCAACACTTTTCCAACGCACCGTTCTGAAAGCGTGGCAGGAAATTGATGATGCCATGGCCGATTTTACAGCAGCCCAAAGGCGACGGGATGAACTGGCTGAAGCCGTGCATGAGAATGAAATTGCAGTTGATACGGCCAAAGCCCAGTATATACAAGGCGCAGCAGACTTCCTGAATGTTCTGACTTTACAGAACGCGCTTCTTTCATCCCAGAGCGCTTTGGCGGATGCTACAGCGCATGTCGCTGTCTCTGTGGCCAATCTCTACCGTGCAATTGGAGGTGGATGGCAAGATATCTACCCGGAAAAAGCACCCAAAAAGCACGCATGAGATCATACCAATGATGACAATAAGACGATCCAACACACTAGGAACAAGCCATTCTGGAGGCCAGATTCTTCGCTGCTACTTTGCGTTTGCTGATTATCAGGACCAGACCCATACGCATGAAGGACGCTTGCGAGCCGTCAATAATGCTACGTTGCTGCCGCGCACTTCTTATCAGATCGGACCGGAAGCTGCTGTTGATATCGTGACGTGGGTTCGCTCAGGCACACTCACAACGGCCGTGGATGATTTTCCTGTAGAAGATATTCGCGCAAAAGGGCTCCATCTCATCAGTACAGGGACGGGCTGCTCAACATTGCAGTGGAAAGCTGGGGAGCAAGGAGCATCCTTTATTCAGTTCTGGTTCCTCCCGGATATAGAGGGGACAACGCCAGCACAGGAAAAGCGTCCTTCTTTTTCAGAATATGAGAATGGCGGCTTCCAGATCATGGCTTCCGGGTTTCCAGAAGATGATCCGGAAGAACTGGAAACCAGTGTTGAGGGAGCACCTATCGCGTTAAACGCGCGCGCGCGGCTTCTACATGCGGCCATTCCGGGTAGCGAAGGCGCAGCGTACAGCACCACACCCGGACGCGACCTTTATTTCCTGGTGGTGTCTGGGTGCGTAACTATCGAGGGCGAAACTCTCCATGAAGGAGACGCCGCGACTCTTGAAAGCGTTACAGAGTTCACTGTCATAGCCGAGGAAGCTTCAGAAGTTCTGCTGGCTGACGTCGCCTCCTGAGGGAGGGGGCTTCCCCAAGGCTTAGTTGCCTAACCAGTGCCTATGCTTTCCATCTACCCCAGTAGCAAGATTCAGTGCTAATCACATGGCAAAGATACATTTGCTCTGAAGGTTCTTGGCACTGTGACAAAGAAAGCTGACCTACCGCGAAATCCCGGTGTCCCTCGACGTAATAACACTCAGCAAATTCTCAATGCTGCCGAGAAAATATTCTCGGCTTATGGTTTTGCAGGCGCACGGATAGACGATATTGCCAAGGCGTGTGATCTTCCCAAGGCAAATATCCTTTATTACTTTGGCAGCAAGGAAGAACTGTACCGGGCCACATTGCAACGTTTGCTGGTAGGATGGCTGGCAGATGCTGATCAATGGATTTCCGTCAAGCATACACCAGCAGTAGGGCTGGAAGGCTATATTCGCTCGAAGATGGCATTTTCCCGCAGTAAACCAGACGCATCACGCCTTTTCATGCATGAACTTCTGGCGGGAGGGGAGAGGGTTCGCGCGTTTCTTAATAGCACATTGCGCGAGCACGTTGAGCAGAAAGCTGTTGTTTTTGATTATTGGCATAAACAGGGACTATGCGCGCCCGTTGATTCAACCCACTTCATGTTCACTTTATGGTCCATGACGCAGGCTTATGCGGATATGCAAGTCCAATTTGCCGCAGTTCTGGGCCGTCGACGCTTGAATATTGCAGATTTTGAAAAAGGGATCAGCACGATCCTGCAACTGGCTGGGTCCATTTGTCTAACCGAAGCGACTGCTGACACTCCCCCACAAACCAACCAACTTGTCCACGATACGACAAAAGAAAGCAAAAGCCCAGAAAAACGGAATAAAAACAAACGGAAATAATACACTGTAATATGGCTGGGCGATGAGTGAATAAACAGCAACAGAATTTCTTGTTTCGTCTTGTGCCGGAAGATTTTTACTTGTTATGCAGCTATTAAACAAACGACGGTGTGTCGTCAGTTAGCCCCAGTTCAAAGCAGCCTGTCAACTTGGGGCTTATGGCACTTGGTTCGCTCCGTATGGAGTACCATCCTACTGTGTACTGAGACGTAAGCAGCCCGGCATAAGCCGATATCGACACCATCTGGCGTTTTGGTACAGGTGCGCTAATCTATAACTGTTCTACATCTGTGATTGTTGGGAAATCATCATGATTAAACGTAGCCTGCTTCTTCTTGCTGGCGTTATGGCAACTGTCCCGGTTCTGGCGGGTTCTGCCAAGGCCGCATCAGATGGTGCTGCGATCTACAATGCCAATTGCTCTGTCTGTCATCAGGCAGGAGGTGTCGGCATGCCGGGGCAGTTTCCGGTGCTAAAAGGCCGCATTGACAAAATCGCTTCCTCACCTGAAGGCAAGACATATCTGGCAGACGTTGTTCTAAATGGCCTCCATGGGCCTATTCAAGCTGGTGGCGTCACATATGCAGGGTTCATGCCCTCGTTGAAAACCCTTTCTGACGACGACATCTCCGCCGTTCTGACATATGTTGCCTCTTTGGGAGACACTAAACCTGCACCTAGCTTTACGGCAGACGATATTAAAACGGCTCGGGCGACCCCTAAAAAAGGCGCGGAACTTCAGGCAGAACGAAATGCCCTGAATGCAGCACATCCCATTCCGTAAGAGTGTTTACTGTGAAGCATCCCATCAATTACGTGAAAAGATATGTGAGTGATGGGGGCTTCTGGTCAGAGAACGTTGGAAAGGTCTGTTAGATCAGTCTGGCAAGTCTTTTTGGGGCTGGCGGCGTTGGATTTTCGTTACAATACCATCATGTTCTCAAAGCCGCCTTTTCTGAGGGTTTTTATGTCTCTTCTTCTGCCGCTGCATGCAATTGCTGGCTCGTGAGAGCGCCATGTAAAAAGAGGAAAAAAGGCGCCCCACATTTTGCGGCAGCGACTGGGCAGACACGTTATATTATGAAGCACTGATGGACTGTCATGCCCCTTAAGATGGCGTTAGGAACAGCTAATGCTTAACCGGGGTGCATCATGTATTCAAACCCCGGCAGAATAACCAAACCGAGCATGACTGGAATGCCGTAACAAGCTTCCGGCACAGCCGACCGAGTTTGCGAGGCAGTAACATAGTCGCCCATAGACATTCCCGCCATTTGCCATAACTATGCATCACAAGTGGTTCTTGGGCTCAACCGATAGTATGAATAGACGATCCCAAGCCGGTCAAGCGGACGGGCCGGAATAATTCTTAACAAAAATGCTCGTGCATAAAATTCGGTAGAGCCCTTTTTGGGAATTTGATGTGACGCGTTTTAAGAAAGCTTACGCGTGACCCAAACTCAGGATGTGGGCACCAAAACAACGAGGCCGTATGGCCGCCATTACACGCAGGACAAAACGCTATCCCTTAGATCTGACCGATGAGGAATGGGAACACTTCGGCTCCTGATATCGCCCGCGAACAGACATGACCAGAAACGGGCGAGCGATTTCCGTGAGATCATCTGGCGGTCCGACGTGGCAAAAGGGCTTGAAATTCCGCCATGTCGATGGATCGTCGAATAAACATTGGGCTGAGTGATTCGCCGGTGCCGACAGATGAAAGACTATGAGCAGAGGATCGACACGACAGGGGCAACAATCCTCACCGCCATGGGAAGCCTCATGCTAGGCCCAAACGCCCCTCCGTGAATTTCCAGAAGGGTTCCAGAAGAAGCCACGGAAGACAATTGTTTCAGTAAACGAACTGTTTGGCGTGAAGGCTCATGACTACTATAACCGGGTATCATCTGGATACGGCGAGGAGAGAATGAGCGTATTTTCAACGTTTTTTAATCGGTATTGTGATCGCTATTTCCAGATATCCGCCCGGGGTTCCAGTTTCTGGAAAGAAGTGCTGGCAGGCGTCACGACATTCGGGGCAATGGCCTATATCATGGCGGTCAACCCCGACATTCTTTCCGCTGCGGGGCTGGACCGGCACGATATGGTCATGACCACAATCGCTTCTGCGGTTTTGGGGTCCCTTATCATGGCTCTTTGGGCCAATCTGCCGATTGCCTTGGCTCCTGCCATGAGCAGTAACGTTATCTTCGCGCAAGTTGTGGTTATCCGGATGGGTGTTCCTCCGGCTGTTGCCTTCACAATGGTACTACTGGGTGGTCTGGCATTTTTAACGCTTTCGCTAACCCAGTGGCGGCAGAAAATTGTCAGGGCGTTTCCTGTTCCTGTTCGTCTGGGCATCCACTTTGCCATTGGGGCATTTATTGCGCATATCGGCATGGTAACAGGCGGCTTGGCCATAAAAGGGAACGATGGTCTGGCTTTTGGTCATTTGACTGATCCGGCCGTTCTTCTGGCTATATCTGGACTCTTTCTTGCGGCATTTCTGCGCTGGTCACGTGTTCCGGCGGCCATGCTGATTGTCATTACAATAATCACGATTGTCGGCTGCTTTGTCCCGCACGGTGCCGGTGCAAAGGTGACACAGTTGCCAACCCATTGGATAGACTGGCCCCATTATCCAACGCACATGCTTTTCCCATACGATTTCAAAGGCTTTTTCTCTCATTTTTTCCTTGTCTTACCAGTAACCCTCTATTTCTTCCTCGGGGACTTCTTTGATGCAACCGGCACGATGATGGCCGTCATTCAGCGGTCTGGACTCAAAGACAAGGAAGGACAGCCGCTCTTGGGGCGGGATGCTTTTGCTGCTGATGCAACAGCAAGCATTGTCGGCTCTGCGCTCGGAACATCCACCGTTTCTGCCTATCTTGAATCTCTGGTGGGGGTAGAGGAAGGGGGTAAAACCGGGCTGGTCGGTGTGACAGTCGCGTTGCTTTTTGCGCTTTCGTCTCTCTTCTGGCCGTTAATCACATCCGTACCAGCTGTAGCAACGGCTCCTATTCTTATCTTGGTGGGATTGGGCATGCTCAGCGGCTTGACTGATTTGAAAAATCTTTCTGCGCGAGAGCAGATTATACCGCTCCTCATGGTGCTGATTACCGTCATGACAGGAGATTTCATGATCAGTCTGGCTCTCGGCCTCCTGCTTTTCACATTTCTGGCCATTACAACCAGACGCTGGCAGGACATTACCGTTATGTTGCTCACCTTGGATGGTGTGTTTGTGACTTATCTTGTCCTTTCATCACGAATGGGCTGAAAAAACACTCGCGCCAAACCACGCCCTTCAGGCACGCTCTCTGTGTGCAAGAGATTCAATTGAAAGGTGGGCAGGTGGCCTTAGTCATAGGCCCTGCCCACAGGTTTCTCCTGCTATAAATTTAGCAATTCACTAGTCTATTTTTTATGGAGGGGAGAAGGGTTGCAACCCATCTTCCTTGTATGCAAGATTGTACGCGTGCCGTAACAAGATGCACGAATAGCCGGAGTTGTGACTGTATGACATCTCGTGAAACACCTTTCTCCGCGCCAGTTGGGGCGGCTCAATATGGTGGAACCCGAGCTGTCTGCCGGTGTGATAGCCTTGGTGTTGCTCCTTATTCTGAAGAGGAAGGAGCCCTTTTCCGTCCGTATCTGAGTAAGGCTTACCGAGAAACCGTCCGCTGTGTCTCTGCCTGGATGGAAGAGGCGGGTATGACAACTCGCCAAGATGCGGCAGGCAATCTTGTGGGGCGGTATGAAGGCGCCCGACCTGATGCGCCTGCTCTTCTTATCGGCTCTCATCTTGATAGTGTCAGAAACGCCGGACGATATGATGGGCCGCTGGGTGTGATGCTCGGGATTGAAGTCGTTGCCTATCTTTCCGCCCATAAAAAGCGTCTACCGTTTGCTGTAGACGTTATCGGGTTTGGGGACGAAGAAGGATCACGCTTTCCTGTCTCTATGTTGACGTCTCGTGCAGTCGCGGGCTTGCTGAAAGCAGCTCCTGACACAATGAAGGATGCCGCCGGGATCAGTTTGCGAGACGCCTTGGGAACAGAAGGCTTCCTTCTGGAAGATTTTTCAAAGGCAGCCCGCCATAAGAAAGATGTCATCGCTTACTTTGAGGCCCACATTGAACAAGGGCCGGTTCTGGAATCTGAAAATCATGCGGTGGGCGCTGTCACTGCCATTGCTGCACAATACCGCTTCCTCATTAATATAAAGGGCTTTGCAGGGCATGCTGGCACAATGCCCATGCACTTGCGGCAAGATGCTCTGGCTGCTGCTGCTGAAGCAATGGTGGCCATTGAAAGCATAGCGCTGCAGGGAGCCGGTGATCTTGTTGCTACTGTAGGCCGGTTGGAAGTTGCTCCGGGCGTACCCAATGTTGTGCCAGGAGACGTGGCCTTTACCTTGGATATCCGGTCCGGCACGGAAAGTATCCGCGACAAGGCGGCCGAGACAATTCGCACCGCCTTGGCCGCAATTGCAGAAAAACGGCATGTTGAACTCAGTATGGAACTGCAGCAGGACCTGCCTGCAACCCCTTGCAATTCCGCACTGACACAGGCCCTGAGCGACGCAATCCAAAAAATTACCGGTCTTTCCGCGCGCAAACTGGTGAGCGGCGCAGGGCATGACGCGATGGTGATGGCGGCTTTGGCCCCCGTCTGCATGCTGTTTATACGGTGCGAAAAAGGAATCAGCCATAACCCGGCAGAAGCGGTGACCGCGGAAGATGTGGAAATTGCTTTTCAGGTGATGGTTACTTTTATCGAAAGCTACGCAGAAACCTATTCTGCACGACAGGAGAAAATTGCGTAATGGCACAGAATCTGTTCGGTCAGATTGATCCGCCCCAGCGGCTGTTAATGGGGCCTGGGCCTGTTAACGCGCACCCCCGGGTTTTGCGGGCAATGGCGGCTGACATGCTGGGACAGTTTGACCCTGAAATGACAGCTTACATGAATGAAACCATGCAATTGTACCGTCAGGTTTTCATGACGGAAAACCGCTGGACTTTTCTGGTTGACGGTACCGCCCGGGCAGGGATTGAAGCCGCTCTCGTCTCTTTGGTGGAACCGGGAGCAAAATTGCTGATTGTGCGTGCGGGCCGTTTTGGCCTGCTGCTTTCCGAAATTGCCCAGCGCATTGGTGCTGAAATCTGCACTCTGGACCTTCCGTGGGGCGAAGTCGCCACGCTGGAACAGATTGAAAATGCACTGATTGAACACAAGCCTCAGGTTTTTGCCTGCATCCATGGAGATACCTCTACCACCATGGCTCAGCCTCTGGCGGGAGTAGGGGAGCTTTGTCGCAAATATGGCGTTCTTTCTTATGCGGATGCTACGGCTACGCTTGGAGGAATGGCAGTTGAAACAGATGCATGGGGTATTGATGTCGTTTCTGGCGGCCTGCAGAAATGTATGGGGGGACCACCAGGATCTGCCCCCATCACAATTTCTGATCGGGCAGCTGAGCACATTATGGCGCGCAAGCATGTGGAAGCGGGTATTCGCGGTGCAGATACGCTCGATGGCAACCGCTCGCGCATTGCCTCCAACTACTTTGATCTCGCCATGGTCATGGATTACTGGTCTGAAAAACGCCTGAACCACCACACAGAAGCAACAACGATGCTGTATGGTGCACGGGAAGCCGCACGGATTATGCTGGAAGAAGGGCTGGAAGCACGTTTTGCCCGCCATAGCGCTGCCAGTACCGCCATGGTGGCGGGTGCCCGCGCGTTGGAACTGAAAGTCTTCGGGAACGATACCTATCGGATGACAAACGTGACTGGCATCTGGATCCCCGAAGGAGTGAACGGCGAGAATGTCAGAATGCGGATGCGGGATGATTTTGGTATCGAAATCGGCACCGCATTTGGTCCTCTGGCTGGTAAAATCTGGCGCATTGGGGCCATGGGTTATAATGCCGTCAAACACAAGGTTCTTCTGACCCTTGCCGCCCTTGAAGTCTGCCTGGCTGCCGAAGGCCATAAGGCACAGAGAGGCGCAGGCGTGGATGCCGCCCTCGCAGAATATTCATAAAAGTCATTCTTATTTCATGATCTTGCCACAGGAGGCCTGAGTGAACGAACAGGATCTCATTCTGAGCGATCTGCACGTGCTCGCACGCCAGATTGATCTGACCATTCCTGCAGACTGTATGGCTGGTGTGGCGGCCAATACGCAGTTATTGCGTGGGTATGTTGATCTGATTTGTGGCATGGCTTTGCCTGACACCTGCATCCCCGCCTATGAGTATCGGCCGTAAGCATGTCCATTTCATCATTAGCGCAGAGCATTCAAAGCGGCAGAGTTTCGGCCTTTCAGCATTGCACGGACACCATACGCGACCTGAAAGAACGGGATTCTTCCTACAATTGTGTCACCAAGGTTCTGGAAACGCGAGCATTACAGACAGCTAAAGATCTGGATGCCCGTATTGCCAGAGGGGATACGGTAGGGCCTCTGGCGGGTGTGCCATTTGGCGTGAAAGATCTGTTCGATCTTGAAGGGCAGATCACAACGGCGGGCTCCGTTGTGCTGAATAATTCTCCCTCTGCCACTCGGGACGCAGAAGCCGTGCAGCGGTTGTGCGCTGCTGGGGCCATTCCCGTAGCCTCTCTCAACATGGACGAGTTTGCATACGGGTTCGCCACCGAAAACGCACATTACGGAACAACGCGAAACCCACATGACCCCCAAAGGCTCGCGGGCGGCTCCTCTGGTGGTTCTGCCGCAGCAGTGGCAGCAAATCTTCTTCCGTTCACACTAGGGTCAGATACCAACGGCTCCATTCGTGTGCCCGCGTCCCTATGTGGTGTGTGGGGGCTAAGGCCAACGCAGGGTCTTGTCCCGCTGGCAGGGGTCTATCCCTTTGCCAGCAGCTTGGATGTGATTGGACCGTTCGCACAGAACGTTGCGGATATTCGCTCTGTCAGCGAAGTTCTGATTGGTCAGTCCCTCGCTTATAAAGGTGATGTCAGCGCGCTTTCGGTCGGAATACTGGATGGGTGGTTTGCTCAGGATCTGACCAGTGGCGTGGCAGCCGGCATGAGTGCCATTCAGGCGGCCTGCCAGCACACTCAGACCATTACTTTGCCGGAAGTTGCGCGCGCACGCGCCGCCTCCTTTGTTATTACCGCCGCAGAAGGAGGCAATCTGCACCTTAACCGGCTTAAGGTTGAGCCTATGGCATACGACCCCGCCACGCGAGACAGATTGATGGCAGGCGCATTGCTTCCCTCTGCCGCCGTCATTCAGGCGCAGCGCGTGCGTAACTGGTTCCGGGAAATCATGCATGAAGCCTTCAGGAAAGTAGATATTCTTGTTGCTCCAGCAACTGTCGGCCCAGCACCACGGCTGGATCAGCCCACCATTATGGTGGGAGGAAAAGCTGTTTCCGCTCGCGCCAACCTTGGTCTGTTCACCCAGCCTTTAAGTCTGGCTGGCATGCCTGTGCTTTCTGCCCCTCTCTCGCCGCGAAATGACGTGGACATTCCGCTTCCTCTGGGGGTTCAATTCATTACGGCCCCCGGTAAAGAGAACACTCTTCTCGCATTCGCCGAAATGCTGGAACAGAAAGGTCTTCTCGGTTTTCCTGTTGTAACTGCTCGGAGCTAATCCTGATGTTGCACACACCGCGCTCTTTGCGAGGGATGGTTACGTCTCCGCATCATCTGGCTAGTCAAGCTGGTCTGGATATTCTCAAAGAGGGCGGTTCCGCCATTGAGGCCGTGGTCGCCACAGCGGCCGCTTTAGCGGTGGTTTACCCGCACATGACGTCCATTGGAGGAGATGCTTTCTGGCTTATCTGCTGGCCCGACGGACGCGTGGAGACCATAGATGCGTGTGGGGCAGCGGCAGGAAAAGCGGATCTGATTCTTTACAAAAATGCGGGTCACCAGACAGTTCCCTGGCGGGGAGGTCTTGCTGCCAACACAGTGGCAGGGACCGTTTCAGGCTGGGGAACAGCCTTAGGCCTCGCAGAACGCGTGAGTGGTGAAAAGCAAACACGTCTCCCTTTGACACGGCTGTTGAGCGACGCAATCTGGTATGCTGAGCATGGCGTTCCTATAACGGAAGGAGGCGCGGAAGTTGCTGCGGCCAAATCAGCCGAACTGAGAGACATTTCTGGTTATTCAGTCGTGTTTGAGCCTGAAGGACGACCGCTTCAGACAAACGACATTTTAAAAAACCCGGCACTGGCGCAGACGTTGAGACGTATTGCCAGCGAAGGCCCTGACAGCTTTTATACCGGTTCTTTGGCCAATGACATTGCTGAGGATCTGCGTCGCGCAGGCAGCCCGCTTTCCCTAGCAGATCTGGCGTCTCACAAAGCTTTTATAAAACCGCCTCTATCCGTGCAGATCAAGGGAGCCACGCTTTACAATATGGCTCCGCCTACTCAGGGCGTGGCCTCTCTTCTCATTCTGGCATTATTTGATCAGTTAAAGGCGGAACAGCCAGAGAGTTTTGACCATATTCATGGCTTGGTGGAAGCTACAAAACAGGCGTTCAGATATCGGGATACCCACGTGGGGGATCCATCCTTTATGAGTGTAGAGGCTCAGGATTGCTTGAACGACAAAGCCGCATTGGCAAGCATGGTCGCGGCGATTGATCCGGAAAAGGCCGCACCATGGCCTTACCCATCGCAGGATGGAGATACGGTATGGATGGGAGCTATTGATAGCAACGGTGTGGCTGTCAGCATGATCCAGAGTACCTATTTTGAATTTGGATCAGGTGTTGTTCTCCCTCAGACAGGCATTGTCTGGCAAAACAGAGGAGCCAGCTTCCGCTTGGCGGAGGACGGATGGAACGCCCTTAAACCTGGACGCAAGCCATTCCATACTCTTAATCCTGCCGCTGCACGCTTTGCTGACGGACGCACGATGGTTTACGGAACCATGGGCGGCGAAGGGCAACCCCAAACGCAGGCGGCCCTGTTCAGCCGTTATGCACGGTACGGGATAGGTTTGCAGAAAGCCATAACAGCCCCCCGTTGGTTACTTGGCCGTACATGGGGCGACGAGAGTGTTACGCTCAAATACGAAGACCGGTTTGATCCTGCCGTTATTGCTCAGCTTGGAGCGGCAGGACATACCATTGAATGTGTAGCTCCCTTTACGTCCTTGATGGGGCACGCTGGCGCGTTGGTACGCCATGCAGATGGCGTGCTGGAAGGAGCAACAGATCCAAGAAGCGATGGGGTTGTCGCGGCATGGTGATCGCCGCCACAAAATTTGGCGTCCAAAATACAAAAACGCCTGAGAAAAATACCTGAGTTGCCGTGCGTCCTTGGTTTATATCAAATCCCTTCGACGAAGAACTGCTCTACCTCGGAAATAATCAGCCGGGCAGCCATGGACAACTGGCGAGAACGGTCAACACACAATGCCAATGTGATCGGAGAAAGCTTTTTGTTGCGAAGAGGCACAAAAGCCAATTGTCCTTTCTGGATTTCATCATATGCATCCAGATAGCTCAGAATACCTATTCCAACCCCTTCGCTCACAAGCGATTTGATCATCTGAATGTTGTCAGCACGGGCAATGGCCTGAATCTTCATGCCTGTCTCGGCCTCCAGAAGCTCCAATGGTCGCCAGAGCGCCAAGGGCGGAGCGGGCACAACCACGGGATATTCTGCACAGAGGCTAAAATAAGCTTCGTCCATGGCGGCTACAGGATGATCGGGAAGGGTAATAAACCCGAGAGGGATTTCCTTGTGAGCACGCACATATAATTCTCTCATGTGGCCCGGATTGAACATCAGAGCAAAGTCGGCATCTCCATTAACCAATATTTCTCCCATATCCCTACTGGCGCGAACATGGATATTGACCGTAATGCCGGGGTGGCTTTCCCTCAGTTTTCCCAGCACCGTTGGTATGAAACCTTTGGTAAGGGCATCTGGAATCACAATATCAGCCGAGCCTTGCCGCAACCCTTTCAGGTTATCAATCTGCGTTGTCAGGGCGGACATATCCCGCGTCCAGCGCCTGCAGGATGTCAGCAATAATTCACCGGCGGTTGTTAGCCGTAAGCCTGTCGGAAGACGCTCAAACAGAAGCGTTCCCAGCATTTTTTCTCCCTGAAGAATCTGCCGGTCTATCGCTGAAGCCGCTATATGCAACTCGTCAGACGCTTTCCGGATGGATCCATGCTGGGCCACCGCCATAAAGTACCGGAGAAAACGCGAAAAGACAGGCATAATGGATGCTCTCATTTTGCGAACAGATTAGACTGATTTAAATCATATACAAGAACGGGGTGAATATGAAATTATTCTCTCAGTTGGACAGGGCTGCGCTAATGTCAGTTCAGAGGATAGTGATGAATGTTTCTTGCCAGAAGAGTAGAACCAGAAACGCAGCGTAACGCCATGACGCTGCAAACCGCGGCTCTCTACGCACCTTCAACGCCCCCCTCCCATTTTGCGATATTTTTCTGAAACAAGGCTCTCTGCGTTTTTGCCTTCCCTCCCTTCATTACGCCGCTTTCTCATTATTAGGGCTTCATCATGAATCAGGTTTCGTCTTCCCTTGCCCTGCAGGATCTTACCCAACGGGTACACGCTGATCTTGCAAAAATCAGTTATGCGACCGGCAACTGGTGTCCGGAGATGGAACGGAATGGGGAAAAGGTGCTGGATGTCGCCATTATTGGTGGCGGGCAAGGGGGGCTGGCAACAGCCTTTGGTCTACGCCGACGTGGCATTCCCAACACCATGATTTTTGATAAAGCCGAGCGAGGAGGGGAGGGGCCGTGGATTACGTTTGCCCGCATGCTCACGCTGCGCACCCCAAAGCATGTAACGGGGCCAGACCTTGGTATCCCCAGTCTTACCCCGCAGTCTTGGTACGAAGCACGCTATGGCGCAGCAGCATGGCAAAAACTTGATAAAATCTCGCGTCAGGACTGGCAGAGCTATCTCGACTGGGTAAGAGACACGCTTGGACTGAACGTAAAAAATGACCACAAACTGGTTGATATGGGATGGGAAGATGGGTTGCTGCGGCTTGTATTTGAGCACAGCAATGGTGAAAAATCTCACCAATGGGCCCGCAAAGTTGTCCTTGCTACCGGCATTGAAGGCGGTGGCACATGGCATGTCCCCGATTTCATCTCAAAGAAAATCTCCCCCACACGCTATGCGCACACATGTCAATCAATTGATTTCGCTAGCTTGCGCGGCAAACGCATAGGGGTGCTCGGGGCTGGGGCCTCGGCTTTTGACAACGCGGCGACTGCGCTGGAAAACGGCGCTGCAAGCGTGGACCTTTGCCTGCGTCGCACAAAAATACCGACGGTTAATCCGTACCGCTGGATGGAGAACGCAGGGTTCCTCAGCTACTTTGCTGACCTGCCGGATCTGACCCGTTGGCGTTTCATGCGGAAAATCTATGATCTCAATCAGCCCCCGCCGCAGGATACCTTCTGGCGCTGTCGGAAGCATGAAAATTTCGCCTTTCATACAGGCACCCCTTGGCTTTCCGTCAAGGAAAAAGGGGACGAGATTATTGTCAGCACGCCGCATGGGGAAATGACGTTTGACTTCCTGATTATCGGAACAGGTTTTGTTATTGACCTGACCCGCAGACCGGAATTGCGTCTGATTGCAGAAAAAGTGCAGCTTTGGCGCGATAAGTTTGAGGCGCCGCAGGGCGAAGAAAACACTCTTCTGGGTAGCCACCCATATCTGGGCAAACATTTTCAGTTTCTTCCCCGTGACACGACGGATCCTCTTGCCCCCATGATGGCGGCCATTCACAATTTTACATTTGCCGCCATGCCAAGCATGGGCTTATCCGGTGCATCTATCAGCGGCATGCGCTTCGGCGTGGAGCGTCTGACGCAGGCCATTGGCCGGGACCTGTTTGTGGCGGATGGAGACAAGCAGCTTCAAAGCCTTCTGGATTATAATACAGATGAGCTGATCAGTCTGGCACCCCCAACTGCTTCTGAATGAGACGCCGAAAACAGGAAGAACAATGACGACTTATCCGCGTGACATGATTGGTTACGGGCCAAATCCCCCAGACCCTCAATGGCCTGGAGGGGCTCGCATCGCCATTCAGTTCGTTGTGAATTACGAGGAAGGCGCGGAAAACAGTATTCTGCATGGAGACAAAGGCTCTGAGGCCTTTCTTTCTGAAATGGTCGGCACAAAACCGATTATCGGCGCACGCTGCATGCAGATGGAAAGCCTGTACGAATATGGCAGCCGGGCAGGGTTCTGGCGGTTATACAGACTTTTTGAAACCGCAGGTTTTCGCCCGACTGTATTTGGCGTCGCCATGGCCATGGCCCGCAATCCTGAAGCCGTTGCAGCCATGAAGCGGAGCGGATGGGAAATTGCCTCCCACGGCCTACGGTGGATCGACTATCAGGACATCCCTGAAGAAGTGGAGCGGGCGCATATCCGTGAAGCCATTGCCCTGCACACAAAAGTAACGGGAGAGCGTCCCCTAGGCTGGTATCAGGGGCGGACCAGCCCGAACACGGCTCGTCTGATCGTAGAAGAAGGGGGATTTGTTTATGATGCGGATTCCTACGCAGATGATCTCCCTTATTATGATCGCCAATACGGCAAGCCTCAGTTGATTGTGCCTTACACGCTCGACGTAAATGATATGAAATTTTCAGCCCTGAACGGTTTTACCGAGGGTGAACAATTTTTCCATTACATGCGCGATAATTTTGACATGCTTTACCAGGAAGGCGGTCGCATGATGTCAGTCGGCCTTCATTGTCGTCTGGCAGGCAAACCAGCGCGGGCATTAGCTGTTGCCCGTTTTCTTGAGCATATCAAAGCCCATGATAACGTTTGGGTTGCAACGCGTCTGGACATTGCACGGCACTGGCAGAAGGTCTATCCGGCATGACGCTTGATGAAGTAAATGCCCTGACACCAGCCGCCTTTGTTGCAGAATTCTGTGGCATTTATGAGCATTCCCCTTGGATTGCAGAGAAAGCGGAAAAGAAACGTCCTTTCTCCAGTCTTTCGGCCATGGAGGCTGCTTTTGCCAGTATCATCAAACAGGCGGACCACAGTGCAAAGCATGCACTGGTTTGCGCACACCCCGAACTTGGCCACCGAGCGGGCATTGACCCTGCGTTGAGTGAGGACTCTGCACAGGAGCAGGGTGGGGCCGGTTTGGATAGGTTGACGGCCGAAGAATATGACCGTTTTCACGCCCTGAATGCTGCCTATCGGGGCAAGTTCGGCATGCCATTTGTCATCTGTGTCCGTAAGGCGGGAAAAGCACCCAAAGCGATTATTCTTGAAGAAATGAGCCGTCGGCTAAACAGCACGGCAGAAAATGAACTGACTGAAGCACTCGCGCAGATTGATGCTATCGCATCGTTACGATTACAGGATAAGGTGAAAGTATGAGTTCGCTTTCTACGCATGTGCTGGATACGGTCTCCGGCCGTCCTGCAGCCGGGGTTACGTTTCGTCTTTCTTCTTCAGGGGCTGTACTCTTTTCCGGAAAAACGGATCAAGATGGCCGCTGTCCGGAGTTACGGTCTCTGTCTCTGAAAAAAGGGCTCTACATACTCGAATTTGACATTGGGGACTATTTTCGCGCTCAAGGCCATCAGCTTGCTGATCCGCCTTTCCTTGATGTCGTTCCTGTTGCCTTTGGTCTGGGAGAAGAGGGGCACGCCCATGTGCCTCTGTTAGCCGCTCCTTACAGTTATTCCACCTATCGAGGGAGTTGAGCCGTGAACACTGTCAGAACGACGTCAAAAGCGGTTCATCCGGTCGATGAAATATTGCCCATCTGGCAACTTGGGGTGTACGGCTTTCAACATGTTCTGACATTTTACGCTGCCGCAGTGATCGTTCCCATTCTGGTGGCCGGTGCTCTGGGGTTGTCGCATGATACGCTGGAACACCTTATTGAAGCCGATCTTTTTACCTGCGGCATTGCCTCTCTTCTGCAGGCGGTAGGAATTGGGAATATCGGAGTAAGGCTACCACTGCTGCAAGGTGTAACATTTGTAGCCGTTATGCCGATGATTGCGATTGGCACGGCGGCCGGAGGCGGTATTGTCGGACTTCAGCAGATTTTCGGCTCTGTTATTGTAGCCGGTGTTTTCTCCTATTTTCTGGCTCCCCATTTTTCCAAACTGATCCGGTTCTTTCCTCCAGTTGTGACCGGTTCCGTTATCCTGATCATCGGTCTGGCTCTTCTGCCGGTTGCCGCAAATGATATTGTGGCAGGGCGCGGCACAACCACAATGCAGGACCCTGTGCAATTACGGAACGTGGCCTACGGGTTAGGAACCTTGTTCTGTATTCTGGGTATTCAGAAATTTTTTCGCGGATTCATTGGGACCATCGCGATCCTGCTTGGGCTTGTCTGCGGAACATTAGTCGCATGGATGCTAGGAGATGCACAGTTTCAGGACGTTTCTGCCGCTCCATTACTGACCATCGCCCGGCCTTTCTACTTCGGGCTGCCCAGCTTTCACATTGTGCCCATTTTTTCCATGATCATTGTCATGATCATTTCAATGCTGGAAACAACGGGAGACGTGTTTGCAACCGGAGCAATTGTCAAAAAAACCATTTCAGAAAAGGATATTGCCTGCGCCATTCGTGCTGATGGCGTAGCAACCGCCATCGGAGGAATCTTAAATTCTTTCCCTTACACCTGTTTTGCTGAAAATGTGGGGCTGGTCCGCCTGACACAGATCAAAAGCCGATGGGTCGTCGCAGCCGCAGCTGTGATCATGATTGTGCTGGGATGCATTCCCAAGCTGGCTGCTATTATGGCCTGTGTTCCCCTGCCTGTGTTAGGTGGCGCTGCCTTGTCCATGTTTGCCACCGTTGCGGTTGTTGGTATTCAGACCCTGACGAAAGTTGATTTTGATAACCAGAACAACATGATCATCGTTGGCACCAGTGTGGGCTTGGGCATGCTAGCAACAGCGCAACCTCACATAGCCGATAATTTTCCCCATTGGGCACAAATTGTATTTGGAAGCGGTATTACGCTGGGCTCAATGTCTGCCATGGTGCTTCACTTGATTTTCAACCATTTCATGACAGAAAAACCGCAGAAATCTGCCATAAACACACATGAAGCAAGTGTAACGGTCGAGGCAGAATTCGTTTCCTACCCCCATACAGACCATTAAGAAGAAATATCTGGAAGGGAACCTGCGCTCTCTGTTGTGGAAAGCGCATGAAAGTTCCTCGTTATCACGTCCAGAGTTGCATGTGCAGCCGCTGAAAGTTGTCGCTGTGTATTATGGATCAAGGCGAAGCGAAGAGGTTTTATGTCGCTTTGAATAATCCTGACAAAACAGAGTTCGCCTGATTTCTCTTCATCAATCACATCAGCCTGTGTCAGCAGGGCAACGCCTAGCCCGCTCCGCACCAACGCCTTGATGCTGACAATCCGATTACACGAAAAGGCTGGTTTGACATCAACATTCTGGGCAACCAGACCTTCTCGGATAGCCGCCCCAACCGCCAGCGTTGCATCTGGAATAATCAACCGGCTTCCCAATACATGGCTCAGCCTAGCTTCCCTCCAGGCAGCCAATGGATGATCCGGACGGACAATAAATCCAATAGGCGCTTGCAGGGTTGCAACCATGCGCACACGACGAGAGAGCTTTTCTGAACCAAGGAGAGAAATTCCAAAATCGACTTCATTGCGGGAAACGCTCTGCCAGATCGTCTTGAAATCCATGGTTTTTATGGAAAATTCGACGCGCGGATAATCCTTGCTGATCTCGGAAAGGATGTCCGGCACAAACCGATCACTAACAGCCTCGACCACTGCCATGGTCACCAATCCACCATGCAGACCTGAAAGAGCCGTGAGGCGTGTCTGAAAAGCCTCAAAATCGCGTTTTCCAGCGCGGATCGTGGCAAGCAACAGTTCTCCCGCACTTGTCAGACTCAAACCCGTGCTGTGACGATGAAACAAGGGTGTGCCCATATCCTGTTCAATAGCCAGAATTTGGCGGTTAACCGCGGACGGAGAAACGTTCAGGACAGTGGCCGCCTGCCGGATGGAACCAGCCTGCGCAACCATTTCAAAATAAATGGCAAAGCGGGACAGTGTGAAAACGCGGCCTGAGTTTCGCATAGGGGTCATGCTTATATCCTGAGAATTCTCTTCCTATGGCATGCGTCGACAAAAACGCAACGGCGCGTCGTATTCTTTCTGTTGGACGAACGTCTTGTTTTTTGTGATTCTCTTTAGAACCGCCACACATAAATGTCCCGTTTACCGGCTTGGCTTCGAGGTCAGCAGACAACGTGCATAAACGGGCCGGAATGTGGTCCTTAGGAGAAAAACTGCCATGCGTGATCATATCCAATTTTATCTGGGAGATCAGCATTACCGGCTCTCCGATGTGTCCCCTGAAACCACCGTGCTTGATTGGTTACGTGAGACACGTCATCTCACAGGAACCAAGGAAGGATGTAACGAAGGGGATTGCGGGGCTTGCACCGTGCTGGTGGTGCGGCTTGAAAACAACCAGCTTGTCTGGAAGGCCGTTAATGCGTGCATTCAGTTCCTATGGATGTTGGATGGAGCGCAACTGTTCACGGTAGAAAACCTGCGCTCACCGGATGGCAGCTTGCATCCCGTCCAACAGGCTATGGTTGACCTTCATGGGTCACAATGTGGTTTCTGCACGCCGGGATTTGTCATGTCCATGGTGGCTTACAGCAAGAAAGCAGGCGCAACGGCTAAAGATGAAGACATCAATGATGCCCTCGCTGGCAATTTGTGTCGCTGCACCGGATATGCCCCCATAGTCAAGGCCATGAAACAGGCCCTGCAACATACGCAGGACAATTTTGAACGTGAACAGGATCAGATCCGTACACGCCTGACGGCGTTACAGAATGCGGAAATGGCCGAAATCAGGACACCTGCCGGTACCGTTACTCTGCCCAGAACATCCGACCAGCTTGCTGCGAGTTACAAAGCCGCACCAGATGCCACACTCGTTGCGGGAGCAACCGATGTTGGCCTGTGGGTTACCAAACGTTTACAGTCTCTTCCGCACGTTATCAGTGTTTCAGGTGTTCACGACCTGCGAAAAATAGACCATCGCCCGGAAGGTCTATGGATTGGCGCTGGCGTTCCCTACACAGAAGCACAGCAGGATATAGCGGCTCTTTTTCCTGATGTAGGAGAAGTTATTCGCCGCATTGGCTCTACTCAGGTTCGCAATGCAGGAACGGTGTGTGGCAATATAGGAAATGGCTCTCCCATAGGAGACGGACCACCGTTATTCATTGCCGCTGGCGCTATCCTCCATTTACGGCACGGCGAAACACGCAGGACATTACCTTTGGAAAAATATTTCCGGGCATACGGTCAACAGGACCGTAAAAAAGGGGAATTCATTGAAGGGATTCTGATCCCGTATCCTGCTCCCGCGTTGCAGTATCGGGCCTACAAAGTTTCCAAAAGGTTTGACCAGGATATTTCAGCCATATTAGGCGCATTCGCGTTAACTGTTACGCAGGCAGGACTGATAACGGACGCACGCATTGCTTTTGGGGGGATGGCAGCAATTCCCAAACGCGCTTCTGCCACCGAAGCCGCGCTGGTAGGAAAAATGTGGGATGAACGCGCCCTCAGTGCAGCACGGGACGCCATCCAGACCGATTTTGCTCCCCTTTCTGATATGCGAGGGAGTGAATGGTATCGGCGCACCGTAGCAGCCAACCTGTTAACGCGCTGTTTTGCAGAAACATCGGGAATGACCCAACAGCCAGAAACCCGGCTTGCCGGGTGGAAGGAAACCGCTCATGGCTGAGGCAGTAAAGATGCAAGTCAAGCTTGCTTCCGGAGAACAGGACACTCTGGAGAGCAGGCGTGCCACACCCAATCCGGTGATTGTCACGGGTGGGGCTTCCACCAGCTTGAAACATGAAAGTGCAAGAATGCATGTTTCAGGTGAAGCCACCTATCTGGATGACATACCTGAACCACGAGGACTGGTTCATGTTGTGCCAGGCCTGAGCACCAAAGCACATGCCCGTATCCTCTCTCTTGATCTGGATGCTGTCCGGGCTGTGCCGGGTGTCATCTGTGTGCTGACACACAAGGACATTCCCGGCCATAATCAGGTTAGCCCAGTCGGCAAGAATGATGAGCCTCTACTGGCTGAAGATATGGTGTTCTACTATGGCCAGCCAATCTTCATTGTGGTGGCTGAAGATCGTCATCAGGCTCGCAAAGCGGCCCGTCTGGCCAAAATAACCTATGAAGAGCTGCCTGCTATCCTCACGATTGCACAGGCGCGCGAGGCCGGAAGCGCTCTGGTATGGCGGCCTCTGGAAATGAAACGAGGGGACGTTGACACAGGGCTTATAAATGCTCCCAGACGTCTGAGCGGTCGTATAACCATTGGAGGGCAGGAACATTTCTATCTGGAAGGGCAGGCTGCTCTTGCCCAGCCAGGGGAAGAGGGAGAGATGCGTGTATGGTCTTCCACGCAGCACCCTACAGAAACGCAACATATGGTGGCGCATGTTCTTGACCGCCCCAGCAACCTCGTCACCGTAGAGATCAGGCGTATGGGGGGGGGCTTTGGTGGCAAGGAAACTCAGGCCAATATCCCAGCCTGCCTGGCGGCAGTGGCCGCAAACGCTACCGGCCGGGCTGCCAAAATGCGGCTGGACCGTGATGATGACATGATCATGACCGGCAAACGTCATGATTTTGTTGTTGAGTATGATGTCGGGTTTGATGACGCTGGCAATATCCTTGCGGTGGACATGGTGCTCGCAGCCCGATGTGGCTGGTCAGCCGATTTGTCCGGTCCTGTCATTGATCGGGCTCTGTTTCACGCTGATAACGCCTATTTCTACCCCGATGTCCGTTTCAGATCTGAACCCCTGAAAACCAATACACAGTCCAACACGGCTTATCGGGGGTTTGGCGGCCCGCAGGGGATTGTTGCGGCGGAACGGATTATTGAAGAAATAGCCTTTGCAACCGGGCTGGATCCGCTGGATGTCCGCCTCCGCAACACTTATGGCACCGGCACCCGCGACCTGACGCCCTACCACATGACGGTTGAGGACTCCATTGCCTCTGAAATCATGACACAACTGGCGGAAAACTGCGATTATCGGACTAGACGTGAGGCCTTGAGAGAAGCCAACAGACACAGCCCCTATATACGCCGAGGAATAGCGCTTACTCCGGTAAAATTCGGTATTTCCTTTACCGCAACGCATTACAATCAGGCCGGCGCACTTGTGCACATCTATACGGACGGGTCTGTGCAGGTGAATCACGGCGGCACGGAAATGGGGCAGGGGCTGCATACCAAGATGGTGCAGATCGCCATGCGGGAATTTGGGCTGACAGAAGACCGTGTGCGCATTACAGCCACCACCACCGGAAAAGTTCCGAACACATCTGCCACGGCAGCTTCAAGCGGTGCTGATCTGAATGGCATGGCTGTTCTTGATGCCATTTCCAAAATCAAACACCGTTTGATCAGTTTTGCCGCAGATCATTGGCAGGTATCTGAACAAGATATTCAGTTCCGGCCCGAAGGTGTTCAGATAGGAGAAACGCTGGTCTCTTTTCCAGCCCTGGTCAAGGCAGCCTATTTTGCGCGTGTCTCATTATCCTCCAACGGGTTTTACAAAACACCAAAAATTTCCTGGAATGCTGAAACAGGACGAGGACGCCCATTCTATTATTTTGCGTATGGTGCGGCATGCGCAGAAGTCGCCATAGATCTTTTAACCGGGGAGACCCGGATTGAACGCGTGGATATCCTGCACGATGCCGGACAATCCCTTAACCCTGCCATTGATATCGGCCAGATTGAAGGTGGTTTCATACAGGGGGCCGGATGGCTGACCATGGAAGAACTCGTATGGGACAAAGCCGGAAAACTGAGCACGCATGCACCCAGCACTTATAAAATCCCAGCGTGCTCTGACAGGCCGCGTATTTTCAATGTTTCGCTTCTAGAAGCCGCACCCAACAGGGAAGCAACCATTTTCCGCTCCAAGGCTGTTGGGGAACCGCCCTTTGTGCATGGTGTTGCTGTACTACAGGCCATTTCTGATGCACTTGCGAGCCTGAAAAACTACAAAATCTGTCCCCAACTGGATACTCCAGCAACGCCTGAGTGTATTTTGCGCACGGCAGATCGCTTGCGGGCACTCTCTGAAGTTTAATCCGTCCATGTGCTCCTTGATCTCCATCCTGGAATGCTGGAAGCCAGAAAGCCCGCCTTTCGCATGCGTGCAACTGACAACTGTGCGCGGTTCTACGCCGCGCGAAGCTGGCGCTTTCATGCTGGTTGGGCAGGATTGGCAGAAAGGCACAATCGGGGGCGGATACCTGGAATGGGAATGCCTGCAGAAAGCGCGTACGCTTTTAAACAGCAATCTTCCCAGTATGACTCATGACGTCACCCTCGGGGCGGGTACAAATCAATGCTGTGGGGGGCAAGTCACTGTGGCCATCACGCGGGCTCAGTCGAATATTGTTGATACCCTGAAACAACAGATTCATAACGAGAAACAGACTTATCCAACTCTTCTCATGTTCGGAGCCGGGCATGTAGGGCGTGCGCTGGCCCACGCTCTGGCACCGTTGCCCCTGAACCTGGTCTGGGTTGATCCAAGATCGGAAGAATTTGGTGCAATCCCCCAAGGTGTGACTGCACACGTTAGTTCGCAGTGGGAGCACCATCTCGCGGCACTTCCGGCCGGAGCAGGCGTTCTGGTTTTAACGCCCAGTCATTCTTTGGATGCCTTGATCGTTGCTGCCGCTTTAGAACGGGATGACCTCGCTTATATCGGGTTGATTGGTTCAAAAACCAAGAGACGCCGATTTGAAACGGGTTTTCGCGCAATTGGGCTGACAGAAGACCAGATTAGCACGCTTACCTGCCCCATAGGCGGCCAAACCGTGAGAGACAAGAGACCAGAAATTATTGCGGCTCTTGTTGCCTCCGAGATTGTTATAAAACTCATTCATAGAAAAAATGAGGCTTGAGCCCCCACAAGCGGCAACTTTTTTAGAGCGCCGGTCGAGATGTTTCGGGCTGTTCTGCCATAAGGGAGACATGCGCCGCGATGATTTTCCAGCCCTGCGGGGAGAGAAACCATGTTTGCATTTGTCGGCCTATTTTGCTGGACCCTTCACGTTGAAATTCCAAGCTCACAACAGCGGCGTTGTCACCCAGAACAGTAACAACCCTGCGGAGCATTTTGCGGGGCGGTGAGCCGCCTTTTCTCGCTCGGCGAAACGCGGCGATCTCTTCTGTGCCATAGAGATTTTCACCCACGCCATACCGGACGGTTTCTGGCCCATCAAAGAAGAACGCATCCAATGCCGTTACGTCGTTATTAGCCAGCGCTCTTTCATAAGCATCTGACAACGCGGTAATTTCTGTTTCCAATACGGCAGAAGGCATCGGCTAAAAACTCTTTCTAAGCATGATCTGGTGGGCAACATTCATATCACACTCTTCATGCCATCCAGACAGGTGGGACGAAAACAAAAATCCTTGAGATAAGCAAAAAAGGCTCACTCAAGGATTTTTGGCATATGTCTCTGTTTCAAAGAAGACCATACTTCTTTGAAACAGATATCTTTTAGAAAGATGTGGAAATTGTTCCTGTCATGGAAAAACGGGGTTCCACCATGAAGGAGTTCCCATAACCAGTATAAGCAGGGGAGCTTCCGCTATAGACAGTGCTGGAATCCTTGGCGCTATAAACAGCACCCATGGCCCCAGTACGCACTATAGAGCCTGTAAGATTAGTAAAATTCAACTTGAACGTGGGAGACTTGAGAAAGCTGAAAGGCTGGAAATGATAACCGAGCGACAGAGAGTTGGTAACATACCCCGGAATACGCTGATCATTCGCAACGCTGACAGATTGCGGCCCTGTATAATGAACAGAACCATTAGCAAAAAAACCTTTATACGTATATGTCAAACCGAAGTTTGCGATGATACGCGGGGCCATGACAGCCTGAGTGCCTTTGGAATGAAGCATGATCTGCTGATAAGGGTCGAAAACGTTACTGTCCTGCGTCGCATGCAAATATTCAATTGACGCATAGGGACTGAAACCATGAATTGATTTCCCAGCAATCATGAAATCAAAGCCACGCATGGTTTGATTGCCAATGGAAAACGGGCGGAAGCTGTTCATACCCAGATACTGATCAACAATACGATTGGTAACATTATAATTGAAGAAAGACATATCCAGCATCAGATACTTGTTATGATATCTATATCCAAGCTCCTCTTTGATGGAATACTGATTTTTAGGAATAGGCATACTGGTATAGAGCCAGCCTAAGTCATTTGTACTGGGCTGACGATAATCCCCTTCAGCGTTGATATAAATCTGATTCTGATTATCGATATTATAGCTTATGGAAAGCTGGGGGAGGGGAGCCGTGCGGTTGTTTCCCTGATACCCGTAATAATCTTTGTTCCATGTATTTGCCATCACAAACTTGAAACCCGCATTGATAACAAGTTTATCATGTAGGTAATGGGCCGTATCCTGAATGAAGAGGGAATGAATTTCGTAGCCAGCTTTCTGTCTATCCCCTTTGGAAATAAGATAATTGGCATTGTTGGGCCCAGGAGCCGCACCATTATCCATAACAAATCCGCTTGGATAGTTGCGGTCTGTTACATTGTTCTCATACCAGTAACCAAGTGAAATATGGTTGTGCCGATCAATGTCATACCCCAGTTTGGCCGTTGCCCCAACCTGCCTTGCCCCATGTTCATCAAAATAGGATGTCATGTTGCGTTGCGCACCTGATGCATCCGTACCAACGCCACCGGGAGAGGCATCCCAACCTTGCCCGAAACTGAAATACGGTTGCAGATCAAATGTGAATTTTTTGGGTAAAACGACATGAATAGGGGCGGTCAGGAACACCTGATTCCAATGATCGTTATTGTTTTTCCAATAATTGACATTGCGAGAATCAGAAGAGCGACCCCACCCAATGCCATTATGCTTGTAATTCAGAAACTGCTGCTCTGTCGGGTAGTTATCGATCACAAAGTCTTCTGAGTTCCAGGACAGAAAAAGGTGTGCATTGGAACCGTTATCCCAATCCTTTCTCACACCGAAATCAATATGCTTACGCTGGTTGATACCCGCACCCATCCAGCTACGCGCATGTGTATTGGAAAAAGAGAAAAAGCTTTTTACGCCGCTATTGCCGATTTCACCCGACTCAAGACGAATGAATTCCCGGGAAAGATTATTGGTCCCATAAGAAAAATCCATCATCCCGCCGAACTTGTTGGAGGGCAGATGGGTCCGAGAGTTCATGACGCCGCCAGCGGCTGACATCACTGGAAGATCACGTGCGGCACTCCCCGGTGCAACACTGACTTCTTCAAGATTTTCAGAATCAATGTCTTCCGTCATATATTTGGCTGCCGCCGCTGGTGCGCCATCCACCATGAGCGCCATATCCAGGTCTGTCAGGCCGCGAGACTGAATCTGCCCGCCTTCCATACCAGAACTATCAGGGGCCATAATATTCAGACTGGGAAGGTTCTTGACCAGATCAAGCGCAGTAGACGTGGGGCTACGCATATTGATGTAGGCTTTTGTAACAGTCTGCACCGCATGAGGGGCCGTTTCCAAGCGCATCATTCCGCCGCCGCCGTTCAGGGCCTGACGATGCGAACCAACCAGAATATCTTCCTCTCCTTTTGCCTGTAGCGGGTTAGAATTTTTTTTGACAGAAGCCACTTTGGACGAACGCGTGGAAGTAACCTTTTTTGCGCTGCTATGCGTCGCGGCATGACGGGTAGAGATGGGCGCTGCCAGACCTATGGAGGTAGCACTGCACCACGTAACCGCACTGGCAAGGCCAGAGAGAAACATCAGCCGTTTCCGCCGAGACAGAGATGCAAACAAACGAAAAGTTTGAGAAGAATTGGTCAGCATACTCTGCCTTCCTGTCATGACATACATACACAAAAAGAGAATAAAAAGGGGCCCAGATCAGTCGCTGTTCTAAGAACAACCGTAAACGATGCTTTCTCGTTATATATGGAAAACAGCATGTTCGCACAAAAGGAAAAAAAGCATTTTTGCGTTGCTTTTATTAGAATGCAGCCCTTTTCACTCGAATTTCGAGCAGACAGAAATGCAACATAACAATGAGATGATCGTATGACTCTCGCCTTCAGCAATCACCACTGAGATACCAAAAGTTTCTTGGAGGAAATAACCAGTCGCAGAGGGGAAAGAGCAAGGAAACTTGCTAATTAGCTGGGCGTTGAAATTTTAGGCGCAGAAGATTCCTTTTTTTACTGCTTCAAGAACGTCTTTCTGCGCAGGGTGAGTTCTTTTCAAGAGGCTGGGCGGACTGTCGCACGACACCCCTTAACACTAAAGAGTTGCACGACGGAAAGCTCTCCACAAACGCGAGGCGATACGCATGAAACTCTCTGAACAGATTACCTCTGCCGCAACACAGGTGGGGGATTTCCTGACATTTGCAACTCAGGATGAGTCCGGCTTGCTGTCAGTAATAAATGATATTCTTGGTCCAGTGCCCCAACCGGATCATCCCAGTAAACTGGAGGAACGTGCTGAAGCTGCGGGAATGATTGATGTGATCCGTTACTGGCAAACAACGGACAAAGCCCGGAGCGCTACACCGGAAGAAATTCAGAGATTTTTTACAAAATCTGAACTGGATTCCATTTCCGAGCAAACTGGGCTTTCAGAGGAAGCGACCATGAGTATGATGTGCGAACTTCTGCCCCGTTGTATCCGGCGGCGTGCGTTGCATATGTCTTTTACACGGCCCAATCCTACACCCACAGAGTAAAGCCAAACAGAAAGAGGAGGTGTTTTATCAACACCTCCTCTTTCCTCTGCTCTCCAGAATGAATGGACTATATCACCTCATTCCATATCCTGATGATGCGCTGCTGAAGAAACGAGAAGCTTCGTCATTTCACGAATGACTGTATGAACAGCATAAGGTTTTCTTATAACCGGCACATTGTTGAATTCGGCAGGAATCATTGAACCATCCGCATATCCGGTAGCGAACAGGAATGGAACATGCCGATCACGGAGAGCATTGGCGATTTTAACTGATGTTTCATCGCCCAGGTTCAGATCAAGAAGAGCAATATCCGGCATATCCTTCTGCAAGGCTTGTTGCCCTTCATAAACCGATGACACTGTCCTTACATTCTTCACGCCATGCTCCATCAAGGCATGCTCAATGTCCATTGCAATCAGCAGTTGATCTTCCACGATCAGAACTGACGCCATCCGGAGAGCATCATCAGTCGATCTGGTTTCTGACGGGATGACGACGTCCGACATAATATTATTCTCCTGCATGACACACACAGCATGGCGCTTAGGTAACTCAAAACGGATGAACAGCCCTTCGGTTCGCAAATCACATATCGCTTTGCCATTCAATTCATGCGGAATGGCACGTTCAATCAGAACGGAGCCAAATCCTTTTTCGTCCGATTGCGTGACCGGCGGGCCTCCGGTTTCTTTCCATGTCAGCACCCAGGTCTGTTCTCTCTCGTCAAAGTGCCAGTCCACTTCCAGACGCCCCTCCCGACAGGAGAGCGAACCGTATTTTGCTGCATTTGTTGCCAGTTCATGGATAACGAGCGCAATAACGGACAACGCTCGCCCCGTTAGCCAGATCTCGGGGCCGTGCAGGGTAATCGTGCTTGCTTCCAGACGATAAGGCTCCAGTTCTGCTTCAAGCAGTTGCCGAAGTAGGCCACCTCCATCCGCCCGCACCACCTGATCATGTGCGCGCGCAAGCGCGCCGATACGGGCCTTCAAGATAGAGAAGTGATCCTTCATGGTCCGGCCTTGGGGAACGGGGCGGCTCATAAGGGATTGTACAACGGCCAGAATATTCTTGACGCGATGGCTCAACTCTTCATTCAACATTCTTTGGCGAATATCCGCCTCGGAACGCTCCTGAAGCTGTTGCTGATGATAAGCTCCCATTACCTCTATCAACGCAGAACGGAGGAGAATAGCAGCCTCTTCATCATCCGTAGTCCACGGATAACAATGATCCCGAACCTGTTCTTTCCAGATAGCAAAACTGGAACGGGGCGTAAGACGTGGCCCATTAGGTCCGGTCTTGTAGGTCTTGTTGGGGTCTCCTCCCCAATTAAGCGTCTGGACAATTTCCTTCCAAAAAAGAAAAAGATAATCTTCTGGCTGTGCGGAAATTGGGATAACCATGACGCCCGCCACATTTGGAAGCAGGCATTTTGCCCACTCAAAAGCTCCTGAAAAATGGGCTGTATGCCAAATGTGCGCTCCTACTACCGGAGAAATGGTTTCAACAAGTTTCTGTGCCACCTGAGATGAGGTTGGAGCCTCTTTGTAAGCTGTCCATTGCCCGCCAATCCACAGCCCAAGGCCGTCGCAGGGAACAAGCGGCTGAAGATCAGCAATCCGAGACCGCAAATAGGACGGCATGTCCGTCATGGAGACAGCGTCTCTGAGGAAATTGTCGATTAAAGCATGTGTTCTTTGCGTAATAAGGAGCCGGTTCGTTCTTAAAATTACAACGATACGGAGAGCAACAAACTCTCCAAACATTTTAGCAACAGCGCGCTCAGCCAGTGTAAGACGGCGAGGGGAATAATTGTGGCATGCAATCATCCCCCATAAGGCGCCATCAACGATCAAAGAAATAGACATGGACGCCCCCACGCCCATGTTGGCCAGATACTCGCAATGAATGGGAGAGACGCTCCGAAGCTGTGCGAAAGACATGTCCAAAGGCACGCTACCAGGCAATTCCAGCAACGGTACAGGCGTATAGTTCACGTCTCCAATAGTTCGTATCAGGGCTCGGCGGTAGAGATCGCGTGCCTGAGCAGGAATATCGCTGCTTGGAAAATGCTGACCCAGAAAGCTTTCCAGTAAGGGAGATCGAGCCTCTGCAATCACCTTTCCGGACCAATCCGGGTCAAACCGGTAGATCATGATCCGGTCATACCGCAGCATGCCTCTCAGTAGACGCACAACGGTATCGCATAGCTGCTGCTGATCTGAGAGATTACGTATCCGATCGAGCATCAGCCGGAGCTGCCCTATGGATAAACGGCTGATATCAGACGCGCCCGTAGCCTCGCATTCAACGACAACCTCAGGCCCCACAATATGGATAGACAGATCCAAGACGTGACCCGGGGTTATCTCAACATCAAAGAGATAAGCCGGGCGCTTGAGGGAAAGGCTATTGGTGAGGGCGTTACGGATTTCATGCACGGCTTCGCGACCAAGAAGCTCGGACAACATGTCTCCGGGACGCATGTGCTCAAGGCCCAGCATGCCTGCCGCATTTGCGGAAACGCGACGCAGCATGAAAGTATCTCTATCACAACTGAAAAGGCAGCCATGAGGTTGAATACTGCCGGGGATATGAATGGGCTCTTTATCGCAACTGGTCAGATCTGCTTTGCCGAATTCAACCATGTAAGAGGCCTTGCTGAGCATTCACCTTTTTCACGGCGTCCAAGGCGTAGCAAAAAAGGTTCCTTGCGCTATCGACAGCTTGCTCCTTGTCAAAAGCTGGCATTTTATCCAGAAGAGACAAGAAAACTTTCCAGTTATCCAACGAACCAGATTGAACAAAAAGATGGCGGGCACCAAATTCTTCATCCAGACCAAGTAAGGATGCCTGTTTTACCAGTATTTGTGCCCCCAATGAGGCACCTTCTACAACATAAATCATTCCCATCAAGGAAGAAATGGTCGCGGGGAGGGCGAGTGATGAAAAAACATCGGGAGAAATTGCCATATCCCGAGCGTCTTGATTAAGAACAGGCAGAAGAGTTGTGGGATGCCAGCCTTCAAAAAAATCCGGCCAGGAAATATATTGAAAGCAGGATTCTACACCTCCCCTTAACGCCAGAATACTGGCAAGATACCGCTTGTAAGCAGCAAGAGATGTCAATGGCCCTATTGCTGCATCAAGCTGCTGATGGATGGTCCATGTACCATCTCGTAAAACAAACCGCCGGGAAGTCGAATTCATAGAAAATAGAGCCGTTTTTTCTGGGTCAAAGTGCCTGAAGAAACATGGATTCAAATTCAGACATCAAAAACAACCCCATTCAAACCCAAGTAACATTCCGGCACTATGTCACTTGCCTGAACATGGATCAACAGCATGACAGATCAGGGAAAACAGAATACTTAATAAAATATTTATTACTCTTGCAGTTCACCTGATAAAAGAAGAGCCGTATGGATAAGCGCAAGATGAGAAAATCCTTGTGGGAAATTACCTAACTGCACTTTTTGGTGGGCATCATACTCTTCGGCCAAAAGGCCGACATCATTTCTCAGGGCCAGTAATCTTTCAAACAACGCGTTGGCCGCTTCTTTTCGACCATCCAAGGCGTACACGTCGGCAAGCCAGAACGAACACGCCAGAAAAGCGCCTTCTTCCGAATTGAGCCCGTCAACATTGTCTTCTGTTTCATACCGCCTGATCAGGCCGCCGCTAAGAAGCTTTTTCTCAATAACCTTAATTGTGCTTTGAATTCGCGGGTCAGAAATGGGAAGAAATCCGACAAGAGGAAGTATTAAAAGAGAAGCGTCCACTCCATCACTTCCATAATACTGAACAAAGCTGCCAATTCCGACATTAAATCCATAACTGCATATATCGTTATGTAAGGCTTCTCTTATCTCCTGCCATCTTTCATATGGGCCTGAAAGATTGTAGCGCACCATATCTTTCAATGCACAATCAAACGCCAACCATGCCATTACTTTGGAATGGACAAACTGGCGGGTTCCCCCGCGAACCTCCCATATTCCGTGATCAGGATCTCTCCATTTTAATTCCAACCGATTGAGAAGATTTGTCTGAAGCGCCCATGACGAGTGAGAACGAGACAACCCAGCGTTCCGCCCGAGTTGGGCGACGTGCGCCATGACCCCGTAAATATCAAGCTGAATCTGATCAGATGCAGCATTCCCAATTCTGACAGGTTTGGCATTATGATAACCGGGAAGGTTTTCCACACTCCATTCCCGCAACATACGCTCGCCGCTGACCCCATACATAATCTGGGTTTGCGCGGCATCTCCCGCAATGCTGCGATGAAGCCAGTCATTCCATGCCTGAGCCTCTTCATGGTACCCACAGGAAATGAGGGCAGAGAGCGTCAGGGCCGCATCTCGTAACCAGCAATAACGGTAATCCCAGTTTCTGATTCCTCCCAGATCTTCAGGCAGGGACGTGGTGGGCGCAGCAACAATCCCTCCCGTAGGAGAGTAGGTAAGGGCCTTCAATACAATCAGGGAACGCATTACGGCTTCGCGCCAAGGGCCATGATAGGTACATTGGGCCGACCACGCTTCCCACCACTCTTGTGTTTCGTTCAGCAGGGCATCGACATCGAGACGATCAGGAACAGGCAAATGAGAGGCGGCATGCTGAAGAACAAATGTTTCTTCCTCCTGTTCTGCCATTTCAAAATAAGCGACCGTATTTAATTCTTCTGACTGTAAAGGAATAGAAGATCGAATAATAACCTGATCCGGCCCAGCAATAGCACGAATACCTTCTTCGTCATGCAAGCGAGTGACCCATGGAACGGTAAAGCCGTAGTCAAATCTCAGGCGAAGGAAAAAGCGCATCCTGACACGCCCCCTCACACCCTTTACGCGGCGGATAATGGAGGTATGCCCATCAAGTTTAGGCATACAATCTGTTACAACAACCTCACCACTTCCCGTGGTCAGTCGCGTTTCAAGAATAAGCGTGTCTCCACAGTACTGGCGTGAAGTAGAAATAAGAGCTTCCTCTGGTTCCAGCTTCCAGCATCCGTGATCTATAGTTCCCAACAGAGCACTCAAACAGGCTGCGCTATCAAAACGAGGAACACATAGCCAGTCTATTGAACAATCCTTGCCAATAAGAGCCGCGGTTCGACAATTGCCAATCAAGGCGTAATCCGCGATGGGGAGGGGAAGAGAACGGAAAGAAGAGTTTAGCAACTGGCGCATGCTGTCTCCTTTGTATCGGTAATAAGCTTATTTCCTGAAACGAAAGCGAAACAGGCGATGTTCCCCAAGAACCCTTATTTTTATATTTAAATTCGGCAAAAATCAGAAATTTGACTTTTCGCGATCTTTTTCATGGCAACACTCAGCCTTAACATCACATTTCCGTGATTGATGCACTCTCTACGCTATTGGCACGTTAGGCGATAATACGGAAACCCATGTCCCGATAACCGGGAAAGGTTATGCTATGCAGCAGCTTTTTCAAAAAAAAATTGAACTTGATGTTTTGTCTGTTGCATCAGAATTTTTTCCTCTGGTGAAAACGGGGGGCTTGGGTGATGTAACGGGCGCTCTGCCTGCCGCACTCGCCCCTCAAGGCGTGCGTGTCAGAACAGTTTTGCCTGGCTATCCATCCGTTATGAACGCTCTGAAATGGGCCCATCATGAACGAGAAAAAATAGAAATACAGGAATTAGGCCATACTGTTCATATTATTCAGGCGTCCATCGAGCATAATTATTTCTTCATAATTGATTGTCCTGAACTTTATTTGAGATCTGGCAGCCCCTATACTGCAGGAAACGGAAAATCCTGGGATGATAACGGCCTGAGATTTGCTTTACTCTCTCGGGTTGCTGCTCGTCTCGCTTGTGGATTGGTCGCTGATTATCAGCCAGATCTTGTATTGGCTCATGATTGGCCCGCAGGCTTAACTGCGGCTTATCTGCATTTTACGCCCGGAATGACACCCCCGGTTGTGCAAACCATTCATAATATTGCCTTTCAGGGGCGTTTTGGCGCTGACCAACTCTCTTCTTTTGAACTGCCTGTTGAAGGATTTTCACAAAACGGGTTTGAATTTCATGGTGATATTGGTTTTTTAAAAGCAGGTTTGTATTATGCACGCTGGCTGATTGCAGTCTCCCCAAATTACGCGGAAGAAATCCAAACAGCGGAATTTGGCATGGGGCTTGAAGGACTGCTTCATAGCCGAAGCGCCAATCTCAGCGGTATTCTCAATGGCGTGGATACGGATGTCTGGAACCCGGAAACTGATCCGGATATCCATTTTCCTTATAAACCTGGAAACGTATGGACACGCAGATCAAATAAAGCTGCATTTCAGGCAGAGTTTGGGCTGGCACAAAATCCAGATGCACTCCTTATTGGTGTTGTCAGCCGGCTGACCGATCAGAAAGGAATAGATCTCCTCGCTGAAGCCATGCCTGTTCTGATGAGACAAAATTACGCCCTGCAATGCGTGGTTGTGGGAGGAGGGGAGCTTCATATCGAAAGACAGCTCGGTCATCTTGCCCGCCGTTTTCCGGGCCGTTTTGCCTGCACGTTACGATACAGTGAAAGTTTGGGTCACCGAGCCCAAGCGTCAGCTGACGTCATTTTTGTTCCTTCGCGTTTTGAACCGTGCGGTCTTACCCAACTCTATGCCATGCGCTATGGCGCTGTGCCTGTTGTTTCAAAGGTAGGGGGACTGGCAGACACTATTATTGATGCAAATGCCGCCGCACTTTCGGCTGGTTGCGCAACCGGCTTTGTTTTCTCCCCCAACGATGCCACGGCCATTATCAATGTGATGCAGCGTGTTTATAAAGTCTTCTGCGATAAAGCTTTGTGGACACTCCTTCAAAGAAACGGCGCTCAACAGGATGTATCGTGGCAAAGGCCTGCGGCCGTGTACGGCGCCTTGTTCAAAAGGCTTGTTCCTTCGCATCACAGCAACCAGGCAGATGTTCTGGCCTTCAATGCTAAAGCCGCAACGGGCAAACGGAGTATCGCGCGGCGTCCTCCTCTTGCCGGTTCAGAACGTTCGGTATCATGACTATGGCCGACCGAGACGCTGCCGCTACGCTACCGAACATAACACAGGAACAACTGTCCTCCCTGCTTAACGGCACCTGTGGTGACCCGTTTTCTTTGCTAGGAAGGCATAAATCTGGAAGGTCTGACGTCATCCGCGTGTTCATGCCGGACGCACGAGAGGTAAGACTGGTCCGCTGGACGCGCACAGGTGTCCAGCGTGAACAAGCCATGAAATGCGTCGCTCAGGCGGGGCTTTATGAAGCACGCATTCCTGCTGGCGCACCTTATAAATTACGGATTGGGTGGGCTGATGGATGGGAGGAGGGAGCAGACCCATATTCATTCCCCCCTTTGTTAAGCCATCATGATTTGCATCTCTTTGCAGAAGGGAAACACCGTGAATTAGCTCACATGATGGGCGCTCAAACCATGACCATTGACGGCGTGGCCGGCGTTCGATTTGCTGTGTGGGCTCCCAATGCAAAAAGTGTGTCAGTTGTCGGAGACTTCAATCTC
>NZ_LHZU01000111.1 GCF_001580995.1 Acetobacter senegalensis
AATGTTAACTATTGTCCATGATCGCGCCCATCTTCACCCCAGCAAGACCCACACAGCCTCAGGAGCAGCCTTAGCCCTCAGCAGGTCGCCAAACACAGCCTACGCAACACACGCTCTCTCAATCCACCACTCATGCCGCTAAGCACACCATACGCCGGAAGCACAAAGCCACTTCCGCACAACTTCCCCAGCCCAGCCCCGAGGCCCCAGCACACTCACGCCACGGCAAGAGCACCCCAGGCAAGCAACACCACAACAACCACAGCCACACCTACGCCAGCCCTGAGCACACCAGGCGCAGCAGCACGCACACACCACCTCACCCGCAAACACAACAATCACAGAAAACAGCCCCTCCAACCCCACAAACAAAGCAAAAAAAATCCCCGCAAAAAAAAACGGGGATCTCTTTGTGTTCGGGCGAACCGCTTATTTGGCAGCAGCGTCATCCGGCAGAGTGTAGGCTATGATGTAATCTCCTACATCAGGAGAGTGGCTCATACCGCCAGCGGAGATGACCACATATTCCTTACCCGTTTTGGGAGAACGGAAAATGAGGGGTGCAGCGACAGCGCCAACCGGCAGACGTTCACGCCAAACTTCCTTGCCTGTGCCGGAATCCAGTGCACGCAGATAATAGTCCTGTGTGCCCGCAAAGAAGACCAGGCCAGAAGCGGTTGACGTGGGGCCACCCAGAGTAGGCATACCCATGGGAACCGGCAGGTGGGTCTTGATACCCATCGGACCAAGATCCTGCGTTGTGCCCATGGGCACCTGCCACAGTATCTTTTTGCTATGCAGATCAATGGCGCTCATGGTGCCAAAGGGAGGCGTATTACAGGGCACCTGCAGCGGAGATTGCAGAATATCAATCCGCACCCCGGCATAAGGGCCAGCCACCTGCGGACGAATGGTGCCCATGAAGCCCGGCACTTCGTCAGTGGAAACTTTATATTTTTTGGCCTCTTCACGGTTCACCAGCGTCATACGCAAGGGCATGCGCATATCGTTGACGAACATGATGCCGCGGGCTTCATCAATGGAGATACCGCCCCAGTTCATCCCGCCCAGCAGGCTGGGCCATTCAATATAGGGTTTTTCACCCGGCGGCGTGAACGGACCTTCATAAACCGAATCCTTGAACATGATCCGGCAGTAAAGCTGGTCAAACGTGCTGACACCCCACATGGAGCTTTCCGTCAGCGGATCCGCCCCGATGGTCGGCATACCAACAGAGAACGGCTGGGTGGGAGACAGATGCTCACCCTGCGCTGCAGGGGACGTTGGAACCTTCCGTTCCTGGACTTCGGTAACCGGCTTGCCGGTGCGGCGGTCAAGAACAAAGATATGTCCGGTCTTTGTGGTCTGAATCAGGGCAGGAATTTTTTCACCCTGAGCATTGGTCACATCATACAGGACAGGCTGAGACGGCAGATCATAATCCCAGAGATCGTGATGGACTGTCTGGAAGACCCACTTTGTTTTGCCCGTAGAGGCATCAACTGCCACAACGGCTGCACCAAATTTTTCCTTGGCGACTGTCCGGTCTCCACCCCAGTAGTCAGGCGGGCCATTACCGGTAGGCAGGTAAACGAGGTTCAGCTCTTTATCATAAGTGGGTATGGTCCAGACATTGGGAGTCTCCAATGTGTAGGTCTGATCTTCGGGGGGAGCACCGGTATTTTCCGGGTCACCCACATCCCAGGCCCAGACCAGAGAACCGTTACGCACATCATAAGCGCGCACGACACCTGAGGGTTCACCGTGAACAATGTCACGCACCCAGCCGCCAATCACAGCAACATGACCCATAACAACCGGAAGGGAGGTTGGGTGATAGCGTTTGCCACCTTCAACCGGGCCCATCTGCTTTTTAAGGTCAACCTCACCGTTTTCACCAAAGCCCGTACACTGAGCACCCGTATGAGCGTCCAGCGCGATGAAGCGGGCATCCACGGTCGAAACAAGGATACGCTGATGGCACATAGGCGCAGCGTCATCTGCTGCCTTTTCCTCAGCCGTGAGGGTGGTGTCTTTCGCGGCATCATAATACCCAACACCACGGCATGTGACGTGTTCAGCAGTATGAGCCTTGGGGTCAAATTTCCAGATTTCTTTTCCGGTATCGGCTTCCAAGGCCGTGATCAGATTTTCCGGTGTGCAGGAATAGAGCACATTGCCAATCTGCTGCGGCGTGTTTTCATCCACCCCGGCACCCGGCCCATGTGTTCTTCTGCCCGTGTGGTAAACCCAGGCCACCTTCAACTTGCTGACGTTTGCCGGTGTGATCTGCGTGTAAGGGGCGTAACGGGTACCCTGAGCATTCCGCCCGTAGAACTCCCAGTCCTCAGGTGCCTCTGGCTTACCAGTTTGAGCCAGTTGAGGGTTTGCAGGAGATGCATCCGGATTGCTGATCTGCCCATGAGGGAAAAAGGCTTCCACCAATGTCACCAGCAGGCACCCAACAATGCCCAGACCGCCAAAAACCGTACCCCGCTGAACAGCTGACGGTGTTGCCGGAAAAGTCGCCACGGCCCACAAATTAAGGGCAAACAAAATGGCTGGCACAACCAGACGCGGCAAAAGCGCCCAGTATCCAATTTCAGGCGTGTCACATAGTGCCCACACAAAGGTTGCTGCAAAAACAACACCTGAAACAATTAAGGTATAAGGATGCTTCAGGAAAACTAGGACTGCCAGTGCAATATAAGCCACCCCGGCCAGCAGGTAATAACTTGATCCACCCAGCGTTAGAAGCTGCACGCCACCGTAAGCAAGCGCCAGACCAGCTGCGAGGCTGATAACAGAAAAAATGACACGATAAATGCCACCTAACGGAGAATGGTGATCTGCGGGTTGAACGCCACCCATGCTATCACTCCAATATTGAAATCGTCCTGACAGCAAAGTGCCGGGCCGAGGTTACGATTAAATCCAGATACGCTGGTTTCTGATAAGAGATTTTTTCTCGAAAGTCGCTATTTCCTGCACAAACTTCCGCCACCTGTCGGCCTGGTATACACCTTTTGCAAATCAAGCAGAGGATCTTCCTTTTACGGAAAGACGGACTGCCCTCAAAGATGCATCCCGTGCACACAGGATGACTGGCTTCTGTTACCGACGCGATGACTCTCCATCATTTTCCCAGAGGAATGGAAATTGCTCTGTGTCCAATATGTTTGATTGTGTCAAGGAAATGCAGCGTGAAATCTTCAGAAAAATGGCAAAACTTTATTAAAAAATGGTCAAATACCCCTATTCCTTTCCAGAAAACCATGCCGCACTGAACTCTGCGACCCGTTCCACGTGTAAGACTATTGCCATCGTGAAAGCCTTCCCTTGGTCTTCCCCACCCCCAACACCCATTAAAATCCCTTTCTCCAAGGGCGTTAAAAATCACGTTCCGGTGAGAAAAAGTATCATTCCTCAGCACACTGCGATCAAGGGAGACCGTTTTCCTCCGCCACGAACAAACAATTAACCAATTGATAATATTATATTTTTTATGAGAACGACTCGCATCAATAAATCTTGTTCTGTTTATGCCTATATAAAATAAATATGGAGAACTCATATTTCATATATTGGACATGGAACCTTTTTAGGTGCCTTAAAGAATGCATACACAGCAACGCTCAGAACTCGAGGCCCAGGTAATATGACTCACTCTTCCTTGATGATCTTCTTTGACTGGTCTGGAAAATCCTAGCCATTCATATTTAATATTTCCCTTTTTATATTTTACGTTTTTTTATTTTAATAGAATGGAAATCTGTTTTTGAGCAGATATTCCCGGCTGATCAGCCACAACAATCAAAAAAATAAAAATCACTTCCAGCAGGAAGGATTACTATATCTGCGTTTATTTATGCAACTATAATGTAACAATATTGTGTTTTTTACTAGATATTTTTTTAAAGACTCTAAAAAGAAACATGCTATCTCATCGTGCCTTCTTTCAAATGAAAGAAGGTTCTCTTGGCGGAAGGCGGACCCTGACTCGTCAGGGTCCGTTTAAAAAACTGTTGGAGTTAAACATGTATGATCTCATTTTCAGGAAAAATACGCGCGTATTTTTATTCCTGAGAGATCACTGAATTACAATTCCGAAAGGTTCTTTCTCCTTTAGTCCTATCTCCTATTTTCTCACGTTTTATCCGTACACCTTCTGGCCAGAGTGCCGAAACTTATCCGTGGTCAGATCATGTATCGCAAACGCAGCAACAGACTCTCTAAACACAAAGCATGCTCTGTCATCTGGGGAATAACGCTTGCAGGGGGAGTGATGCTCACTGCCTCGTTCAGCATGGCGCATGCTGATGACGCGACCACAGCGCCAACGCCTCCTCCTAAAAATCCAGTTTATGTAGACGTTATTTCTGGAACACAGTCTAAGGATGATCCCTCTCAACCTGATCCTCGTGTGCTTGTGCGTCCTAAAAACTCTCCTCTGCCTGCAAGCGGTGTCCCCATCGCACCCTGGCCGGGCCTGGCCACAATGGTGGTTCCCAGTGTGGACGAATATCAAAGTTCAAAAACATTCCATAAAATGGAACTGGATGACCTGACAGGAAAAGAGGGCCTCTCCTGGCTTCTTCCATCAGAACTGGATGCCCAACGCCGCACGGATATGGATGACCCCTATTATGTTCCCACAGCCGGAAGCGGGCATCTTATTCCACAGATCATGCCTTTCAGAGAAAGGCTTCAAAAAAAAGGCTTTGTATTCTCCTTTTCTTATAAAGGGGAGGCCATGGCCAACATTCACGGTGGCATGCAACGCGGCATGGATTACGTGCATGAACTGACCCTGCAAATGAACTTTGATCTGGGGAAATTGGCTGGCTGGAACGGATGGTCCATTCATACGCTGCTTATGAACCGTGCTGGACGAGAAGTTTCACATGATCGCGTTGGAGAATATTACGTAAGCCTTATGGAAGTTTACGGTCTATCTGGCCATGTAGTGGCCCATCTTGTCGATTTTTATGCAGAGAAAAAGTTCCTCCAGAACCGTATGGACATCACGTTTGGCCGTATGTCCCTTACGCATGTTTTCGCGACGTCGCCCCTGATCTGTTCCTTTATGGTGACATGTTCAGCGCCTGTTGCCTTAAAAGTTGATCCTGGCTTTGCCGTTTATCCCAAAGCAACCTGGGGCAGCCGCGTACGCTTTCGTCCAACGCGTGATACGATGGTACAATTAGGCGCCTACCAGGTTAGCCCTCTTTCCACCAACCCCAGCGGTTGGGCTTGGGGTAGCGAGAACACAACTGGATTAATGTTACCAATAGAGTTTACCTGGCAACCCTTCCTGACGCGAAACCGTCTTCCTGGCCATTATGTTTTTGGTTATGCACACGACACCTCACGCTATCCGGACGTGCTTGGAACCTCTCCCGCAAACAAGGTCATAGCAACAGGCCGCCTTCATAGTGCGCCGATGGATATGTTCTGGTTTGAAGGCGATCAGATGATTTACCGGAAAGGGGGGCGTAACCAGATGGCAGGCGGATACCTGATGGCGGGTTACATTCATAACACGCCCCATGTTTCCTCTATCTCGGATGAAGCCTATGGCGGGATTTCCTTTAATGGTGTCATCCCGTCGCGCCTGACGGACAGACTGGGTATTTTATACTCTTGGTATCATGTCAGTCATCGGAAGGAGCTTGGGCAAATGTACGCGCAGGATGCTGGCCTTTCCTTAGAGGCTCAGGTGTTGGCACCTCAAACTGACTCACATGTCATTGAAGCCTATTACGCCATTGATGCCGTTCCCGGTGTTCTGGTGCAGCCGGAATTTCAGTATATGATCCGCCCCGGAGAAACATCCCGCCGCCCAGATGCTGCGCTTGTGGGCTTGAAAGTCATTGCCAATTTGTGACCGCTCTTTACGATCCGAAAATACCGCACCATCATCCATTTGGAAATTATCCACCGCGCGGCAAGATGGGGTGAGGGCTTCTTGCTCTCATCACGTATAAGCACCGACTTAAAAGCTGCTTGAAAACTCTATCAGGCCGATCCGATGGGCTGTTTATGGCTGAATACGTGATTTTTGGCCCGATAGCCACGCATCAAATCTCCAGGGGTGCCAGTCCTGCTTTAAGACCACGTAGAGGGTTCGAAAAACTCTCCGTTATAAATTGGCCGGTAACCCGAACTCGTTGATCTCTTTATAGAGAGAAAACTACGAAGGGGGTTTAGAACTCTCTTTCTCACAGCCCCTCCTCTTCCAACTATTCAAACGCCCCCCCCCTAAAACTGACCCGCGTTCTGATCCCGAACAAAATTTTTAACATTTGTCTAAATTGACACTCAAATTCATTAACAATATCATAAGCATATATTACCGCTTGTTAAGATATGCTTATGAATGAGAGTATGCAGATCCTTCCGCAATTTGTTTTGCGCGTGTTGCGATCTGTTCTTTATCCTCTGAAAAGTGATTTCCCTTTATTACGTGAGCTTTCTTTTGAAAGCGAGAAAGACAAAGACTCCTTTCGTGCCATTTTATATCATTGTGAATACCTCCAACGCAGCCACCCGAGCGATGGCCGCATCACCATGGTTATTGGCTGCACACGGCTCTTATTGAATATTCCAACAGCGTCTGAAGCGCTTGAATTACTCAACACTCGTGCGCCGTCACGTGTCTGCGCTACTCTTTTATTATGTGTTCGGGCGCATTTCCAAACTTGGTCCTTGGCCAAGGATGAACTCTCTAGGTATCTATCCCAGTACGTTCCTCTCCCCCATCCCGTCTTCAGCAGTCTGGCAAAAACCATTACGTGCCATAATCAGTATGAAGGGTGGGCATCTCTTTCCTTGACTGGAAAGCTGGTGCTTACCGATTATACATCTCTTTCCACAAAAAATGTGAGCCTTATCATTGATAAGGAAACGTTTTCTCTGGCTTCTTTGGTCTATGTAAGAGAAGGGCCCGAGATCAGAATAACGTTGCCTGAGAATTGGAAAACAGCGCGATCCATCACCTTGGAATCTCCTGACAGAAAATACATCGGCACTGTTTTTAATATAGACAATTTTCTCAAAATTGACGGCTTTGTTGAAGCCACAGAAACGTATCTCAAAGGCTGGGCTCGTTATCGTTCTGAACCAGAGCGGCCTGTGAAATTGCATATTACCGCGCAGTCCTCCAAAACGCACACTTCTGACCGTTCTACCCTTTACAGACAAATCAAAGTAACAACTTGCCCAACAAAACTCTTTGACATCAAAAATCTTTCGGGAGAAGCATGCCTTCCCCCATTCTCCCATCCTCTGAACAACATTTCTTTTTCAGAAAAAATCTTGTCTGTCACAACAGAAACAGGTGTTCAATTATACGGCAGCCCCTTGCATTACAACATTTTAGCAGAACAAGCAGTTTTATATGCGCATGCAAGCCGCGAAGCTTTCCCGGCACTGTATAAGAAAAGAGCAAACCCGTCCCAAAACAGCATCAGGAAAGTTGTTGTTATCATACCGGTCTATAATGGATTTGAAACAACCCGCTTATGCCTGCAACAAGTCTTACGCCACAATCCCGACAACGCGCATGTTATTGTTATCAATGATGCCTCGCCAAATGAGGATATAGTCCATTTTTTAAATAGTCTTCCAGAAAATGAGTATTTTTCCATTCTTCATAATGAGCGGAACCTCGGCTTTCCTGCTTCGGTCAATAAAGGAATGCGTCAGAGAGAGGCGGGAGAGGATGTGATTCTTCTCAATAGCGATACGATTGTTTCAGAAAACTGGATTTCTCAACTTCAGAAAGCTGTTTATTCAAAGGAGAATATCGGCACGGCCACACCACTTTCAAACAATGCAACCATTTTCAGCTATCCGGATAAAGGCGGAAAAAATCCTTTTCCAACGATCGAGGAATGTGAAGAATTAAATCGTATCATGATGCAATCCTGGCAGGGAGAGCTTCCTGAGGTTCCCACCGCTCATGGATTTTGCATGTATATAAAATCTGAATGCCTGGAAAGCGTCGGGCTGTTCCGTGACGATATTTTTGCTCAGGGATATGGCGAAGAAAACGATTTTTCTCGCCGTGCCACAGCACTGGGCTGGCGACATGTTGCATGTTTGGGAACATATGTCGGGCATGCAGAAAGTCAGTCCTTCAGCCACGTCAAAACGGATCTGATGGGCCGTAATCTTGGTATTATGAATGACGTTCACAAGGGATATGACCAGATTGTTCGAAACTGGCAGCTAAAAGACCCTTTGCTATTTTACAGACGAAGACTGGATCTGGCACGCTTTAGAAAACACTATGGTTTTCAGAAATCAGTTTTTCTTATCGCGCATGATCGTGAGGGTGGCATTTTACGGCATATTGGTCATCGCTCTATTGATTACGTAAAGTATGGCTATGTCTCATTCACTCTAAAACCAGATCGACTGGAAAATGGGAAAAAGATCTGGCGTTTGGACAGCGTATTACAACAGCACTTTCCCAACCTGATCATCCCTCAAAGTCTTTCCGCTTTCCGCCATCTTGCAGAACATCTGAATTGCCAGAAAATCGAGATTCATAGCTATATTGGAAATGGCCTTGAAAACATTCTTCATCTAAGCCAGATCGGGCTTCCTTATGATGTCTATATTCACGATTATTCATGGTTCTGCCCCCAAATTACCCTGACACAGGACTCAGGCACTTATTGCGGTGAACCCAGTGAGACAGTCTGTCAGTCCTGCTTGAAGGAACGCGGAAGCAAGACTGGGGAATACAGCGCTATTCCTGTGTTACGCCAGAAGAGCGCTGCCATTCTGGAACATGCAGAGCAAGTTATTGCGCCTTCTCAAGATACGGCACAACGTCTGCGTCGCTACTTTAGCGCTCCGATAAACGTCATCCCATGGGAAATTTTACCAGATTTACGGGAAATCACTTTCCCTGTCCTTCCAGCCTCCCAAAAACGGATTATCGGCATTTTAGGTGCCATCAGTACAGAAAAAGGATTTTACCAGATTTTGGCTCTTGCCAGATTTATCGCGCAAAACGCCTTCCCCATTGAATTTGTGTTAATTGGCTACAGTTGCAATGACAACGCACTTCTGGAAACAGGTGTCGTGAAAATAACCGGGAAATACAAAGAATTTGAAATAAAACACTTTATAGAGAAATTCAGGATCGACTGGTTTTTTCTTCCTTCCATCTGGCCAGAAACGTGGTCTTACGTGCTGACCCAACTATGGATGGTAGAAAAACCAGTGATTGTGTACGATATAGGAGCCCCAGCCGAACGTATTCGGCAGGCAGGCGGAGGCCTTATTGTGCCTCTTCACATGCCCTATTCAAGGCTAGTGTGGATTTTGCATGATCCTGTAAAATTTCAGCAGGTCAGGCCAGACAACCATTCTTCCCGATAACCGTTTTTTCTGGCAGAGAAAACGGAACCTCAAAGATATGCCCGCCTCACGCCTCTATCACGGAAAGAGACCACGCATGCTGTTCCGCCTCCCCCGGCTTGAGCCAGAGCGGAGTGGCGTTCGGCAGACGGACATTGGCAGGAAGGTTCATGGCCGCACGCAATGAACGAAACAATGCGCCATGAGCCACAATAAGGGGAACGCCACCATTGTCCGTTGCCCGGTTTACAGCATCAACCGCTCTGGCTCTAAGCTGAGCGAACGGTTCTGCCCCCTGCGGGGTATAGTCGCCAGCAATCCAGCTATCATACCAGTCCCCCATGGGCATACCTTCCTGCTCACCAAAGCAGACTTCTTCCAATCCTGCGTCCGTTTCCAGCGGAAGGGCGTCAAAGCCGTTGGCAATGAGCCCTTCCCTTACAATGGCAGCGGTCTGGAATGCCCTGTCCAGTGGTGAACTGACGATATGCGTAAACGCGGGGTAACGGCGCACGCCCGTTTCAAACAGCTTGACCGCCGCTTCAGCCTGGGAAATCCCCGTCTCGTTCAAGGGCACATCTGTGCGCCCCTGAGAAAGACCTTCCCGATTCCAGTCAGTCTGACCGTGACGGAGATACCAGTATGGGCGGAGGCTAAGCTGAGGCATGGTTCTCAATCAAAAAGGGAGGAAACGGAGCTTTCATCAGACACGGCCCGCATGGCCCGTGCCAGCAGACCGGCAATTGTAATCTGGCGGATATTGGCCGCCGCCTTCACACTTTCCGTCGCCTTGATGCTGTCCGTCAATGTCAACATTTCAATGCAGGAATTGCTGATCCGCTCAACCGCGCTGCCGGTCAGCACACCGTGCGTCACGTAAGCACCGACAGACGCCGCACCGTTATTGAAAATGGCCTGCGCAGCATTGCACAGTGAGCCGCCACTATCGACAATATCATCCACCAGCAGGCAGTGACGGCCTTTGACATCCCCAATCACGTTCATGACTTCAGACACACCTGCCCGCTCACGACGTTTGTCGATGATGGCGAGATCCGTATTCAGGCGCTGGGCAAGCTGGCGGGCACGCACCACGCCCCCAACATCCGGGGAGACGATCATGAGGTCACGGTCGCCATAGCGTTCCTTGATATCCCGCACGAACAGGGGCGCGGCGTAGAGGTTATCTACCGGAATATCAAAGAAGCCCTGAATCTGCATGGCGTGCAGGTCCAGCGTCAGCACACGGTTGGCCCCGGCTTCCACCAGCAGGTTGGCGACCAGCTTGGCGCTGATAGGCGTGCGAGGGCCGGATTTACGATCCTGCCGGGCATACCCGAAATAGGGCATGACAGCCGTGATACGGCGGGCTGATCCGCGGCGCAGAGCGTCCAGCATGATCAGCAGTTCCATCAGATTGTCATTGGTAGGGGTGCAGGTGCTCTGCACCACGAAGACATCTTCACCCCGTACATTTTCATGAATTTCGACAAACACTTCCATATCGGCAAACCGGCGGACGGTCACATTGCACAGAGGCATGCCAAGCTCGGTAGCAACTGCCTCGGCCAGCGGCAGATTGCTGTTACAGGCGACGATCTTCATGGTACGGATGGTTCCCGGTATTATCAGGGTTGGCAGATGGGCGGTGAGTCGTGGGGGGGTTTAGCAACCGATGCCTCACTTGTCATCCATCTAGCGCGCTCCCCAGACCACCCCTCCGCATACCGTGGCAAAAAAGCCCTTCCTCCGCCCCCGCTCTTGCACTGACAGGCACTGTTCTCTATCGCCATACCTTATCATGGATACCATGCAAAACTCCCCCCCAGCAGACGGAGCGGCCCCCCTGAGCCGCCCTGAGCCCGTGCTCCATCTTGTTCCTGAAAAAGGCGTCTCCTATTTCAGACATGCATGGCAGGATCTGGTTGATGGTCTGAAACAGGCCAGACTGGGGTGCACGCTGGGCTGGCTGGATATCAAGCTGCGGTATCGGGGGTCCATCCTTGGGCCATTCTGGCTGACGGCATCCACCGCCATCATGATTGCCGCCATGGGGGTGCTTTACGCATACCTTATGCGGATGGATGTCCATGAATATCTTCCCTTCCTCACCTTCTCTCTCGTGTTGTGGGGGTTCGCCAGCAGCACGCTACAGGAGGGGTGCCGCACCTTTACATCCGCAGCGGGGCTGATCCATTCCGCCCGCATGCCTTATACCCTGCATGTGCTGCGTGCCACCGTGCGCAACTGGCTGACCGTTGCACATAATATTCCGGTCGTTGCCGTGGTCTTCCTGTGGTTCCACGTCACACCTGCCTGGTCCTGGACGCTGCCTATTGCCTTGGTGGTATGGGTTCTTGACAGTTTTATCGCCACCTTGCTTCTGGCCATCCTGGGCGCACGTTTTCGGGATGTTCCTCCCATTGTGGCAAGCACCATGCAGATTCTGTTCTTTGTCACGCCTGTACTCTGGAAACCTGCGTTGATGTCCATTGGTCAGAACTGGCTGTTACTGGACCCCATGTTCCCCCTGATGGAAATTCTACGCGCCCCCCTTACCGGCGATGTTCTGAAAGCCGCCATATGGCCCGCCGCGCTAGGGTGGTCCGCCGGGCTGGCTGTTCTGACCTTCCTGCTGTTTGCCCGCATGCGGGCGCGTCTGGCCTATTGGGTGTAAAATGGCAGGCATTACAGTTCAGGATCTGGACGTTTCCTTCCCCCTTTACCATGGAACAGCCCGCAGTTTGCGCAAGACAATGCAGGCCTCTCTGGGTAGCCGCTTCATGCAGGACCGTCGGGACCGTGTGGTGGTACAGGCCCTGCGGGACATCTCCTTCACGCTTAACCCCGGAGACAGACTGGGTCTGGTAGGCGGAAATGGCGCAGGCAAAACCACTTTGCTGCGCGCGCTGGCGGGGATTTATGAACCCGTCAAGGGAAGCGTAACGGTAGAAGGCAATATCGGCACACTTCTTGACCCTTCTCTGGGCATGAACAACGAATTGACAGGGCGTGAGAACATTCACCTTCGCGGCATGTTCGCCGGGCTGTCAAAATCGCAGATTCAGACCGTAGAGGAAGATGTAGAGGCCTTTGCCGGGCTTGGCTCCTTTATGGACCTTCCCGTGCAGACCTACAGCTCCGGCATGATGGTCCGGCTCTCCTTTGGTCTGGCCACCGCCATCATGCCGGATGTGCTGCTGATGGATGAATGGTTCATGGCGGGAGACGCCTCATTTCGTCAGCGTGCCCGTTCCCGTCTGGAAACTCTGGTCTCCAAAGCCGATATTCTGGTGCTCTCCAGCCACATGGCGGATGTCATGGCTGAATGGTGCAACCGTCTGATCTGGCTGGATGGCGGTAAGATCAAAATGGATGGGCCAACAGAAGACGTGCTGGAAGCATATCTCGGCACGCCCATTGCCCCGAACCCTGAGGAAGACGCACTGCCACAGCCCGACCCGGCAGCCATCGTGGCATCTGACGAATAAGTAAGAAAAGACGTTACACCCTTTCTCCACTTGTGTCTGAAGGCACTTTTCTGGGTTGGTATGACGGCTTTCTCTTTCCCCCATTCGCAGGAATGAAGGGACATGACATAATACAAGACTCGTCACGATTGCCTGCGGGCGCTGGAACGGAGTACGCATGCCCCAGAAAGACCCGCCATCCAGACAAAAGGCCTGTTTTATTACGGGCAGCATCATGCGGCATGTTCTGGTTATGGCTGGCACCGGGGCCATTGGGCTGATGGCCGTTTTTGCCGTTGATATGCTCAACATGGTCTATATCGCGCATCTCGGCCAGACAGCCCTGACGGCTGCAATAGGCTTTGCCGGTGCGGTGATCGGATTGCAGATTGCCGTGGCCATTGGGCTGACCATTGGCATCAGCGCAGCAACGGGCCGGGAAATCGGAGCAGGCCGGCATGAAGATGCGCGTCAGATTGCCTCCTCCGCCTTGGCTGTCATGCTCATGCTCACCACCCTACTGGGGTTGGGCACCATGATTGCGGCGCACCCCATTCTTTCCCTGTTTGGCGCGCGCGGCGATGCCCTGGCTTACGCCACGAGCTATCTGCAAACTGTCAGTCCGTTTCTACCGCTTATCTGCACCGGGATGGGGTGTTCCGCCCTGATGCGCGTGGTGGGTGATGCCAAAGGCTCCATGCACATCACCCTTCTGGGGGCGGTGGTTGCCGCCATTCTGGACCCGATCATGATTTTCGGGCTGCATGAAGGATTGACCGGGGCCGCCATCAGTACCGTGATCTCCCGTCTTGTTGTCGCCTCAGCCGGTGTGCGTGGGGCATTGCGGCATGACATGATCACATGGCCTACTTTCTCCCGCATTGCGCGGGATACCCGGCATGTGGGCTCCATTGCCATGCCCGCTATTCTCACCAACCTCGCAACCCCGGTTGGTGGGGTTTACGTGACGGAATCCATGGCGCGGTTCGGTCTGGAAGCCGTGGGCGGACAAGCCTCCATAGAACGCACGGTGCCGGTGCTGTTTTCGCTTGTTTTTGCGCTGACAGGCTCCATTGGGCCGATCATGGCGCAAAACATGGGTGCGGAGTTGTACCACCGGGTGCGGGAGACGCTGGGGGCGGCCCTGAAACTGGTCATCCTCAGTATCGGGCTCACATGGGTCATTCTGGCAGCCATGCAGAATTATGTGGTGGGGGTCTTCAATGCCCATGGTGATGCCGCGATGCTGATCCATCTGTTCTGCTCCCTGACCATTGGCAGTTACCTGTTTGTGGGCATGCTGTTTGTAGCCAATGCTGCGTTCAACAACCTTGGTTTTCCGCTGTATTCCACGGCTTTCAACTGGGGGCGGGCCACGCTGGGCACCATTCCCTTTGTGGGGTTTGGCACCCGTTTCGGGCCAGCAGGCGTGCAGATCGGGCAGGCGGCTGGTGTGATTGTGTTTGGCACCCTGGCGGTCTTGACCGCGTTTCGTGTTACGCGGACACTCACCGGGCCTGTTACTGCCAGCGAGCCGGGAACAGTTCCGGCTTCAGATATCCCGACCGTAAGTGCCGAAGCCGCCATGGCAGAACTGGACGAACTGAACAACACACCTGAACTGTGTGAACCAGACGGGGATCAGCCTTATGTCCAAACTGACAACCGAAGAACGTAACGCCCTGCCGGATGACGCGTTTGCCCTGCCGGGCCGACGTTACCCGATACCCGATGCCTCTCACGCCCGCGATGCGCTGGCCCGTGCCAGTGAAATGCTCCACCGCGGCACGCTGACACAGGAAGAGTATGACACCATCCATCGCAAGGCCGAGGACGTGCTACGCCGTGAAAGGATGTAAATCCTTTCCGTACAGGAACACAGCCATGGGCTCTGGCGCCAGAACTGAGCTCGTGGCATCTGTCCTGCCATGTCTGACGTAACAGCCCCTGCCCGCCCGTCCCTGCTGAACCGCCTTTATGCTGCGGTGCTGAAGCACGCCGCCAGCCCATATGCGCCGCTATGGCTGGCGGCGCTGGCGTTTTCAGAGGCCAGTTTCTTCCCTCTGCCACCAGAAACGCTGCTGGTGCCCATGGTCCTTGCGCAGCGCCAGCAGGCCTGGCGTTACGCTGCCATCTGCACTGTAGCCAGTGTGGCAGGCGGGATTCTGGGGTGGATGATCGGGGCCATGTTGCTGGACTATCTGGCCATGCCCATTATGCGCTTTTACCACGCCGAGCACACCCTGCTAAACCTGCAGGAAAAATTCCGGCAGTGGGGCGTATGGATTGTTCTGTTCAAGGGGCTCACCCCTATCCCCTACAAGTTTGTCACCATCGCCAGTGGCATGGCCCATTTTGCTCTGGGCCCGTTCATTATCGCCAGCGCCATTACCCGTGGCCTTCGGTTTTTTCTGGTGGCGGCCCTTCTGCGCAGGTTTGGTCCCCCCATCCAGGCCTTTATTGAAACACGCCTGCCCTTGGTGATGGGCGTTTTTGCCGTTCTTCTGATAGGCGGGATTCTGGCGCTTCGTTATCTGTAACCTCTGCCCCCGCTGCTCCTACGCCGTCCGCACAGCAGCCCGGCACCGCCCGCAACTTGCAGGACAGCCCGGAGCGGGGCAAAACATCCGACAAAACTGAACCACCACGCCAGAAGGCAAGGGAGATCACCACATGCCATCCCAGATTGCTGTTGTTACCGGTGCCGGAGCAGGCATTGGCCGCGCCGCCGCCCGTGCACTGGGCCGTGCAGGGTTTGACGTTGCCCTTCTGGGCCGTAATGAGGACCGCCTGAAAGATACCGCGCGGGATCTGGCGGCGCATTCCATCCGCACCCTTGTCATTCCCGTGGATGTTGCGGATGCAGATGCCGTTGCCAAAGCGGCTGACCGGGTAGAGAGCGAGCTTGGCCCGATTACCGCATGGGCCAACTGTGCCGGGGCTACGGTTGTCGGGCAGGTGGCCACCCTCTCCCCGCAGGATATTCGCCGCGCCACGGAAGTAACGTATCTGGGCAGCGTCAACGGCACTCTTGCGGCACTTGAACGCATGCGTCGCCGCGGGCATGGAGCCATTATCAATCTTGATCTGGCACCACCCCTGCGTGGCCTGCCTCTACAGGCTGTGGAAAATGGATCACGCGCCGCGCTGCGAGGCTTTTGTGAAAGCCTGCGCCCAGAATTGTTGCATGATGCCGATCGGATTCGGATTGTGATGGTGGATCTCCCCTCCATCAACACCCCGCATTATGGATGGACCCGCAACACCACCGGCAAACGCCTGAAGCCTGTTGGCCCCGTGTATGAGCCGGAAGTAGCAGCGGAAGCCATTTGTCGGGCGGCCTTTACCACCAGCCGTTCCATCTCCATTGGGCCAAGCACCACTTTTGCCGCCATCTGGAGCCTTCTTGGGCCGGGCTGCCGGGAAAAGCGCATGGCGGACCAAGGCTATAAAGCCCAGCTTGAAAAAACCTGTGCTGATACAGACGCCAAGGATGATCTGTTTGAAAGCGTACCTGGCGCATTTTCAGCGCATGGGGCTTTTGATGCCAAGTCACGCAGGCTGGACAGCCCGCTTTCCTTCTTTGTGACATCCAGCGCACGTGCCGGCATTGCGGGCGCATTGCTGGCAGCCGGGCTGACAGGACTGATTTCCCATATCCGCTCCGGCCGCAAGTAAGAGTGGCCTTTTTTACCCCCTTTTGAATAGTGGGGCAGAGATACCCGGAAAATCCTCCGGGTTAATTTGTTGGGCGGTTATGGACCTGAACAGGTTGATATTTTCGGTCTCCAGAACCGCTTTCAGCCCGTGAACCCGTGCCCCAGCGTTTCCTATACCCCCTTGTCCGCATGTCCCGTTCTTAAAAAACGGGATCTGTTTTCCGCTGTCATTGCCACTGGATGAACGGAAACCGCTTTCTGTCTTTCTCTGCTGAGCAGCCATCAGGCAACCAATAGACCGGAGCAGGGTTTCTACTCTTTGAACTGAACATCGGAACCGCTTTTCTTTATCCATTATGCGTCATGGCAAATATCTGTCTGTTTTGAACTTATGGATGAAGAAGAAGAACAGTTCTGGCCACGCACCATGCCCACGGGAGAGCCTATGTCTTCATCCTTTCTGCGTCGAACTCTAATGCTCGGGATGATCGGGGCTCTTGGTTTGGGAGGCTTATCAAGCGGAATGGCTCAGACATCTTCTCCCATTACTCTACATGGCAGCATAACCTACCGGGAGCGCATGGCTCTTCCCCCCGCCACAGTAGAAATACGAATTGTGGATATGACAAACAGGCCCACACAGCCTGAAACCGTATCACGCGCCAGCTTTGCCACTACGCGGCAGGTGCCTATTCCGTTTCATATCACGCTGAACCGCGCCCTGCTGAAACCGAACCGGGCTTACGGAGTTGTTGCCACCCTTCTGGTGGAGGGACAACCTTGGTTTAAAACCCCTATGCCAGCCCCGCTGAACCTCAAAAATCAGTCCAATATTCTACTGACTCTCCGTCGGCATGGTACAAAGCGACCATCTCCCGCTCTTGCTGGCTCCTGGTATCTGGTCACGTTAGGGAAAACACTTCTGCAAGACGGCACACCAACACCCACGCTGGAATTGCATGAGGACGGAACCGTTGCAGGCTCCACCATCTGTAATCAGATCAATGCGACCATGACCGTAACGGGGGAAAAGCTGAAGTTTGGGCCGGTTGTCACCACGCGTCGGGCCTGCATGGACGCCACAACGGCGGAACGGGAACGTCTTTTTCTGGCAAGTCTTGAACAGACCAGCGCCTGGCGCATGAATACGCCGGGCGATATGCTGACTTTGCTAAACGACCAGACACAACCGCTTCTGGTCTTTCATCGTCAGTCACACCTGCCCGTCAAATAATCCCGGCGTGGTGAAAACGCTCATGCAGAACAGCATGAGCGCAGAAAAAATCAGTCTACACCGACCATGACATCAGAAGCCTTGATCACAGCCGTGGCGGGTTCACCCACTGTCAGACCCAGATCGGCAACCGCTTCATTGGTGATGGCGGCCATCACAACGGCACCACCCGTCAGTTCGATGCTGACATGTGATGTGGTGGCGCCTTTTTGAATGGCGACAACTTTGCCCTGAAGCTGGTTTCGTGCACTGAGTCTCATGTCTTCTTCATCCTTTGTTTAAAATACAAGTTTCACATCACAGAGCGCTATAGCGCTCTGTGATCTTCAATCACGTCAGTTCAGTTTGCCTCTATTGGCTTTCTGCTCCTGCCGTAATTGCTGGTGCAGATGCAGCCCGCGCATCAGCCGGTCGGAATCCTCAGGTGTCAGCACCAGCCCAATCGGGCCAAACGCCGGATGCTGAAACGCCAGCACCGAACCTTCTGTCCGTGCTTCCGGCTGAAGCGCCCATCTGGTGCGGGTAACAGGTGTAAAACGTGCCCCTTCAATCGGCTGCACATCCTGATCAGCCAGCATCGTCTCCCGCACACGGCCCAGAACACTGATCAGGTGGGTAACCTGTTCCAGTGAAAGCGGAACCTCCACTTTAGGTTCTGTGCCCTCTCCTGAAAGCGTCATCTGAACCGATTTGTGATCGTCAGACAGCGTAAGGTCTATTTTTGAAGACATGATGCGCACCTCTTCCTGCTGGCCTTCACTGTGCCCGATATCCTTCACCATACGCTTCAATGAGGGAGAACATCTGTTTCTGCCCTGCCTCTCTGCGCGTCTGGCCCGTGGTGCTCCATAAAGGAAGACACTCCTTTATATATGGGGCTCTTGTATGGTTTCCGCCAGAGCGGCTTACGCCAAGGCTCCGCCCCACACCCACCATGACGGGTGGTCTGCCCCAAGCGCATGCGCCGCCTTGCGTGCGTCTTCAGCAGAAGGGAATAGCGCAAAACAGGTTGCACCAGACCCACTCATTCGAGCCAGCAGACAATCTTCCTGCCCCGCAAGAGCAGAGAGAACAGTCCTGACGGGCGGACACACCTCACAAGCCGGGGCTTCAAGGCAGTTACCCAGCCGGGCCAGATCATTCGCCATATCCTGCGCCGATTTCCACTCTGCTGGCAGAATCGCCCGCTCCCGGAACGCACTATCCCGTTTCCGGAATACGTCCGGGGTGGAGACAGCCTGCCCACAATTCACCAGCACCATGCCACATGCCGGCAGATGAGGCGCAGCAGAGAGATGCTCGCCTATTCCTTCCATCCGCGCAGTCTGACTGGCGACGCAAACTGGCACATCGGCCCCTAGCTTTTCCGCCAGATGCATCAATGTGCCCACAGGGACATCCACCTGCCATGCCCGCGCCAGCAAACGGATTGCCGCAGCAGCGTCGGCTGAACCGCCACCAATGCCAGACGCCACGGGCAGTTCCTTGGTCAGAACAAGCCGCCCGCCCTGCACGTGGGCAGAAGAACCGCTGACAGAACGCAACGCCGCCGCTGCCTTCATCACCAGATTATCCGGCCCGGCAGCATCCGCCCCCAAGGTTTGACCAAAGCGCCCTGTCAGTTCCAGATGCAATGGTTCCGCACCGGGCTGATACTGCAAACTGTCCCCGGCACCGGCAAACACCACAAGACTATCCAGCAGATGGTAGCCATCCGGGCGCTTGCCCGTAACGTGCAGATACAGGTTGATCTTGGCGTGAGCCTGTTCTGTCAGAATCTGTGTTGATGGGTCCATTATGGCTGACATCACGGCGTTTGCTTTCCTCCAGGCTGGCCTGCTGGTGCGTCTGCCTTTGCGGGAGACGCGTGTTGAATCTGTTCGGCTTTCTTGTCACCTGAGGCCGCAGCCCGTGCAAGAGCGGCACGTATAAGCGCTTCATCTCCCGGTTCAGGCTTCAGACCAAGTGCTACGTTCCACTGATCCACTGCCTCGCTGTGTCGGCCAGCGCGCCAGTAGGCCTCGCCAAGGTGGTAATTGACTTCCGGATCTTCCGGCGTCTGTTCCGCTGCCTGTTCCAGCAGCATGATCCCTTCCTTAAGGTCTCCCTGCTCCACCCGCACCCAGCCCAGACTGTCACGAATGGCGGCATCCTGCGGGGACAGCGCGATCGCCCGGCGCAGCAGCTTTTCCGCTTCAGGCAGATCTTCCTTCCGCTCAGCCATGGAATAGCCAAGGGAGTTCAGCAAGACAGGTTCGTCAGGAGCAAGGACGAGAGCGGCCTTCAAGTCCGCTTTGGCGTGCGGCCAGTCTCCCATCTCGTGGTACGCCATGGACCGCAGAAACAGCAGGGACCAATCCACCGCCTTTTTAGGGGTGGCAAGCGCTATGGCCTGCGTATAGGCGGCTATGGCCCCTTTCCAGTCTTTCTGGGCGGAAAGGGTGTTCCCCAGCGCCCGGACGGGAAGAATCAGATTGGGGGACTCCTGCACCAGCCGGTTCAGTTTTTCCCGCGCCTCATCCAGATTGCCCGTGGAGCCATCTGCCAACGCAAGCCGGAATGCCGCAACCGGTGCCAAAGGGTCTGTTTGCGGGATACGCAGCAATGTCTCCCGCGCCGCTGTCTGATGCCCCTCATCATCCTGAATTTCAGCCAACATCAGCCGCGCTTCTGCCAGATGAGGGTCCAGCCCCAGCGCAAACCCCAGCATCAGGCGGGAGGCCTCATCAAACTGATGATCATTCGGCATGGGCCGGTTTTCCTGCCCGGCGGCGTTCTGGCGAGACTGCTGAAGCGATTGCTGCCTTAACAAAAAAGCCGTCAACACATAGGCACGCGCCACCCCCTGCTGTGGGGAGGCTACTGGAAAGTGGCTGATGGAGGCCTGTAACTGTGTGCCTGCCAGCGCCAGAACGGGGTCTGCTTCAAGCATGGAGCGGAGCAGATTACGGGCCTTGGTCTGCTCCCCCTGCGCCCAGAACCACGCAGCATAGGACCGGGTCAGCAGCAGATCATACCCCGGCATCATACGGGCAGAGAGAGCAAACAGATCTCCCGCCTGCGCCTTTTTCTGCGCAACCTGCGCGATCAGCGCGGCATGGAGCGTATAGAACGGCACCAGCACGGACCCCTGAATATGGGTCAGAGCGGCAATGGCCTCATCGGCCTGGCCTTGGGCCTGATGGCACCATGCCTGAAGCATGGGCATGATCAAATGCGCCATGGGGTCCGCCCCGGCCTGTTGATAATAGCGAGAGGCGGCAGGCCAGTCTCCGCGCACCGCGGCGTCATTCCCCAGCACCAGAGAAGAAATAATGGTCTGCCCGCCCGGTAGCGCGGCGTTGAGATGCGCCAGAGGCACTGCCTCCGGGTCTCCTGCCATGACGCTGCGCACAAAAGCCTGCTTCACCAGATCCTTGTTGGACGGGTCAGCCGCCGCAGCGGCCCTAAAGGCGCGGGCGGCATCCAGATCATCCCCGTTATGGGTTGCGACCACCGCTGTCAGAAAAGCGCCCGAATCGACATGCCCGTGTTGACCGCCAGCCTGATCCTGATGCGGCTCCGCCGAATGGACTTCAGCCGCCGTAGCATCCCGCGCAGCAACAGCGGGTGTCAGCACAGATGCAGAAAGCAGCAGGAAAACCGTAGGCAGAAGGCGACAAAACAGCATAATGACCCTTATCCAGGAGCGGCTCAGGCCCCAAAACCCTTCGGGCGGCCCCGTTCCGGCAACAACTGGGGAGAATGACATGAACGGCGGACACTTCTCTACCCTGCCCGCAGCCAACCGCCAAACTGCCCCCTTCTCCGTATGGTTTACATGATGGATGGCGCTCTGTCTCTTCTCCACCTCTATGCGGAATGGGGGGTGGACACGGCTGTTGAGGATGCGCCGCTGGACCATCGGCTGGCACGCCTTGCTCCGTTGCCTGTTCTGCAGGAGACCGGGCGTCAGAGCCGGAACCATCAGGACCATGATCCTCACAGACACAGCCCCCCCCCTGCCGCCGGGCCGCAGGCGCGGAAAACACCGGCAACGCCTGCTCCTGCTTCAGCGCAGCGCTCTTCCAGCAGTTCCCCTGCCTCACTATCGGCCGCAGGGCCTGCATTGCTTGCAGACAGCATTGCACAGGCACGCGCTGTAGCCGCTGCCGCCACGTCACCCGACTCCCTGAAAGCGGCGGTGGAGCAGTTTGATTCCTGCTCACTACGCATAACAGCCATGCACACCCTCTTCCCAGAGGGGCCCATGCACGCTCCTCTGATGATTATCGGGGAAGCGCCAGACGCCGATGAAGACCGTAGTGGCCATGTTTTTTCTGGCCTGTCCGGCACATTGCTGGACCAGATGCTGAGCGCCATCGGGCTGGCACGGGATTCACTGCTGCTAGCCACGGCTCTTCCCTGGCGGCCACCCGGAGGAAGACCCCCTACAGACGCCGAACGCCGTATCTGTCAGCCGTTTCTGGAGCGGGCCATTGCCCTGTTTGCACCGCAGCGGCTTCTGCTGTGCGGACGCCTGCCTGCCCACCTTTTAACGGGAACCAACAAGGCCCTGCCGCGTAGAAGCTGGCAGCCAGTAAGTGTAGCCGGTCTGCCTGCCCCCGTGCCTGCGCTGATCATGCGACACCCGCTGCAATTACGTGCCAGCCCGACTGCCAGAAAGGACATCTGGAACGATCTGCTGCTTGTTGCCCAAATGCTACAGCAAAATGGTTGAAAACAGATTGTGACAACAGGAACATGATCCTGACACAAAAATAATCATGCAGTGATCGAACAGAATTTTCCTTAAGAAACACAAGTAGTTCTTTAATAATTTGCCCGCTATTCAGGCGGGCCTTTGCCCCGTACCCAAAGGAGGGCCCCGCTGTGCTTCCGGACCACCAAACTTGCTTTTTGGAGCAGAACCTCATAGACCCCGCCAGCCATGCGAGCGATAGGTCAAATTTCTCATAATATCGCAGCGAGGGCCTTTATGGCCGGAGCAGCCCTGTTGGCTAGTGCAACCGTCGTAGCGACGCGCGCCCATGCCAAGCCGCCCGAACCCGGGCCAGACACGCACAGCGAGGAGCTGGCGATGGTCTTGCCCAGGCAGGCGTTTCCGGAAGGGGATGACATCCCTCTGCCGAAGCCCCTATCCCCTGAAGTTGATACCCAGATCCGCGCCATTTTCCGCCTGCAAAGGCAGGGGGCCTTTGCGGAAGCCATTACCAGCACCACCCGCCTGACAGATTCCACCCTGCTGGGCGATATTGAGGCGGACCGTTACCTCAACCCCGCCTACCACCCCGGTGCGACAGAACTACGGGGCTGGCTGAAAAAATATACCTCCTACGCCGATGCCGCCGCCATCTGGGCCCGGCTGGCAGCCCTGCCACAGCGTGGGGGCCCTCTGCCTCCTGCTCCGGCTGGCGAGCATCTGACCCCCGAACATGCGACCATTCCGGCTGATCCGCTCACCCGCGATTATACGCGCAACCCCTTGCTGGATCGCACCTTGCGGGAACGCACGGGGTGGGGCCTGAAGGGCGTACACAGCGCCCTGAAACTGATTACCGCCACACCGGGCATGACCCCCGCCTATGCCGCACAGCTTCAGGCCGAGACAGCACAGGCCATGCTGGATGCAGGCGAGACAGATTTTGCGCTGGATATTGCCCGGACTGCTGTTGAAAGCGCCAAGGGCAACAATGCTCTCGCCGGGTTTGTAGCGGGGCTGGCCCTGTGGCAGCAGGAACAGTATGCGCAGGCCGCGCCGTTCTTTGAACGCGCTTCCCACGCCCGCAACGCCACCCCGGAAATGCGGGCTGCCTGCGCCTTCTGGGCTGCACGGGCGCATGAAAAGCTGGGCAGCGACCGCGCGCGCCATTTATGGCTGCAACATGCGGAAGCCTTCCCCAACAGTTTCTATGGCCTTCTGGCGGCCCATATCCTGCACCCCGCTGCGGGCAACCACAGCCGGGATCACACCCACAAGATCAATTTCGCACCGCTGGAGGAAGCCTCCCGGCCCTCCGCCCCCGTGTTGACAGAAATTGATATTGAAGCCGTTGGCAGCACAGAGATCGGTCGTCGTGTTTTTGCCCTGCTTCAGGTGGGCGAGCAGGAACGGGCTGAAAACACCATCCGCCGCGCTTGGCCGGACCTGCGTGATGTCACGCTCGCCCGCTCCTTCCAGCTTGTGGCGGAATCCGCTGGCCTTCATGATCTGGCCACCGAGATGTCAGACGCACTGGCAGCGCATGAAGCGCATGGCAAAGAACATGATGATCTGCCGTTGCCGCTGCTAAAGCCACGGCATGGCTTCACCATGGACCCGGCCTTGGTCTATGCACTGACACGGCTGGAATCCAATTTTGATCCACAGGCTGTTTCCGGAGCAGGCGCACATGGGCTGATGCAGATCCGCCCGCTAACGGCTGACTTTGTGACCAGCGGTTCCTCAACCACCATCAGCCGCCGGTTTGAAAATGCCGCCACGGCCCTGCACGACCCCAGCCTCAATCTGGAAATCGGACAGCGTTATGTGCAGTATCTGGCTGATCTGACCCAGCATAACACGCACCTCTCCGTCCGCGGTGGGGACATGATCCGCCTGCTGGCCAGCTACAACGCTGGCCCCTCCGCACTGGCACGGTGGGAAAAAGCGGCGGCGGCCTCAGATGATCCGCTGCTGTTCATGGAGCTGATTCCGAACACGGAAACACGGGATTATGTGCACCGTGCCCTGTCCTATCTGTGGATTTATGCCTCAAAACTCAAACTGCCCACGCCATCCCTTACGGCGTTGACACTCAACAAATGGCCTGACTTTGCGGATGAACAGGCGCTGGCACAAACACTAAACCTGCGCGTCCTGCACTGAAGGCTGGCGGATATCAGTCCGCCTCCTTGCCCCCAGCCTTTGGCGCTCTCCCCATCATCTCGCTTACCGCGCAGGCTGACCAGCCAGTGCGGTTTTGGCATCCAGACTTCAGGAGCGAAGGGCCTGGACTTCTCTTATAAGAGTGTGGATGTAAGAAAGCTTTCTCACCACGCCATCCGTCAGCACAAACGGGTAGAAATCCGGCAGCCCCATTGACCGATTCAGGCTGTTGACGGCATAGGTCAAAGGAAGCCAGGACTGAATGATGTCTTCAAATGAGGCATCCGTGTAAGGATTGCCGCGCTTGTCGGGCCAGGATGCCTGCCCTCCTGCAACACCCGGGCTGATGGTCACGCCATAAGCCCATGCGGTTTCAAGCGTGGAGACGATATGCAGGTAGTGCGCCCATGTCTCGGCAAAATCCTCCCAGGGATGAGAGGTCGCATACAGGCTGACATGCTGCTCCCGCCATCCCTCCGGCGGAGGACGATGGTAATGCCGCAGGAGGGCTTCCTGATAATCCTCCCGGTCATCTCCAAACACAGCGCGACACGAGTCCAGCCGGCCACCATCGCGCACCAGCAGATTCCAGTAGTAATGTCCGCTTTCGTGCCGGAAGTGCCCTAGCAGCGTGCGGTAATACTCCCCCATTTCCACACGCATACGCTCGCGCTGGTCATCATCCGCTTCTTTCAGGGCAATGGTGATGACGCCGTTACTATGGCCGGTCATGACATTGTCCGCCCCATCAGGCGGGTCATCCAGAAAATCAAACGCTAGTCCGTTCTGCGGATCCTCCCGCCGGGTCTTCATGGGAAGCTTGAGGCGCAGCAACGTATAGAACAGCCGGTGTTTGGCGACCTCCAGCTTACGCCAGCGCTCCAGATTTTCCGCCTTTTCCAGATTGGGAATAATGCGATTGAACTGACAGGCAACGCAGAAGCTGGCCTGATGCGTCTGGGGGGCCGCCGTCAACCAGTTGCACACCCCATGCGCATGATTGGCGCAAAAAGCCAGTTCGGCCTTGCGCACCTGCCGCGCCAGCGGACGCCACAATCCGTTATCCAGCCGGTCCAGCGCTGTAAGCGTGAACAGACCGGGCAGATAGCCCAGCGTATGGTGGCACCCCTCACAAACTGTATTTTCAAAAAAGACAATCTGTTGGCAGGACTGGCAGGTAAAAAGCCTCATAAGACAGTACTCTCTGCGCCTGCATGGAAAAGAGCAACATATTTCAACAGTGTTTACACTGAGACTTCAGACCTCGACCTGCCCATACAGCCGCTGTGCCTGCATGGAGACATCAAAAACTGCCTGACAATGATCAAGCAGGCCAGAGACCGGCGCAGCATGTTCGGGTGAAGGCGTTGCCGCCAGAGGCACATGACCCTGCGCCGTCAACAGGCCAGACGTGGTATCAAACCCAATCCAGCCCGCACCGGGCAAAAATGCCTCGGCCCAGGCATGCAGATCGCAGGTAAGGATTTCCTCTCCCTCCCCGTTGCGGGTGGCCTGAATGAGATAGCCGGACACAAAACGCGCCGCGAACCCCAGATTCCGCAACAGGGCAATCAGCAGCCATGCACTGTCCCGGCAGGAGCCACTGGCCTGCGCTAGAGTTTCTTCCGGTGTCCAGACTCCGGGTTCAAGCCGGACCTGATAACCGACATGCGCCGCAACAGCCCGGTTAAGCCCAACCAGCATTTCCAGCGTCTCAACCGGAGCTTTCTGTACCCAGTCCTGTAGAAACGCCAACTGGCGTGGCCCCGGTACGGATGCCTGCCGGTAAGGCGCAAGGGCCGCATACTCCTGCGCCGCGCCATAAAAAGGTTGGTGCGGAACAGACCATTGAGATTGAGACTGAGCCAGACTGCCATGTGGGTCTGCCGCAACCCATTGCCTCTGCCCTGCCATGACAGGGGCTGACTGCACACGCCAGGAAGGCGGAACCCAGCGCGTCACATCCGGACGGAGCACGAAATCAAACGGATTTTGAGGGCTGATATCCGCTTCCATCTGCACGCTGATATCAAAATGGGTCACACGTTCCGCAAACGTCACGCATGCAACATCATTTCCGTATGCATCTCGTTGCCATGTCTGCTGTTTACACGGTGGGCCGATGCGGAGCGTATAGGATCGCACAGGCGTTTTTGCCGTGGCCACCGGGCGCAGACGAATGGTTTGTGGGCCGAGACATACCGGGCGATCATACTGATACCGGGTGTGATGACTCAGCATGACATGTGAACTCATGATGTCTGGTCTGAAAGTCCTCTGCACACGCTGATCTCTGCTTTCTTCCGCTCCGGCCTCCTTGCTCTGGGACGGGGAACCGGAAAAGCATGAAGCCCATTACGGTAACAGGATTATTCAGGACAGCAACAGCCTGCAATCATCTGATTCGAAAAAACAACAAATATGGGTTTTGCGACTTGGCAAAGCCGTGAATTCTTGCTCCGTTAGTAATTAATCGTAATGAACTGGCGTGCAGCCTGCGTGGTCTCTCTTCCACACAAGCCACCTGCCAGAAACAGGATCGGGAGGCAGGGGATGACTGACTCGCTAACACATGCACCCGCTCAGAAAGCTGGCATTTTTGCGGATTATTCCGTTCCGGATTTTTTCTGCGAACTCCTCAACCGCAAGGACGCGCCGCCGCCTGACCTCACCCGTATCTACAACCGGCTGGCCAAATTTGATCTGGCGGAACTGCGGCACCGGGCCGCAGCAGTTGAAGCGCAGCTTTACCGCCTTGGCATTACCTTTACCGTCTATTCAGACAAGGAAGCCATAGACCGCATTCTGCCCTTTGATGTGATCCCCCGCGTGCTGACGGCACAGGAATGGGACCATGTGGAACGTGGCGTGCAACAGCGTGTCAAAGCCATCAATCTGTTCCTGCATGATATCTATCATGACCAGGCCATTCTGCGGGATGGGATCATCCCGGCGGATCTGGTGCTTAAAAACCCCAATTACTGTTCCGCCATGGTGGGGATAGACGTGCCGGGCGGGGTATATGTGCATATCAACGGCACAGATTTGATCCGCGATCAGGAAGGGCGCTTTCTGGTGCTGGAAGATAACGCCCGCACCCCGTCTGGCGTGTCCTACGTGATTGAAAACCGGCATATGATGCTGCGCCTCATGCCGGATCTTGCCTCCGGCCTTCCGCTGCGGTCTGTGGAGGAATATGGCCTGCGCCTGCACCAGAGCCTGTGTGACGTGGCCCCGGAGGGGGTGAGTGATCCGCAGGTGGTGCTGCTTTCTCCGGGCATTTACAATTCAGCCTATTTTGAACACGTCTTTCTGGCCCGTGAAATGGGCGTTCCCTTGGTGGAAGGGAAAGATCTGGTGGTGGAAAACCACCGTGTTTACATGCGTACGGTTGTTGGGCTTCGGCCTGTTCACTCCATTTACCGCCGCCTGAATGATGAATTTCTGGACCCTCTGGCTTTCAACCCGGAAAGCCTGCTGGGTGTGCCGGGCCTGGTGGAGGCTTACAGGCGCGGTAATGTCACCATTGCCAATGCGCTGGGGACCGGCGTTGCCGATGACAAGGCCGTTTATGCCTACATGCCCCGTATCATCCGTTATTATCTGAATGAAGACCCTATTCTGGACAGCGTGCAAACGCACATCTGTGCTGAACCGGAAGGACTGGCCTATACGCTCGCCAACATGAACAAGCTGGTGATCAAACCCGTGGGAGAGTCCGGCGGGTATGGCCTGCTGATCGGCCCGCAGGCCAGCGCGGCAGAACTTGAGGATTTTCGCAACCGGTTGCTGGAAAACCCCACAAATTACATCAGCCAGCCGGTGATCAATCTCTCTGTCTCCCCCACCTTGTGCGAGGACGGCGTGGAAGCCCGCCATGTTGATCTGCGCCCCTTTGCGCTGACAGGACGCTCCACCTGGGTTCTGCCCGGAGGGCTTTCCCGCGTAGCGTTGCGCAAGGGATCACTTGTGGTCAATTCCTCTCAGGGGGGTGGCTCCAAAGATACATGGGTGCTGGCATCATGACACAAATTGCCTTTGGTCTTTCCTCCGTTCTGCCGGGCCTGAATCATCTTCTTTCACGCTATGCGGAAAGCATGATGTGGCTGGCACGCTACATGGAGCGTATTGAAAACCTGGCCCGTCTTCTGGAAGTTACAGAAGCCTTTGTGCGTGGACCGGATGGCCACACCGGCTGGGATTCCATCATCCAGTTGAATTCGGACGAAGACCGTTTTTTCAGTCTGCATGACAGCGCCACGGAAGAAGACGTTCTTGTCTTTTACGTGACGGAGCGCGCCAACCCCAATTCCATCAAGGCCATGGCACATTCCGTCCGGGAAAACGCTCGCGCCGTGCGCCCGCTGATTTCCACCGAGATGTGGATGCAGCTCAATATTTTCACACGCTGGGTTCAGGATCTTGAATTCTCAGATATCCGTCTGAATAGCCTCTCGAGTATCTGCAACCGGCTGAAGCAGGAATGTCAGACCCACTTCGGCATTACGGAGGGCACCCTCTACCGAGATCAGGCGTGGCTGTTCTACCTCTTGGGCAAACATCTGGAACGGAGTGACCAGATCACGCGATTGATTGATATCCGTTATCATACCCTGCTTCCACAAGAGGAAAAAATAGGGTCGGACATTGATATCACCCAATGGGCGTCTGTTCTTCGGTCTGCGGCGGCTTATCATGCCTTCCGGCGCTTGCAACCCGTAACCACAACACCCGCAAACGTGGTGGGCTTTCTACTGAAAAATGAAGGTTTCCCGCGCTCTCTGGCCATCAACCTCAGTCAACTGGATTCAACACTGGCAGCTCTGGCTGGCCATAGAAGCCTGCGGAGACGATGCAGCCCCCTTCAGGAACGTGTGGCCGAACTCCGCGTAACCCTGCTGGATCAAACGGCTGATGACATCATCATCCGGGGTCTGCATGAGTACATGACGTGGATACAAGGCCAGCTTTCCCTGCTTCAGGCAGACATCGCGGAAGCCTTCTGGCCTGCAATGCCTGAAAAACCCTGCGCATCGGAAACACAGATGCAGGCATGAGGCAGCGCCGATAGCTGATTGATACGCAAAACAGCCTCTTTTTCTCTCATTCATAAGGGAAAGAGAGGCGTAACTGTATTATTCTGGCATCACTGTACGATTATATTTCACCCTATACAGATTTATATCCCTGCAAATATGGACAATGCCCCCTTGGGCCCGGCAGAAGAAGCGTGTCTCCCATTTTCCTTCATTTGCCGGACCCGCTTGATTCATGCCCGATCGTTTTCAGACCGCTTTCGCCACAGGAACGTTGAGCGCTTTTCTGCTGACCACATCAGCACTTGCCGCCACCCCCGCACAGCATCGCGCAACTGGCAAACCGACGGTTACCAAAACCTCTTCCTCTGCCACTGAAAAAACCACCCCCAACCGCACGCCCATTGCCGGGATACTTGATGGTTCCAACGGCGAAACAGTAAATGTTCATGGCCACCACGCCGCAGATGGTACGGGTGCCAAATATATGAACAAGATTGTCTATCTTGGGCCGCTGGGGAATCGGGATACGCTGGATACACCTTATTCCGTCATGGGGGTTACCCATGACGTTGTGGTCAACCAGCAGATCCGCAACCTGAATGACATGGCGCAGTATCTGCCTTCCGTGCAGTTGGAAATCCGCGGAGACCCCAACACATCACGCCCGCAGTCCCGTGGGTTTGAATCCGATGTGGTTGCAAACTCCCGCCTGGACGGGCTGAATGTGGTTTCCACCACCCCCTACCCTGCTGAATGGGTTGATAACCTGCAGGTTCTCAATGGTCTTGCCGGGGCAATGTATGGGCCTCAGAACCCGGCAGGTGTGTTTGAATACACTCTCAAGCGCCCAACGGACCGCCGCACTGAACGCCTTTCCGTTGGTGTGGATTCCATTGGCACCCCTACGGTAAATGGCGACATTTCCGGTCGGCTGGGCCGGAATTGGTGGTTTGGCTATCGCCTGAACATGCTGCATGCGGATGGCACGGCCTATACGCAGGGCAGTTCAATGCGCCGCGAAATGGTAAGCGGTGATTTTGATTTCCATATTGATGACAAGACAGTTATCGAAATCGACGCCAGCCATTACACGTACGATCAGCGCGGTTCAGCCCCCGGTTTTGGTATTCTGGCTACCGGTGTCGGGGGAAACAAGCTCCCCGAAGCACCCGATCTGGGTCGCCGCCTTGCTCCTGAATGGAGCGGCTACAATATGGAAACCAATACGTTCCTGGCCAAGATCAGGCACCAGATCAACAAAGACTGGAGCTTTACGCTGGGAGGATTGTATCAGGACGCCGCCCGGCAGGCTTTTGGCGTTGCCGATACCTTGTGTGACGGCGGCACGACCTGTTCCGGCCTGCGCGGTAGTGACGGATGGTTCAGCTCCCGCGCAACGGCAACCACCACCGCGAATGATTTTCGCGTCGGCAGTAACATGGCGTATTTCAACGGCCGTGTTTACACCGGGCCAGTCAAGCATGATCTGGTGATCGGCACCAACGGGTACATGATGGGGAATTACAACCCCACAGGCGCCACCACAGCCGCGCAGAATCTGGGAATACACAATCTCTACGGGGCGTCCCCGTCCGGCGGCACGCAGCCTTATTATCACGGCCGCTATAAATCCAGCAGTGTCACCAGCCAGTCCTTTATCATTGGGGATACGCTCACCCTGAATAAACACTGGTCCATTATGGGAACGTTGGCCTGGAGCTGGATTGACCAGCAAAGCGCCCTTAACGCCAAAAGCCCTTTGAGAGACACATTCCAGACATCCGCTGCATTCAGCCCGACCACCAGCCTGATGTATAAACCCACGGACAACCAGACCATCTACTTCACATATGGTCGGTCAGTTGAGGCTGGGCCTGTCACACCCAATAACGCAAGCTACACCAACACCAACATGGCGCTGCCCATTGCGCATTCTGAAGAATATGAAGTGGGATACAAGCTGCGTTACAAGAAAATGCAGTTTAACGTTGCCGGTTTCCGGATGACGTCTCCTTACGCCATGTATGTTGCCGCAGCCAACGGAACAGGCTGCGCCGCCGCGAGCAACTGCCAGACATACCAATATGGCGGAACACAGCGGAACTATGGTGTGGAAGCCCAGATTTCAGGCGAAGTTCTGCCTAATCTGTCCGTTCTTGCTGGCATGACCTGGCTGGATGCTGAACTGGTTCATGCAGCCTCCCCTGCCCTCAACAACAAGGAAATTGTTGGTGCGGCCCCCTTGCAGGCCAACATGCTGCTTGATTACCGCCTGCCAGCATCCTTTGGCTCCTTTGCATCGGGCTGGGCCTTCAACGCCAATGTTCATTACATGGGCAACCGCGCTGCCAACGTCACCAACACGCTTCACACAGGGTCCTACACCACGCTGGAGCTTGGAACACGTTATGCCTTCCGCGCAGCAAAGTTCCCCTGGGTTGTGCGCTTCGGGGTAAGCAACGTCACGAACGAACGCTACTGGGCTTCTGTATTCACCGGCGCACCGAGTGGCACATCGGGCGCTGCCTCTACCTTGTATGCTGGCTTGCCGCGTGTGTACCACTTTACGCTGTCAGCCGAGTTCTGAGCGTTTTACCAAAAACAGAAAAGCCTGCCTCCACCGAGAAACTTTATGAAAGGTCTCTCACGCGGGGCAGGCCACAGCCATCTGAAATAGCGACGGTCTTCTAATTTTCAGCCAACACCTGACGGCTGGCCCGAACACGGGAGACACGACGCCCCTCCATATCCACCACTTCAAACAACCAGCCGGAATAGGCCACTTTGTCGCCTACCGCTGGCACGCGCCGCAGAAGAGCCAGCAGCAGACCACCGAGCGTATGGTAACTGCCTTCATCTGGCAGGCTACGCAGACCCAGCCGGTCTTTTACTTCATCAGCTGAATCCGTGCCATCAAGCAGCAGCACATCGTCCTGCGTCGCCTCATGCGCCGTATGCGTTGCCTGTTGGGTTTCATGCACGCCTTCCCCAACAATGGCGTCAAACAGGTCCGAGGCCGTGACTATTCCCTCAAAAGACCCGTATTCATCAAATACGAAAGCAATGCCCAAAGGTATGCTGCGCATGCGTTCAAGCATATCAAAGGCAGAAATGCTGTCTGGCACCACAACCATCTGGCGCAACCCGGCTTCTATTGAGACAGGCATGCCATCAAGCGTGCGGTCCAGCATATCCTTGGCCAACACCACGCCCACGGGATTATCCACGCCGCCTTCACACACCACCAGCCGCGCATAGGTTGTCTGTTTCAGCGCCTTGATCAGCGCCTCACGCCCCGCATGGCGATCAATCCAGTACAGTTCATTACGGGGGGTCATGATCGCGCGCACAGGGCGGTCCGCCAGACGCAGAAGGCGCTCAATCATGGTGCGCTCTTCATGTTCCAGCACACCGGTTCTGGCGCCTTCAGCGATATAGGCCTTGAGTTCTTCTTCTGTCAGCGTCTGGCTAACTGCATCTGAAGCACCCATCAGCTTGAGCACCAGATTGGAAGACTGCCGCAACAGCCCCACAACGGGGCGGGTGGCGTAGGCCAGCATTTCCAGCGGCAGGGCCAGACGCGCCGCCATGATCTCGGGTTCCCGCAAGGCGAGCTGCTTTGGCACAAGCTCACCCAGAACCAGCATGAGGGCTGTGATGATCAACACCACCAGCACCATGGAAACCTGACCGGCTATGGGACGAATGACGTCAATTTTTTCAAGCAGAGGAGTCAGATGGGCTTCCACCTGCACACCACCGAATGTGCCTTCCAGAATGGACACCAAGGTCATGCCAATCTGCACGGTAGGCAGAAAAATCTGCGGATCTTCAGCCAGCCGCATGGCGCGATCCGCCCCCCGCAGGCCCTGCTCACGGAGAATGGCAAGACGCGGTGTTCTGACAGAAATAAGCGCCAGTTCCCCCATGGCAAACACTGCGTTCAGGAAAATCAGGAGGAAAATGACAAGTATGGAAACAGTCATGAAAAACAGAAGCCCTGCGTGACGGAATGTCTGGAACGCACGATAGGGGAAGCTGCGCTGAGAAACCAGTTCACCAAACAAGAAACAGGACTGACATCATTGACCTGCACTGCGCCTATACGCAGGCCAAGACGCGCTGATCTTCTTATGCGGGATCTGTATATCTGGCAGACCGATAAAACAACCTGATCTGGTCCTTTTTCACCCTGCGGACAAAAAGAAAGGGCGGTCCGTTACCGAACCGCCCTTTCTCCTCATGGAGTCGGAAAACCCGAAATCAGTCAGCCGCAGTTGCTTCAACCGGTGCCGCGTCCGTTTTAGCCGGGGCAGGCGCATCCGTTTTGGCTTCCGTGCGGATAACCTTCACACGCGGGGCTTTTGCGGGCTTGCGGGCCGCAATTTCCGCCATCTGCTCTTCAACCTGTTTGGAGAACACGTACTGGGCCGGGCGCTGGTTGGCCAACGAGATTTCCGGAGCCATCGGCTTTTCTGTTTCCGGTCCGAACAGGGCAACCTTAGCAATGTGCCAGGGCCGACGAACGGCATCCATCACAGCGGTCGATTCGTAACCGGAGTGCACCATGCAGTCGGCGCATTTTTCGTAGTTACCGGTGCCGTAATCGTCCCACTTGGTGTCTTCCATCAGTTCCTTGAAAGACTTGGCATAGCCTTCACCCAGCAGGTAACACGGGCGCTGCCAGCCAAACACGTTACGCAGGGGCTTGCCCCACGGCGTGCAGTGGTACTGCTCATTCCCGGCCAGGAAGTTCAGGAACAGCGGAGACTGAGTAAACCGCCACTTCTTGCCTTTACCCAGACGGAAGATGTCACGGAACAGCTGCTTGGTCTTCTGACGGTTCAGGAAGTGTTCCTGATCCGGCGCGCGTTCATACGCATAGCCCGGAGCGGTCATGATTCCGTCCACGCCCATGGCCATCACTTCATCAAAGAAGGAAGCCACACGCTTGGGGTCTGCGCCATCAAACAGGGTGCAGTTGATGGACAGACGGAACCCGCGGGCCTTGGCCTTCTTGATGGCGGCAACCGCGCGTTCATACACCCCGTCCTGACAGACGGAGGAATCGTGCATGGACTTGTCACCATCCAGATGCACGTCCCACGAGAAGAAAGGTGAGGGTTCGTACTCATCCATCTTCTTTTCAAGCAGCAGGGCGTTCGTGCACAGATAGACGTATTTTTTCCGGGCGATCAGACCCCGGATAATTTCCGGCATTTCCTTGTGCAGCAGCGGCTCGCCCCCTGCCACGGCAATAACCGGTGCGCCTGCTTCCGCATCCGCATCCAGACATTCCTGCAGCGTCATGCGCTGGTTCAGGATAGCCGCCGGGTAATCAATCTTGCCACACCCGGCGCATGCCAGATTGCAGCGGAAAAGCGGCTCAAGCATCAGCACCAGCGGGTAGCGCTTACGCTTCTTGAGATGCTGTGTGACGACATATTTGCCGACCCTGACGGCCTGCATTATCGGTACGGCCATAAACCCCCGCTTCCGGCGCTTCTCTTACGCCCGCATCATAAACTGGATGAGACTAGTAACGTGTCAAAAAACGTGGCCCTGCCAAGCACCGGTCTAGCCCGCTTGCCTTACGGCAGCCGTTCAGGACGGCGGGCACAGCCACGTAGGTTCTGTTGGCCTGCATATAGGTCGGCCCATTTGTCAAGCTCAAGCCTTTTTCAAATCATGTGACAAAAAAGACACATTCACAAGTTAGTTTTTTAGGAAGCCTTGCGTTCAGGCGAGAAACATTAAACCAAAATGGCGGATCGCAGTGTCCGCTAGACATTTTGCGCGACGTAAGACACGCAAAGGGCAGCAAGTTCCGACCACAACTCAGGACGGCATTCTGCTTGCCGCAAGCAAGAAGATGGAAACGATCGCATGGACAGTTCTCCTGACAAGAAACCGGCGCTTTCTGCCGTGACATCGCATTCTTCCGCCCCCCTCGCCACTGGCGGTGCGACCATCCCGACGCTGGGCCGTTTTCCTGCGCTGGACCGTGTGACGTA
>NZ_LHZU01000009.1 GCF_001580995.1 Acetobacter senegalensis
ACCTCAGGTTCAACAGGAAAACCCAAAGGCGTCGGTATCACCCAACAGAATTTGGCACGGCTGTTTGAATCTGCATGGGCGGTCTTTGAACCTGCTTACGATGATGTCTGGAGTGTCTTTCACTCCTACGCGTTTGACTTTTCGGTCTGGGAAATCTTTGGGGCTCTTGTGTCAGGAGGACGTGCCGTTGTTGTGCCATTAATGGTAACACGGGATACCGAGGCTTTCCACAATCTGCTTGTGCGTGAGGGTGTGACAGTCCTCAGCCAGACACCCACGGCGTTTCAGACTCTGATCCAGGTGGACCTAGCGGCGTCTGTGGCTGCCCGTGCACTCCGCCATATCATTTTTGGCGGGGAAGAGCTCAAGTCGGCGGCACTGGCTCCATGGGTTCGTGCGTGTGAGGATCAGTTGCCGCAACTGGTCAACATGTATGGCATTACGGAGACAACTGTCCACGTTACATGGCGGGAACTAGCAGTTGAGGATATTCTCAGCTCTGACGGGCAGAGCCCGGTTGGCCACGCGCTGCCGGATATGCTCATCTCAGTGATGGACAAGAACGCCAATGCCGTTCCGGCAGGCGGTGTTGGTGAACTGATGGTGGGTGGTGC
>NZ_LHZU01000061.1 GCF_001580995.1 Acetobacter senegalensis
TCACCATCCGGTGTACGAATCATGCTACCAGCAAGAAAACATGTTTGTATACTGTAAGTATTGTTTACACCATCCACAAGTAAGGTATTTGTATCAACAAGAACGTTATTAACTAAATTAAACGGGTTACCAGGAATATTTAATTCAACTTGATTTCCATTATAAATAATGTTCATAACTGTTAAATTTAGACCTTGACTAGGATCATTTACATACCATGTTTGTCCGGTATAATCGTAGTCACCGATGATAGCTAATATGATAGTATCTTTGTAATTTGAGTTTATTGATAATACAACCATACTCCCACTATTATCGCTACTTAAAAAATCCTTTAATTGAACAATTAACCTGCCTCCATCTCCAGTGAAATTTACTGTGTCATTAATAAGATCTCCGGAATCCTTAGGCAGTATAGGCAGGCCGTAATCAAGCGATCCATTGGCAGCCACTGTGTATGTTGTGCTTGAAGTAGTCACTTAAGTAATCCTTTCATCTATTGTGTTTTAATGAAGAGACCGCATCAAAAAGCAGTCTGAATGATTTTCCGTGGCATTCTTAAGGAGATGGGCGACAATGATCCCTGCGAAGGTCCTCCCGACGATCCAGTGCTTTGGCAACATTACGAAACCCTGAGCGCGGCCTGAACACTGCACAATATCCAGAACCCTGCCTCCATTTCATGCCAGTGCATGGTTCCCGCTTCCTCATTGTGCCGACCCACGAGTTTGCAATAATGAGATAATCGTGCGGATCTTGTTGCTTTCGAACAGTCCGACCAAAACACCGATCTTGCGGATGACACCTTGATTAACTCCTGATTTACGCAAAAAATATCTGTTAGGTTTTTTCTGTTTCAGTTGATGTTTTTGTTGTGCAAACAATTTTTCTATGAAATAAAACTTTGGAGAATTTCATGGAGCAGGTGGGACTTACCCTACTTGCGTAAATCAGGAATTACTCAAACAGACATCGTGCTAAGATGCTCCTTTCCTGCACGGAAAAGAGGTGGAGCATGGGCCAGAAAATAGGGTATGCACGGGTCAGCACAGTTGGACAGACCCTTGATATACAAGTGAAAAATTTAAAAGAATTTGGGTGCGTAAAAATTTACCGAGAAAAAGCAAGCGGCGCTGATTCCGAACGGTCACAACTCAAAAAGCTGATAGCCTCGTTGGGTGAAGGTGACATCGTAGTTGTCACCCGTATCGACAGACTCGCCCGCAGTACTTTCGATCTCTTTTCTATAGTTAAGGAGATTACGAATAAAAAAGCACAGTTTCATTCAATAGCTGAGCCATGGACTGATACGAGCACCAGCACAGGACGGCTGATGCTTGCGGTCCTTGGGGGCCTTGCTGATGTTGAACGCGATCTGATCAGAACCAGAACATCAGAGGGCCGGGTCAGAGCCATCCAGCAGGGAAAGCAAATGGGACGACCATCAAGACTGACCACCGCTCAGAAACGGGAAATCAGAGTAAGAAGACAAAATGGATCAACACTCAAGTCTCTGGCAACAACATATGGGCTCAGTGAAAGTGCTATCTCCCGAATTGCCCGATCCCATGACACACCGAAAACGACTACCGAATTCCCATCCGACCCGTCTTTTGATGCATGAAATGCTTTTCAGAAAACTGGGAACGGGCCGAATCACCTTGCAAAATAGATATACATAAAGTATTTTTGTTTATCTTTTTCGTGGGAGGTTCATATGCAGGTTTCCAAATGGGGTAACAGCCTGGCTGTTCGCATTCCCTCACACATTGTCAAACAACTTGGCCTTCAGGAAGGCGACAATGTGGAAGCTCTTTTCACACGCCTCAAATCCAAAGAAGAAGCTCTTCGTTCCTTGAAAGAAATCGGAAAAAAACTGCCTTCCGACTTTCGGTTTGAACGCCCAAAAGACTGATGTCTCTCTTTCTGGATACGAACATCCTTCTCTATGCCATGATGGAGGAAGGAACAGAGAAGGCTGGTATCGCTGACAGCATTCTTCTGGATCAAGAATGTCATATTTCGGTGCAGACGCTCAACGAAGCGACCAATACGCTAAGACGCAAAACCAAACTTCCACTGAACGACATAAAAACACTTATTACGGACTTCCGGGGACTGGTCACCATTCACCCTATTACAGAGGCCGTTTACAGTCGGGGCTGGGCCATCATTGAACGCTATGGACTCCAGACTTACGACGCCATGATTCTAGCCTGTGCCATAGAAAACGGCATCGAAACCCTGTTGTCCGAAGACATGCAGAATGGTCAGAAGATTTTTGATATGGTGACGATTATTAACCCCTTTCAGAAAGCCATAGATTAGGGTTAAATTGATTTCGCCACGTTCCCAGATTGTTTAACCAACGCCGGGAACAAAAACACTAACTGGAAGACAGCACGTCGCATTCTTTTAGCTGTTTCAAGAGGTTAAGAAGGTGTCACTGCGGGTTGGCTCAGGTTCGAGTCCCGCAGTTCGGATGGCTTCTTTTTATATTTAAAATCAGTAAATTATATTGTCAAAAACTTATTCTCATTATTAATAAATTTAGTTCTTATTTATATTAACCCTCATATTATTCCCCTCATTTTTTTGAGGTTTCTTACTCTCCATTCCCCAAAGGATTTTGGATTTCTTTCCTTCCTTCCGGTTTTTTCAATGGGTGAGACCTCGTTCTTCCTCCTTTTGAACGAGAGAAAAAATATCCATGTCACATCATGACTCTATAGCGTCTGCCGTCGAAGCAGATGTCTTCCAAATTGCAGCACTGCACCGCCTTCTGAGTTTCACTCTGGCCGAGTGTCTGGATGGAAATGCCTATAATGCCTCTGTCCTTGAAGGGGCAGTCGTCCTTACGCGTGTGATCAACCAGAAATTCAATCGCGTGACGAAAGCCATTCTGGACGGACCATCTGTGCGACAGGATTGATCCCGACAGACGTCCTCATCACACTTTTCATCTTCCCACTCGTCATGTGTCGCTATCGAACAGTTCGTTGCTACACAGACATAAAATTCCTCAGGACATCACCCATGACTTATGACCGCTTCAATAACCGGATGCCACACTGGCTGTCAGACCAGTTCTTCCGTCTGACAGAGTTGGACCACTATGCGCGCATATCCCGTGAGCTGCTTGTTACTCCTACACCACAGATGCTTGAATTCTGTGATGGCGGCCAGGAAATTGTCTCCCGCTACAACACTGACAAGACCCTCTGGCGCCTGTTTCGTCAGAAAGTCACTGAACGTCATCCCGATCTGCCTGCGTGGCAGCAGGAAGTGTGCATCAATGGCCACAAAATTAGTAGCATGGTCGAATTGGCAGTGTATCGCCGACTGCTTCTGGAGGCATCTGACACTTTGAATCTCAGAATACAGCCTTTCATTCGAGAACTGGACTACAAGGGGCAAGCTGATTTCAGTCTTTTTTGTAAAGGTCATCCTACTCTTTATATTGAAGTAGCGGGGACCGTAACCAGCCAAGGCAAATCCGTGTCCAAAGCAGCAGAAAGCTTCAGGCCAGGCATTGAAGAGCGCCTTTTTCGATATGTCGGCGTTGCACCTGTCGAGGTGATCCATGTTGACGAGGTCTGTCATGTTAAAGTGCAGACAGAACGTGTCAGGCACATTATAGCCCGAGCCCGTTCGGTATGATTTCCAAGGCTAAAAAACGCGTAAATCATGTGGCGGATAGAGATGTATCGTACGGTGAACTTTTTGCTCCTCCACTCTCTTTCTTCTTACGGGAAGATCCTACCACCCCCGATATATTTCGCAGCGAAATTTTCACCAGATCTTGCCGTTCCGAAGCCAATGAGCCAGAATTGAGCCAATCTGGATGATGATCTCCAGTGATTTCGAATGAAGTGAAATGAACTAAATTGGCTTAATATCAACGATATAGAAGATTATCTGGTTGTTTTCCTGAACTATATGGCGCCCTTTCACGGCGGCAACACGGGTTCGAATCCCGTACGGGACGCCAATCTTTCCAATGACTTAGAGTTTTGATCGCGGAATGATTGACTGCTTTTTGAGCCCAAGAGAAGCTCATCCTGAAAGACCGAATCACATCTCGTAAAATCGACCCAGCAACAGGGCGCTCGCTACAGCAGGTGTCGAGTATCCTGGTAAGGAGCATTACCGCGCCCGCAAGCATATCGCTGGCAGCGAACGCATCCATCAGACTTTTGCCTCTGCCAAGCTGGCCAGACAGAGGCTTGATGCAACATCCGCCAAACTTGAACTCGGCCAGTTTCAGGATACCCGCCGGCTTGAACGCCAGACCGTTAGCGAATTAGTCGATCGGTATGTGCGCGACGAGATGCAGACAAGAGACAAGGATCGCAAGGGTCATATCCCCGCCTTGCTTTGGGACCCAATTGCCTCGTTGTCACTCCACGACCTGGCACCGACAGCCATCCGCGGCTTTCGAGATCGACAGGCCGATCAATACAGAGCCGCAACAGTCGTTAAGCGCCTCAATCTGCTCGCCGCGATCTGCCAACACGCCACTTCAGAATGGGACATCCTGTTCGCCAAAAACCCGGCTGCCGCAACGGTGATCCGACGAACTGTGGGAGCGGACAAGAAACGCAACCGTCGCCTGTTTGGTGAAGAATATGACCAACTGCTGGAAGCGATGGCTCACTTGCCATAGGCGGATGACAGCGTCTTTGTCCAGTTTGCCATTAAGCAGGGCACACGACGGGAGGAAGCTATTGCCCTTCAGTGACGTAATATCAATTACGATCGCCATTCACTGTCTCTTGGTAAGACCAAGACCATGAACCGTCTGTAGAGCATGGTCCCAAAATCCGCCCTCTAACACTGGGCGCAGCTCGTTTTCTCCAGACGCTTCGCTCCCACCGAAAGGCTATCAAACTGAGTGACTTCATTTTTGACATTGGCAGCAAAGATGCGTTTCAAACGCCTTGTTCAGAAAGCAGCTTTGAAAGAAATCACCATTCATGATCCGAGGTACGAAGCGACATCACATCTGGCATGGATCCTAAACCAATCCTCTTGAGCTCAAGAGAGCCACAGATCACAAAGATCTCAAATCCCTCGACCGTTATTACCAACCCCGCACCAAGGACTTGGCGGCGATGGCCTTGGTCCATGAAAGCCAGAACCGTCGATAGAAACGCTAACAGTGTCAGTCAGGCTGTTACCTAATACAACCTGACCAGTGCCAGAATCAGCCATAGCGTGATAATAACCCAGAAATTCATATCCACACTTAATACGGCACTCTCGCCACGACCACGACGCGTTTTCGAATTGGATCGACATTCAGTTTCTAAAAATTTGCGCACCAGAAAATCTTCAAGATCCAATATTCTGAAGCATCGCACACTCCCGATCTTGATCGACGGCATTTCTAATTTCTCGTGCTGGTTTCTTAGCGTCCCTGTCGCAAGGCCGATATACGCTGCCGCAGAAGCATATCGAATGCCCCCCCCTGAGGCACTTTGGTCTCATTGTCTTTCTTTTTGCCCTTCATCTAAGATGTCCCTGATATTTTCAATGTAAACCTGCTTTACGCGATTAATTTCTCTCGTTTTTTAAGTGTATCCTGCGATGTCAACTTTTTCTTCTTGCTCTCTGACACGTTGCCTTTACCGACTCCACGGCTTGAAACAGTTCGCAAAACCGCATCGAACCAGAAAAGTGTTTCCACGAAACGTTCTCGTCTCAGAGATATCCGCAAATCAACAATGACAGAACGCTTTTTTCGGAATTTCTAACACGAATATCTTTTACCTCTCCGGGATCTGATTGCGTAAATGCTCGTATGGGATTCGCAGTATGAATCTACTCTGTCAGGGTATTTCGTCATTTGGCTCATGAGTCTTATACTCGTATCTAGCATGTGATGTTTCTCTCTATGTTCGGGAAGAGTGCGAATGCAGCGGTATCCAGGCTGATGTGAACACGTGTTTTCGGCTAGAAGACGCGGGCCATCCCGAATGCATCCGGTACCGGATCAGCCATCTATCCCTCCCCATAAAATACTGGAAACTGCTGCCTGCCGACACAGCCCTCAGGCTACTAGGGCTAATCGACATTCAAGCGCTCCAGATCATGACT
>NZ_LHZU01000074.1 GCF_001580995.1 Acetobacter senegalensis
CCCTGCTCTCTCTCTCCTACAAGCAGGAAGCTGCCACGGAAATAGGGCGGCCCCGCATGGAACCGGAATTGTCCACCAGCAGCGTGACAACGGTGTCCCGGAATTCCGTGTCGCGTTCCTGCTTGTAGGAGAGAGAGAGCAGGGGGTTAACCACTACGCGGGAGAGACGGCCAGCATCAAGCAGACCCTCTTCCATATCAAATTCCCAGGACCGTGTTTGCTGCGCCATCAGACGGCGCTGCAGCTTGTTGGCCAGACGCGAGACCACGCCATGCAAGGTGGCCAGTTGCAGGTCCAGTTGATGGCGGAGACGGTTGAGTTCTTCCGGATCACACAGATCTTCGGCGCGAATTTCTTCGTCAAATGCAGTGGTATAGGCGTGGTAGGTCTTGGCGGTTTCGCCCGGCGGGGTTTCCGGGCGGTTGCCCGGCCCTGCGGCATCGCCCGTTCCTTCTGCGCCGCTGCCCTCGGTTTCCTCTTCCAGCATGTCTGGTGAGGCTTCACCACTTCCGGCCATCAGTTGAGGCTGTGGAGCGGCCTCGGTCGATTCTGGTTCGGCTGGCGGTGCGTTTTCTTCTGATTCAGGCGGGGATGCGTCATTCTCATCCTGACTATCGGCAGCGTCCGAACCGTCAGGATCTTCTTCCAGTTCGTCAGAAGATGTGTCTTCCTCCGTCAGGGCGCAGGCAGCCAGAAGCTGGCGGGATGTGCGGGCGTAAGCAGCCTGATCATCCTGATTTTCACTAAGCTTGGAAAGGGCCTGCAAAGCCTTTGGGGGAAGGGTTTCCCGCCATTTATGCAGGATACCCTGCGCTGCCACAGGGGCAGGTTCGCCCGTCAGATATTCGCGCGCCAGAAGCTCCAGCGCTACAGCGGGAGAAAGCTGACTGGGGTCAGTCATACGTTCAAGGCCGCCTTCACGGCAGTCCTGTTCCAGCCGCTCCCGCAGATTGGCGGCGACACCTTTCATGTGCCGTGCGCCTACGGTTTCAATACGCGCCTGTTCCAGAGCATCGTACACATCCCGCGCCATGCTATCGTCAGGCGTGCGGGATTTGTGCAGATCGGCGTCGTGATGTTTCAGCCGTAGCGCCTGTGCATCAGCAGCACCGCGAATACGCGAAATTTCGTCTTCCCGCAGATGGCGGGAGGGCTGCTGAAGGCGCACACTCCCCCCCACACTGAGGGGCGCGACCGGCATATTGCCCGTATGAAACGAGACATCCGTATCGCGTTGGCCGCCCAGTGCGCGCAGGGTAGCGGCTGTGGCCTGCTTGAAGGCGTCAATCCGGTTTTCCGAGTCTGACGCTCCCTGATTCCGGTTATGGCCCGGCGGTGGAGCCTGTGCTCCTCTCCTGCTGTCAGCCATTGAAAAACCGCTCTCCCTTCAAACTTCAGAAGCCCTTTTTAGGCAGAGGACTCGTGTTGAAGCAGCGTTGGTAATATTCCGCCACCATGTTGCGCTCGGCTTCGTCACATTTGTTGAGGAACGTGACGCGGAACGCAAAAGCTGTGTCCTTGAAAATCCGTTCGTTCTCAGCCCACGCAATGACCGAACGGGGAGACATGACAGTGGAAAGATCGCCCGCCATGAATCCTGCCCGTGTCAGGTTGGCAAGGGCCACCATGTTTTCAATGGTACCGCGGGCTGCTTTGTCATTCGGGTCAATGCCCAGGCGGGACAGCACAATACCGACTTCCTGCGTATGCGGCAGGTAATTCAGTGATGTGACAATGTTCCAGCGGTCCATCTGGCCCTGATTGATCTGCTGGGTGCCATGATACAGGCCCGTGGTATCGCCCAAACCGATGGTGTTGGCTGTGGCGAACAGACGGAACCATGGATGCGGCTTGATGACACGGTTCTGATCGAGAAGGGTGAGTTGCCCTTCAACTTCCAGAACGCGCTGGATCACGAACATCACATCCGGGCGTCCGGCATCATATTCGTCAAACACCAGTGCGCAGGGGTGTTGCAGGCACCATGGCAGCAGGCCTTCCTGAAATTCGGTCACCTGCTGGCCATCACGCACCACAATGGCGTCTTTCCCCACCAGATCAATACGGGAGACATGGCTGTCCAGATTGATGCGGATGCACGGCCAGTTCAGCCGGGCCGCAATCTGTTCAATGTGGGAGGATTTCCCTGTTCCGTGGAAGCCCTGCACCATAACGCGCCGATTGAAGGCAAACCCGGCCAGAATGGACAGGGTGGTATCGTGATCGAACAGATAGGCCGGATCAATTTCTGGCACATGCTCGGTGCGGAGGGAGAAGGCAGGGACCGTGAAGTCAGAATCAAGGCCGAACACTTCGCGGACCGAGACTTCGCGATCCGGCGCTGAAAGGGCGGAAATCGGGGGGAGGTCACCCGTGGAAGCCGGGCTTGCAGAAGCAGTCATTCTTTATCCGTCTGATTTTTAAGTGGGCTTTCCGGTCATGCGGCCAGATGCACAGAGCCCGGTGGGCAGAGAAGGGGATGCAGGATGGCACGATCAGCCAGCTTTTTCGAGACCCTCTCCTGCAAGATGTGATCTCACGATCGTAAAGGCAACGTTGATAACCTTGAGGCGTTCTTCCGCCTCACGATCTCCATTGTTTGTGTCTGGATGGTGCTTGCGGGCCAGCGAGCGGTAACGGGCCTTGGCTTCATCCATCGTGACAGGCCAGTCCAGACCCAACGTTGCCAGTGGTTCACGCAGGGCATCGGGGATATGCGGTCTGGCCGCCTGACGGCGACGTTCTGCGCGGGCACGACGATTCTGACCAAGAATATCCAGCGGATCAAGGATCTCTTCTTCATTGAAATTCTGGCTGCGGGGGCGGGCTGAACTCTGCCCAAACGCCCACGATGGCCGATCCCATGCGATATCGGCACGCAGATGCGCTTCGATCTGGCCGGGTGACATGCCTTTGTAATAGTCCCACCGGGCGTTATACTCCCTCACATGCTCGAGGCAGAACCAGTAATACTGGTTGAGCGTCTCACGCGAACGAGGGGCGCGATAACCGGCGGGTTTGTCACAATCGGGCATGTCACAGCAGCGCTGCGGGGCGTCCGGATCCGGATCGAACGCCCGATGACGGGTATTCCTTCGCTTCATCATCAGGGTTATGTGCGTCATGAACTGTTCTGTGCAAGGGGGAACGTATGGCTTCGCGTCGCAATTCTGCATCGACATCTGAGGCGAGTGGCGCACGGGCCTGCCGTGTGCGAGAGGCACTGACCGCCGCATTTGCGCCACAAAAGCTCGAAATTCTGGATGAAAGCAGCCGTCATGCTCATCATGTGGCCATGACAAGAGGACCAGAAGCCGGTGCGACGGAAACGCATTTTCGCGTTCTGCTGGTCAGTCGGCTGTTTGAAGGGGTGAGCCGCGTGAATCGGTCGCGCATGGTGCATGACGCGCTTGGTTATGAATTTGGCAGCGGTCTGCACGCTCTGGCCCTGACATTACGGACACCAGAAGAGGATGCAGCTCTTTCATGACCATTCTGTTTGACGGTTCTGCCAGTCGTCCCATGCGCTATGGCGTTTCCCGCCGCATCGCTCTGTTCGGGCCGCTGGCGTTGGCAGCGTGTGCCACAGGCCGAGTGGGCGCTCCCGCCGGGCAGGATGACCTTCACAGGGTTGAAGCCTATCTTCGCGCTGTGAAATTGCAGAATGTGCCCTTTAGCCAGACATGGCCCAATAGTACGACAGGCGGAGGCGTGCTGACATATCACGCAGGGTATCTCCACCTGATTTACACAGCCCCTCATCCCATGGATCTGGAGGCATCTGGCTCTCACGCCGTATTTAAAGACAGTCAGACAGGCTCAGAAACCCGTATGGGGCTGGCCCACAACCCGTTAGGACTTCTGATGGGCAATCCTTTGTCGCTCACAGGTGCTGTGACGGTGACGGACATTCAGAAGCCTGCCGGAATTCTTCAGGTGTCACTTGCGCGCACGGAAAACCCGTCTCAGGGGCTCGTTACCCTAATTTTCCGGGATGATGGTGCAAGGCTCGCTTTGTATGAGATCCGGCTTGTTGATGAGCGGCGCCGTACTTTGTTTATTCGTCTTGAAGAAGCGTAAGCGCTGAAGGGGGCTGACCAAAAACCGCCGTCCAGTTTTTGGCGAGGGCGGCGTCCAGTTGGGCAAAGGTCACCGGCAGGCCAAGTTTCTGAAAACTGGTGACCCCAAATTCCCGGATGCCGCAGGGCACGATGCCGTCAAAATCCGCCATGTCGGGGCACAGATTGATGGCTATGCCATGCCAACTGACCCAGCGTGAAACGCGCACCCCGATTGCGGCAATTTTTTCTTCCTGACCGCTTTGCGGATCAATGACCCACACACCGACACGTCCCTCCCGACATTCTCCTTTCAAGCCGAATTCTGCCAATGTGCGGATGATCCAATTTTCCAAGGCGTGCACATAGGCCCGTAAATCGCGCGCAGGGACCTGCCCGTGGGATTTTTGCAGATCCATCATGACATAGGCGATTCGTTGGCCGGGGCCGTGATAGGTCCATTGCCCGCCGCGTCCGGCATCATATGTAGGGTAACGGTGGGGGTTGAAGAGATCTGCCGGTTTGGCGGAGGTTCCGGCTGTATAAAGAGGGGGATGCTCAAGCAGCCAGACGCGTTCCTCTGCCTGCTGGGAGCGGATTTTCTGGGCAATATCCTGCATGCGGGAGAGAGCATAAGGGTAAGGGACCAGGTTTTTGCTGATTTCCCATAAAAAGTGTTTGTTGGTCATTGCCGCCTGATGTTGGTTCGGTTATAGGGCTTCTCACCAAACGGTATCGCTCTTTCGGTACTGGTTGTCACGGGGCGGCCGTGGCGGAATGGTAGACGCGCAAGCTTGAGGTGCTTGTGGGGGAATACCCCGTGGAAGTTCGAGTCTTCTCGGCCGCACCATTATTCTGATTTCCGGAAAAATTCAGCAAAAACCAAAAGCTGGTTTTTCCCGGAATCATGAAATTTCATGATTAAAATTATTATTTCAGTCTGAAAACGGCCCAAGTGCCATAGTCAGGCCTTTCTTTCTTTGTTTAAAATCCGCGTAATCTTTGTTGTCGCACCTGCGTTACCTCAGCCGGGAGTATGCCCGTGCATGGGGAGGTATTGTGCTGTCAGGCCTGATTTGACGGAATATGGTCTCTGATAGTACGGGTACCGTGGCGCATTTGTTACAACTGAACTCTTAATTCAAGGTGTCGTATTCGTGTCCAAGCCCAAGCCTTTACGTAAAGCAGTTCTGCCTGTTGCAGGACTGGGTACACGCTTCCTGCCGGCAACCAAAGCCATGCCCAAGGAAATGCTGACAGTTGTTGACCGGCCTCTCATTCAATATGCGATTGATGAAGCGCGTGAAGCAGGGATTGAGGAATTTTGCCTGATTACAGGCCGTGGAAAAGATTCCCTGATCGATTATTTCGATATTGCTTACGAACTGGAAGCAACGCTGCGTGAGCGTAACAAGGTAGACGCGCTGGAAGCCCTGAAGCCGAGTTCCATAGAAGCAGGGTCTCTGGTGGCGGTGCGCCAGCAGGAGCCGCTGGGGCTCGGGCATGCCATCTGGTGTGCACGGAGCTTTATTGGGGATGATCCGTTTGCCATTCTGCTTCCGGATGACATTGTGCAGGCCAAGACCTCCTGCCTGAAGCAGCTTGCCGATGCGTATTACCAGACAGGTGGCAGTGTTGTGGCCGTCACGGAAGTGCCGCGTGAACACACCAACCGCTATGGTATCCTGGATACCGGCAAGGATGATGGCCGTCTGGTTGAAGTGAAGGGGCTGGTTGAAAAGCCGAAGCCTGAAGACGCACCATCCAACCTGTCCATTATTGGCCGTTATATTCTCACCCCGGAAATCATGCCGCATCTTTCCAAGCTGGAAAAAGGCGCTGGTGGTGAAGTGCAGTTGACGGACGCGATGGCAAAAACCATTGGCGAAGTGCCATTCCATGGCCTGCGCTATGAAGGTCGTCGTTTTGATTGCGGCAACAAGATCGGCTTCCTTGAAGCTCAGATCGCATTCTCTCTGGATCGTCCTGATCTGGCTGACGATGTAAAGGGTTTCCTGAAGAACTATACTCAAAACCTTTAATGCTTTTTTCACACGTCTTTGATCCGAGCAGTCTCCGCGAATACGATATTCGCGGAATTGTCGGAAAGACGCTGACGACTGACGATGCTTTTGCCATAGGGCGGACTTTTGCCAGCATGGTCAGCCGGGCAGGCGGCAAGACGGTTGTGATTGGGTATGACGGGCGTCTTTCTTCACCAGTGTTGGAAACGGCGCTGGTGAAGGGAGCCGCAGAATCGGGTGTGGACGTGGTGCGGATAGGCTGCGGTCCCACCCCGATGCTTTATTTTGCTTCCATCATGTTGAAGGCTGATGGGGCCGTTATGGTAACAGGCAGCCATAATCCGCCCGATTATAACGGCTTCAAGATGGTGTTCGCCGGCAAGCCGTTTTTTGGAGCCCAGATCCGTGAACTGGGAGATCTGGCGGCGAAAGGTGATGTGGTTGCCTTGCAGGACGGTACGGTTCGTTCCGTAGATATTCGTGAGGACTATATCAGCCGTTTGCTGAAAGACTGGGATGGAGGCCAGACATCGCTAAAGGTGGTCTGGGATAACAGCAACAGTTGTGCCGGAGAGGTTCTGGAAAAACTGGTCGCGCGTCTGCCCGGTGAGCATACGATTCTGAATAAGACGATAGATGGTCATTTTCCAGCGCACCATCCTGATCCCACGGTAGCTAAGAACCTTGAGCAGTTGATTGCGGCTGTTCGGGAAGAAAAAGCAGATATCGGCATTGCCTTCGATGGCGATGCAGACCGTATTGGAGTGGTCGATAACAGGGGCGAAATCCTGTGGGGGGACCAGCTTCTGGTTCTGCTGGCGCGCGATGTGCTGAACGCTCATCCGGGTGCGACCATTATTGCGGATGTAAAGGCCAGTCAGGTTCTTTTTGATGAGATACGGCGTGCTGGCGGCAAGCCTGTGATGTGCCCTACCGGACATTCTCTCATCAAATCCAAAATGGCGGAAACGGGCGCGCTTCTGGCTGGCGAGATGTCGGGCCATATGTTCTTTGCGGACAAATGGTATGGGTTTGATGATGCCCTGTATGCAGCAGTAAGGTTACTGGGGTGTCTTGCTCGTCTTGATGCACCGCTCTCTGTGGTGCGGCAGACGATTCCTCAGTCTGTTTCCACCCCGGAAATTCGGTTCGACTGTGATGATGAGCGCAAGTTCAAGGTTATGGAAGACGTTGCTGCTCGTCTTCATCATGCCGGGGCAGAAATATCCGATATTGATGGTGTGCGCGTGACAACTCCGGATGGGTGGTGGTTGCTGCGGGCGTCCAATACGCAACCCGTTTTGGTGGCGCGTGCCGAAAGCACGGACGAAGCAGGCCTTGCACAGCTGAAAAGCGCGTTGACTGAGCAGCTTGCTCAGTCGGGAATAGCGCTGCCTGATTTCTCGGGGGCATGCGTAACCCACTAGCAGATGTGGGTAATTCAGCGGGTTCTGACTGACGCGAGAACGTGCAGGCCACGCCCTGTTGGTGGGCACGGTGTGCTTTCATTTCTTTCAAATGCTCTTTACGCAGTGGGGCTACCGTACTGGCTACGGGACTGCCTGTATTTGGATTTCGACAACGTGATGGTGTTTTGTTATATAGTGGACCTATGTTGTCCTCTTTAATTGATCCAGCAGGCCGCCGTATTTCCTATCTCCGGATGTCGGTGACAGATCGGTGTGATATGCGGTGCGTGTATTGCATGGCCGAAAGCATGACTTTTCTGCCGCGTGAGGATGTTCTTGATTTTGAAGAGCTTTTTCGCCTTTGCCGTGTTTTTGTAAAGCATGGCGTCAAGAGGCTGCGCCTTACGGGCGGGGAGCCTCTTGTTCGCAAGGATATAGGCGTTTTTCTGGAGCATCTGGGTCAGTGGTTGCATCACCCGCAGCAGGAAGGGGGGCTTGAAGAACTGACGTTGACGACAAACGGCAGCAGGTTGGCCCTTTATGCGGAAACATTGTTCAAGGCGGGTGTACGCCGGGTGAATGTGAGCCTTGATACGCTGGATGACGCACGGTTTTCGCAGATAACACGGCGCGGGAAGTTGGCTACCACATTGGAGGGTATTCGGGCGGCCCGAGCGGCAGGTCTGGCGATCAGAATCAATACCGTTGCCATGGCTGGCGTAAATGACGATGAATTTGATGACATGCTGGCGTGGTGTGGTGACATTGGGGCAGATCTTTGCCTGATTGAAACCATGCCGATGGGCGAGACGGGCGAGGATCGAACAGCAACGTACCTCCCGCTTTCCAAAGTAAAAATGGAACTGGCGCGACGTTGGACTCTGGAGTCTTTGCCAGACAGAACGGGTGGGCCAGCCCGCTATATGCGGGTTGCAGAAACGGGACGACGCATCGGGTTCATCACCCCCATGAGCCATAATTTCTGTGATAGCTGCAATCGGGTCAGGGTATCCTGCACCGGACGGCTTTATACCTGTCTGGGTCAGGAAGATGGTATTGATCTGCGCGAGATCATGCGCTCAGGTGGAGATGATGCGGCCCTTTTATCCGGGATACAGACTGCCATTGCGCTGAAGCCGCGCGGTCATAATTTTATGCTCGGCGCCAAGCCGGGAGAAGTTCAGGGGCCAGCCCGCCACATGAGTGTCACGGGCGGATAGCAACTCAGGGAGTTGTGTCCGACAACGTGGAGCTGTTCAGCGCCTCTTCCAGAGAATGGGTAAATTGTCCCGGCTGGAGAGGTTTGGGTTGTGATGGAGACGGGCTCCACGCTGTAAGAATGGCCATATGCAGCGGCATGGCAAAAGATCCGTCCTGATCTTCCTGTGTGGCGAGTTCTGCCGCCGCGGCCGGGAACAGCATTCGCGGTGGAATGGCGTGGCTGCGGAGCTTCAAGGCGTTGGTTTCTCCTGCAGCGCGTAAATCCTGCATCAGACCCGTAAGCGATCGGTACCGTAAATCCAGTTTCTCGGTATCCACCACAGGAAGAGCAAAGCCGGTGCGCTGAAGCAGATGGGCGCAACTCTGCTGTGTGGGCAAGGGGGAAACACGGGGGGAAACACCGTCACTCAGGGCTAGTTCGGCCATTTCCAGCGCCTGTTTGAGCGGACGCAATGTGGGCAGGATGGGAACGCTCGCCAGAAACAGCCCATCTGGTTTAAGGATCTGGCGGATCTGGCTTAGCGTGCCGGGAAGATCATTGATCCAGTGAAGCGACAGGTTGGCCACGACCAGATCAAAGCTCTGAGGTGCAAAAGGGAGCCATTCCTCATCAGCACAGACAGTTGGTACGTTTGCTGTGTGGGGAAGGGGCATTATGGTTTCGCTGCATACAACGTCCATACCGCGGGCCAGCAGACGCGGCGCGATAATGCCGCGTCCTCCCAGATCAAGGGCCGAATGAAGCGGGCGCGTGACATCATCCAGTCGTTCCAGCAAAATATCCGCAGCCGCGGTAAGAATGGGAGCAACCGTATGCTGCAAGCGTGCTGCACGTGCCTTGTGCAGACGCACGGCCTGCCGGTCAAAAATGATGGGAGCCTCCATGGTTTTATGGTCTGCGCCAGTCTTCGTGCTTTGCCAAGAGAGGATGCATGACATCTAGGGGAGGCCGAACAGGTCTGGCGCTTGGAAAAGCTATGCGCAGGATGGGCAAGGGTATGCTTGATGTGCTTTTCCCACCGTCCTGTCAGTTATGTGGAGGAGAGACGGAGGAATCCGGTGGGGTTTGTCCTTCCTGTTTTGGTCGCCTCGCGCCTGTCACGCAGCCTTTTTGCGTCAAATGTGGCGCACCGCAGGCAGCAGAGGCCTATTTGAACGCCAAAGGATGGTGTGCCGCATGTGAGCGTCATCCTCCGGCATGGGACTATGCACGCGCAGCTTTTTTGTATGACAAAGGTGCCAAAGATCTGATTTTGCAGATGAAATATGCGGACAGGCAGGAGAACGCCCGTTTCCTTGGCAACAGAATGTGGCGGGCAGGACGAACCCTTTTTACGGCTGATAGTCTGGTGGTGCCTGTTCCGGTTCACAGAAGGCGCCTGTTGAAGCGACGTTATAATCAGGCGGCTCTTCTGGCGTGGGAAGTTGCCAGACAGGCCGGGGTTTCCTGTCAGCCGGATGTTCTGGCCCGTACGCGTGCAACCTCGCGCCTTGCAGGGTTCTCACGCAAGGAACGGCATGAGGAAATGAAGCGCGCCATTGTGGTGAGGGCGCAGCGGGCGGAACTGATCTCGGGCAGGGCTGTTGTGTTGGTGGATGACGTGCTGACATCGGGAGCAACGGCCACCGCGTGTACTCATGCCTTGCGGCAGGCTGGCGCGCGCTCGGTCTCGGTGCTGGTGGCGGCTGAAGTGCCACTGCAAAAAGAGGTTGATCTGGACTTTCCGATATTGGAAACGACATGAAAGGGGCGATGCCGTATATGGCGGGCATCGCGCTGCGCAAAAACGCGCATTCTATAACTGAAACACAAAAGAGCGGGGCACCCTATGCCAGCCATTGAAATCTATACTCAGCCCGGATGTCCCTATTGCGTACGTGCCGTACAGTTGCTGCGCAGCAAGAATGTTGCGTTTCAGGAAATCAACGCCCCGCGCGGAACGCCGGAGCGCCAGCAGGCTTATGACCGCTCCGGTGGCAGCACAACAGTGCCTCAGGTGTTTGTGGGAGAGAAGGTGCTCGGTGGCTGTGATGATCTGATGCGGCTGGAACGCCAGGGAAAGCTGGATGAGGCGCTTGGGCTTGCGTGATGGTCGGGAGCGCGCATTCACCTGAGAAAGAAGGAAGATGATCTGTTATCGCTTGCAGTGTGAAAACGGCCACGCGTTTGAAGGATGGTATCGGGATAGCGCGACCTTTGTGCAGTTGCAGCAGAATGGTTTTTTAAACTGCCCTGAGTGTGGGACATCTGATGTCCGGCAGGCTTTGATGGCCCCCGCCATTGCCAAAGGCGGGAAGAGTGGCGGGG
>NZ_LHZU01000120.1 GCF_001580995.1 Acetobacter senegalensis
CAGACTTTCGTACGCCTCGCGGCGCCCGAAACCCTTCAGGCGAACGGAATGTCTGATATCGGGAAGCAATAGCCGAAAGCAGTCATTCGCAGCACTCAGGTTCACGGAGCTTACCGGTCCATCCCATTCGTTTAGCGTCCAATTGTGAGCTCCCAAGTGCGGACCTGCAGCTTCCATACCCGATCACACAGCAACGACTGCGCGACGGCCAACGTTCGTCGATAGTCTGACTCACAAAAGCCCGAAGCGACCTTCGGTCGGGTTTCCTGTGAATATCGTAAGATTCAACCCCTCGAGTTCGCTGTCAGGTGGATGCTGATTCTCAATGACTATTACTTGGCTGCCATCGCCATGGTGTGCCTTAAGATAGCTGTAGAACCGCTCCTTCAGATCTGTACCCTGTAGCGCGGTGTCCTCATCGCCTTCAGGCTTGAAGTAGGCTAGAAGCGGGGAGTCCAGCACTAGGAAGCCTGGATGCGGCAGACCATGTTCCTGACAATATTCAAGCAAGGCGATCGAAACGGCGGCATGCGTTATCGCACGCAAGCCCTTACCGCGACTTCCTCTTGGTTTTCCGTCGATGACAAAATCACTTGCATCTTTGTCGTAATGGACACGGCATTCACCAGGAAAATTCCACGCTTTGAGAATTTGCTCGACCTTCAACGAGAATCGGTGGGCGACAACCTCTGAGAATCCGACTGCGACCTTGGTCTTCTCAGCAGGTTCGGCCGCGACATCATCCAGATCTGCGCGGCGTGCTTCGAGCTTGTCTCGCCGATCAAAAAGAGCCAAAAATCCACGGACGGCTGACCGCGTCTCGATGATGTCGGTGAACTTTGCTCGAGCAGCTTCCACTTCGGGCGCCATAGTCTGCCGGATGTCGCCATCGACGGTAGCGTAGGCTTCTACGACCGTTGCCTGCAAATCTTCGAGGTGATCTTGTTCGGCCCGCAGTTGGGTTACTGTGGAGGCGAGTTCCTCAGAGAGTCGCTCGATTTTTCCAATTTCGGCCGTCGCCGCTTCAACGATTTCCGCGACATTTCCGTCGCAATCAGCGTCGGCATGCTGAGCTTCGGGCCCTGCTCCGCATAGCGGACAGGCCACGCGCTCGACGTAGGCGAATAGTGTGCCGCTCTCTTGTATTGCCTGCAGGCGATCACGGTCAACTGCGTAATGCTCCCGAAGAAGTTCGAAGCGGGCGAGCAACTCACCAATCTCGTCGAGCCGGTCGGTAATTTCACGCGATTGGTTTGCCAGCTCGCGGCGCTGAGACATCCGATCTTCGAGGTTCAGCTGCGCGTCTGCCACGCTGTCCCGATGTTCAGCTGCGGAGGTTTCGAGCCTTTCGAGTTGCGCTTCCAGCTCGGCTTTCTCTTCTCCCATATCGGTAATTTCCGACGCGAGATCCGCGATTAGTTCGTCGAGCAGCATGATCTGTCCTGTCTGGTCTGGCTCGTCAGCCGTGACGGACACAACAGCGGAATCATCGATCCCAGTTAGCAACAGCTTGATGGTGGCGAGTTCGGCCGTCTTAAGGGTGTACTGCCCACCCCAGAATGGCGATCCCTTGTGTTGAATTTCACCTTCTTGCACAATTACGAGGCGGGCTAGGTTGCGGAAGCTGAGACTGTTGGTCGTGCTCTTCGCGCTGCTCTTCAGGATCCGCTTGCCGAGGAGGCCTATTTTTTCGAGCAGAAATCCTGACACATTATCAATGCGCTCATGTGCATGCGCTTGACGTAGCGTATGTGCGGTATCGCCTTGGCGAAGAATGAAATTCCCGCCCGAGATCGCGCGCTCGAAAGTCCATGATTCGGATTCGGGACCGGACAGACCCAGATATAAAGCACTGTAGCCCTCCCTTTCCGGGATCTCCTTCAGGTCGGAGCCGCCGAGCATGAAGTCGATCGCCTCAGCAAGAAAGGATTTGCCGGTGTCCGATGCACCACAGATAACGTTGACGCCACCAGAAAAGCTAATCTCAGCACGCTTAGAGGGGCCTGAAAAACCCAGTTTGTCCAGACGGAGATAGCCACTCATACGCGAGGCCCTCGAAGCTGACCAGGCTGGAACTGGCTAGTCCATTTCTCAAAGAAACGCTGAGTAATCGTGCGGATCGCATCGGTGGTCATATGGCCAAATGCTTGAATAACCCAGGCCGCTCGCGCCCTCAACTCAACCGAGTATGGTGCACTCAATGCTGCCATGTAAGGTGCCGCAGCCTCGCCTGCACGGTAAAGTATCCCATCTGGGCGCGCTACCCGCTCGACCAACCCCCGGCTCGCCATCAGAAGCAATCCCTTTTCAATGATTTCCCTACGAACCAGAAGTTCGCCAGCGCGCATCGGCAATGGCACGTGCAGGCTGTCTGGACCTCCAGCGTCGCTGGAATGCACAACAAGGTAATCAAGCTCGACAAGCCGCTGCAAATCGCAGCCATTCGGGTGGGCAGCCTCCAAGATCGCAAGGGCGCGCACGCCCGTTTCCAAAGGGCTGTTAAACGGGCTCAGCCGCTTACTCATCAGTCGGTATCCAATAAAGCCGGTCTTCATTCGCAAGCTGGTGGCAAATGCCTTGCCGGTCCTGAACGCGTGTGGCGGGGGCTAATGGATTGGACGTTAAAACAACCTGCGCCGCTTGCGACACGGTCGCCTTCATACGCTCGAACCCTGTTAGATGCGAACCCTCGCATATGTCGACGACACCCTGAAAGACTTCCTCCTGCAAAGCGTCGAACGTCCCTTCAGGCACGGTGTCCCGCGAGAAATTCCTTAGCGCTTCCGCGCTGTAAAAGCGTTCACGTTGCCTGCTGAAGTCACGGTGAAGCGGTTGCTTCGAAGCGAGGGCGGCAACGTCCGGCAACTGTTCACCTAGGTGGTCCCCATAGGCATTGAGGAGTTGCCGAATATACCGGCTCTCGTGTTCAGCAGGCTCAGCCGGCGGAACATGTGAAGCTGGGCGTGGTGGAAGGCCGCCGCCGAAACGGATCGCATGGAACTTGGTGGTTTCATGCTGGGCGATCAGTTCCAATACGCTTTTGGACCCGAAGATCGAGAAATCAAACGCATTGAAGTAGGAGAGAAGACTGCCCGTAAGTGCCACATCTGCCGTCTTAGTGATTTCGTGCCGACACTGCCTTTCCCAGGCGTCCCGGGTGCTCTCCTTCAGACTCATCGGGTCAAGGAGAAGTTTTGCAGCGGTTGTGCCGATGTCTTTGCTTGCGGCGAAGTAGTGCTTTCTCGGCACGGTAAACTCACCGAGCCACGAATAGTAAATGATCTTCCCGATTTCGACATGAATATCTGAAGGACGTAACGGATGATCGTAACGCTTGCACTGGTAATTGTCCCATGGAGCGCTGAACCCTGCGGCGGCGGTAAAACCGGTGACGTCGAGCCCCATGTCGCCAGCGCCCGCAAAGCGTCGCACGATCGCATAACCCTTGAGCGAACTCGCCCACTCCTCCGTGAAGCCTTCCCAGTCATCCGGAGAAAAGACCTGCACACGGATGGCTTTCGGGATCGGTAGACCGGCCTGCACATGATCTGCTGAAGCGACTTCCGAAATCGCTTTCGGCGCGATCGACTTAAAATCAGAATTTGCAATCAAAATTGCCAATCCCCCGCACCCCTTTAAACCAGAAATAACATACGCTTACAAACAAAGTTATCGCAAGATGGGCTCCCGAGAGATCAATTGTGTTGGTGATCTCAATGAAAGGGGACGATAAGGCTGAACGAGCGGCGGTGATCATGTCCCACCTCCGGGGCGCGCACTGTGCGGAATGAAGGCGCCAAAGGATCGCTAATCACTTCCGTGTAGCGTCCGGAATTTGCGGCGAGGCGCTCCGAAGCTGTCGGGCGGTTAGGTCCCAAACGCGGTTTATCGCGGTTCACCTAAAAACGTCCGCTTTCGGGCAGCCACCATCACCACTTCGATGTCTGACTTGAGGCGTCTGCTGCCTGTCTGTTAGGGCGTGTCGAGCAGGTTCTGGTTCCAACACTCAAGCCAAGCGATATCGTCGTGCTCGACAATCTCGGCAGCCACACGGGCGGTCCGGCTCGTAAGGCCATTCGGGCTTGTCGGGGCGAGGAACATCTTCCTGCCGCCCTACAGTCCCGATCTCAATCCGATCGAACAGGTCTTCGCCAAGCTCAAGACTTTGCTGCGAAAAGCCGCAAAGCAATCCGCTGAGACAATATGGAAACGCATCGGCTCACTCCTCCAATGCTTCTCCCCACACGTATACGCTTCCAAGAGTCGGATGTCCGGCAAAAGGAAGTTCTGTCTGCTGCGTGAAGATACGCACACGATAATCAGCATCGGGATGCGTCTGTCTGAGAAGAAAGGTTGTCTCGCTGAGATTGGTCCAATTTGCGATCTGCGCCATCTGAGCATCGGACAATCCATCAGCCCCGACCGCCACGGCGAGCGGATTGCCCCGGAAAGGCTCGGCGGCAAAGACGTCAACCTGCCGGAAAGTGAGTTCGATTTCAGTGCTTCTGCGCCGTCGAGCCGATCCCGGGATCGATTGTATCGGCCATGCGTGTCAGTGTCGGACTATGAAAAGCCGCCACCCCGCGGGTGAAGCTTTCATGGTGGCAGTCCGACCATTCGATGATTTCCTGCGTCGGAATGGACAGACCGCCCATGTCGCCGCAGGCTTTCAGCGCAGCCGCGTCGATCCGCATCAGCAGATGCCGGGCCCGCACAGGATCGCTCAGATCTTTCGGGACATACGGAATGGAAATCTGCTCGGTACGTTCGTCCACTTCCTGCGCCACGGCAGGTTCATGAATGGCCATGAGCACTCCCAGTCCAGCCAGGATAGCGCCTGCGAGGCACAAAACTTCTACCCATTCCCGAATGTCGCTGGATGCGTGGGGACTAGGGCGTAAACAGGTGATGTCCGCAACTGACCGCGACATAGGTCAATCCTTATTGTTATAGTACAATAGAGACGAATCGATTCGATTGTTCTAGATTGACAACTTCAGGAAAGAGTTCAATCACTATATTGTCCTATTCCAATTGTACTGACGGAGCTGGAGATGTGGCACCCTGAACTACAGTCGAGCCAGTTGCCGATCTATGAGCGGCTTGTCGTGGCGATGGCGCGCGATATCCAGACAGGTCAGCTTGCGCCCGGTACCAAGCTTCCGCCGCAGCGTGATCTGGCCTTCCGGCTGGGCGTCAGCGTGGGAAGCGTGACGCGGGCCTACGCCGAGGCCGAGCGGCGAGGACTGTTGTCAGCGCATGTCGGCCGCGGATCGTTTGTGCGCGGCACACTGCCAACCGTTCCAGACGTTCCCACAATCGAACACGCTGTAGCCTTGGGACGAGACAGGAGCGGACCGATCGACCTGCGGTGCAACACGCCACCGCCTGTTCCCCTGATGGTAGACCTGAATGCCGCATTGGTCGCACTGATGGCGCGTGAAGCGCTCGACCCCGCCGTGCATTACATTCAGGGGGCCGGTTTACCGCATGTCCGAGCGGCCGGGGCGCAATGGCTCACGCGGCAGTATGGTTTGGACTTCGACGCTGGTGACCTAATTCAATGCAACGGTGGTCAGCATGGCATTGCACTGGTTTTTTCATCGTTCTGTTCTGCCGGCGATACCATTCTCTGTGAGGCCTCGACTTTTTACGGCGCACGCATGGCGGCCAACCATTTGGGTCTGAAACTGCGGGGATTGCCGATGGATGGCGAAGGGCTACTGCCTGAGGCCGTTGATCGGGCAGCTGCGGAAACCGGCAGTCGCCTACTCTTCACGCTGCCAACTTTGCACAATCCGACGACACGAACGATGTCGGAACAACGTCGGCAGGAGATCGCGGCTGTCGCACGGGCGCGTGATCTGCTGATTCTGGAAGATGACGCCTATTACGCATATTCTGAGCGTCCGCGCCAGATCGTGTCTTATGCGCCCGAGCGAACACTTTATCTCGCCAGCCTTTCCAAAGGTATTTGTCCGGGATTCCGTCTGGCGTTTCTCGCGCTTCCTCCCAATCTGCCACGGGAGCGGCTCATGCAGGGCATCCGTGCCTTGGGGTATTGCCCTCCCTCGCTGGGGGCTCTGGTGTTCAGCCAGTGGGTCGCGGACGGTCGGATTGATACCATCTCACAGGCGGTTCAGGCGGAGGCAACCGTCCGGTGGGATCTGGCGCGCTCGGTGTTGGGCGATCTCGTCGCGCCAGCGGGGGCCAGGCGTTCGGCCCATGCGTGGCTACCGATGTCAGCACTCGAGGCGGAACGCGTGACGGCACGGCTGCTTCGCGCTGGCGTTGAAGTTACGCCTCCGGATGCGTCGTTAGTCTCTCCCCAGGCAGACACGGGCCTGCGGTTATGCCTAGGCGCGCCGGAAGACCGGGAAATACTCGCCCGTGCGGTCGCGGTCATAGCCGAGGTGGTCAAAGGACATGGAGGAGCCGACCGCGACGGAATTATATGATCGTTAACGTTACACAAAGATGTGCGCCAGACGGCATATGGGGGAGATCAGAATGTCTCCTTATCGACTAGTTTTCTACGAAAGCCGCCCTTGATGCTCGGTTGTTGATTTAACAGGAGCCTTCGAGCGCGGCAGACGCTCCCATGGAGCCAGCAGAAAAGTGTTTTTAGTAGGCGGCAGCTATTCTCGAGCAATTAGAGGGCGTCAACTGATGTGCTTGGTTGCTTGCTATCTTCCGTGGGCAGAGATGACAAAGCGCTGACCCACGGGACAATTGTATCGCGAATGTCCAGTTGCGGCACGCATCAGGAGTCAACTAACCAACAAGTGTATTAATTACAAGCCCTTTCCCAGATCACGCGATAGCTCGACCGCAACAGCGGTTTAATATAGGCCGCAGCTTAACATTTATGCCCACGCATTTGGGTGCGTACGACCATAAGCAGTTAGCGAACTATACATATGCCGATCCTCGGCGCGTTGCTTCGCATGGTAGTCGTCGATGAAGTAGCGATTGACGCGTTTCAGCGTCGACAAACTTTGTTACAATTCCTGCTAATTTAATCATAAGAAGTGCGCGCCGATGACTTTCAAACAAGATCTTATCTATTCCACAATGTTATAAATTCATAAACATTTTCTATTTTTTTTGCCAATTCTTCTTCATCAAAAACACGTATTCTTTGTTCATATGAGAGGTTAGAAAAAATAGTGGCAATTTTTGTTTTTGGAGGGGATTCTGGTTTTAATGTAATTTTTGTAGTATTCTCATCAATAATAAAGTAAGTATATAATACATCTTCTGGAAGATACCCCTCTATAGTATAGGGCTTTGTAATCCAATATCCACAGGTTTTTCTATTTATTTGATTTATTTCGTTAATAATCTTCGATTTTGTTGAAATTACATTTTTCGGTACATCGCTACCATCTTCAAAACTCAGATCTCTATCGATCACCATAAAGAAATTCTGGTTTATATTAAGAATATTTATATGACTGCAAGACGGAATCATTGAAAAATTTGATAATATAGATCCACCATAAAATGAAAAAGAATAATTTATATCTTCAGTGTATATTCTCTTATTGTTCTTTTTGCACCAGTCTCTTAGCCAAGTATTTATGTATATTCTGTCGGATGGCCCCTCAACCCAGATAACACCATTTGATTGTAAAATATCACTTGCTTTTACCCCCATTTCGTCAAGAATATTTCTTGTCTGGCTGAAATTTTTCACACAAGAAAGTTTACTGTTTTGTGCAGAGAATAAATTTGGCTCAAAACTTCCCCATTTTTCTACATTTATAAATGTAGGAGAATGTGTTGTGATAAATAGCTGAATATTTTTTTCTTCAGAAATAACTCCAACGCGTTGCGCAAGTCGCCTTTGTAAAATTGGATGGAGGTGAGTTTCCGGCTCTTCTAAAAGAGCAATTGAATTTTGTGGAAGGTTCTTTAACCAGCTTAATATACACGCGTAAGCTCTCCATCCAGATGGAAGATCTATAGCGCGCACCGTATTGGTTTGAGCGTCATCGTCGTCCAACCAAATATCTAGATAACCATCTGCTTCAGAGACACTAATTGGAGAGTTTTTTCGCGCTTCTAAAGTATGAATATCTATACAAAGTTGTTCCGGATCGTTACATCTGCTGGAAACAAGTCCAGGTAAGTCCCTCGATATCTTATTGAGTTCCCCTACCAAGTTCTCAAGATTATCTATTTTATTATTGTAATTATCATAATATTCAATATTTAATTTTGATTTATCTATTATTTTTGTTTGAAAATTTTTACATGGCGTCATTGCGTGGTCTCGCCACGGAACTTCGTCCGTACTACAGACGTTATGTTTAAAATCTTTTACTTGTATTGTTTTGATTTCATCCCAGCCATGCATGCTAAATAGGCCGACAAACATATTATCATCAGTTTTTATAACGAAGCATGATAGATGATCAACTGGCAAATTCTCCCGTTGTAAATTTGAGATTTTTCTTGATTCTCTGAAGCTATCGATAACATCAATAACAGTTGATTTTCCAGATCCATTTTGACCAATGAAAATATTTATTCTTCCTGTTTTAAATTTTTCTGCTTTATTCATCCACGTCACGAAATCAATAGGTTTTGTATACTCGAGCTTTCGTAGGCCGGCCAACATGAAATATTCTATGTGCAACAGTTTTCTCCCTTAGCTGCATATGCGCATACGCCAAATATGTTCGAGTTCTACTTTAAACTCATACCAATACCAATTCAGATAGCCATTTCCCCGCATCCTATGTGTTTTGCCCCGGGGTTTGACGGTGTGGATTACAGTATCAAGGACATACCGGATTAGGGATTGAATCATGTCCGCTTCTGGGAATGAGAAAATGTGCTTCATTCGTCCAAGATGAGGCGTCTGCCGCTGGTCTGCTCCGGCATCACTGAGCAGACCAGCGGTTAAGGGGGGACAACGGAATGTCCGACAAACGCCGGTGCGGCGATAACAACGGGCCTCAATACCTTGCAACATAATGATTATTGCGACACAATACAAAATATATTCTCCTCATGAATGAGTTAAAAAATGTTAAAAGAAATACGAATAAGTAATTTTAAAGCATTCGGAAAATTACAAAAAATCCCTTTAGGGAAAATAACCTTGATATACGGGCCAAATTCTGCTGGAAAAAGCTCAATAATACAGTCTATATTACTAATGAAGCAATCTACTATACTCGAATCAACGCCGACAAGTGAAAATAAAGTTGTATTCCGAGGGGAAGACGTTGATTTAGGAAACTTCGAGTCAGCCATTTATAAGCATGATGTAACCAAGAAAATACGCATTGGGTTTTCCTTCGATTCTCCAAATTCTCGAAGTGCGTCGACAAGGCACAATATTTCTCGGTCTGCATTAAAGAGCGTGGATGTAAGCATCAATACAATTCCGGATTCGGAAGAGGACAAAAATGGGGATGCTTGGATTGAAGAGATTGATTTCGGCATTTTCGACAAAACCACATCTCTTGTAAGAGTCGCTCAAACTGAAAATCCTGCAAAAGATTTAGATGATAACGTTAATACACTTTATAAAATAAAAAATTTAGATTCAGCCATTAATTTATCTAGAATGATATCATCAATAGATAAAAATACAAATAATTCTAAAAAAAATAGCATGGGATCTAAATTTGATTTGCTTGGAAATCAAATAAATAAGATATGGAAGGAATTGAATTTTATTCCCACGGCATCTATGCCAGGTCAGATACTATTAAATAAAAAATTGATTGAAAATCATAAAGAAATACTCGAATTAGGGCTTTTCGAACACCTTTTTATTGGTTCTCTTCCAATTGATTCCATTAGAAGGGGGTTGTTGGCGGAATTTGCAAACGTCTCATATCTAGGTCCTTTAAGAAGCCCTCCTGCTCGTCATTATATCGTATCAGGTAGCGACAAAGGTTCGGTGGGGCAGCGCGGAGAACGGATGCCACAATTGCTTTATCGGCGAAAAAATAAATTGATCCCTCGCTTAAACGATCAACTCGAGCAATTTCAAATTCCTTACAAGGTAAACGTCTCAAATGCTGGTGATAGTTTGACCGGTGACATTATAGCCATGTCTTTGACAGATGCTCACAATGTGGTGGTGAGCCCCTCAGATGTAGGTTTCGGGATTGGTCAGCTCATGCCAATCCTTGTTGAAGGCACTGTCTCAAGCGGTAAAACAATCTGTGTGGAACAGCCCGAAATCCATATTCATCCTCGATTGCAAGGACATTTGGCAGACTTCTTTTTCAATACATCCAAAGTTCACGGAGAAGAAAAAAAGAGTGGTAAAGCAGAACCTTTTGGGGGAAACCAATGGATTGTAGAGAGTCACAGTGAGGCATTAATTCTCAGACTACAAACTCTTATAAAAAAACAGAATATTCCACCTGACTTCGTGACAGTTTTATATGTTCAGCCAACGGACGAAGGTTCGCAGGTTTTGCATCTTCGGCTTGATACTGACGGTGAGTTTTTGGATGAGTGGCCCAACGGCTTTTTCGAAGAAAGCTTCCAAGAAATATTTATTAACAGGCGATAAGATGACCATTAGATTTGTTCTGCAGCCGTCTGCACTTTGGCCTCAACCTCAGCCCCATTCAGATCCGGCAAGAGAGAGATCTAATAACATTCGATTTTTAGAATTTTGGAAAAGATATGGGGTTTTTTTTATGAGTCCTAATAACGAGCCAATTATTGAAGCTTTACAAGAAATGCCTATGGCAACACGAAAATTATGGAAAAATGCTTTGATAAGCGATTATTTTAGAAAATTTGAATGTGGTCACGAATATACGGAAGACACTTTTTTTAATCAGCCATCATTATTGAGTTTTTCTCAAGATGTTGATATCGCATGTTTGGAAAACAGTACAATTTTACAATATTGCTCAGACGATGAGTGGAGTGGATTCATTGAGGGAGACAATTTGGAGGTCTGCCGCTTTGATTGTATTGATACTTCAAAACATCTTACAAATCTTAAAATATTATGGGATGGAATTATCCCAATAGGTACTGAACGCGATAAAATTTGGACTGATCGCTTTCTCAGCTTGTCTTCTTTTGCGAAGCATATATCTATTATTGATCGATACTGTGGAAAATCTATATCTGAATGCTACTCGCAAGGTAGATTGTCAGGAGTTACTTACTTTATAAAACTGTTAAGTCAAATACCTGGAAAAATCAAAACGAAAAGTGTATCTATATATACATCCAGAAGAGACACGGAGATTTCTGAAATATGTAAATTAATAGAGAAACAACTAAAAGTTAGTAAAAAGAACATTGGATCTGTTAGATTATATGCTCTGAAAGATAGTGATTTTTCAAAAGTTGCTCACGATCGATTCCTTAGATTCGACAATATTATTACTTCCATTGGAAAAGGCATATCTTTGTTTGAAAAATCTTCTTGCGAAGAGAATTTTTCATGTGCTATGCAAAGTGACGATGGCTCCTTCAGAAATAATATTGAAGGTGTATTGCAGAGATGCTCCCAGAGCTATCAAATACTATAAATAACTCACAACATCTATTTTAATACATAAAAATTTCGTATTTTTTTGTCTGCTTTTTTCTTCGCGCTAGGCGTTGTGGACGACTGAAAAGAGGCGGATGCTGCCTGTCCGGTTTCATGGCATGATATTATCAACGTGTTTCAATTCTTCATCAGTGTGGATGTTTCGGCTGCCATTCCTTTCAGGGCCATATCGATTACCGCCCAGTTCCCACTTTTTGCGGTAGCAGCGACGTAGCCATCGGGTCGCACCAGCCAGATGCCATTTTCATCCGGTGGCCGGCGCACTTCGGACATCAGTAAGGATGCATGACGCGCGATCATGGCCCGCGCTTCAGCACAGTCTCTGGCGGCAAGTATAAAGCGGGGAATACCACCACCCTCAGAACCTCGTGCTGAAATCATCCGCTGTCCCGGTTGGGGGACACGCAATCCACGAGCGGAACCCACGTTGAGGGGGCTATCGGGATAACCAATCATGATTCCGGAAAGCCGGTTGGCGATGGCGCGACGGATCACCGAAATGCAGAAAATCTGCTTTACAATAAAGTTGCGTACCTTCTGCGCCAGATGACTTCTGAGCAGGACAATCCTGGTCATACGGCTGGAATCCGATAATATCTGCAGCGCTACACCGCTACGCTCGATACTGTAGCTATCCAGCAGGCACGGCCCTGCTTCCTGCTGCTCGACAAGCGCAAGCTTCCAGGCGAGATTGAAGGCATCCTGCATGCCCATGTTCATGCCCTGGCCACCGGCAGGGCTATGGATATGGGCTGCATCGCCAGCCAGAAATACGCGACCCTTGCGATAGTTCCGGACCTTGCGTTCGTTGACCCCGAAATCCGACAGCCATACCGGATCGGACAGGGCGACCCCGCCCGGTCCCCGCCGGTCGACAGTTCTCTGCATTTCCTCAAGGTCCGGCGTATGCAGTGGAACCGAACCCAGATCGGCGATAATACGGTAACGGTCCCGCGATATCGGAAAAAACATGACAGCGCCGTCCGGGTGCCAGAAAATTGCCGGTTCGTCAGGCGAGATGGCAAGACCCGTCACATGCACATCAGCAATAACAAAACCCGTGGGCAGCGTGTCTCCCTCGAATGCCAGGCCTAACCTGCTGCGAACAAAGGAATGTGCCCCATCGCACCCGATGAGCCACGCAGCTTCCAGGCTCTCGATCCTGCCTCCAGCATGCCTAAGTGTGCATGAAACATCGTCATCCCTGTTAACGAAGTCCGTCAGTTCAGTTCCGCGTTCGACAGTCTTACCAAAAGTCCTGAGATGTTCTTCCAGTAACCGCTCGGTTTCCGATTGTGGAATCAGTAGCAGGTAATTGAAAGAAGAGGTGATCGTCCCGAACGGGATCCGGGCAAGTGTCCTGTTGCCAGCGTGAATGCTGACAGCGTTTGCACATAGCCCGGTGGCCATAAACGCATCCGCACAGCCCGCTGCGTCAAGCAGTTCCAGTGTGCGGGGCCAGACGGCTAGGGCTCGGGACTGGGTGGTGCGGGCCGGCAACCTGTCGATAACCCTGACAGGCGTCCCGTACCGGGCCAGTTCGGCGGCCATGGTCAGGCCGACAGGCCCTGCACCGATAACGAGAACGGGCTTCGACATGGTTTTTATCCAAAGGAACAGACCTGTCCGGACATACGGGCAGGCGTCATCATTTTAACGCCAGACGTATCCTGCCTGTTCCTGTTTGCTCAGATGTAATAGATCGCATGATTTCAATGACCGCTTTGCCGGTCGGGCAATCGTCTTCCGGACGGCGGAAATGAGGCGAAAGCGGCCTATTTCCGGAGCATGGTGATCCCGAGTTCGTGCCACATCCACCCGAAATCGTAGGCAACCCCCGCGCCGTCATTTTTCCGGGCGCGCGCCATCAGGCTCTGGCCGGGTCGGATGTCCGAAACTTCATACAGGCTCATGACCGAAGCCCTGAGCGCACGCATATAGGCGCTGTTGCGCGGCCCTTCCTTCCAGCCCCGGCGTTTCAGATAGACGTCAACGATGTTCCGACCATCGTCCCGGTCCTGCCCGAGAAAATCCTCGAAGGCACAGCCCCACAGCGTCATGGCGACGTCGGGACCGATCATCTCCGCCAGATCCTCGAACGTGATGTCGCCCGCTTCCAGCGCCGGACCGATGTGATCGCCAAGCACTTCCGCGAAACGGTCCTGCCAGTCATCCTGACCGAGATATCTGATCAGTCCCGTGAGTTCGTCTGCGGCCATGAGGCTTTCCTGATACTCCAGTTATGGACAGCAAGACTGTCCTGACTCGACAAGGCAGGATCATACCCTGAAACAGGCAGCGGGATGCCCCTTCCCACCTTCACGCATTTGTGACATTCGACAAAAATGCGCCGGATTACCTTTCCGTCTGTTTCCTATGTGTTTCCTGCGTTGTGTTTCAGGCACAAAAAAAGCCACCCTTGAGGGTGGCTTTTCTCTTGTCTTTTCAGACGTTTATGCTTGGTTGCGGGGGCACGCAGCCCCCGATACCGACAATCACTAATGTTTGCTGTTTAGTCGTGACGCTTACTCACAAAAATATAATGGAAACAGCCGTATAACTCTGGTCAAGAAGCGGGAACTGCTACAGCCAGCTTATTGGCGATTGCTGTATAAAGGTCGACTTCCGCGCCAGGCGCACGGATCGACACCAGAAGTGCGTATCGTACCGACCGATCCCAGCGCTGCAAACCAGGCTTCTCTTTCCACCAGCCACTGACCGGGAACACACCAACAGCATCACGCTCCGCAAGTGCGGCCGCACTTCCACGCCATATATCGGAGTGGATTGAGCCACGATCCCGTATCGAGCCCAATACCCAATTGTCTCCTCCAGGCGCGCTCCCCATTGCACCAGCTTCCTCCGCCTCGGCAGCCTTATTAGTGCGTGTCCGGAACTGCTGAAGACTTTCGAGGGAGCGTTTCACAGCAAAACGAAGAGCATGGGAAGCATAACGATGCCTTCGCGTCCAACCTCTTTCGCCAGGATTAGGCTCAACAAAGTAAGATAGGGTCACTCTCAATTCCACATCTTGATCACCGAGCGCAAGCAACTCATCACGCGGCCACGGTAGATGATGTAAATTCATATCCCTTGTTTTAATGTTTGAGCCGTCTTTTCGGAAGGGTAGTAGAGCGTCCTCCACCATGAGAGTCGCATCATTTAGGGCACTCATCAACGCTCGTCCAAGATCTGGTACACCCCAGCCATAACGACGCAACATCGCCATCTTCTGCGTCTGATTGACGGCGGCATTAAAGCGACCTTGCATTGCCGGTGTCCACTCAGCCGAATGAACCACCAATCCTCGTACCGTCTCCGGCCACAGTTCAGGCCTGGCGGCGATAATACCAGCCGATAGATTAGCCGCTAAGGCCGCTGCCGCACTGGTATCACCAAATACGTCAAACAAGCGAACATTCGGCCGAAAATGCGTTGTAATGAGTTGAAGATCGTCGATTGCCGAGGCCGGATTAACTCCGTCATAGGCAAGGTTACCGCCCTCGAAAACCACATCGGGACGGATCGGCCACTGCCGATCCCATATTCCTGACGTGCGACTAGTTGGTGCCAAGTCTCCCGCAGGTGCAATAGCTTCCCAGCCGGCATAGTCCGGATGCGTAATGGTAATTTTATCCGTGTAAGCGCCAGCGACAAGCGCATTCCATGCTTGAGCTGGGCTTTCAACCTCTGCAAGGTCATTCGCGTCAGGATATTCCGCAGCGACAATATCGCCTCGCAAGTTTCCTGCCGCCAAAACTATTAAACGACGATGAATCCCGTTGCCATAACAAAGCTGATCGATAGCCGCTGACCATGAAGAAGGACGGCCACGTCCCAAGCCGATGTCACTAGTCACCGCCATGCAAAACACGCGCCGTCGGCGCGGTGCACACGTCTCTGCCTTGGTGATCCCTACCTCTGTTATGGCACCATAAAGTTCAGGATCATTCTGATCACTGGGCGACAAAATCTTCACGGACTCCAAACGGTGCTGCAAATTGATGGCAGCGTTTTCACTCAGTGCCGCTTCGAGATCCCCATACAACGCGACGCCAGCCATTGCAGTGCCATGGCCGTTCCAAAAAGCACTGTCCCCCACGCCCCATGAATTATCGTAAGCGTGCTGATCCGCAGGATCGAGGCCTGGCGCAATGAGAACGTGCCCTTGGGTCGTCCCGCTATCGAGAACACAGACCGCAGGTGCCAGAATTGATGGCGGGTTGACCCGCTCAGCAAGTTCGGCCGCCCATTCAACCTGCTCAACGGCACCCATTTCAAGAAATAGCGATGGAGTATCCTTCGCAATCCTTAATTCAGCGATTGCATCGGTATTTCCAACCAACCGCACCATTGTGGCTTCGTTCGCAAGTACCAGCACAACGTCCCGTTCTGGAAAGCTGATTATGTGCTCTTTCAGAACGACATTCAGGCGTTCCGCAACCGCCCGAAATGTCCCAAGTCTATCTTCACGCAACCACACTTCCCACCAAGCCTGACGCTCGGCCTGAGGAAACAACGTCATATCATCGGTAAAAAGAGAACGAAGAGCAGCCAAACGAATATCTTCAATCCGAGCAACAAGAGCTTCGTTTTTTGGCTTGCCCGTTTTTGTGTCCTCGTCGCGATAGGCCTCGATCTTCTTGACAAAAAAATCAGCAGACTTTTCCGGCACAAATACCGTGGCTGAAATCAGATCTTCTCCGTCCTCGGGCAGTCTTACCGCAACTAATTCGATCGACTTGGGTTTATTCTCCAACCCGTCTACAGCAGCTCGCTCGGCTGCGGGAATCTCAAACTCCAGGTAAAAACCACGCTCGCCCTCGGCTACGGCCTCATCGCGCGTTGCCAACTTACGGCGAGCCTCTGAGAGCGCATTACCAATAGCCTGTTCAAGCTTATGGGCATGCGCGGCCCGAACTCGTGCAGGCGGCAAGCCTGAGTCTCCTCGCTTCGGCGAAGTATAAAGTTCTTTCTCTCCGCCCCCTTCCATATACAGGTGCGGTCGATCTCGCTTCATATCCACCATAGCGCTCTAAAAAATCAAAACGTAGCCGCCTTACGCTCCGCGAGCGCAGCGAGCAGCATAGATTGGTCAACATTCTCGGTTCCACCAAGAACGGCCATCTTGGCCGCATCCTCTGCGGCACGAGCGATCTCCGCCTGACTGAGACCATCTGTGGCTTTAAGCACTTGATCCCAATTGATCAATTTCAATTTAAATGTCGCCAAATGTGATTCCAGAATTCCGCGCGCGATCTTAGTATCTGGCAGCCCATAAGTAATTACATCATCAAATCGACGAAATAGTGCCTTATCGAGCAGCTCAGGATGGTTTGTTGCCGCCACTATGAGACTCGGCCCATCATCGTTCTCGATGAATTGAAGAAATGAATTAAGTACACGTCGGATTTCGCCAACGTCATTTGGGCCAGCGCGCTGAGCACCGACAGCGTCAAATTCATCAAAGAAGTAGACACCGCGCTGAACGGCAATGGCATCGAACACTAGTCTAAGGCGGCTTGCCGTCTCCCCCATCAGCTTCCCGATTAACCCGTCATAAAGGACTGTAAACAATGGCAACTTAAGTTCGCCTGCCAAGACGGCAGCCGTCATGGTTTTACCGGAGCCTGGCGGCCCAACAAGAAGGATCTTTCGACGGGGAGTAAGCCCCCGCGCACGAAGCCGCTCCTGTTGACGTTGTTCCGTCAGCACTCGGCGAATTCGTTCTCCGAGTGCTGGTGTCAGCACCATGCTGTTGAGGCGAATGTTAGAATAACGCGCAGAAAGAAGGTTTGTAAGTTCGCCCTTAGGTTGCGCGATAGGCACGGGGCCAGCACCGCGTCGGGCAACTGTCGCGTCTTTACCTTTTGCTGCCTCAACCAACTCTCGCAATTCCTGCGCAAGCTTGCCATGCCCTTGACGCGCCTCGTGAGCGGCCAATTGCGTCGCAACGGAGAGAAAGCGTTGCTCGTCTCCAGCGATATGGCTTTGCAGCAGGGCAACGATGTGACGCGCAGTGGTCATAGGTTCCTTCAGTGGGGGCGGTCGCCTCCCATTGGCTGACGATCCTAGTACGCTATAATGCGGTCTGAATTAGAAAGATGCTCTCGTCAAGCTATTCGCTCAGATCCGCCCCCTGCCGACGGCTTGAAAATCGATCAAACTCACCCGCATCAATGTTGTAATGTGATAGCGTATCTCAAATCGTGCATTTTATCTGATCGCCTTGTTTTGTCTCCGCACCTTGGCGAAACCACGATCAGTGACGATGAAACGCTCCAGCATGGGCACGATGAGACGCATGGGATCAGGGGCACTCTGTCCGGGGCTGCTACCGAGGATTTCAACATAGGCGACAAGATCACGATGCAGGGTGGCCGGCAACTCCAGCGTGACCTTCACGGGCTTGTCATCCTCGATCGGACCGAGCTTCAGCTTCGTCATGGGTGGATTTCCTCCTGTGTCCAAGGCTTTAGAACCAGATCGCGGTTCAGAATGAGCGTGAACGGCAGGCCCGGCCGGTCGGTCAGAGTGGGCTGAATGTTCAGGCTGCGATCGATCAGACGGTTGCCGACCATGGAGAAACCGTTACTTGCACCGCTCCGGATGGCCTGCATGAGATTGTTCTCGTTCCATGACGTCCCGGCTTCGGAGCCCACGCTGAGGAGAGTCGTGACCAGCGCTGCCCTGAAGAGCTGGCCCCAATGGTTGTTCACCTCATCCGACAGGCCCGACTGGCCGATGGCGTCGCCGCCGGGCAGCTTTTCCAGGACGAGGCTGTCGCCGTTCGGGTAGATCAGCCGCATCCAGATAATCTGGGTGCGCTGCTGCCCGAAGGAAATGCCGCTGTTATAGGCCCCGAACAGGGTGCTACCCTGCGGGATCAGCAAGAACCGGCCGGTCGGACTGTCATAGACGTTCTGGGTCACATGCCCGACGATCTGGCCGGGCAGGTCGGAGCTGAGCTTCGTGTTCAGCGCTCCAGCGATCACGGTGCCAGCCTGGAGGACGTAGGGCGAGACCAGCGGCATGATGCGATCGGGGCTGGCCATCGCACGATCGGGCGGACCTGCTAGAAAGGCGCGATTGCCGGTCTGCTGATCGGGGCTGGTCGGTGATGCCTGTGCTCCGGGAGCGGTGGCCATGACCGGAATTGTCTGCGCACCCTGCCCCTCTCGCGCCTCGACCTGCGCGAAGAGCCGGCTGGTCCGCGCCGCCTCGATCTCCTGGTCACCGCGACGATCCCCCATGCCGGGAAGCGGTCCCGCGCGGCCCTGCCGCTGTGCGTTGAGGATCGGCCTGCCCAGATCGCCGGGCAAAGGCGGCCCCAGCTTCGGTGTATTGGTATAGTCGCTGGGGAGTGCCGACAGCCCGTCGGCCGAGGCCCGTGCGTCCGTGTCCTGCGCCGCCTGAATCGGCCCTTTCTGCGTGTTGCTTTGTAGCGCGTAGCCCAGCGCGAGGCCGATGGCGAGCACTCCGGCGGCACCCAATGTCCAGATGACGGGGCGCGAGAGCTTTACGACCGGCGGACGCTGCGCGCGCAGCCGCAGATCGGGGGACGGTCCCGTTGCGCTTCCGTTTCCAGCAACGCCCCCTCCTCCATCCTTGCGCTCCTCGGTGTCGCTCATGACTTCCTGCCGTCAGTGCGGACAATCCGAACCCGTTGCTCGGAATGTTTGTCGCCCAGCCGCAATTCGGCGGCGGCAAAGAGGCGATCGACGATCATCCAGTTCTGCCGGACCCGATAGTTCACCAGTTCCGGCCCGCCATCGGACCCGAGCACAAAGAGCGGGGGCAGTTCGCCCTGCCCGATACCGGACGGAAACGCGATGAACACCTTTCGCCGGTCATCGAACGCCCGCAGCGGCATCCAAGGCGGCATCCCACCTTTCACGCTTTCGATCGCGTAGCGGAAATTGAGCGTGTCGAGATTCAGCCCCGATTCCACCGGGGTGACCTCGTCGGCGTCACTGTCCTGCCGATGCAGGGCAATCAGGTCATCTTCGGGATAGTCCCAGGACACAGACGCCATGTAGGTCGCAGGCGTCGCCCGCAATTCGGCGAGATAAGTCCGCCGATCAGTATTGACGATCAGATTGGTGGTCAGGTCCGGCCGCGTCGGCTTGACCAGAATATGCACCCGTTTGGTCATACCCGCGCCACTGGTGGTATCGCCGACGATCCAGCGCACGGTGTCGCCCACCGCGACCGGCCCAGTGCCGACCAGCTTCTCGCCGGGTTGCAGCATAACGTCGGTGATCTCGCCGGGCGAAGCATAGACCTGATAGAGCGCACCCGCGCTGTAGGGGTAAACCTGCACCGCGTTCACATAGCCGCCTCGTGTCGGCTGGATGCGGGCGGCAAGATTGGCCTGCGTCACGCGCACGGTGGGATCAGCCGCTTCGGGCACGACATGGGCACGCCGCAAGGACGGAAGCGGTTTGAGCTGGCCCGGCAGGGGAAGGATTTGCGGAACTTCCACCACCTGCACAGGCTTCGGCGGATCGGGCTGGCGCACGGCCTGAGCCGCGTCATCATAACGAATAACCGGCGGATGATAATGCTGCGCGCATCCGGCCAGCGGCAGGGTCAGCAACGGCAAGGCGCGCGTGAGGGTGCGGATCATTGTCCGAGTTCCTTAGACCAGTTGATGGCAGAGACGTAAATACCGAGCGGATTTTTCCGCAGATGATCCGCGTCGCGCGGCGTGCGCAGAACAACCGACACGATGGCGGTCCAGCGCTCGGTGCCGGCGAACGCGCCGTCGCGGTAATGGCGCTCGGTCCAGGCGACCCGGAAGCTACCGGGCGAGGCCCGGATCACCGAGGCGATGTCCACGTCGACCTGCTCATGCCCGATGCGCGAGAATGGATCGTTCAGCCGCGCATAATCGTTCAGCGCCACCGCGCCGGACGTGGTGGTGAAATCGTAGGCGCGCAGCCAGTTATGCCGGACCACGACGGCATCGGATGACAGGGCGCGCACGTCGTGGACGAACTGCGCCAGATACCAGGCAATCTGCGGATCGGCGGGCATGTAGCCGGACGTGGCCGGCGCCACGACCTGCGCCTGCCCCAGCCGGTCCACCTGCACGACCCACGGCGTGATGGTGCCGCGCGCGGACTGCCAGACCAGCCCGCCCCCAAGACCGGCGGACAGGAACAGAGAACCGAACGCCATCAGCCGCCAGTTGCGGGCCTGCACGCGGGCGGAGCCGATGCGCTCGTCCCATGCCTGCGCTGCCTTCTGATAGGGAGTGACGGGCTCAGGCGTGGTCCCGTAGCGTGTTGTGGAGCGACGGAACATCATTCTTTCTCCGAGAGATCGATGGAGGTGGACCCGCCACCGCCATCGGCGGAGCGGATGATATGGGCGGCCTCGGCAGCATGGGTGGCTGCGTTGCGGCGCTTCATGCTTCGCGCCCAGCGGGGTGGCGTACCCTCGGGGCCAGAACTGCCGCCGGCAACACCCCCTCCGCCGTTACCGGACGAACCACCAGACTGCCCGCCGTTCGCATCGGACGATGCCCCACCTGTGAAGCGTCCGCCTGTCGCGGTGAAAGCCCCTCGCGCGCCCTCGCCGTAGCTTTGTTTCATGGTGTTCGCCGCAGACGACATTTTGCTCTTCACGGCATTTGCGGCAGCGCTGCCCGGCGCCCGGGCGACACCGCCCAGCCCGGCTGCCATGCGGGCACCGGCAGTTTCGCCAGCGGCATTCATGGCACCCATGGAATAAGCCGTATTGGCGGCCCCCGCGATCGTGGCTCCGCCACGCGCGGCAGAAGCCGTGGCGCCGAGGGCTGCGGCGCCACCGGATGCGACAGCCCCGACACCGGCAACAGCAGCAGCGCCCATCGCGCCAACCGCCATGCCTGTGCCAACAGCGGCGCCCGCGCCAAGCTGTGGCGCGCCGGAGATCAGACCATTGGCAATGCTGCCGCCGTAAATGGACAGGCCCACGATCGATACCGAGGCCAGCACGACAGAGACAGACTGGCCGATGGTCGGCACGGCATCGCCATAGGAGATGTTGAACTGCCGGAAGAGCACCGAGGCGATGGCGGAGATCACCGCCAGCACCATCACCTTCACGCCGGAGGAGACGACATTGCCCAGTACCTTCTCCGCCAGGAAGGCCGTCCGGTTGAACAGGGCAAAGGGGATCAGCACGAAGCCTGCCAGCGTGGTCAGCTTGAACTCGATCAGGGCCACGAAAAGCTGCACGGCCAGAATGAAGAACGCCGCCAGCACAATCAGCCAGGACAGGCACAGCACAAAAATCTGGATGAAGTTCTTGAAGAAGGCCACCGGACCCAGCAGGTTGTGGACAGAGTCCAGCAGCGGCTGGGCCGCATCGAACCCCGTCGCGGCCAGTCGGCCGGGACGGAGGAAATCCGACAGTGCCAGACTGCCACCCCCGACCTTCAGGCCCATGGCGGCGAAACTGTCGAACACCACCTTCGCAAGATGATCGAAATTGTTGATCAGAAAAGCAAAGAATCCGATATACAGCGTCTTCTTCACCAGACGCTGGATGATGTCCTCGTCCGCCGCCCAAGCCCAGAACAGCCCGGCCAACGCGATATCGAGCACAGACAGCGATCCCGCCAGCGAAACCACATTTCCTTTCAGCAGGCCGAAACCGCTGTCGATCGTGGTCGTGAAGGTGTTCAGGAAGGTATCAATAACGCCCACGTCGTTGGTGGCCATGGCCGTCAGTTCCCATTGCTGCCGAACATGGACACCGTTCCCGGTGCATAGGCGTCATGCTGCGAAAAGTGCTGATACTGCGTGTCACTTTCCGCTTCCGTCGCGGCATCACGCGCCTGTTGCAGGGCCGTGGCGCGGCCGTTGGCGGCGAGTTCGGCCTGAATGTCGGAAAGCTGATGCGATTGCAGGGCCAGAAGCTGATTTCCCGCCTGCGCGGCCTGCAACGCTCCGGTGGAGGTCTGGCTGGCCGATACAAGCTGGCTCATGGCGCTGCTGTCAGAGGGAATGTTGCCCACCACCCGCGCCTGCAATTTCAGCGCGTCCTCGAACCCGCCCACGGAATACTGCCAGCGTGTCTGTGCCTGGCTGAACAGGGTACTATCGGACATACCGGACGACACGGACGTGTACGCCTGCTGATACTGCTGCTCGACGGACTGGACGCTGTAGGCGATGTTCTGCGCCTGCGCGAGCAGTGCCGTGGTCTGGGAAATCGATGATTGCAGCGATGACAATGTCGATAGCGGCAGGCTCGCCAGATTACGCCCCTGATTGACCAGCATCTGCGCCTGATTGGCCAGTGACGTGATCTGGTTGTCGATCTGCTGGAGCGTGCGGGCGGCGATCAACACGTTCTCGACGTGGTTCGCGCCGTCATAGACCGCCCACTGCGCAGATGCAGACACAACCGGCATGAGAAAAACCAGAGCCGTTCCCATGGCCACGACACATCCAGGGTGGAAATCTTTTGCCCGGATACGGAAAAGTTTTTCCATCATGGCACGCCCCCTTCCCGCAGAAGGTCCGCCGCCCACGTGACACCGCGTACCTCGAACCAGGCGGACAGAAAACCGTCCCGCCCGTGTTCCGCCAGCACGCTATCGATCAGTCGATGATCGTCCTTCCCCGACGCGGCACACAACGCCAGCGCCACCGAGCCGAGGCCCAGTTCGAACAGGCGGTTGCCGCGCTGGGTCTGACAGTAATATTCCCGCTTGGACGCCGCACGGGCGATGATGGCGATCTGCCGGTCGTTCAGACCGAAATCCCGATAGATCGCCATGATCTGCGGCTCGATGGCGCGCTCGTTGGGAAGAAATATCCGCGTCGGACAGCTTTCCACCACCGCAGGTGCGATTGGACTGTTGGCAATGTCCGACAGGGATTGCGTGGCGAAGATGACGCTGGCGTTCTTCTTGCGCAGGGTTTTCAGCCATTCCCGCAACTGACCGGAGAAGTTTCCGTCATCGAGAACCAGCCAGCCCTCGTCGATCACCAGCAGCGTCGGGCGGCCGTCCAGACGGCCTTCGATCCGATGAAACAGATAGGACAGCACGGATGATGCCGCGCCGGAGCCGATCAGCCCTTCGGTCTCGAACACCACCACATCGGCATCCCCGATACGTTCGGCATCGGCGTCCAGCAGATGGCCATAAGGACCACCCAGGCAGTATGGGGCCAGCGCCTGCTTCAGGGCGTTGGACTGGAGGAGTGCTACCAGACCGGAGATCGTGCGTTCATGGCCGGGCGATGACGCGAGGGAATTCAGGGCCGACCAGAGATGGGCTTTGACGTCCGGCGTCAGCGTCACCCCCTCGCCAACGAGGATCTGCCCCAGCCACTCGCTGGCCCATTTGCGCTCATCGGGATCGTCAATCTGCGCCAGGGGCTGAAGGGCGACGGGCGCGGTTTCTGTATCCCCGTCCGTCAGGCCACCACCGAGATCGTGCCAATCCCCGCCCATCGCCAGCGTGGCGGCGCGCATCGAGCCGCCAAAATCGAATGCGAAAACCTGTGCGCCCTGATATCGCTGGAACTGCAACGCCATAAGGGCCAGCAACACTGACTTTCCGGCCCCTGTCGGGCCGGCAATCAGGGTATGACCGACATCCCCGACATGCAGGGAAAACCGGAAGGGTGTGGCTCCTGCCGTCCTGCCATAAAACAGCGGCAGGGCGTTGAAATGCCCATCCTGCTCCGGTCCGGCCCAGACGGCAGAGAGCGGAATCATATGGGCCAGATTCAGTGTCGAGACCGGCGGCTGGCGGACATTGGCGTAAACATGACCGGGCAAGCTCCCCAGCCAGGCTTCCACGGCATTCAGGCTTTCCGTCATGCAGGTGAAGTCCCGCCCCTGAATGATCTTCTCGACCAGACGCAGTTTCTCGGCCGCGATGCTGGCACTGCCATCCCAGACTGTGACGGTGGCGGTGAGATAGGCCTGTCCGACGTCATCAGCACCAAGGGATTGCAACGCCAGATCCGCATCGGCCGCCTTATTGGCAGCGTCATTGTCCACGAGGACGGACGCCTCGTTGGTCATGACCTCGCGCACGATGGCCGCGATCGATTTCCGCTTTGCGAACCACTGCCGCCGGATCTTCGTCAGAACCTTGGTGGCGTCGGTCTTGTCGAGCAGGATGGCGCGGGTGGACCAGCGATAGGGCATGGCCAGCCGGTTCAGGTCATCCAGGATTCCGGGAAAGGTCCGCGACGGGAAACCGGTAATGGTCAGGGTTTTCAGGTACGCATCTCCCAGCTTTGGCTCCAGACCACCCGACAGAGGCTGGTCCACCAGCAGGGCATCGAGATGCATGGGAATTTCCGGCACCCTGACGCGCTGGTTGCGGGTCGAAATGGTGCTGTGCAGATACGTCAGCGTCTCGCCGTCATCGAGCCAGGCGGCCTCGGGCATGAACCCGTCCAGCAGGGCCAGCATCCGGTCGGAGCGATCCACGAACACATGAAGCATGCCGTGCGGGTCCGGCCCGTCACGCTCCCGGCCTTCATAGAGAAAGCGCGAAGCCCGATCGGAAGACTCCGCCGGTGGCAGCCAGACCAGGGTCAGGAAATACCGGCTCTCGAAATGCGCCCCCTCATCCTCGAACTGCTCCCGGCGTTCCAGATCGACCATCTGACTGGCGGCATCGGGGAAATCGCTCTCGGGATAGAGCGTGGCGGGAACGCGCTGCGCTTCCACGAACACGGCCCAGCCGGAGCCAAGACGGCGCAGGGCATTGTTCAGCCGTCCGGTGACCCCAACCAGTTCGGCGGGTGTTGCGCTATCGAGATCGGGGCCGCGTATCTTTGCTGTGCGCTGGAAGGAACCGTCCTTGTTCAGCACGACGCCTTTTGCAACCAGAGCGGCCCAGGGCAGGAAATCCGAAAGGAGGGCAGCACGGTTGCGATATTCGCCAAGGGACATCATCGCCCTGCCCTCCCTATGCCCGCAACCAGGCGGGATAGCGGAGATGCCGCCGGCCCACCTCGACGAACAGCGGATCGCGCTTCGCTCCCCAGACCGCGAGCCCGTGGCCGACGATCCAGAACAGGGCGCCGACCAGCCACAGCCGCAGCCCCAGAGAAATCGCGGCCCCGAGCGTGCCGTTGGCAATCGCCAGTGTACGGGGAGCCCCGCCCAGCAGGATCGGGTCAGTCAGGGACCGATGGACCGGGACATGGAAACCCGGCACGGCATCATCGTCATATCCCGCCATCAGATCAGTGCTCCCCCGGAGAAGGAGAAGAACGACAGGAAGAAGCTGGACGCCGCAAAAGCGATGGACAGGCCAAAGACGATCTGGATCAGGCGACGGAAGCCACCCGAGGTTTCGCCAAAGGCCAGGGTCAGGCCGGTCACGGTGATGATGATCACCGACACGATGCGCGCCACCGGTCCCTGCACGGATTCCAGGATCTGGTTGAGCGGTTCTTCCCATGGCATGTCCGAACCGGACGCCAAGGCCGAGGAGCACCATGCGATGGACAGTAGCAGCACGGCGGAAAGGAGCGGCGCGTGCCGACGCACGCGGAACAGCGTGAGGTTCATTGGGATTCTCCCGAATGCTGGAAGGGATGGATGCAATAAGCGCCTGTGGCGTGATCGAGCCCGTCCACGGTGACGAGTTCGGACAACCGGCGCCGCGTGCCCCGCCCGGACAGGACAGCGATCACGTCGATCGTCTCGGCGATCAGCGCGCGGGGCACGGTGACCACGATCTCCTGGATCAGTTGCTCCATGCGATGCAGGGCACCGATGGCGGTGCCGGCATGCAGCGTGCCGATCCCACCGGGATGACCCGTGCCCCAGGCCTTGAGCATATCCAGCGCCTCGGGACCGCGCACCTCGCCGATCGGGATACGATCAGGCCGCAGCCGCAGGGCCGAACGGACCAGCTCGGACAGCGTGACGATGCCGTCCTTTGTGCGCAGGGACACCAGATTGGGTGCCGCGCATTGCAGTTCGCGCGTGTCCTCGATCAGCACGACGCGATCGTCGGTTTTCGCGACTTCGGCCAGCAGGGCGTTGACCAGCGTGGTCTTGCCCGTGGATGTCCCGCCGGCGACCAGGATGTTCTTTCTCTCGGCAACGGCCTGGCGCAGAAAATCCGCCTGCCCCACCGTCATGATCCCGGTGGCGACATAATCGTCGAGGGTGAACACCGCGACGGCGGGCTTGCGGATGGCGAAACTCGGGGCCGTCACCACGGGTGGCAACAGCCCCTCGAACCGCTCCCCGGTCGGCAGTTCCGCCGATACGCGTGGCGCTGCGTCATGCACTTCCGCCCCGACATGGTGTGCGACCAGACGCACGATGCGCTCGGCATCGGCGGGGGTAATGGTTTCGCCCGTGTCGGATAGTCCCTCAGACAACCGGTCAATCCACAACCGCCCGTCGGGGTTGAGCATCACCTCGACCACGGCGGGATCGGCAAGGTGCCCCGCGATCGCCGGTCCCATCGCCGTGCGCAGCATCGAGATGCCGCGTGCCTGGCTTTCCGAATTATGGTGCGAAACCGCCATCTAATCCCCGCTCGAACGGGACCGGAACAGATGGTCCCCACACGGGGATGATTAAAAGAGGGCCATTTCGGCTCGATTCAACAACTATTGCGGACCGTGCGGCCATTGCGTGGAAACGGCGGCAATCGGCGGGATTGACGAATCCTTTTGGCAGCCCCACGCAATCTGACGATTACTGGGGGTCTTCCCCACGATTGCGCCGCGTGTCGATGTCCCGCGACAGTTCCCTGAGAAAGCGATCTCCCGTCGCCAGCTTCCGCCCGAGCGATTGCAGGAAACCCTCGAACCGTTCGACGCCTTTCGCCCTGGCCGATGCCTGGGCACTGTCGGGCAGCGGTGGGGTGACGGTCAGCCAGAAGCGAATGAACAATGCCAGCGTCTCGCCCATAATGGCGAGGTCCTCGTCCATCCCGGCAATCTGGCGGTCGATCCTGTCCATGCGGCGGGCGAACACCGCCTCCAACCGCTCTGAAGCGTCGGCCGAAAGAAAGGACGCAACAGCGGCCTCAATCACCGCTGACTTCGAGACGTTGCGCCGCAACGCCAGCGCTTCGACCTGCTTCAGAAGCTCCGGCTCGAAATACACATTCATGCGGGTCTTGCTGGACATGGGCATCCTCACAGATCGAGACCGTCGGCCGGGTCCATCGTCGCCTGCCGCGCAACGGAGCGGGCTTGCTGGCGTATGGCGCGCGCCCTGGCCGCATCGACATCCGGCTCGTCGTCGAGCACATCGAACTCCTGCATACCCGGCCGCTCGGGCGGCGCGACGTCCTCATGCTCTGGCAATTCCGGTTCGCGGCGAATACCGGAATTGGCCGGATCGTCACCAGCCCTATTACTGCCATCCGGTGCTGGCCCTCCTGATGGAACCCCTACCTCCAGCGCAGACCAGTCATCGGACGGGGGCGCGGACGGGCGTTTCGTCCCAGTAGCCGGGGGCGGCAGGACACGCTCCATGAACCGTGCGTCTTCGTAATAGCGGGCTTTCTTCGCGCGAACGGGGGCCACACCCGCGACCAGCAACAGTTCATCGGTCGGCGGAAGCTGCATCACCTCGCCGGGCGTCAGCAGCGGTCGTGCCGTTTCCTGTCGCGACACCATGAGATGCCCGAGCCAGGGCGATAGCCGGTGACCGGCATAATTGGTGGAATCACGCATTTCGGTCGCGGTGCCGAGCGCGTCCGACACCCGCCGGGCGGTGCGTTCGTCGTTGGTGGCGAAGGCAACACGGACATGACAGTTATCGAGAATACTATTGTTCGCGCCGTAGGCTTTTTCGATCTGGTTGAGGCTCTGCGCGATCAGGAAGGATTTAATCCCATACCCCGCCATGAAGGCCAGCGCACTCTCGAAAAAATCCAGCCGACCGAGGGCGGGAAACTCATCAAGCATCAGCAGCAACCGATGCCGATGGGCGGAGACATGCAGATCCTCCGTCAGCCGCCTGCCAATCTGGTTCAGGATCAGGCGGATCAGCGGCTTGGTGCGGGCAATGTCGGATGGCGGTACGACGAGATAGAGGCTCGCGGACTGGCGGCCGGACACGAGATCCGCGATGCGCCAGTCGCATCGTGCCGTCACCTTTGCCACCACGGGGTCGCGATAGAGGCCCAGGAACGACATGGCGGTGGACAGGACGCCCGATCGTTCGTTGTCGCTCTTGTTCAGCAACTCCCGCGCAGACGACGCAATGACCGGATGCACACCAGCCTTGCCGAGATGCGGCGTGGACATCATGGCGCGCAACGTCGCCTCCACCGGCCGCTTCGGATCGGAGAGGAAATTGGCGACACCGGCCAGCGTCTTGTCCCGCTCGGCGTAGAGGACATGCAGGATCGCCCCCACCAGCAGGGAGTGCGAGGTCTTCTCCCAATGATTCCGCCGGTCCAGCGCGCCTTCGGGATCGACGAGGATATCGGCGATGTTCTGGACGTCGCGTACCTCCTTGTCGCCACGCCGAACCTCCAGCAGCGGATTGTAGGGCGAGGACGCCGGATCGGTCGGGTCGAACAGCAGCACACGCCCGTACCGGGCACGAAATCCGGCGGTCAGCCCCCAGTTCTCGCCTTTGATGTCATGAACGATGGCCGAGCCCGGCCAGGTCAGCAGCGTTGGCACGACCAGCCCGACACCTTTGCCCGAACGGGTCGGCGCAAAGCACAGGACATGCTCTGGACCATTATGCCGGAGATAGTCCCGATCCCATCGGCCCAGCACCACACCGTCAGGGTCGAGCAGCCCGGCTTCCGTCACCTCGCCAACGTCAGCCCAGCGGGCTGAGCCATACGTGGCGACATTCCGGGCCTCCCGCGCCCGAAGGATGGACAGGCCGATGGCAACGACGCTGCCGATAATTCCACCGGACGACGCGATATATCCGCCCGTCACGAAAATCGACGGCGCGTAGGCGTCGTAGAAATACCACCACCAGAAGAAGGCCGGCGGATCGTAGAACGGCCAGCCTGCCACCATGAACCAAGGAGCGCCAAGCTGGGGCTGAAAGCCGAGACGCCAGGCTGTCCATTCCGTGGCACTCCAGATGGAGACGAACACGATCAGCAGAACAAGGGCAACCTGCCCCCACAGGACACGGCTTCCGGACATCGGGGCTCCAATCGGCTTGGGGAATGAAACCGATCAGAGAAGGGGCGACCCAGCGGCAGGCAATATATAATGAGTCGCGATCGTACCGCCGGATACCATGGCGTAGAAAAAGGACGGTCAGTGCCGGGTTGCGCGGGCGTCGATCACGGCCTGCTCGAGAATCTTCCGGTAACCGATCTTCGTCATCCACTGCGCACGGGCGAGATGGCTTTCCCAGCAAGTGCGCGTGCGCTCTGCGTCCGCCGGATCACGATGCAGCACGATCCGCGCCACCTCCGCCCAGTCGGCCCGATCCGCCTCGGCATCGAGCAGGCGGAGATAGGTGATGAAATGCACTTCGTCATAGGTCGTGATCTCCGGCACGGTCGGGGCCAGGTCATCGACATCGGGGTCCAGTTCGGGTCTTGCTGTCATCCGACAGCCCTCCAGCAGGATTGCAGTCAACCATATCCTAAAATGGGATAATCCTAAATCAGGATTATCGGAACGGCTCCCCTTGCCCGTCGGAGAGCTGTTCCGCGTGAAGAAATCCCTGCGCACACCCCGGCAGCTTTTGCTGCAATCGCTTCTTACAGAAGCGCGCAAGACCGGGGGTATGACGCAGGCGGAACTGGCCGCCGCACTTGGCAAACCGCAATCCTTCGTCGCCAAATACGAGAATGGCGAGCGACGAATCGATGTCATTGAGTTCGCTGACATAACAGCCGCCCTTGGCGTTTCCGGCGCCGATCTTCTCGTTCGTCTCGCGCCTGGCGCAGAAAAGCCCCCGCCAGAGGGCAAGGATACCACGGTCCAGGACGAATAGGAACGATCATTCCTGGAATGATCGTTCCGACGCAGGTCTCGATGATGGCATGGACCTCAAGGAGGTCATGGCGGTCAACCTGCGTCGGATGCGTCATGACAGGGACATGACGCAAGAAGAGCTGGCCGATCGCGCCGGCCTGAGCACCCGCTATATCGGAGCGATCGAACGCGCGGATGTTTCGGCAAGCGTTACGATCCTGGGAAAGATTGCGGAGGCACTGGACGTGGAACCGGGGGCGCTATTGAAAGCTGTCCTGGCCAGCCCGCGCTGACCGGCTGAGGGGAAAAAACGCCCTCAGTCCTTCCACGCGGTGCTGTCCTTCACGACGACAGCGAACATATCCGCCAGTTCGGCCAGCGCAACGCGGCGCACGGTTTCGGCCGCGATCGTTCCGCCCAGCGGATCAGCGACATCACGTGCGGCAATGGCGTCCGCCACAAGGGTCACGCGCAGACCGTATTCCTCCGCCGCCGCGCGGGCCGTGGTGGACACGCAGACACCCACCGTATCCCCGGCAATGATGACCTCATTCCGACCTGTCTCCTTGATCCGGTCCGCGAGCCCGGTGCCGATAAACGCATTCGCATGGGTCTTGAACAGAACCGTCTCCCCTTCGCGGGGCGTCACCTGGGGCAGGAAATCGCGATACGGACTATCGCTGGCGAAGGCGGGAGCACCTGGTCCTGCGTCATGGGCAATATGGATGACCGGCACGCCATTGCGACGCGCAAGGGCAAGAAGCCGCCCGGCCTCATCCGCCGCCGCATCGACATTGGCAAGTGGCACCCGTCCGTCGCGATATTCGCGCTGGATGTCAATCAGGACCAGCACCGACCGGTCAAGCGGCGACGGGCTGTCGTCGAGACCGTAGATCTGGCGGAAGGTTTCGAGGGTCATGGGGATTTTCCTCCTGATAACAAGCTATTTTGACAGCCGGCGCTTCATCAGGGTGCGCCGCCTGTTTCGTGATGTCCCGGTGTCTTGACTGGAAACGAGGATGGCATGGTTTGAGCCTGCATGGTCCAACCATCCATGCGACTCATATGCGTGGCAAGCTCCAGAAGCTTACGCAGCGCAGGGCTGCGGTTCTGAGGCGACCAGACGGCGCTGAACCGGGCCTGTTCGTTTTCGTCATCGATCGGACGGAAGACGACACCGGGAAATGGCACATAGCTCCCCGCCTCGTGGGTCAGCGTGATCCCCTCTCCTGCGGCAACCATGTGCATCAACGTATCCCGCCCTACATTGCGCCGATGGAGGCGCAGCGATCGTCCATGTTCAGCCACACGCCGGACGATATGTTCGAGAACCTGCGGCCCTGCGCCGCCCTGCCGCACAAGGAAATTCTCTGCCGCAAGATCTGCCCACGCAAGGGATTCTAGCCTCACAAGCGGATGTGCAGCAGGAAGAGCGATCACCAGCGTCTCGTTCCAGAGATGTCGGCAATGGCAATCCGGCACATTGGCAACATTGACGATGAAGGCCACGTCGAGTTTGCCCTCGCGGATCATGGCAAGAGTATGTGAAGACGATCCTTCGACGATGCTCTGTTCAATTGCCGGATGGGCTGCGCGATAGCGCTGGCGCAGATCAGCGAGGAAACCGGTTGCAATCGAACCGTGTAGCCCGATCGTGAGCCGCCCCACTGTACCATCAGAAATTGCGCCTGCCGTCCTAACGGCATGATCGATCTGCTCCATCCCTGCGGAAACCTCTGCGACGAAACGGTGTCCGGCCTCGGTCAGCCGGACACCGCGATGACGCCGCTCGAACAGGACGATGCCCAATGTCTCTTCCAGGGCCTTGATCCGGATGCTTACGCTCGATTGGGCAACACCGAGCGCGTTAGCCGCATGTCGGAAATTCAGATGCTCCGCGACGACCAAAGCCTGAACAAGAGAACGCAAAGGAAACTGTGCCCCCAAAGACGTATATCGGGCTTCAGCTCTCTCGCAGCGCCTCATTCTATTTTCTCAAGACCAAATGAATTAAAGCACCTGAATTGCCATAATGAGGAGGAGATTTTGGCATTACCCTTCTCCCTGCTGCCGGTTTTCAGACTTTCTTGAAGCCGCAATGAAGAAGCCGACTAGGCCCAAAAGTCCACCGAACAGGCTCACTCCGATCCAACCTGCATAAGCATAGATCATTGTGGACAAAACGGCCCCTATGGCACTGCCTAGCGAATAGAAAGCCATATATGCGCCGACGATGCGGCTCCCCACCCCGCGCGCGTTTGCTAGGATGAGACTCTGGCTGGTGACGTGAATCGCCTGAATGGCAAAATCCAAAAGCAGAACACCGATGATTAGGGACCAGATCGAAAAGGGCAGTCCCGCGATAAAAACCCATGAGACGACTGCCAGGAGGAAGCATAGGATCGTCGTGCGCCGTGCGTATCCATGATCGGCCCAGGCGCCAGCCCTTCCTGCGCCGAGCGCGCCCGTCAGCCCGGCAAAGCCGAACAGCCCGATTTCTGTGTGGGGAAGGGAGAACGGCGGCGCGCTCAACGGCAGGACGAGCGGCGCCCATAGCGCGTTGAACATCGCGAAGATCAGAAATGCCATGACTCCGCGCCCTCGCAGGATCGGCATGTCGCGGTAGAGCGAGAGAGTCGAGCGGATCAGCGCGAGGTAGGACAGTTGTGCCTCTGGAGCCTCCTGTTTCGGCAGAACTGCAGTGAGTGTAACTGCCATCACGACCGTCAGCACGGAAGAAACCGCATAGACGGCCCGCCAGTCGATGAGATCGGTCAGAGCACCGGCGATGATGCGCGCGCACAAGATTCCGATCACGACGCCGCTCGTCACCTGCCCAACCACCCGGCCACGTTCGGTGGGAGCCGCCCGGTTTGCGGCATAAGCCACCAAGGTCTGCACGAGAACGGAGAGCAGTCCGACCGCGAAGAGGCTGATGAGCAGGAAGACAAAGGATGGTGCCAGCGCGACGCCTGCCACCGAGATAGAAGCTGCCACTCCTTGCCAGAGGATGAGACGACGAGATGGCAACAGGTCACCGAGCGGGACGACAGCGAGCAACCCAAATCCATAGCCGATCTGCGTCGCCGTGATCGCGCTGCCGATCATGCTGGGGGCGACGTGAAAATCCCGAGCAATCTGATCCAGGAGCGGCGCCGAATAATAGACATTCGCCACGCTCAAGCCGCACGCGGCTGCCAGCAACAGCACGATCACCCCGCTCAAAGGAGGCTGAGAGGAGACGCATAAAGGTTGTTCTGAAGGGGGCAGGAGCATCAATCGGACTCCATTGATGGTTCTATAATAGAACCTATTGAATGGAATCCTGTCCAGTCTTATTTTAGAACCAAATTCGGAAAGGAGCACCGCATGGTCAAACGGGTCAGCATGAAGGCGGCCGACTGCCCAGTCGCCCGGTCTCTTGATGTGATCGGCGATTGGTGGTCCTTGCTGATCGTTCGCGATGCGTTCGATGGCATGCGCCGTTTCGGCGAATTTCAGAAGAGTCTCGGCATCTCGAAGGGAATCCTGACCAGCCGACTCCTTGCTCTTGTGGAATTTGGTGTTCTCGCTGTCGAGCCGGCTTCCGACGGAAGCGCGTGGCAGAATTACGTGCTCACGCCAAAAGGCGAAGGGCTGTTCCCGATGATCGTAGCCCTTCGCCAATGGGGCGAGGTGTTCTGCTATGAGAAGGGAGAGGCTCATTCGATCCTCATAGAACGCAAAACTGGAAAATCCCTGGCGCCGTTGCGTGTCCGTTCTTCGTCCGGCCGAGTGCTGGACGCACGCGATACCTTGGTAAAGAAAATATCTTGAGAAATATTGACTGATGGAATCCTCTATTTCATTGAAACGATGAAATAGATTCATGCCTCATTTCTCGATCGCGAAGTCGATAGCGACGATGCCGACCGTGTCGTAGCGTCCCATTGCCTCCAAGACCGGGGTTATCCCGTCAAGCTCCACGGTTTGGCTCACCACCTTACCAGGGTCGAGAACGCCAGCCTCACACATGGCGAGCATCGTGTCATAGCGATGTGCCTGAAGCCCGAAAGCACCAAAAAGTCGAAGCTCATTGAGAAGGATGATGTCGATCGGAAGTCTCACGTAGCCAGCTTCGACACGGGTCGTATGACCAATCTGCACATGACGACCACGCTTGCGCAGCGACAGAACTGAATTGAGGCAGGTTTCCTCAATGCCCAGTGCATCAATCGAAACGTGAACGCCGCCACCGGTCAATTCACGAATGGCCTCGACGGGATTCGCTTCACGAGGATCTATCACGATGGCCGCGCCAAGCTTTCTGGCGGCATCGCGTGCATGTGGCGAAGGATCGACGGCAATGACCTTAGTTCCAACCGCAGCTGCGATCTGCACGGCCGATATACCCATGCCGCCACATCCATAGATCGCCACCCACTCGCCGCCTCTTGCGTCCGCCTGATCAACAACAGCATGAAAGGCTGCGATATAGCGGCAGCCAAGGCTAGCAGCGGCAAGCAATGTCATACTTTCAGGAACGCGCACAAAGTTTACGTCTGCGTGGCGGACCATTGAATACTCTCCGAACGCTCCCCAGAAAGACACGCCAGGAACAAGAAGATGGCCTTCGTCGCAGATATGCTGCTGTCCATCTCGGCATTGCAGGCAGGTGCCGCACCCGGGATTCATCGGATAAACGACGCGATCTCCAGGTTTCCATTGGCGCACGTCAGCACCAACCTCCTCAATGATGCCGGCGAACTCATGCCCGAGGACAAAAGGCGGTTTAATCGAGAGGCCACGCCAAGCCCAATCGTCAGTCCATAAATGCCAATCGGTACGGCAGATGCCATTCGCTCCGATCCTGACAATCGCGCCATCCGGCGGACATTCAGGGTCGGGAATCGAACGGACAACGAGAGGTTTTTGCAGTTCCTCGACAACGGCGGCACGCATGTCTTTCTCCATTCTTTAGTGACCAACAAAGAATGGAGGCTTGCCTTTCGATGTCAAGCAAATTATTTGTCGTTCGACCAACAATGGAGATCCAACATGGCCGGACGGCCGAGAGAGTTCGACCGGGACGCCGCATTAAGGAAGGCACGCGACGCTTTTTGGTCGCGCGGTTATGAAGGCGTCTCGATGGCCGATCTAGTCAACCTGTTAGGATTGGCTTCGGCACGTATCTATGCCGCCTTCGGATCGAAGGAATCGCTATTCCGTCAGGCGATAGCACTCTATGACGCAGATGAAGGTGGTTTCGCCACAAGAGCGCTTGCTGAAGAGCCTACGGCAAAGGCCGCATTCCGACGTATCCTGATTGAAGCAATCGAAACCTACACGAAGCCGAATCATCCGCGCGGATGCATGGTCGTTTCCGCCGCTACCAACTGCTCAAGCGAGAATGACAGATTACGGGAATGGCTTGCGGCGTTTCGCTGCCGTCGCACAGCTTCGCTCGTCGAGCGGTTGGAGAAAGCCGCTATTGACGGCGAGCTTCCTCCTGATGCTGATCCGCAGGCTCTTGGAGATTATTTTGCGACGGTTCTCCACGGCCTTTCTGTTCAAGCACGTGACGGCGTGCCGAAAGAGCGATTGCTGGCCATCGTTCCCACAGTCATGCGAAGCATCTAGTAAAACTCGTCGGGCCTTCATTAAATCTCTATCCCTCTCTGCCGTCCCACGTTCCACGACACCGATCCTCCCTGCACAACGCCTGTCACCTCCTGACCGAGGTGACGCTCGATCACAGGCCGCCACGGGGCCAGCGTGAATTCATGAGACTTCTCGACGATGGCAAACTTCCCGCTGGATAGCTGGGCGGTGCCGGTGAACATCCCGCTTACCATCTCGCCGTCCGCGACTGCCCGAAACGGCACGGACTTCATTGCTGCCAATTCCGCCCCGACACGGGCGACCTCCCGCTCCTGAAGCGTGGCGAGCAGGTTGCGCCGGTAGCTGACGCGCCCATCCGGCCAGCGGGTGGCATCCCCCTGCTCGATCAACCTCTCTCGCCGCTGCTCCATCGCCTCGCGCACCTGTTCCCCGAAGCCGGCGGGCACCAGATCGGACACAGCACCTCCGACCAACCGCCGGTCGAGCCAGGTCGCGCCATCCGCGCCGATCTGCCTGTCGAGATCGAAGGTCGAAAGGACACGGATATTTGCCCTACCGCCCCTCCCCGCATCGTGGGCAGCAGCACGGGTAGTGAAATCCTCGGGAATACGCCACTGGTCGGCATCGATCCTCTCGACGATACCGGCCCGGCGCAGGGCCTCCAGCCGCCGGACATGGGACGCGACGAAACCGTCATAGTCGCCCCCCGGCACGCGCCCCTCAAACCGGACCTGTTCGAGATGACGGCTCGGCCGGTAGACACCATCCTCGGCGATGCCGGCAATCGCGCGATCGGAGGGGCGCCCGGCGCCATCAGGCGGGCCAATCTCGACGATGCTGCCGATCCGTGCCTCCGCAACGCGGACCGGGTCGATGCCGGCGACATGATGCGTGCGGCCGTCAACACCATCGACCACCAGCGTCAGTTCCTCACCCAGCTCGTCGGACAGATGCTTGTCGATGACGCGGCCGACAATCGGCGTCGCAGGTGCCGCATCATGGATCGCAAAGCTCATCGGGTCGCGCTCAGCGCCCTCCGCCCACAGCGCCTTCTGCATCGTGCGGATGATGTCACCGCGCTCGCCCATCTCGCGCAGCGTCGGCTCCAGCCGCTCGCTCAGTTCCCACACGCCCGGCGCATGTTCCGTGGCAAGCCCCATATCGCCCAGCTTGCTGAGCCGTCGCAGGCGCAGCGTCCGATCCGCCTGGCCGCGCGGACCGTCAGGTTCGTGGCGCACATCGAGAAACCGGTCCTCAGCCTCCGCGAGCATCACCCGGTCGATGCGGGTGAGACGATCCTGATCGATCTCGGCAACCAGCTTACGGCGCTGCTCGATCTCCGTGACGGGGCCGAGTTCCAGCGTCACCAGTTCGCTTGCCCGTTCGCGGATGCCGTTGGCAAGATAATCGCCATTGATCACCAGATCCTCGCCCAGGTCATCGCGGCCGTTGACGACGACATGCACATGCGGATGGCCGGTGTTGTGGTGGTTGACGGCCACCCAATCGAGCTTCGTGCCGAGATCGGCTTCGACCTGCACCATCAGGTCGCGGGTGTAACCCGTCAGATCGGCAAGATCCCCGGCGTCCTCCGGCGAGACGATGAACCGGAACTGGTGGCGGTCGTCGCGGCCGCGATCGAGAAACGCATCACCATCGGCGCGGTCTTCGGTCCCCGAATAGAGTTGCCCCCGCTCGCCATCACGAGCGGTGCCGTCGCGCTGGATGTAGCGAAGATGGGCGGCTGCCTTGCCATTCCGCCCGGCAGCGCGGACGGAGCGGGATTTGACGACGACGCGGCGGCTGCCCGGCCGACGATGGCTCCAGCCATTCGAGAGGTTCCTGGCACGCACGAACGTCGCCCCGCGTCCGCGTCGCACACCACGCCCGGACGCGATGCTTCCCTCCCCCTTCGGGGAACGTCCGGGACTGCCCCCTCGGGGGCGTCCGGTGCCGCCGGTCGCCGCCTGCTGCTGGCGCGTGACCGTGCGCACCCTGGTCAGGAAGCTCTTGGCACGACCGCCCTTCGGCGTGTCGGCGCGGATGCGACCCGGCCTCGGACGGAACCGGTTGTCGTCGCCCGCGCTCATGGCCGCTGATCTGCCTGAAACTGCCACAAACAGACAGGAGTGCCGCGAAAAACGGGGCGGAAACTAACTTCGCCGCCTGTCGCGGCACCATACCCCCTCAAAGGGGGGGCCACCCAAAACAATGTGCAGACAAGGGCTTGCCCTGCGGATCGGACCCATGGGGTGCCGTCCGCTTTAATCTTGCGCTCCCTCTTCTGCCCTCTTTCCGCCTCTCCACCCCCTGCCCTGCACATTGTCATCATGGCCGCGATCCCCTACCGCCACGCACCATGAACAGGCCATCCGATCGCGGCATGATCCCCGACATATCGCGCGCAGACGCACCTGCCGCGCTGCGATCTGGCTGCATGATGAAGAGCGGCGCACGGGTCCAGACATACTGATCGGCCGCCGCGATCATGACGGAAGCATCGCCGCCACCTCCGATGAGCGGCGCCACGGAAGCGACATAAGCGCGCGTTTCCGATGGTAGCGGACGCCCCGCCAGAGACGCTTCGTAGCGATCGGGACCGGCGTTATAGGCGGCGAGAAAACCCGGCGATCCGTAGCGGTCATGCAATTCGCGGAGATAGGCCGCACCCGCTAGAATGTTGTCGCGCGGATCGTAGGGATCACGGCCCAGATGATGCCGAACGCGCAGTTCCGCCCATGTACCGGGCATGATCTGCATCAGCCCCATCGCCCCCGCCGATGAAACGGCCCCCGGATCGTCTGCACTCTCGGCGCCCATGACAGCCCTGATCCACGTCGCCGGAATGTCGAAACGCCGCGCAGCCTCAGCGACCTCGGCGGCATATGGGATATCGATTGGCTGCGCCGATACAGCGACCGGCACCATGACAACGAGACATCCCGCCGCCAGCAGACACGCGATCCGGGTCTGATTACGCATGGTGTCAATCCCGCCCGTCGCGCTTTTGGGGGCGGCTCCAGTGCAACGACCAGAGACCGCCATTGCCGCCATCACGGAACAGATTGGCGCGTAACGGTTGCGGCAGGAGTGGATCGTCGATCAGCAGGGCAACGTAATCACCGGCACGCTCGCCCGTGCGTTTCCAGCCGGCACCGATCTCCGGACCATCCTCGTCATCGCGATGGATGCGATAATCCGGTGCGTTGTCGGAGTCCGATTTCTCGGCCGACACGATGGCAATCTCATGGGAACCGAGGAAGGTCTGGATGCGTCCGGCAAAGCCGGTCTTGTCGCGCGTGAAGCTACCGATCTGCGGCATGGGAAGTCTCCGTAGCGATGTTGGGGAAGGACGCCATCGGCCTGTCAGCGAACAGGCCGTGCCAGACGAAATGACCGTCGCCGTGCGCGTCGGTGTAGAGCGGCGTCGCCCGACCGATCACAGCGGCGCGTGGGAGCGGGCCGAAATAGCGGCCGTCCAGACTGTCGTGGACAGACGGGTTCATGAGAAAAATCTGATCCGGCGCGATGCGGCGGCAGCCCTGCCAGATCGGCAGCACGCGCGCCCGCCGGTCACGGTCCTGCGCTTCGCCAAGCCGCACACCATCCACGGTGACGGTGCGGCCACCACGGCAAACCTGTTGCCCCGGCAGCGCCGCGACAGGCTTCAGCAGCGGCACATTTCGCCCGATATAGCCGCGCCCGACCATGAAATCGACCAGCGGTTTCGGTGGCCTGACGGCGACCAGGTCACCGACCTTCAGCCCGTTCGGCGGGGTAAGGTCGTAGAAGCCGAGGGGCGTGCTGGCGGAGGCGTTCCATAGCAGCTTCACCGGCACGGGGAAGATGGCGGCAACGGCCACACCCATCACGGCAAAATACGTTACCATGACATAGCCGAAGCGGGTCATGGCACGATCTCCCGCCGCCTGAGCCAGGCCCGATGACGTGCCATGGTGTAGGGGCGCGGTTGCTCACCCGCGTTCAGCCGGTTGCCGACATGCCGCCAGTAATCGGGCGAAACCGTGCAGGCGTCGATGCCGGCGTCTTCCACCGCATCGATATGGCGGAGCACCTGTTCGACCTTCGGCCAACCCGCGACCCGCAGCAGGATTTCACCGCCGGGCCGGGTAAAGGGCACGGTCTGGCAAGGTTCTCCCGGTGCCACGGCGCGCAGGATGTCGATGCGCGATACGATCGTGCCGAAATCGTTGGCCGCCCAGCGGACAAAGGCGAAAACGCTGCCAGGCCGGAAGGAGAAGATACGACGGCGTCGGTCGAGGATCTGTTCCTGAGCCTCATGACCGAACCTGATCCAGTTCTCGACGCGCTTGTCGATGTGCGTCAGTTCGACATGGGTCAATGCGTCGTGTGCGAACAACAAGGCGTGGCCTCGCGCACGGGCCGTTGTGGCGCTGATCATGGCCCGTCTCCCGGCATGGGAGAAAGACCACACGCGTGCGGATCGCCCGGCCTGTCGGCGGCACCGGCACCACGGTTGGCATCCGGTTGCCCCAACATCAAAAAGTTAGAGTCTAAGTTAGACTCTAAGTTACGAGCGCGATTCCGCGTTTCAGGCCAAAGACTTAATTGGGGTTCGTGCGCCTGAAATCCCGATAGTGATGCGCCCGAAGTCCCGATAGTCCCTGCGCCCGAAATCCCGTGTCCGTCCACACCGTCATCCACAGGCACTGTGGATAAGTTGACGGGACGAATATGCAGCAGTTTCCGCCGCCCCTCGCACCGGATCGCGAGGCGATAACCGGGAAGCGACTGTCGGGCGGCGATGCGACGCAGGTCGAGCGCGAAATCTGAGACACGCGCCAGGCTGCCGGATTTTTCATGGAGATGCGCCATCTCGAACAGCCAGCCCTGCGGCTGATGCCCGGCATGTTTACGGGCGACGCGGTAGAGCCAGCGTTCGATACCACCGGTCAGACGAAAATAGGCCGGGTCGATGGTCAGGACCAGCGAGCGGTCGATGACGCCGCGATAGAACCAGTCCGGCAGAACGCACTCCATGCCCTCGACACGGCCGTCGCGGGTCGTCCGTTCCTCCCATTCGTTGATCCAGGAGAACTGGTGCCGGCGCCAATGCTCGCCGTTACGGATGGTGGTACGGATCACGGTCGATTGCAGCCGGGCGAACGCGGCCTTGAGCAGCCGGTAGTCCCGTGCGCCCGTGGTACGGCCAACGGCCGTCAGAAGCTGGTATGGGGTGAAGCGCAGAAAGCGAGACGTCCTGAGGCCGCCATTCTCTGCCTCGACAATCTGGCTGGCGGCCCAGATCAGCACGTCCGCGTCCCAGATCGTCGCCATGCCATGCTCGGCCAGGCCGTGAATCTCGACCCGCTGACCACCGGCTTCATAGAGGATCGGCGCGACCCGCTTCGCCTTGGAAAGCGAGAAGAACGGCCGCTCCATCAAATCGCGCTGGTCGCGGGGACTGGCATCGCCCCCCGCAATCACGAAGGGGTCGAGGCGCAGCCGCTCGCTCTCCCGCGCATGCTGGCCGCGCGGTGGCATGACGCCGGCCATTCAAAGGGTCGCCTTCTCGGCCGGGGTCAGCGGACGGGCCGGAAAGACACGGCAGGGTGTCTCATCGGTGGTAGACCTGCGGACACCATTCGCGGCCCAGCCCTGGAGGTCGTCGAGGGCATAGACGATGCGGCCGCCGATCTTGCGATAGGTCGGACCAGTGCCGTAGGTCCGGTGCTTTTCCAGCGTACGGATGGAAATGCCTAGGAAGCGCGCCGCATCGGGCGTGCGCAGGAAACGGGGCGGCAACCCCGTCTTGGGATCGAGCATGATCGGGCCTCCGGTTGGGTTCGGCGACTGTCGGCAACGACAGCGGGCCATGGCGAACCGTGGCGGAGGATCGGCGGTCTGGAGAGTGCCGGAATCAAGTGGGTTAATTTAAGCACTCCTGCAGCGGGCATTTATTGAGAATAAAGTGCTATGTGATAGAATAAGTTGAATGCCCTTCATGATCAGAAATAAAAAAGGACGTTGATGTCTCGATGAGAATGAGATGCTTGCGGGCAGATGAGCGCGCGATAAAAATTTAAGGACCATTTGGATGAAAGGTTAAGTGATCCTTCAGATTACCCATCAATTAAGATACTTATAGTCCGTAGACTTATGGTCATCATAGATATCACACTTGGGAATGAATTGTGATCCCCCATTGATTCAAAAGAAATTCGGGAACGGTGTTCGCAAGCGAAGAAAACTCTTGGGTATGTCACAAGAGGAACTCGCTGATGCCTGCGACCTAGATCGGACGTATATTGGGGGAGTTGAACGAGGTGAACGCAATGTTAGCCTAGTTAATATACATCGCATTTCTATAGCCTTATCTGTCTCACTTTCGGAACTTTTTTGTGATGTTTGATGAAAATATTTTAGATACTACCATTTCAAATATAATTTTTAATTATAAAATATCATTCTCAAACAAAATACATACTGCTGGAAACGAAGATTTCGACGTAATAATGAATCTTTTCAATATTACACCAGAATTAAAACGTGAAAATAGACAATATTGGGGGCGAGAATTAGGTATGTGCTGGCAAAGAATCGTAACGGCACTTTGTCAAACGCGCTGTAGTAACTTTCAACCTGCCATTCGTATCGGGGCGGACGAACCTTTTGATTTAGCTGTCGGACAATATGCTATAGATACCAAGTACCGTATCGGATCGGGAGATGCTGGAACGCTAAAAAAATTCAGAGAAAACGGCGCAAGAATAAAAGCGCTTGGATATACCCCCGTCCTCCTAATCGTTAGAAGCGACAATCTAAATGCTGCCATAACCGCATGCAAATCTGGAGGATGGGATATTTATCATTCACAAGCTGCGTTTGCATTCATTCATAGAGAAACCGGTTTCAATCTATATAACTACCTTTTTTTAAAAAAAGGAGCGTTTTCTATTATATAAAAATTCAATATTATATTTTATTCAGCCGATCTATAGAAATATCAATGCATTTTTTGTCATTGTCGATCCCTATATAGTTCACACCATATTTTTTTGCCGCAACAAGTGTAGTTCCAGATCCACAAAAAGGATCTATTACCACATGATCCTGACGGCAAGGAACAAGCATTTTTATCAATCGATCCATTAGTGCTTGAGGTTTTTCGTTAATATGGAGAGCTTTTTCAACAGATTTTTTTCTTGAAGAAGCCCCCTCTATTATATTTGACAAAAATGATCCATCGTCAGATTTGGTATTAAACAAACCAATTCCATATTTTTTTATGTTGTTCTCGTAATTATTTTCAATAGGTTTCTGAACTAGAACAATAGCCTCCCATTCATTGCGAAAACAACTATGCCAACCGTCCCACTCTTCAGCATCTGGATGATTTTGCTTTCGCAGCTTTGCTCCCAAGTTCAATCCTTTTGGTATCCCGCTATGCCTTCGATAAACTAAAATATCTCTTGCATAAAAGCCCGCACGCTCCAATGCGATTTGAACGTGGGCGGCTGTGCGAGTACTATTAAAGACGGCTACAGGAGCACCTGGAATGCAAGATGAAAACAACGGCTCGGCCCAAGATAAGCACCACTCTTGGTAAGCATCAATATTTTCCTGAACGCGCTCATACCAACGCCGGTTCCTAACGCCACCAGCAAGTTGACTGCCGTAAGGTATATTTTTCACTAATGTACTACTGTTTGCAGAAGCCACCCTCTGCATTCTACGCTCAATTTCTTCGTTATTCCACTTATGCCCAATGAACTCATAATTATACGGAGGATCTGTAATGCATGCCGCAATAGAATTGCGCTCAATATCATTTAATGCATCCACAGCATCACCAAAAATAACTCTACTGGATTCAGGCATTAGATTATACACCACCTTTGATACTTATAGTCATCATACATGGATTATCCACATTGTCAATCAATGAGAGCCCGTCCCTGATGATGCCTTATAATGATCGAAGCCCCTGAGCCTTCCTTGGAAGGCTGCTCCAGTGGTAACTGCTTACATGGTTGGCTGGCTCGCGATTTAGTTCTGATATTGCAACGTTCGTAAGTTCCGCCTTATCGATATGCTACCCCCCAGACCAGAGGCCGTGCGGAGCCCGATTTGGCCCGATTCTGCCAAGCACGTGAGCAGTTACCCCCAGTGTGGCAGTCGTTAACCAAACGGTGTGCATTTCCATAGTCTAGCGCTCAGACAACCGGATCGGATAGCGCAACAGTTCACGGTAACCACCACGAACATAATAACGACCATCGACAACAAGGCGCCGAACCTGATTCTTGCGAGGATCGTTTTCCCAGTCACCCTTCCGACCTCCAAACCCGAGCAGAACTTCGGCAAGCTTGCGATAACTCGCGCCAGCCGCTCTCCCATCCAACGCCCTGAGCATCAGGATATGCCGGTCCCGCGTCTGCTGCGGGAAATCATGCGCCCACCTGCCCTCAGGCCGACCGACCAGCGCGCGCCATAAACGCAGCACGGCCTCCGCGCGAAGCTCCAGCAGCTTATCGAGCGGCAGGATCACGACATAGGTGGCGCGTCCATTCGCTGGACTTGTCGGAAGCCAGAACTGATGTGCCGACGCTCTGGACGGCCAAAAACCGTGCCACGCATCACCGTCATCCAGTCGCGCGACGAGGTCTGATAATTCCGCGAGATTGATCGGCATGACGGCCGGATCATCCGCATTCGCCAGAGCCTCACGCAGTTCGATCACGTCAGGCGAGAGTTCCGGTATCCAGAAAACAGGCGTATGGCCGGCAGGCTGCGCCGGATCGACAGGGAAATCGCAAACCCCATCGTTTGGAAAAGGCTTTGCTGCCCCCTGGCTTCGGAGCCGCAAGCGTTTTCGTTCGCTGGAACGCGCGACGATATTCGTCGTCACGTCTAAGATATTCCCAGGCCATGCCGGCGGCTGCAATGTCTTTTGCGTGTTCGTAAGCGGCCGGCGACTGCCAATCTGATATCGGCATCGCGTTACCCTTCCTTTTGCGCCTGCTTCTGGCAGCAGCACAATCAGGATGCGCAATGGGAAGATTTTGTGGAGACTGTGTTTGGAGATACTTCGATCTCGTAACACGATCGCACGATCGCTATCACGATCGCTATATCGTTCTTCGCGTCTGCCAGAATATTCCGCGAGCCGGGCATTCGCCCGGCAAGCGGCGCTTATTTTCATCTTCCCGTCGCCGATCCGCGAAGTCGGATCGGCGCAAATTTGTGCGGACAGACAGGCCAAGGAAACGGGCACCGCAGAACCGAATTGTCGGCCCTGCGGCGTTCACTCCCTACGCCGCCATTTTCTTCGCCGCGTGCCAGGCCAGGCGCCGGGTCGCCGTTGCCGCGTGGTCTGCGTCCAGTTCCATCCCCAGCCAGTCCCGCCCGAGATGCTGCGCCGCCACCAGTGACGAACCCGAACCACAAAACGGGTCCAGCACCAGACCGCCTACCGGGCAGAAGGTTTCCACCAAGGGCAAGAGCGCGGCCACCGGCTTTTGCGTCGGATGCAGTTTATTGCCCGAATACGGCATGTCGATCACATCCGGCACCGGCTGTCCGGGCCGCCTCACGCTCCCTTTTGCCAGAAGGTAGGCGCTTTCATGCTCGTAGCGCAGAAAACCAGAAGATGACGCATAGGATTTGCGGAAGACGATATGCCCGACCATGCGGAACCCGACCGCCTTCCAGGCTTCGGCAAACAGGTCGATCTTGTTCCACCCGTAGAAACTGACGGCAAGACCGCCCCATTTCAGAACACGATGCATCTGGTTAACCGCCGGACGAAGCCAGCGTGCGTTGTCGTCATTGCGGACCTTCCGCCCGTCACGCCCCTGATAGTTCACCAGGTAAGGCGGATCAGTCAGGATGAAATCCACCGTATTGCGCGGCATTGTCCGCATCAATTCCACGCTGTCGCCATTGAGGATGGTATTACGGAAATCGGTCGCCGTGTTCGTGTTACCGGTCATGGTCTTTGCCCTTTATTCCGCGAGGAACAGCCCCCGCTGTTCCTCTGCCTCGCGGCGAGCAGCGGGGTAGCAACGGCAAGGGCGACCGATGGGGAGGGGTATCACCCGGTCTGCACGGAGCGCAGCGCAGGAAGATCGGGGACACCCGATCGGGCGGCGTCAGCCTGCTGACGCGCACCCTTGCCGGCGCGAGGGCGGAGCCCTTAGCCTGTTTTTACCTTGAGAGCCGCCCCGGCGGCCTCGGAAATGGCAGCCATAATTTGCGCCCTGGCCATTTTTTCGGGGATTTCGAGCAGCGGAATACCGGCCTTCTGCAAGGCCAGACGCTTCACCGCCATGCGGTCATCCGCATCGCCGGACAGGTCGTGGCCTGTGCCATGATATTCGATCACCAGAACTGGCAGTCCATAGCGATCAATCAGCAGGAAATCGACACGCTTGCCGCTATAGGAACTGAAAGCCTGCTTCTGACGCGGATCTTCCGGGTCGTAAGTCGTTCTGATGAAGCCACCCATCGAAACCTCGAAGGCGAAACGCCAGTCGGGCTGATACGTCCTGATCCACTCGTCGAGCGCGTAGAGCACCTGCACAGCCTCTTTATTGACGGGACGGACGGCCCGCAGACTGCACTGACTGATGAAATGTAACTGGTTTTGCGTATTGGAGAGGTCGTTGTCCTGAAAATATTGCCGCCGACGCTCTGCATCCTTCTTCTGATCGGCGGCCTGTGTTTCCAATGTGGAAATCCGGCGACGTAACGACGAAAGTTCTGTATCGCGTCCAGCGATCTGACGATCCAGACTCTGAAGCCGCGCATTCCTCTCGGCAATCTGCTGCCCTGCCTGCGCCAGATCGGCTGTCGCACGACGCCCCCGGATATAGAATCCAATGGCATATCCAATCGCCAGAAGAATGATCATTTTTTCCACGGTCGATAAGCCTCCCTTTTCTGCGCGATCACCGCCGATTACCGCATCAATCGTTGCATGGTCTTCTCAAATCCTCTTGTCCTGTCCTTCATCGTTCCTGTCGCCCCATGACCCGGAAGGTGGACAGGATGGCACGCAGACCCGACAGGATCAGGATCGAGGTGTTCGGCCCCACCAGTGAGGCGGAGACGGCCGAGGAAGCGTTCCGCCCGTCCGATGAAGCCGTCCGATCCCTCGCCCGCCTGATCGGCCGCCAGATGGCCCGAGAGCAGTTCGAGCGTGCCCGCGCGCTGGAGCGGAAACAGGCCCGGCAGAACCGATCCGGCCACATGCGATAACCTTCCCTTCCCGGCTGCATTCCCCCGGCGAAAGACCCGTCGCTGGGCAGCCGTGCATTGTTCTTGTGACCATTATGGTCCCGTGATATAAGGTCAGTCAATGAGGATCATCGCCCGTCGCACGCTGAGAGAATTCGTCGACAGCTTGGCAGGCCAGAAGGACCAGCCGGCCGTGAAGGCGGCGCTGGACGCCTGGTTCGCCGAAGTCGGCAGGGCCGCCTGGACGAGCACCGCCGATGTGAAGCGGCTCTATGCGACGGCCAGTATCGTCAGCGCGGAGCGGATCGTCTTCAACATCAAGGGCAATGCCTATCGCCTGGTCGTGGCGGTCGATTTCGAGAAGAGCATCGTCTGGATCAAATGGATCGGCACGCACAAGGCGTATGACAGGATCGACGTGACGGAGGTGGAACATGACGGCTGATCTGAAACCCATCCGCAACGAGGCGGACTACGACGCGGCCCTCGACGAGGTCGGACGGCTGTGGGGTGCCAAAAGCGGCACGCCGGACGGCGACCGACTTGACGTGCTGGCGACCCTGATCGACGCCTATGAGGCGAAGCACCATCCGATCGACCCGCCCGATCCGGTCGAGGCGATCCGCTTCCGTATGGAACAGCAGGGCCTCACCCGTAAGGATCTGGAGCCGATGATCGGTCCACGCAACCGGGTGGCGGACGTGCTGAACCGCAAGCGGGGCCTGTCGATCGACATGATCCGCCAGTTGCATGACGGCCTCGGCATCTCGGCCGAGGTGCTGATCCGGCCCAGCCGGATGGACAAGGTCGCCTGATAAGGAGCATCCCATGACCCGCGTCGCCCTGTATGCCCGCTATTCGTCCGACAACCAGCGCGACGCCTCGATCGAGGACCAGTTCCGCATCTGCCGGGAACACGCAAAGCGGGAAAAATGGAAAGTCATTGGCGCCTACAAGGACGCGGGTATCTCCGGCGCCAGCATGATCCTGCGTCCCGGCATCCAGACCCTGTTGCAGGACGCCCAGGCCGGGCGGTTCGACATCGTGCTGGCCGAAGCGCTGGACCGCATCTCCCGCGACCAGGCTGACGTCGCCACGCTATTCAAGCACCTGAAATTCGCCGGCGTGCCGATCGTCACCCTGGCCGAGGGTGAGATCAGCGAACTGCATGTCGGCCTCAAGGGCACGATGAACGCCCTCTTCCTCAAAGACCTCGCCGCCAAGACCCATCGCGGCCTGCGCGGGCGGGTCGAGGACGGCAAATCCGGCGGCGGGCTGTGCTACGGTTATCGCGTGGTCCGACAGTTCGACGCCAAAGGCGAACAGATCCGGGGCGACCGCGAGATCGACGCGCATCAGGCGGAGATCATCCGCCGCATCTTCCGCGACTTTGCGGCCGGCATTGGTCCGCGCGCCATCGCCAAAGCCCTGAACGACCAGGGCATCGGCGGCCCCGAGGGCAAGCTGTGGAGTGACACCACCATCCGGGGCCATTTGAAGCGTGGTACCGGTATTATCAACAATGAATTGTATATCGGGCGGCTGGTCTGGAACCGACAGCGCTATGTCAAAGACCCGTCGACCGGCAAGCGCGTCTCGCGCCTAAACCCGGAATCAGAATGGGTGGTAACAGAGGTTCCCGACCTGCGAATTGTCGATGACGCACTCTGGCAGGCGACCAAGGCTCGTCAGAGCCAGATCGCCGAGAAATACGTCAACGTCACCGAGGCTGTTCGCGCCCATCACAAGCGGAACCGGCTCAACGGCACGCGCCGACCGAAATCCTTGCTATCCGGCCTGCTGTTCTGCGGCCTGTGCGGTGGTCCCTACGCTCTGCGAGGTTCAGACCGTTTCGCCTGTTCAGGCCATGTCACCAACGGCTCCTGCACCAACAGTCGGACAATCCCCCGTCCCGATCTGGAACGCCGGGTGCTCTCCGGCCTGAAGGACCGGATGATGGCGCCGGAGATCGCGGCCGAGGCGATGCGTGCCTATGCCGAAGAGACCAATCGTCTCAACCGCGAGCGTCGGTCCAACGCCGATGTCTGGCAGGTTGAACAGGTGAAGGTCGAGAAACAGATCCGTGGCATCATCGAGGCCATCAAGGAAGGCATGTTCCATCCCAGCATGAAGGCGGAGATGGATACGCTCGAAGCCCGCAAAGCCGAACTGGCGTCGCTACTCTCCGACGTTCCCGATGACGTGCCGGACCTGCTGCCAAGTGCTTCGGCCGTCTACGCGCGGAAGGTCGGACGCCTGACCGACGCCCTCAACCGGCCCGAGGAACGGCTGGAAGCTGCCGAGGCACTGCGGGCGCTGATCGAGAAGGTCGTGCTGACGCCCGGCCCGAACCGGGGCGAGATCGACGCGATGCTGTATGGGGAACTGGGGACGATCCTTACCTGGATCGAGCGTCAAGCCATCGGAAAGGCTGAAAAAAGAAACACTCACGGAGCGATGCTCACGAGAGTGTCGGTATCAGTGGTTGCGGGGGCAGGATTTGAACCTGCGGCCTTCAGGT
>NZ_LHZU01000066.1 GCF_001580995.1 Acetobacter senegalensis
CAGACTTTCGTACGCCTCGCGGCGCCCGAAACCCTTCAGGGTATGCTGACGGTCTACTTTAGGACGAACCGGCCAGAAACCTGACATTTATCCCACTCTAATCGCGGCCAACAACTTGGCCATCAACAGGCCGGCTAATTCACCGGTGATACAATCCACCCGACTTCGTACGAAAACGCCATATCATCGGATGCCATTTGGAAGCTCGGCCAGGACAGCATCATTGTCCGCGATGAGGTTGGGAAGGTTAGCCACATCGCTCGACGGCAGGAAGCCGCCCGAATCCTTTTGCACTTGCAGAATCAGGTCGGCGGCGTGAATCCCGGCCTTTGCCGCGAGCCAGAGATCGAGTTTCACCACTTCATCGTCTTCGAAATCGAAATATGATGTAATGATCTCAGCTCGTTTACCTGGAACAAAATCGAAGTTGTGCCGGCTGTTTACGACGTGAGCGTGCGCCGTTTGTTCGTTAATCATGGACTTCAGGTCCTTAATGAAGTCGGAATGCCCTTTGTAAGTCGTCTCCAACCATTGGTATGCTTTTCGGGACGCTTTCTGAGCATCACCCATGCTCTGGTTCTGATAATCAAAATAATTCTGAGTGTTGGTATGGGCCAATGAAAAGGCTGCGTTTGCGGTGGACTCTAGGAAGTACCGGAGGTCCATCTTAGCTTGGATACGGTGCATCCTCACGGTCGAAATTACCGACAGTGAGTGATATTTCTTCATTTGTGAGTAAAACCGGATGAATAGATCGCAGTCTGTGATGGGCCACATCATCAGGTTCGAGACAAGAGTCGTCGTATTGTAAGCGTTGATAAATGCATTTCCATATTTTTTCTCGGCGTCAAGTAACTTCTGATGCTCCTCGGCGGAGAACTGCTTCAAATTCATCGCTTAACATATCCAGCTATTGGTTACGACAGACAACGTGATGTGCGTAAAACGTAACATACACCATAGCTTTCCGTCACATTTTGCACAGTTGACGAGATCTGTTGACAAATGGAGACTTTCAATGATGATCCCATGGCAGCCCAATGTCTGAGAAGAAGCAACTGCCGCCTGTCTACTCATACATCACTGAGCGTCCAGGCAGATCATGGGGGGAGAGCGGAATGTCCGCCAATCGAAGAGAGGCGTTTGAAGACGGACGTCTCCGCTAATCGAGAACGGTCCATGAACCACCATAAGGATCGGCCTTGCCAATATCATCTACAACATACGTCACTTCCTCTTACTGGAGAAGTTGATCGTCGCAGCATAGCAATCCAATCAATGATGATTTCCAACCGGCTCAAGACGCAGATGTGGAACCATCAATCAGCATGATAAAAGCCCAAAATCATAAGTCAGGCATATCAATCAACGGCTCTTCGATCCCTCCACTTTCAATCTCATAAGGCCGGACCAACTATCCGAAGCCAGGTATGGACCTGCGCTGTGAATCTGAAGCGCCATGATAGCTGTGTTGCGAACCGACCGAGAAAGAAGTGGTAGCAGTGCACTTCCATTTGTCCAGCGCATCGCACCGTTTTCGATAGTGTTCCATCCAGACAGATCAGCGTCCTGTAAATGGGAAATTAACGTCGTCATTGTATCAGATTCAAAAAGCTCAATATAACCAACTAGCACACCAAGCATACGACGATCATCCACAAAAGGACCGATCACATCGCAGGGACGACTGGCATTGGACAGAATCCGAACAGACCTCACGCCAGCAGGGATCTTGAACATGACCCGATCTTTCACCCTGCGGATAGGATGAAGCAGCCGCCCTGTTTCGGTGACAAGACGTAACCCATCTTCGTGTGTCAGAAACGGAGCTTGTGACCGACCCGTATGTTTGACGCGATCGGCTCGGGACTGAAAGCTCCGAAACAGAGGTTCAACAAAATGACGCGAAACCTCGAGTGGGGCCGCTGCATCATCCCAAGTTAAATTACGGCTCTGCCTCATTAAGACAACCGGGCCGTTCTGCTTGAAGGCAAACCGGTTACCGGTATCGAGGTAGCTTTCAGTTAATACGCCATCGGCCATAATGACAGAGTGATTCTCTGTCTCCACATGATAATAATCGTAAGATTCTATGCTTTTATCGAAAAAAATCGAACGCCCATTGACCAGCATGCGTACTGGAACGAACCGGCCATCAAGAAACAGACAATGTTCTGATGTAATGAGCATATCTTTGTAGGGAACGTCGTGTGCAATCGCCCCTTTCAACAGACGCACCGGATAGCCAGCTTCATCATCCGGCAGACGCTTTCGAACGACAGCACGCGATTGTCCCACCCACGTCACCTGCCTGATGGTGCCCTTTGTCACGTCATCATCAAAGGCAACAATGTGATCGCCGATCTGGATCTCTTCTACAGGAATATCGCCTCTGGCCGTACGTATACGGCTTCCCCGACAAAAGCAGGCGGCATCAGATACGCTCAGAATGGCAGTGTTGCTTCCGTAAGTCTTCCCAAAACTCTGAGACCCGCCACTTCCGGCGACAACTGTATCTGAAAGATTTGGAAGGGCAAAGTTCGTAAGGCCATTACCGCCGTAAGTTGTGCCCAAAAGGGCAAAAAGCGCCTGGTTTTGAGCAATGGGTAGCAGTGTACCATTCGCCAATACCCACCCCTGAGGAATGGAGGCTGCTGATCCCGCGTAAGCACGAATTTCGCCCATGACGGGACCACTATCGCTACCTGAATTAGGAAAAGCGCCGTTAACACAGATAATGTAATTTAGTGCGAGCCCGGGAGCACGATTGTCAAAAGACGTACCGCTACCCCCATCAGACACGGGGACATTCGCGTCACTCAGTGAGACTGCCTGCTTTCCTACAACAGACCCTAGTCTTAACGTGCTGGATGTCCCGATAATGCTGCGCCCAGTCAGATTAGGTAGCGCAAATGTTGTCACCCCATTTCCGCCATAAGTGGTGCCAATAACCGCAAATAACTGGGGATATTCGGCGACAGAAACTAATTGCCCTGCTGCCACGAGAAACTCACCACCGGCGATCGCTGGTGTTTGTCCTGCGAAGGCATCTACTTCTCCCACGAATCCCAGTGACGACGGATCGCTTGTCACGCGAATAACATAACTGACGCTCAGGGAGGGTTGAGCGTTATCCACTGACTGGCTGGCGCCACCTAATAATGACGGAAACTGCTCTTCGGTCAGCGTGGTTTGGCTCTCACCAGTTACCTGCCCTATGTAATTCGGGCTTCCTATTTCTACTTTTCCTGCCAGATCAGGAAGAGCGAAATTTTCATAGCCATTACCACCATATGCAGTTCCGAGAAGAGCAAATAGCGACTGGTTGGAAGCGATAGAAAGAATCTGCCCCTGACTTTTCAAAGTATTTGATACCGACGCACTATCAAAAGCGAACGTTCGAATTAGTCCAATCGGCATACCCGAAGCATTTCCGTACACTGGAAAGCTACCGTTGATGACAATCGCCTGCGTCAGCGTTATGGTCTTCTGATTATTATCGAAGGTTACAGTAGTCATGCAGATACCCGCCTTTTATACTTTTGATTATCGTATTTCTTAAAAAAAAGTCCATATATTTGAATATACCCATATGGAATTTAGTGTTTTTACAATGCACAACCCCAGTTTCGGTCTCTGCCTCATAAAAAACAAGCCGAAACATGAATCTCACCAAAAATGCGACAAAGGGATTTCCTTCATCCAGCAGACCTCTAAAGATAACGCCTGATTATTTTGTTGGGCATTTGTATGACATACGCTGACTTCGCACCCTTCGATCACAATACTGCACCAACCTACACAGTCGATGATTTAATGGCACTGCCGAGCTTCCTTCAGTGCCTGAATTTCTGCAACCAGCAACTTCTGTCGATCCACAGGCAAATGCCGCGAGAGGTCCGTTATGTCGCTGACTTACGTCGCTGGGTTATGACCCACGGCGCACTTGCATTGCATTTTTCACACAAGATTAATCCGGATCTTCCGCCGCTCACGGCAACTAATCTTTTCCGTGAGGTTGAACATACGGGAATAGCCAGCCCCAATACGGTCACGAGTTATCTGAAAGAAATTCATGCACGAGGCTATATCATCTTGCTGTCCAAAGCGGACCAGCGTGTGCGGGCCTATGCCATGACAGAATTTTCTGAAAAAATGTTTTATCTCTATCTTCAGATTAGCCTGCAGGGACTGGATCTGATCGATGGTGCTGGGCGTGCTGACATCGCGAGTGCAGATCCGCGTATTCTAACCCACATGCACCCGATTTTTGCGCGGCATATGCTCAATGACCCGGTCTATTTCGCGCCCCCTCCATCGATTGCGCCCCTGGTCAACACAACGATTGGGATCTCCGTTCTCAATGAAATGACTCGAGCACAGAAAGAAACGCCATCGAACGCCGATCGCGTCCATGTTGATCTTGGTAGCGCCAGTGCAATGGCGAAGCATTATGGCGTTTCCCGTGGCAACGTCGCCCGATTACTATCGAAGGTGCAAAATGCTGGCCATTATGGGCAAGATGACCGAGGTACATGGGTTTCAGCGCAACTGTTACAAGACCATTATATTTTGCAAGCCATCAAAATGGCTTACAGCTCATCAGCATTCATCGAAGCACAGAAGCTGAGAGCCGAGGAGGCTTCGAGGATGTAACCACCGATTTTCACATGAACTTATAGCACCTTCCGTATGGCTGTATTCTAGATTTTCTCTGGAGTTCAGATTGATCGAAGAAATACTGCTCTTAAGTCGTCTTCAGGTCAGGAAGCCTTCGAATTGAACCCTTCAAAGATTGACAGAGACTTATTTCTTCACACGCCATAAGCTACGTCCGCTTCGAGGAAGCATGACATTGCGCTCTGGTGTCTGGAATGAAGGCGACTGCCGCCTGTCTGCTCCTGCATCACTGAGCAGACAGGCGGATCAGGGGGGGGGAAGCTGAATGTCGGCTGTCAGACATGAAAATCTGACCTGACCGAGAGGCAGATTCGCATCATAAACGCGTTACGTCCTGCGTCTGATCCTGACCTGTCAGACAGGGTGTTCAATTATCGTCCTGCCCGGAACGCTCCGTTTTCCAGATATCCCGGTATAGAAAGACAAGGAAAGGGACGGGCCAGAGGAACGGAAAACTACCGTGCAGGGCCAGCCCCGTAGCGGCGGCCATCACGCCTGCCAGAAAAGCCCCCCACGAAAGTAGCGGCAGAAAAATGCTTCCTGCGATAGGGCGAATGTTCCTGTCCGGCGCAATCCATGACGCCATCCATTCCGCAATTCCCGATGCGGCTTTTAACAGGTTTGTCGTCACGACGATCGTGGGCATGGGCGTGCCGGAGAATTTCGCGATCGTTTCGCCCTGCACGGCCAGAAGTGCCGGAAGCACGAGAAATTCGCCCCAGTAGCGTAGGGAGGATCCATGCACGATCTGTGCCAGAACCATGAAGATTGTCATCACCATGACACCATAAGCTGGCGACCATAACAGCCGCATCAGGCCGGACAGGATGGCGGCAAGGAAAAAGACACCCAGCACACCCACCAGAAGCAGGCCATGGTGCCAGTTTCCGCTGATAAACGAGGCGCCCATATGCGTGGTATTGCCCGTCATCGCGCCTGCAAAGACACCGCCCAGATCGACGAAACTCAGGGCATCCACATAGCCTGCGACAAGCCCGAGAATGAGAACCCGCCGGGCGGAAATCGAGACCGGGAGAAGGGAGGAGGGCATTATTGCGACCGGGAAGCGATTGACGGATAGAGCCTGCGGGCGACCCGCTCCATGGTCAGACCCTGCACGATGATGGTGAACACCACGACACCGTAACAGACAGGCAGCAGCAGATCACGCAGGTCTCCGTGCGGCAGGCCAAGCGCCAGAGAAACCGAGATGCCGCCACGCAGGCCGCCCCATGTCAGGATGCCGAGGACACGGCCGCGCTCCCACTGCCGGAGATGAACCGGCAGGGTGGAGAACAGCACACTCAATGCCCGCACGGCAATGGACAGCGGGATCACGGCAAGCGTCGCCAGAACCGTGAACAGATGCGGCGTGATCTCCAGTATTTCAAAGCCGATGAGCATGAACAGCAGGACGTTCAGCACTTCGTCAATCAGCGTCCATGCAATGTCGAGTTCCTTGCGCGATACTTCATCGAAAATGGAATGGCTGTAGCTGGTTCCGAAGCAGAGACCGGCCACGACGACGGCAATCGCACCGGACATCCCCAACTGATTGGCGATGCTGAAGGTTCCGGTCGCCAGAGCCAGCGAGGTCAGCAGATCAATATGCGGGTCACGCTGTCCCTTGAGCACACGAAGAGCAATCCACCCGGTTATCGCTCCAAGAAGACCACCACCGAGCGCTTCGCGGCAGAAGCTCATGGCAATCTCAGAAGCGCCCACCCCTTGACTGTCTCCAGTCGCCAGCCCGATCGTCACACCGAAAATGACGACGCCCACGCCGTCATTGAACAGGCTCTCGCCCGCAAAGACGGCCTGTAGCGGTCCTGGCAGTCCCAGACGTTTCAGCATTCCCACGACCGAAACCGGGTCTGTCGGAGCGAGGATAGCGCCGAGCACGATGCACCATGTAAAGGGAACGGCATGGCCCAGCAGCGGGAAAACACACCACGCCGCGACCGCCAGAAACGCCACGGCCAGAACGGTTCCCAGAATGGAGAGAGCGGTCACAGACATCAGCTTTGCTCGCAGATGCCCGACATCCACCTGCATGGCTCCCGCAAAAAGCAGCAGCGACAGGGCACCGTTCAGAAGTGCCGCAGGCAGATTGATCGCGCCGAGTACAGACCGTGGGAGAGCCTGAAGGTCATAGGCCGGGATCAGAGGGTTCAGGATCATGACCAGAAGCGAGGTCAGCAATGAGAAGACCAGAACGCCGATCGTGACAGGAACACGCAACGTATGGTGGTTGAGAATGCTGAAGCCTGCCGAGAGCGTCAGGAGTAGAGCAAGAAGGCTGATGGTATCCATGACCTCACCGCTGACTGCTCAGGCTCCTTACGTCAAGAAAAACCGAAAATAGTCCGCTATTCGAGAAGCTTAACCGGGCATTGAATGACAAAAATGAGGGCGTATGCCGCCTATCTGCTTCATATTCCGTGAGCGGACAGGCTGCATAGGGGGGGAGAACGAACCCGCTACGCGGGATTGGTGCGGTG
>NZ_LHZU01000109.1 GCF_001580995.1 Acetobacter senegalensis
ATGTTCACTATCCCCCGCATGTCCGCCTATGAGGCCGATAAGTGGGGGCGGCACGCCGTACAAGCAGCCATCGGCGGGGGGGGGGCCATTCCTGGCGTGACCGAGGGTGGCGGCCTTGCAGAAGTGGCAGCGGCTGGCATCGGTATCTTCGGCGCCATGGAACCGGCCCGCATGGATGAGCTGATCGACCAGCTCCTTGGCTGCGTGGCCTATGTTCCGGACCCGGCCAATCCGTCCGTCACCATCCCGTTCAAACTGGCCGCCAGAACCGACCAGATTGAGGAAATTCCCACAGTGGGTTGGCTCCAGAAGGAAGCCTTCGCTCTGCACGTGGATTTTTTCAAGGGCGTCGGCCAGTTGTTCTCCCTGCTGTCCCTGCTGCTGCAAATGGGAAACAGCGGCCCGTCGCCCGATGCAGAAACATCAGTGAGCGCATCGCCCTCGTAATCAGTGAGGGTGTTGCCAGCCTCCACGATCTCCAGACGGTCTATGACAGCGAGGGCTTTGAGGACCTGCTGGAGATTGCTGTTGTGAAAAGGTTTAACAGGTAGCCCATGCCCAAAGGTGTAACAGCGCATCGCCTTACCGTAGGTGTTTCATTTCCTGAGCATTTTTCTGATAGCTTCATGGACCTTGTCAGCCGCCGCCTGCTCGATTTCTCGTCCATTCTCTGCGATGAATTTTTCCGTGACTTCGTTGTGCGTCCCAGCGAAGAAACCACAGACCTTACAGACAACCTTATCATCTCCCCTCGGTTGTCCGTCAGTGACTTCGACGCCAAGGTCTCCGCCGCACTTGGGGCACTTAGGCGTGAATTGCAGGTTCCCTAGTTCGCTCATTGGCTGCATCTCCCAAAAATTCGCCTGCATAAGCCCTGCCACGCCGCGCAGAGTCTGGCGTAATCAACTCTCCCGAAAGCCGTACGCATGCCCACCATAATTGATGCCCTCGTCGTCTCTCTGGGGCTGGACGCCAAGGCCGTCGTGAAGGGCGCGCAGCAAGCCATGGGGACGTTTAAGAATGTCCAGTCCAGCGCGACGAAGATGGGGAGTGGTGTCGCCGCAGCCGCTGATACGGCGGGTGATGCGTTCCATTCTCTGGAGCGTAAGGCTCTGGCCTTCTTTGCAGTCCTGACCGCTGGCAAGACGCTCAAAGCGTTCATCAGCGACACGACCAGCGCCAACGTGGCCGCCGGGAACATGGCCCGCAATCTGGGTGTGTCAGTCAACAGCCTGACAGCGTGGCAGAAGGCGGCGCAGGCGGTTGGTGGCTCCGCTGAGGATGTGTCCGGTTCCCTTGGTTCTCTAGTGTCTCAGTTCCAGACCATCGACGGGCGGCGCAATCTGGGCATGGTGTTCGGCCAGATGGGCGTGCGGCTGGAAGGCGCAAACGGCCAATTGCGCGACATGAACGGCCTTATGCCGGACCTTGCCCGCGCAGCGCAGCGTCTTGGCCCGCAGTTGTTCTCCGCCCTCGGCTCGCAGGCCGGGTTCTCGCAGGGGTTCATCAACCTGCTGGAGCAGGGTCCGGAACATATTCAGAAGCTTTATGCGTCGCTCCAGAAGTATGCGCCGACGGAGCGTGATACACGGGCGTCTGCGCAGTTACTGGAGGACTGGACGAAGCTCACTGCACAGTCCGAAGCGTTTGGTCGATCGATTATGACTGACCTCAGCCCGGAAGTGCATGATCTGATGCAGTGGGTTAGTGGACTGATAGACCGAAATCAGATCTGGCTACGGCAGGACATTGACAAGTATATCAAGAAATTCGGAGACGAAATTCAGTCCGTTGACTGGCGCGGTATTGGCCAGCAGATCAAGCAGTGGCGGGACTATCTGGCCAGCATTGACTGGAGCAAGATCGGGCAGGACGTGAAGGATTTTGCGTCTGGCGCTGATAATGCGGCGAAGGCTGTTGGTGGCTGGCAGAATGTAGCTGAGGGCCTGTTTGCACTGTGGGTGGGCTCCAAATTCCTTGCCGTTCTGCGTAATGTGCAGCTTTTGGCCGCAGCCAGCGGTGCGGGGCTGGGTGGCATTTCCAAGCTGATCGCCGCTGCGGGCGTGGGGTATGCTGCTCACAAGGGGCTTGAGGCCGCAGATCCAAATGACGACATCGGCGGCTGGATGGACAGCAATGTGCCGGGCGCGTCCTTCTTGGACAACCTCGCGTCGAAAGTAGGGATGGGTCGCTCTTACGCGGAGCAGAATGCGCGCAAGGCTATTAGCGCCGCATCCCCTGCTGATATGATCAAGATTGCCAATATGTCCGTCGGTATGGGGTGGAGCAGGGAGCAGGCAATGGGCCTGCTATCCAATGCCATGTCTGAGAGTAATCTTGACCCGTTTTCTGTGGGGGATAACGGCGGCGCATACGGCCTCTTTCAGTGGCATGGAGACCGTCAGGCGCAATATGCCGCGCGCTACGGGCACACCATGCAGTCCGTTAAGGATCGGGATGCAGCGGCCAAAGAGCAGATGGATTTTGCAAACTGGGAGCTATCACACACCGAGAAACAGGCCGGAGATTATCTCAGAAAAGCTACTGACGCAGGTATGGCTGGGGCCATTGTCTCTCGATATTTCGAGCGGCCAAAAGATCAGGATGGCGAGGTAGAGAAGAGGGGGGCTTTGGCCGAGTATCTGTCTTCGCAAAAAAGCGTTGTGGGGGCTGCGCTGTCCACTCCGACAGGTGGGGGCACCACAAACAACGTCACCAACAACATGACGCTTCACGTTCCCGGTGGAGACCCCAAGCAGGTCACGAAGGCCGTTAAGGCGGCCTTCAATGATCCCCGCATGCAGGCGTGGCAGACCAATATGGGGTTGGTTTAATGCGCAGAAGACCCTCAGCCTGCGCCGCGATGAATCAATGGCGGGAATTAAAAACAACTATTGCGGTCGTTCGGCGTCCCGTTTCATCGATTTTCACTCCGCACATTATGCCGGTTAGCATGGTATCTTTATAAAAAAACTTACACACGCCATCGCTTACAGTCGCAGAATTCTGGGGGGAAAAATAAACTCTTTCCACATTCATGACATCTTTGTCGCCAGACATTCTACCTGCGTAGGCGAGAGAGGGGTTGTGGTGAGCTTCTTTTTGAGAAAACTGAACAAGAATATCTCCATTGTTGGAAATTATTGCCGCAGCATCGCAAAAAAATCTTGACTGCCTTTTGGTCAGATCATCCCCGAAAGCGCCTTCAGCTATGTGGCTGCCTTCCCCGCAGGTGCCATCAATAAATCTCTGGTCCGCAAATGACGCGGTTGGGTGCATCGCGATCGCAATGATCCCCGCCAACAAAAGAACTCGTCTCAAATCCACCTCCCGTTAAATCTCGCGGGAGGATAGCCGTACCTTGCGGGGTGGGAAACTTCTTATGGTACCTCGCGGTCTGGTGTACTAAGTTTTCTCGGTAAGTTAAGGATGTAGGTATGGTCGATCAGGCGCTCCCCGGTGCGCAGAGTGAAAACGGCGACGATGGTTTGGGGAAAACAGGGCCTCAATTAACCTTATGGCTAATTGAGGAAGCCCTCAAGTCTGGCGGGGAAGTTCTTGACAGGCAGGAGAAATCTTTTGACGCTAAACGTGCTCAAGCTACGAGCATGCTTGGTTGGTTTGTCTCCATCACAACAGCGATAACATTCGCTACGGTCTCGGCTAATAAAATTGCGGTCGGAGCATGCATTGCTGCACTTAGCACTATTCCATGCTGTTGCTGCGTGTATGCGCTAATGTCGAAAGATTGGAGCTATAAACAATTACATCCTCAGCAGACGCTTGAGGCTGAAGAAGGAAACGAAAGGGATTATAAACTTGCAAATTCCCTTGGCTTGCAATTGGCTATAAATGACAATTCAATAATTTTGCAGAAAATAGACCGTGCGCTAAATGCAGCTTGGCTTACTTTCTGCATAATACCTATTGCTGGGCTTCTTTTTTATTCTATTTTTTCTTAAACGATGCGGTCGTATTCTGTCCCTTTGTTTCTATAGGTGGCCTTCTGGGCGCTATGCCCGCTGGCATTGAATCATGCACGGGACCGCGTGCACCATTAGATGGCTTTTTGGCTGGAGTAAGGGGAGCTTTCGGAGCTTTTTTGTCGCTCATAAATAATAACCTAAAAATGTTGAGTTTGATCAAATGATACTGTTAGGGCTGCTGTGGCGGTGTATCGGTGCGGCAACCAACTGCCATTGGAATTTCTTTGCTGCTTCCTTGCGACCCGATAGTAAAACAGCAAGGGCATTTTCAGACTTGCAGCCATGATTGCCATCGGGAGGAAGGTGCCTGCCTTTGTCGACAACGATTTCGTGACCGCAAAGAGTGCACCGGTAAATGCCCGATACTGGAGCGGCGGTGCTCACATCTTGCAGGGTTGTGAATAAGGTGCTGTCGCTGCGCGTGAAGTATTGTCGATCATTATAATAGGGCATGAGGTCTCTTTCATATAATAAAGCCCCGCATGAGCGGCTGACCTTCGTCAGAAAGCACAGGACGATTCTGTGCCGAGGCATCATGCCCGTACGGTTTTTGCTGCAGGAAGATGAACAAATCATGAATCCCCCGTCATGTACGCATGGCAGGGAGGAGGGGCTGCTAAGCCTGCCCCGCCATCGCGTATTTCATGTAGATCTCACCATACAGCGCATTGAACTCATTCTCCTCAAAGGGGTGAGAGAGTTCAAAGCCGGGGAACTGGAGTGATCGGAAGAAAATGTTCTTCCCCTTCACGGCGGCTCGGAGGTGCGGCTCACGGTCAAATTCCGTAGCCGCTAATTCCAGCAGTTCTTTCGCGTCAAAAGGTGCAATCGCGCAGTAAATGGCGGCGCATGCTGGCCCGATGACCGCGCCTTTGCTGTTCTTCTCGACAGCGACCACTGCCCCAGTGGTGTGCTTGAATGTCTTCATGGCGAGGAAGATGCCGTCAACCCCAGTGCGGGGATAAGTCGTGATGATCTCGCCATTCATTCCCGACCACACGGCCTGGTTCAGTAAGACCATTTGAACTGCCATCATTGGACTCCTTCTTTTTGAGGAGATGATAGCTAGGAGGGGCCGGGTTGGGGAGTCAGTCTTCAGCGCGACAAACCAACGGCCTGCCGGAGTATATCGTTTGCACGGGACTGCCAGCCAGGGCCGTCCGCCTTCAGGCGCTCAAGAAGGTCAGGGTCAAGGCGCATGGAGACGAGGGTTTTTGTCGGGGCTTTCTGCGGACCCCGCACCCGCCGCTGAGACGCGAGATCAGGCACAACAGCGGAGGCAGGCTCGGCCCTTTGAAAGTCGGCCTCGGTCAGTTCAGGGTTGTCAGCATCCAGAGCAATGCCCTGATTGATGCGAGCGTCTTCCTCGTCTGTCGGCATGATAAAGTCAGGTTTGCGCGGCATAGAGCTTTGCCTCCCGTTTGTTGGCCTTACGCAGGCTGATGATGCGGACAATGCGCGTTTCAATGCTGAACACCAGCACATGAAGGCGCAGATTGATTGGGGCGATAGCGACAAGGCGCGGTTCGTTTGCGCTATGGCTGGTCAGGACAAAAGCAACATCCCATTCAAAGCCGTCAGCGGCAACAAAATCAACGCCGTGTTTGGCGATGTTGCTCTGGCGCTTTGTTTCGTCCCAATCGTATCTCATGGATTATTGTATATACGATAAAATTGGATGGCGCAAGTATATTGTATATATAATTTGATTGGGTTGGGGAGTCAGGGTTGAGCCTTAGCGCTCTCGTCTACGCTCAGCCCTCGCGCAATCAACCGCCGGATAGCTTCGGCACGCGTCACGTTGTTGGCTTCAGCCCTTGAGTATGTCCGTACGGGGAGGATTGGGGAGTCAGGCATCGTCCTCATCAAGATCATTGCTCATCTCTAGCGCTTTGACAGTCTCAGACAACATATCCCGGTCTATTTCCATGTTGCGTGCACGCTCCTTAAGGGACGCGAGCCGGAGTTTTTCACGCGCGGCTTCTAGTTTCTTGTGGAGAGCCTTTGTCTCTGCTCGGATCTCATTTATGCGGTTCTGCCAGATTTCCTGTTCAGCTTTATCCTGTTTGATGGCTGCCTCTTGTTCGGGGCGCTGAGCTAGCCATTCTGCGCGGTCTTTTTCCCTCTGTCTCCGTAACACTTCTTCGCGTTCCAGAAGAGACGTTAGAAGGCCCATCTCTCTCAATCTTCTAATTTCTCCGATCGCAGCCAGCGCTATTTGGTGCCAACTCTCTTCCTTCGCCAGTTTGTCGGGGGGAAAGCCTGAGAGATAGCGGATATTCGAAACAAGACGCCTCTCATCATCACTTAAATTATCGGTGTTGTATGGGTCGAGTATCCAGGCTTCGAGCCCATCCCATCCGCCGGGGAAGCTACTTTCTAGCCGCTGAATAATTTCAGCATTCATCGAATGTGAACGTTGATCAGCTGACTCGGCCAGTTTCGCATGTATGTCTTTGGGGATGCGCAAAGTGATGCGCGTATATCGATCTTCAACTGTCATGACTGCCCCGTAAATGTATCGGGATACATTAAGCACTCTTTTCGTGTCATTTCCAGTTGACACGATAGTAGTGTCTGTGTTGAATGGAGACACGACAACAGTGTCGTCGCAACAGGAGTATTATCATAACACCATCACAAGAATGCCACAGAATGACATTGAGGCTTAGGCCAGACGTTTATGAAGTGGTGCGCAAGTCTGCTTTTGGGAACTATCGAAGCATGACTGCGGAAATCAATGAGCTTCTGCTTGAAGCTATTAACGCAAAAGAAAAGGCACCAGAGCCTCGGTTGGGGAACCGCTCTGATGCCTCTGACAGTGAATAAGGAAACACTGATATGGGTTCTATTATCACATCAGGCATAACGCCTGCAATGATTCCGGGTATCCGGAAGGATATTGAGGTCTGCGAGGAATACGGGGAAGAAAATATCCGTATAGCGCATGACGATATTAAGCGCGTTTGCGCCTTACCAGGCCACGATGTTGATGATTTTGATTTTTCAAATATGCATGGTGTGCGCTGGCATGCGGGTAGAGAGATGGCCAATATTCTGCGTCATCTTATTGGTGAAGGAGATGATGCATGAGCACTCTCCAAAAAGGTGTCATCACCTACAATGAGCACCCCATCAACTTTCTTGGTGAAATGCTTTGCCTGACAGATATGTGGAAGGCAGCAGGAGAGCCGGTGTCCAGTTCCCCATCGGAGTGGCAGCGTTCTGTTGATGGTGAAAAGTTTATAGAATTTATCAGCGAAACTCAAAACATGGGAATTTCCCATGTTATAAAATCCAAGCCCGGAAAAGGCGGCGGGACATGGGCTTACTGGCAGGTAGCTTTCGCCTATGCAAAAAAGCTTAGCCCTGAATTTCACGCATGGGTCAACCAAGCTGCCCGTGAGAAAATGGAAGCGATAGCGGGCGGGGCATCGCATCTACCACCCAAGCCGCTCGACCACGTCACTCGTCTTCGCAAAGCAATCGCCCTGCCTGGCTCGGCTCTGGCCTTCAACAAGCGCCAAGGAATGGACCTGACACAGGCGCGATTGAAAGCGGTAGCCACGGTTAAAGAGCAAATGGGCATTGATTTGCCAGAGGAGCTTGGTTGGCAGGCGCAACCCCTCGCTATCCAACAGCGCACTGTCAACGCGACTGAAATAGGGCGCGAGCTTGGGCTGAAAAATACCGAGGTCAATCAGCTACTGGAAAGCCAAGGCTATCATGTCGGGTTGCGGGATACGAAGCTGCGCAGGGTTTGGAAGCCTACAAATAAAGGCATGAAATTTGGTCGGTATGAAGATAAGGCCAAAAAACACTCCGAAGGAACTGTCCAGCCTTGGGTTTGGTTTGAAAGCATAGTGGCAGAACTGCGCCCTTTTGCCCGGACGCCAGCGAAAACAGCCTGACACAGGCCAGCCACCCTTTCGGGGGTGGCAACGCTGGCGTTCTCAATGATTTTATGGGAAAGGGCGAAGCCTCCCGCAACAAGCTACTCCAGATCCCGCATAACGGTCTTTATCCAGAGTTCCGCCGGGGTGATTACGTGATCTGGCAGGAGGTCAGGGGCTTTGTGCAGGAAGGCTACTACGTGGTGGATAGCGGCGGCGAGCCGAACATCTATCTCGTCCAGAACTGTGGCGGCAAGTTATGTCTACTGTGGCCGGAGCGGGACATTGACCCGGTGACGCGGAAACTGAAGGAAGGCCGGAAGCCGCAGGAAGTCACGCCCGAGAAGTTCTCGGAGTTCTGTCTTGGCTTTGTCGTCGCAGGGATGAAGGTGCACCATTCAGGAGCGCTTCATCAGCGGGAAGTGTTGAAGGCGCGGAATTATGTCGGCAGCCATGGAAGTAAAGCGCTCGCTTGACAGACTCCGGTGGCAGAATAGAGAGTGAGTCCGGGTGTTCCAATAGATACCGTTTTCAGGGGAAAGGGCGGCTTTCGGGCCGCCCTTTTTCGTTGCGACTCATGCCGATCATCGGTTACAGTTCCGCTTGGCGATCACCCTCGCCCTAGGAAGGGGATAGCCGAGGCCCATCTCTCTCCCCTTTCTAGTCCTGTCTTCTGGTTGACATAGACCCCCGTGACGAAAGTTGCGGGGGTTTTTGTGCTGCAGTCGGGAGGCTGTCTTCCCATTACGGTAAAGCGTAGGGCTGAAAAATTTTTTACACTAAAATCTTATATATTTGATACGCGTATTATTTGAGTGTTAACGCCTGAGTTATAGGCTGAATGACTTCGTCTCCTGAATAAATAATGGTGCATGTCGCAGTATGCAAATTGACGTTTCCAAAAAGAGAGAGAGGGCATGCCAACTTCTTCGAAACGTCCAAAGTGCGCAATGCGTGTTGAAGATAAAGATTGACGAATTTACTGACTATATTCTCAACACAAGATTTGATGCCAGCTATGTAAATACGAAAACAAGCTCGATGATTATGTCTTACAGCGCCATGCTGGAAGTCCAGAGAATCATTCTTGAGGGTCTTGCTAAAACGCCTCCGAGTGGGAAGGTCGTGCTATCTCCTGAGTTGACGGGCGTTCTGCGGTCCTACGGTCTGATATCGAGATAGGTGCTGCTGGCGACCTGAGGCGGTCGAAAGACCGCGTGGAGGGTTCTAAAAACTCCGCGCCTCCATCACCTCCCCAAACTCCGTCGTAAACCGTGACGAAAGCATCCCCTGCCGAGGCCTCCAAGCCCGCTCAACCCCAGTGCTGAGCGGCTTGATCGCTTCCCGGCCAAAGCGCCGGTTGATAGCGTCCATGGCGTCCATCAGGGCAGGGGATTGCTCTTCTGGTGCGGCAAAGAGCGACGCCTGCTTGCCCGCGGGCGCAAGGTCATTCAGCAGAACACCGCCCTTGGCGTAGCGGAATCCGTCTCGCCAGATCGCGCGTAGGAGGCGTGTGGCGGTCCCGACCAGCGCCAGCGCATTATTCGTCGGCGCGCAGGTGATGGCAGCCTGATTGGAGTACCATCCGTCCTGCCGCTTGTGCGGGTTGGTCTGGATGAAGACGGAGACATGCCCGGCGTCCATACCTTCCGCCCGGAGCTTTTCTGACGCCCTTACGGCAAAGCCAGCGATAGCCTCGCGCATATCACCATAAATCGTGATCGGCTGGCCGAAGGAACGGGTGCAGGCCAGCCCTTTGCGCTGCTCTGCAACCTCAGAAAGCTGAAGGCAGGATTCCCCACGCAGCTCTGCCTGCAACCTGACCCCAGTAATCGCCATGATTTTGCGGATCTGTGCAGGCTCAGCCTCGACAAACTGCGCAATGGTACGGATGCCAGCATCATGCAATCTCGGAACCAGTCGGCGGCCAATGCCCCAGACCTCACTGACGGGCAGGTTCCGATAGAACCGCATCCGCGTCCGCTCGTCGGTCAGGTCGCACAGACCCTCCATTTCTGGCCGGTCCTTGGCGATGTAGTTGGCGAGTTTGGCAATGGCCTTTGTCGGCCCCCAACCCACACACGTTGGGATCTTGGTGATCTGCTCTACGCGCCCCCGGATCACCTCGCACCGTTCGGCCAGATCCCCCGGCAGGCCGGTCAGATCAAGAAACATCTCATCAATAGAGTAGGGCTCGACGCGGGGCACATGCTCTAGCAGCACCTGATAGACCCGGCGGCTCATGTCGGCATACAGAGGGTAATTGCTGGAATACCACTGCACGCCGGAAAGTTTGCGCTCATTCCGGATCAGGTGCCAGGCATCGCCCATCTTGATGCCCAGACCCTTAGCCTCGGCGGTGCGGGCAATAGCGCACCCGTCGTTGTTGGACAGCACGACAACCGGCAGGCGCTTTAGTCGCGGCTCAAAGGCGCGCTGACAGGAGCAATAGAACGAATTGCAGTCAATCAGGCCGTAAACCGTCATGGCTTTTCGCGCACCACGCCCGTAACGGTTGCCCAGATATCTACATCCTGAGCTGGGTCAACGCGGATCGGCTCCCGGCTGTCGTCGCCAGAAACCAGCCACCACCGACCCTTCTGCGCCCGCAGCTCAGCCAGCAGAACCTGCCCAGCGGCGCAGGCAATCACCAGTTGTCCGGACTCCTGCTGGCCGGACGTGTCTGCTATCAGCACGTCGCCGTCCAGTATGCCTCGCGCAGCAAAGGTAGCGCCACGCACGCGCACCGGATAACGGCTGGGCCTGCGCAGATCCAGTACGTCAGACAGATCAATCGGACCCTCAATCGCGTCTGCTGCGGGGCTGGCGAATCCTGTTGTCCGGTCTCCTGCGTATGCGCTCATGCTCCTGTCCTCCATAATGAGAACATAAAGAGAACAGTACCCGCTGGGCAGTCAAGACGAAACTCCAAAATTCTCCTTGTACCCATCCCCAAAATATGAGAGTCTACCCCCATGCCCCTACCATCCATAGGACTCCCAGCGCTCTGGGATATCCCCGTTGCCGCTGGCGTCCCGGCCCTGCTGGGGCAGTCTGTCTCGACGGGCGTTCAGGCGTCCGCGTCAACCATCCTCGCCACAGCGCTGGATGAATACACCATCACCAGCGCGGCCAGTCAGTGGGGTATTTTTACCGCCAGTAACCAGCCTGTGCTGACCTCGGGCCACGTACGGGCGGTTGGTATCCAGAGCATGTATCAGACGTCTGATGCCCCGCAGGAGAACGGCTCGTTCCTCAGTTACAACAAGAGTCGCATACCGGGCCACTATGAGGTGGAGATGGTGTGTGACGGCAGCAGCTTCGAGTATGGGTCGGCCAGCATCTTTTCTGACCTTCTGTCCTCAATGGGGTTGTCGTCGTCTCCATCCTCTGCCGCGCAGACAAAGGCCCTGTTCACAGCGGCCCTCGGTCAGCTTTCCGCCAGTCTTGATCTGTATGCCGTGGTAACGCCCGAGGCCACATATTCCAATGTGAACATCCTTGGCTACTCTCTAGAGCGGGAAGCGCACAGAGGCGTGTCGATGCTGTATGCGCGGGTCTATCTGCAAGAAATACGAATGACGGCAAAGGCCGGGGCAACAACGGCACAGGAAGCGTCTGGGCAATCCATGGTCACGGGAGGCAATGTGCAGACGCAAAGCCTGACGGCGGATCAAGTAAATGCCCTGGCGCAAGGTGGCATTTTCTGATGGCGGCTGTCACCATCCCCATCAGCGCCGTAGCTTATCAGCAGGTCAATGTCCCGCTATCGGGTAATGCTGTCACACTCACAATCCAACAGCGCACCAATGGCGTCTATATGGATGTGGCGCTGAATGGCACGCAGATCCTCGCGGGCATCATCTGTCAGGACCGCACGTGGATTGTCAGGCGCGCATACCTCGGGATGCCGGGTGATCTTTGCTTTTTTGACACGCAGGGCACGCAAGACCCCGAATATACCGGCTTTGGCAGCCGCTATATTCTGATTTACGAGGCCGGAAAGAATGCCGGGTAGTTTCACGCAAAAGAAAATTGATATCGATTTTGATATCAGGCAGGGCGGATTTTCCGGGAGCCCGGAAACCATTACCCTCATGGACCATCGCGTAAGTTGTCAGGTTCTCAGCACTGGCCTTGAAACGGGAATGATGTGCTCTGTCCGGATCGAGGGCATGAAGCTCAGCGCCATGAACCGCCTGTCTGTGGCGCAGGCCAGCGTGATTGACCAGTCGTCAAACAGTATCACCGTGCGAGCGGGAGATGCAGGGGCGACACGCCCAACCATTTTTACGGGCGGCATTGTCGAGGCGTTTGTTGATTACGCAGGCGCTCCGAACGTGGCGTTTCAGGTCACGGCCCTGTCTACCGCGATCCCGGCCGCAATGCCGATCGAACCGACATCCTTCGCCGCTGGGGCAAAGATTTCCGACATCATGCAGGCAATTGCAGGCAAGGTTGGGCTCGAATTTACCAATCATGGTGTTGATGCCGTTATGACGGGCGGCGTCAATTATCCCGGATCAGCGATGCAGCAGATTGACGCATGCGCTCGGTCCGTCGGTATTGAATATCATATCGGCATGGACACCCTCTCAATCTGGCCAAAGGATGTTGCTGCGTCTGATACCGCTATCCTTGTCTCTGCTGATACGGGCATGGTTGGCTATCCGAATTACAGTCAGGGCGGCGTGCTGGTGCAGACGCTATTTAACCCTGGCATCAATTTCCGGAACACCATCAAGCTGCAAAGCGAATACTCGCCAGCGGCATGGGTCAATAATTACGGGCAATTACGGGAAGTGGCGGGCGCTGCCTCCATGTATCCGCCTTCCAATGGCTTGTGGGTTGTGCAGAAGATTGAACACGACCTGCAAACGGAAACGCCGGGTGGACCGTGGTTTACGATGCTGGAGGCGCAGCGGCCTGAATTTGCAGGGAGGGTGGCAACCTTTGGCCGATAAATACACAGGGACAAAAAAAGCATCGGATGGCGCGAGTAATTTCAACGCGCTCAATTCGGCAATCCGGCGCATTTTGAGCATGGGCGGCGGACCAGCACTGGTCGAGGTAAAGGCGGTGAACGGTACCGGACTGAAACCGGCTGGATTTGTCGATATCCTGCCAATGGTCCATCAGCAGGACGGAGCGGGGAGAACGACACCGCACGGTATGATCTACGGCGCGCCCTATGCGCGACTACAAGGCGGCAAACGGGCCTTCATCTGTGATCCGTCGGTGGGTGATATCGGAATTGCTATCATCTGTGCCCGCGATATTTCAAGCGTCAAAATCAATCGCAAACCCTCTGCCCCGGGTTCATTCCGGCAGTTTGATCTTGCGGATGCGGTCTACCTCGGCGGCTACCTAAACGCCGCCCCGGAGGAATACTGCGGTTGGATCAACGGTGACTTCCACGTAAAAACTGCGGGGAAATTCATCGTTGACGCTGCCGAGTGCGACTTTAACTGCAAGGTGAATGTGACTGGCCCAGTAGCGGCATCTGGAGATGTGACGGCTGGAGGCATCAGCCTTGAAAAGCATGTGCATGGAGGCGTGCAGGGCGGCAGCTCGACAACATCCACGCCTGAGTAAATCTGCCTCCGTAAAATGCGAGATGAGAATAGCAGGCTAGTAATCCTCGTCTAGCGCCGCCCTGCCTCCAAGAACTCTATCTTCCAGGGGACGCTACTGTGCAGGCCCATAAAAACTATTGGCATAATGTCGTAGAAATCACGCACATTCAGTTTTTTTGGTGGGGCTGCAAGCTCTACCTGATCTGGACGAAGATTACTGTAGCAGGTCAGAGAGTTATCGCCGGGTGAACTGCCGAGGCCGTATTTTGCGAGATGCGTGTAAGCCTCTTTCTCTAGTTCGTTCTCGTATTCTATCGCATCGTACCCTAGGCCCTCTATAATGCCAGCCATGAATTTTCGCCCTTCAAGCGTGTGGCCAGTACCTTTTTTCGTTAGAGATTGAACCTCTTTCACGTAATCTTCGCATACGTCATGGGTCAGTATTTCCGCTCTCTTTAGGTAGCGAAGAAGGGCGACTGGCCCGGGTGACAGGAGGTCAGGGGTGATGAGTGGGTTGTTGAACTTAATTATTACTTCGTAGAGGTAGATGTGCTTAGGTAAATCATCCAGCGTATCAGCCACGCTGAAGTCGTCCATCATATGCCTCAGCGTCTGCCATACACCCAGTTCTGGCGCGCCGAAGTGCGTTAAAGGCCAGTATCCAGCCTCAAAGTTGGATGGCTCGCATACGGTAGCGTGAAATGTCCGTCGTGAAGTCATTAGTTACTCCCTTAAAATTCAGAATGACGATAACTATGCTGTAGCCGGTTGGCAGGGTATTTAGTTTTGTACACTTCATGGTGTAGCGGGGGCTTATGTCTGTCGCTCTCAAAAGTGCGACATACCTTCCTGTATTCGATCGAACCACTCTCCGAGCCCAGCATCCTCTACAGGCCAGGCGTAGCGCGCTGAAACGCTGACTATCTCACAGTGGGGGACGACCTTGATGGCCGTTTCCATGTCCGCCTCTTGCTCTAACGCCGGATCTATATTCGGCACTCCGTCAAAGAGAGCAACAATCATCAAGCCGCTCGTTCTCAGCGACGACACGCGCGCTCTGATAAAGCGAGGGCTATCCCCTCCCGGCGCCTGAGCAAGGAGAGCGATGCTGCCGCTCAAGGTAACAACCGTTACGCCCCTTCTGTGGCGCGGATAGAGAATCATCATCGGCTCCATATCCGGCAGTAGATACTCAAACAAAATGCCCTTGTACCCGGTACCTTTTCATGCCATATTTTAGCTAATCTAGCGATTTTCTGTATCCAGCCACCCTTTGGGGTGGATTTTTTTTGTTTGGTGCAATGGCTTCCACGCTCCTCCTTGATCGGACAACGTGGGATTTGGTTCTGGACGCATCTGGCAACATCGCCGTGGCGTCGGAGCCATATTCCACCGTTCAGGACGTGGCATCAGCAATCCGTGTTTTTGCCGGTGAGTGCTATTACGATACCAGCAAAGGCTTGCCGTATATGCGCTTGATCCTCGGTCGGTCGCAGTCCGCCGGGGTATTCCGCACGCAGGCGGAGCAGGCCGCGCTGACGGTTCCGAACGTCACAGCCGCAAAATGCGTGATCACAGCCATCAGCGCCCAACGGCAGCTATCAGGCACCATATTCCTTTCTCTCAGCGACGGTACAACGCAAAATGTCGGGTTCTAACAGCACGGGCACCACATCCGTTCCCGCGCCATCCCTGACGGATGCAGGGTTTGTCGCGCCAGCAGAGACGGATATTCTGACTGGCGCGCTGGCCGATCTCAACGCAGCGTTCGGCAACGCCCTGAATACGGACCTCGCCACGCCGCAGGGTCAGCTTGCCACGACCCTGACGGCTATCTTGGGTGATGCCTACGACCAGATGATGGCCGTGTTTGACGGCGTGGACCCGGCTCGGGCCTCCGGACAGATGCAGGACGCCATCGGGGAGCTTTACTTTCTGGAGCGGCGCGGAGCCACAGCAACCGTTGTCTCAGTCGTCTGCACCGGCTCCCCCGGCACCGTCGTGCCAGAAGGCACGCTGATACAGGACAGCAGCGGCAACAAATACGCGGCAGACGGCCCGATTACACTCAATGCTACAGGCACGGCCACGGGTACATTTTCCTGCACGACCACCGGCGCGATTGACTGCCCGGTTAATACCGTCAGCGTCTATCAGTCAGTGACGGGCCTCTCATCCGTCACCAACCCGGCGGCAGGCGTCACTGGGTCTGATCAGGAGGGCCGGATTGCCTTTGAGCAGAGGCGGCAGGAGAGTGTGGCCGCCAATGCCGTTGGTGCGTTGGGCGCAATCTCCGGGGCGGTGCAGGCCGTCTCCGGAGTGACAGATGCTTATGTGACGGACAATGCCACCGGCGCAGCGGTTACAACCGGCGGCGTCTCCATCGCATCCCATAGCTTATTTGTCTGCGTCAACGGCGGAACGGATGAGGACATAGGCCTCGCCATTCTGCGTAAAAAGCCGCCAGGGTGCGGCTATACTGGCACAACGTCCGTCACCGTATCCGATCCCAACAGCGCATACGGGACCGCACCCAGCTACACGGTACAATTCACGCGCGCCACGCCAACTCCGGTCTATATCGCCGTAACCCTGCAAAGCTCCAGTGCGGTACCAGCTACTGCAGAAACCGAGATACAGGCAGCAATTCTGTCGGCGTTCAACGGGGAGGATGGCGGCAGCCGTGCGCGTATTGGCGGCAAACTCTTTGCCTCCCGCTATTACGCAGCGGTTGCCGCGCTTGGAACATGGGTGCAGATCGTGGAAATCACAATCGGGACTACTGCCGGACCGACTGGGTTCACGACGCAGATGCAGATTGATCAGATCCCGACACTGGATGCGTCTGGCATAACCGTCACGGTGCAATGACATGCAGGACTATGCAAAAACGGTCCTGTCCCAATATGCAAACTCGCCGCGTCTACTGACCATTCTTGAGGGCTGGAACCAGGCGTTTGATCCAGCCAGCCTGATTGATCTCTGGTATCAGAGGGTATGGAATCTTGGAACCGCGCAGGGCTACGGGCTGGACGTGTGGGGGCGCATTGTTGGCGTCAGTCGGGTTCTCAAGATTTCGTCTGGGAAAAACTTCGGTTTTTCAGAAGCGAATGACCTGACGGAGGAGGGGTTCAACAGTGCTCCTTTTTATTCTGGATCATCGGTCACGAGTAATTACCGCCTGTCTGACGATGGGTTTCGGCAACTGATCTACGCCAAGGCTTTGGCGAACATCACGGATGGGTCGGTTTTTTCGATCAACGCCATCCTCATGCTGCTGTTTGGCAATCAGGGGAATGCGTACGTCAAAGACAACGGCGACATGACCATGACGTATGTATTCGACTTTGTGCCGACTGATGTTCAAGTCAGCATCATCCAAAACAGCGGAGTTCTGCCACGCCCCGCCGGGGTAGGCGTCGGGTATCAAATCAAGAGCGCAAGCACATGAAAAGCACTGACAATCTAGGTCTGTTTGGCACGCTGATTGGTGCGGATGCGGCTTCTGGAAATATCTCAACCGTCCCGGATACTCAGGCAACGGCTGGCGATGGCACTGCCTCAATCGCTCTCGGCTTCCCCCCTGAAACGTTTATCGATCGGGCTGCGGGTGGTGAGCCGCCGCGCGGACAGGATATGAACGGTTTTCTGAACCGTATATCTCGCGCCATTCAGGTTCTTCAGGCTGGGTATTTCGGCCCATTCAATGCGGCCTTTGCTGCTGCAATCGGTGGGTATCCTTCCGGAGCAATCGTTAGAGGTAGCGTAGTCGGGACATTCTGGGTCTCTACTGCTGACAACAATACGACAACGCCCGGCGCATCTGGGGCCACATGGCAAAACCTGTTCTCCGGATACCTCCCTCTTGCTGGGGGAACCCTGACTGGCGATACGACGATCAAAGGCCTTGCCAGTTGGTCAACGACCGGGAACTATACGTCAAACGGGCTCATTCTGTCCGGCCAGAACAGCAATATTGTTACTCTCCGGCAAAACGAGACGACGGGAAAATATACGCAGCTTGCAATCCAGGTTAACGGATACAACAGCTCAAACGGTTATTTCAGCCTGCGAAATGACGGAACTTTTTGGTCTGGCACTACACAGTTTGCGGACAGAACGTGGGTCACGAATAACTTTTCCGATACCTTTTCTTCGTCCGGGAATGACTGGTTCTGGATGAAATTCCCGAGCGGCGTGCTTATTCAGGGCGGCAACGCTACGTATTCAGCATCCGATGGAACAACCGGAACAAAGGTAACGCTCCCCACCAGTTTTGGCGCACAGTTTATTATTGCGGTTGGCAACGACATCGGCAGTAACGCCAATGCTGTGACGGTTATGCGCACGGACGCATCGACAATCCATCTTCTGGGCCGGGAAGTCACGAGCGGCAGCCTGTCTGACACGGTAATCAACTATTTTTGCGTGGGAACTGCTCCGTCATGAGCGATGCGTCAACGACATATTACAGCGCGACCAGGAACGGTTTTTTTGACAGCCGTATGGGCGGTCTCCCGTCCGATGCGGTGCAGGTTCCCGATACTGATTACACCGCCATCATGGACGCGATCCATCGCGGAGCCCTGCTGTCTGCCGATGCGGACGGCAAGCCCGTCATCAAGACGGCGGCGGGGGATATTATCAGTACGTCTGATGTGTCCTCTACTGCCTGGTATGGGACGAGCATGACGTTGCAGCAGCAGGCAGCGGTGGCTCTGGCGAGTGCCCAGACCACGGTCAGCAAGGAATTCACCATCCTGAACGAAGCCACGCCGGATGTGTGGGTGACGTATCTCAAGGCTCTGATGGCGATTTCCAAAGGCACGGATACCACGAGCACAACCCTCCCGGTGGCTCCCGCCTCATGATCGCGCCCATCCCGTCGCCAATATGGCAGCCCGCTGCGGCGCGAGTGATCCCGATTTCCGCGCCTGCCAATTTGCGGACGCGCGGGCTTGTTCCAGAGATCGTCACGTTATCATGGGCCCCCAAATCAAGCGCTGACCATTTTGATTTCTCTCTTGATATGTCGGAAATCTTGGATGCCACCGGCGATCATATTGCGTTCATCGAGCGCGTGGATATCCCAACTGCATCTGGAGACCCAACGCAACTGACGGTACTGTGGTCCAGCATCGTTAATGGGTTGGCCTGCATCATGCTGGGCGGCGGCACACCGGGCGAGACGGAAGAGGTCATTGTCTACGTTGTGACTCAGCAAGGGCGTAGATTGGCACCAAAAGTGCTGCTGGCGGTCACGAGCGAAACGGCAGCTACTGTGCCAAACCCTGCGCCGACCATGAGTAGCGGGGTACCTGTCCCGCCTAATGCTATCCAACTCCCGAGCGTCTCGATCCTGACCGACGACGACGGACTGCCCTATCTCATCGCATAAATCGGAGTGCCCATGTCTGGGTCAACAACAAATAATACGGCCAGCGGCACTCCGCTTTCCTCGTTGCCGTCCATTGATACGCCTGGCGCTGCAGACCTTGTGTTTGGCATTTTTGGCGGTAAGGGACAGTTTGTCCCGCAGTCGAAGATCTGGCTAGGCGCTGTTGATAAACAGGGCGACACCGTTGAGGGGGCATTATCTGCGGCATATACACCGACAGACCCCACGCACCTCGTCCCCAAGTCCTACGTGGATGAGCAGGGTGACAAAATCTATGCTAGCGTAACCGGGGCCGTTGGCGAGCAAGTTACCGCTGCCCAGACAGCGGCACATAGTGCTCAGGATGCCGCTACGAATGCCAGCAATGCGGCGAGCGGAGCGGCTACGGCAGCAAGCACTGCTGTGAACGCCCAAAAGGGCAACCCTAATGGGATCGTCTCTATCTCTGCTAACGGGCACTTGATGCTGGGAGGGTTAGAGCTATTTGGGGTCCAGGATGGGCATCTCATCCTAACGCTACCTCTTCCAACCGCTGACCCCGGCATATCAGGGGCATGGTGGAACAACGGCGGCTATGTATGCATCTCTCCGGGGGGTTAGATTTATGCGCTTTCTGATTGCAATCATCGTGACTTTTGGCATGTCAGCACCATTCTGCGCCGCTCTCGCCGCTCCAAACCATACACTCCCCCAATTTGAAAAACTCGGGCCACCGAAAGATCCGCAGCAGCCCGCGAAAACACAACCTCCTGCGAAAGGGAAGTGAAATGCGAAAACTCTTTGCCGTAGCGGTCTCTCTTATATTTTTTCCTGCTATCTCTTTCGCCCAAACATTGCCTGCGACAAAGCCCCCTGGTGGTCTTGATAGCACAACGGTAATCCCGAAAGTCTATGCTGACGGTACCGCCGGAACGCTGGCCCAGATTGGCCAGATGGCGGATGGCAGCGTGCAGCAGACTGAGAAGAATGCCGCCAACGGCGTATCCGGGCTAAACGCGAACTCTGAGGCGACGGCTCCGGTGAACACATCGGGGCCCATTACGGCGAACGGGAATCAGTATCTGTACGGATTAAGCGCCCTGACTGGCCCGAATGTGGGTGGATGGGGTTCGTCATGGTTGGCCACACACAAAATCACCCTTGGTGACGCGACAGTTATCAGCGGCGGCTCCGCATCAGTATCCAAAAATATTGACCCGGATACGTTCCGAGTGGGCGGGCACAGAACATTGGATAGCGCCTACCTGCACGTTCAGGGGCTGCCGTATAACACTGGCGAAAACTCAGGTTGCATCCATTCTGTCGTTATGAGCGCGTTTCCAGATTTCGGAGGAGATTGCGGCTCTGGTGCATGGGACGCAGTTGCTGATTATGTTCAAGCTGGGAATATGCCGCCGTGGTACGAGGTTGGCTCGGAGATCACAGACGAAAACGGCACTACACATACTCTGTCATTTTCCGCTGACGGGGTAACAGTTTCACCGGCTCTCCCTGCGTCGTGGGACTACCTCTGGCGTAAAAACGGGATGCACATTATCACCAATATTGTTGCTGGCGCGGCAATCCCGTCTGATAGTGGGTTCATTCCGCCCGGTAGCCCGTTCAAGTCGCACCCACTGCCACAATATTATGCTGGCGTAGTGGATAGCTACACTACGGACACAACAACAAACACAACGAAATTGCATTTGGGGCTAGGCTGGCACACGTTTCAGGAGGTCAACCCCACGACAGTGGCTACGGCTGTTCCGGGCGCTTCTTCTACTGATTCTATAGATGCTGACGTTCTGACGCAGTTCACAAAACCCGTTCTGCTGATTGGGACATATGGAAAGGTATTTCTCGGCAATCAACAATGTTCAATCATACGAGACCCAAGCAGCACTGATGGCACTACTAAATCGCGCGCGGACAGCCCAGCAAACGACTGCGTATCTCAGGAGTATGATCTCATTTACAGTGGGCCTGACTACGGCGCGACTATGCAAGGGCCGTCTGTCAGTTATATGGGTCCGAACCTACCTGCCGCCAATTCATACGGATTTGCCGTCAATGGTAATCTACCAGAGGGATTTCGGTCGTGGTTGGGTCCAGATGGACTGGATTTTGACGGCGATGCGTTTGTTATGGGATCTCGGCGCGGCCCCGCAGATACGGTTGGCACAGACAAAGAAATGTTTGAATCGTTGCAGGCAGAAGCAGCTAGATCAGATGCCGACTCAACATATCGCAGAGTAGCAGTTTGGCAACATGTGGATACAGCCGGGGCGGACGGGAATGCCAACTCGCATACGTTCCGCGATAATTCAATCCACTTTGGCCCTGTCTACGGTGGCCACAAGGGATTGATTGATGGGACGCTAGAGAGCCAACTGATATTCAACCCTGCATGGGAGAAATGGGGCGTCGCATTGTGTGGACCGGGGCATGTTACCACAACCAACACGGCCTGTTTTACGATGGACAGTGGCGGGAGTATTTACACTGCTGGCAGCATCACAGCAGGGACAGACGTTTACGCTAGCGCGGGCCACTGGGTGGGGGCGTTATCAGCATCAGGACAAAAAGTAGCGTTCGAAGCAGATAGCGACACGTCTCTTGAACTTGTGTCAAGCACAGGTAGCCCTACAAATTTGGGAGTAGGTAATAATATTACCGCTGGTGGCAAGTTTAGCGGGGCAGGTTCCGACACGTCATGGCTGTCAGTAGACACCGTCACATCCCATACAACAGACGGTGTAATTTCTGTGAACTCACCAGCTAAATTCACAGATATCCGCATCCCGTTTGGCACGCCCGCCAGCAGCACATCCGACTGCACGCAGGGCCAGATCGAGATGGATGCGGACTATATCTACTCCTGCGTGGCGACAAACACCTGGCATCGTGCAAGCAACGGGGCCACTTGGTAACTAACTGACCCGCCTACAGGCGATTTTTTAATACCCAAAATCTGGAAAACACATGACAGAGACACGGGGCGGGGCAGAAGGCTCCGCGTCTGCCGATAACGCACGTCTGGATGATCACGAGCGGCGTATTACGGCTTTGGAGCAAGGGGTCGTATCAATTCAGTTAAAGCTGGTTGAGGTCCAAACCGAAGGACGCATGCGCGGGGAACGGCAGGACCGCGACACAGCAGAATTGAAGCGTATGACTGGAAAGGTCAAAGATTCCGTTGATGACCTTTTGGGCGGGATTTCTTTTCTCAAGGCTGCCTTCAAATGGTCATGGGGTGTCTTTGTCGGGATAGCTGCCTTTATTGCCATGTATGGAGACGCCCTCCTTATTTTCTGGAGGCATATGCACCAATGAATGGCGTAGACCTTTCTGATGTGCGGCGCGAATGGATAGAACCGGCGCTGAAATTCCTGCCGGACAGCTTGAATACTCCTGCACGGGCTCAGCTTGTTTTGGGTATTGGCAATAAAGAAACCCAATACCGATATGTTCGCCAGATTGGCGGAGGCCCAGCGCTTGGTTTCTGGCAGATGGAACCAGCCACCCACGATGACATGTGGCGCAATTTCATTCGATATCGGCCAGAATTGCAAAGCGCAGCGCTTCGGCTTCTTGCTGGGGCTAACCCTGATGCAAAATTGCTGACGACACGTATGGATTACGCAGCGCTGATGGCTGAGCTTCATGTCTATCGCGCGAAAGACGTGCTTCCTGCATACGGCGATGCCTTGGGGCAGGCCACGTTCTGGAAAGACAATTTCAACACACATCTGGGGAAGGGGACCGTTGCTGGCGCGCTCCCGTATTTCCAGCAGGCCGTAAAGGTTTAACCAGCATGGATCCTACAACCATCCTGACATCCGCGTTCAATTACGTTCTGCCCATGCTCCCGGCCCAATGGGCAGCAGCGGCAAGCGTGATTGGCTCATTCGTGGTCAGCTCCTGCGCGCTGGCCGCGTATTTCTGGCCCCGACCCAAAGACGGCAGCAAATGGCTGCCTGTTTATCAGATCGTTAATGGTCTGGGGCTTAACGGTAAGCATGCATCCAATGCGGACGACAAGGCGGCCAAAGCTAAGCCTCCCACGTGACTGCCCTATTCTGGACCAGACTCAATCCTCCTGATCCAGCCCCCTGATATCCTCCACGTTATCACGCCGCCCGCTGGGCGGCTTTTTTATTGGACAAACGCCATGGTTAAATCCCGCCGCTCTTTCCTCCGTACCGCTGGCCTACTGGCGTGTGGCACTGCTCTGGCTGCATGCACTGTCACCAAATCCGGGAACGTGACCAGTGTCACCCTGAATGTTGCCAAAATTGATGCCTACGCCAAGGCGGCGCAGAACTTTGCAAACACCATCCTGTCCGTCCCTCTGGTTACGTCTGCTCTCGGTAGCGGGCCGGTGGCGATCATCGACGGCTGCGTGGCCGGCACTGTGGCGGCCATTGATCAGTTTGATACCGCTGCCAATGGCGCGGCTACAGTCAGTTACGATAGCACCAGCGTGAAAACGGCGGTGAATAGCGTGATTGCCGATCTTCAAACGGTGCTGACCTATGCCAAGCAAGGCATCGCAGGCATTGAGAGCACCGCCTCGACTGCAGACACGATCAGCAAAGTGAACACAGCCATTTCTGCCGCCGAGACAATCCTGTCCCTTCTGACTGCGCTGATCGTGTCCGTAGGCGTGGCCCGTGCCGCTCCAACACCAATGAGCGAGGCGGCTGCGCTGTCTGTGTTGGGCGCATGACGGAGTTTTCGATAGGGCTGGTTTTCGGATCGCTTGGCGGCCTGTTTAGCGGGTGCGGCCTAGCGTTCCTCCTGCACAAACTGGGGCGGCGCAATGATCCGTTCGGTTAGCCTGCTGGCTGTCATTGCCCTATCCGCCTGTTCGACTGTCCCGACGCGGGCCCAGCATGATCTGATCGGCACATCCCGGTCAGATCTAATTGCCTGCGCTGGCGTTCCCGACAACCGCGAGTTGTTGCCAGACGGGGAGGTGCTGGAGTGGCGGCAGGATGCCCAGGTGCAGGGGCCGCTCACGATTAAAACCCCGCTGTCGTTTGAACTGGACGTTGGCGGACGCGGGACGTGCCACCTAGTCGCACGGTTGCGACAGGGGCGCGTGGCCCAGATCGAATATACCGGGCCGAGTGCGACTCTCACCGGCCCCTATGCTGCATGCCGCCCTCTGGTGCTGGCATGCGAGAGGCGTACCCACAAATGACGAATCGTAAACTCGGCTGCAAGCCTGCCGAGACACGCCCATTGCAACCGCACCTGTCAGGCCTACGCATGATGGACCGCAAGGCACCGGCGCGTCTGGTGCGGGATCACATCGATCCGGCCCCGCTTATGCTGGGGAATGACCAGATCGGGGACTGCACGTCTGTTGGTCTGGCAAACCATCTGCGGGCCACTGCGGCGCTTGGTGGGTATCAGATTGATGTGGCGACCGGGGATGCTGTGCGGTTTTATGCCGAGAGCACCGGTTATGACCCACGCAACCCCGATACAGACCAGGGTGGCGTTGAGGTTGATGTGCTCGGAATCGCTGGACGGGATGGCTATCATCTGGACAGCGGCGCATTTTACCCGCTCTGGGGCAGTATTGACCCGCAAGACCGCAACGCTCTGGCGCTGGTCGTAGCTGGGATGGGGGCTGCATATCTTGGGGTGCAGCTTGCTCAGGCTGATCAAGCGCCGGGAGTGTGGGATATTGACCGGGCAGGGGACAATACGCCCGGATCATGGGGCGGCCATTGCCTTTTATTGTGGGATTATGCTGGCCTAGCAGATGACGATCAGGTCACGCTGCTGACGTGGGGCAGTCGCCAGAAGGCCACATGGCGCTGGGTGCAGTCTCGTATCATGGAAGCGCACGGCCTGATCTGGCCGCAGATGGTTCTACCGTCTGGCCTCTACCCGACCGGTCCAGATATCGACCGGTTGCGGGCGGATAACGCGGCGTATTTGGCAGGGTAGGTGCCGCAATAACGGTGTGCTGCTGGTTGTCACGGCGGAATGATCATTGTGCCAACGGCGCTCAGTGGGAAGCGGAGAACCGTTGGCACTTTAAGTTTAAAGCACAGAATTGCGGTGGGAATTGGCCTCTCCGCTGTCTCTACCGATTAGACGACAGAGAAAGAGTGACGGGCTCCCACCGTCAGCCGTTGTCGGGTTCTACCCACGGCCCTCAACGACCGCAACGTCTGCGCCGTGTGCACACGACGACTTCCAGAGAGACCGATAGGCATTTATCACGCCCAGAGCGGTTCGGGTCCGGCGCCCGCCAGCTATCAAGGATTACTTGACGGCTGGAACCTGAAACTGGCTCCGGTCGGTGTATCCGCCACACCTGTTCAGGCTTTCGCCGCGCTTTTGCCGATCCTGCGGATCGAAGCGCCTACACACCTTTGCGCCTAGCACCGGATTATGTTGCTGCGGGCCGGGCTTGATACCGGCTTCTTTAGGCTGGCTTCGTCTTGGTGTTTATCCATAATGGATAACTGCACCCTTGCCATTCCCTGATCGCCTTGCGTGTCCATCCACGCCGCCGCAGCCCCGTGAGCATAGTACGGGTTGGGGTGGGGTACAAGGGGAAATTTAGGCCCGTAATGTTAGACAATTAAATTCTGAGGCCCGCAGTACACATAGACCTAAAAAATATGGTTAGACACCATATATCATTGATTTGATTGATATATTGCCTTCCTTTCGGGTCCGCCATCTCCTAAATGAATAGTATTGCAAGGTACCTCACTTCTTCTGAGGAAACTGCTGTTTTCGCCCATGGTGGTCGTGCTGTGTGCTCAATAAGTAGCGCACAAGGCAGCGGATTTTGGGGGTATGATGCCGGGTATGAAAGTGCAGGGCGGTGGTATGGTATGTTCATCGCGCCCAAGATATGTAAGGCAGATCTAATAAGAATATTTGCAAGAAGAAAGATGAAGGCGGAATTTATAGAGATCAATAAAAAATACAAAATTCAATTAAGAAAAATAATAATATAGGTATAAATGCTATTATATAAAAGTAGGATTTGTATGTAATTTTTATTTTGAAAATATAGAAATTAAGAAACACCATACGAATGGGAAATATAAAAAAATCACAACAAATAACAAAAATAAATAAAACTTATAGAGTAAAAATGAATCAATAAAAAGTTACGTTGAAATTAATAAATAAAATAACCACATTTTACATCAAGCATACCGCGCAGAGTGCAGATAGTCTTTCTGTGCGTATTATATAAATATTATTGGATTGCAAGATGTCACAAGACGACAAGAAGAAAGATTGGTCCCACCATCTGCCGCATCTTCATTTGCCGCACTTTCATCTTCCGCATATCCGATTACCCCATATTCACTGGCCGCATTTCCATATTCATTTTCATGATCGGCCACTGGCGGGTGAGCCGCATCCTGAACGGCCTTTTCACTGGCGTCTTTACCTGTGCGAGATGGTTGCAACGGCGGTGCTCATGGTGTTTGGTCTGGCGGGCGTTATTCTCCTCTCGGCCCCGCACTCATGGATAGGGGATCATCTGTCGTTGCATCCGGCCATTCAGGCTGCGTTGTGTGGCTTATGTTTTGGTCTGGCGGGCACCATGGCGGCCATGACGCCATTTGGCAAAGTGAGTGGCGCGCACCTCAACCCATCGGTCACGCTGGCTTTCATGCTGTCAAAGAAGATCGTGTGGATTGATGCGCTGGGCTACATCATTTCCCAGATTATCGGTGCTGTTCTGGGCACAGCGCTTGTTTATGGAGCAGGATATTTCCTGTCTTCATGGAAGGTGCATGCGCTGGCTGTCCATTACGGCGCGACTGTGCCCTATACGGGTATTTCCGTCTGGTTTGCTCTGGGCTCCGAGATATTGGTGACGGGGTTGCTGATCGCCACGTTGTACTGGCTGGCGGCTCATCCGCGTTTCAAATGGGTCACACCATGGATCGGGGGAATTTTCTTTTTCGTCATGAACCCGCTTACAGCATGGATTTCCGGCAATAGCGCCAATTTTGCTCGGTCATTTGGGCCTGATCTGTTTGCGGGCAACTGGAATGGTCTGTGGGTCTATCTGCTGGGGCCCTTTATCGGGTCTTCTTTGGCCGTTATTGCCATTCAGGCCGACATATTAGGCAAGATTCATCTTATGGAAGCACGTCTGGTCAATTTCGGGCACCATGGGCGTGTGCCTCACATGGATGACCCGCATTTTGTTCACGCTGCGCCAGAGCATTATGAAGAATACAAGGCGCATCTTCAGACAATCACGAAGCTGCAGGAACAGGGTGTGGCAGGTGAAGCGCGCAAGGAAATGGGAAACTGAAGGGAGAAGCAGTTTTACATCGTGCCGGATTAGAAGGGCCGCTTTGTTTCAGAGTAGGCACGCGGCGTAAAGCACAAAGGCTTCCCGATAAGAGGGAAGCCTTTGCTTCAGGCTGGAGTTTAGTAGGGAGCCATGGAAGAGCTGATGGCACCGCTGACAACACCTGCAATAATACCCGTGGTAATGCTGGTGAGCAGGAACTGATTGCCATACTGGAGCCAACGATACCCGGACGGCGGAGCCCACAGGCCGGGGCGACCCTGCCAGTTATTGACAATCCAGCGGTCATTCTGCGGGCCGTCATATCGTTGGCCGCGCTGCCACCGGCGGTTCATGTCATAATTATCAAAATTATTACCGCGGCCGCCACCGGGTCCGTTCGCCATGCGACCGTGTCCTCCGCCACGCTGGGGAGGTGGGGGTGGGGCCTGCATGCCGCGGCCGCCTTGCTGATGCGGGCCTTGTTGCTGGTTGCCTGGACCACCAAACTGCTGCGCCAGAGCAGGCGACCCGGCCATCAGGATGCCGCTTGTCACAAACGCTGCAATATACTGTATTTTCACCCGTTTTTCCTTTGCATAAGGGAGCATTCTACCGTGCAGGGTGGAGATGCATCGCAAGAAAGGATGGCCTTTTTTTACGGCTGTATTGTGGCGTGGCAGCAAGGCTGCGTGGGCAGCGCGCGGATCTGTGCCGCTACACTTTTTCTCGTGTCCTGATGAGCAGGGATTGCGTTCATGGCCCGGTTTACAGGGTGCGCAAATAGACGTCGCGTGTATCCGTCTTGATACAAAGCATATGTGAAAAAAAGATGACGCCAGAGGGGATATGAAAAAGACGGCTCCGAAAAGCCGCCCTCTTCATGTTTTCAGTCAGGCAGAAGGGAACTCAGTTCTGCTGGTTGCCGTCCTGCTGATTGTTGTCCCCGCGAGAGTGATGGCCGCCACCGCGGTGGCCGCGTTCACCACCTTCTCTGCGGTCGTTGTTGTTGCTGTTGCTGCTGTTTCCGTCTTCACGGTTGCCACCGCGCATGTGGTTCATGTTGCCACCACGGTTTTCAGAATTGCCGTTCATGCCCTGCATGCCGTTCATCTGGTCCCGGCCACCGTGGCGACCGCCTTCGTGGCCGTGTTCGCCAGATTCACCATTGCGGGACTGATAGGATGAGTCATCCTGAGCGTGTGCCATGACGGGCAGGGAAAGACCAAAAGCGGCAGCGAGGATAAGTGCTTTTTTCATATCGTAATATCCTTAATCCGCTGGCCGGTTTGTCTGCCAGCGTTCCGGCAGGACGGTATGGACCAATACAGGGAGAATAAAGGCCTGTAAGAAAATATCAGATATGCACAAAGCAGGTTTTCAGAAACGCAATATAAACCATGGTGCAATTAAGATGGCAGGTCATAAGGCTAGACATATTTATGTTACATAAACCAGGTTGATTTTTCCTCTTTCTGCCAGAGATTAAGGGCTGGGAGGCCACTATGGCTAAAGGCGCTTTATGCCATTTGCAGTCTGACGAGGTAAGATGCCGTGCTCGCAAAGGTGTGTACAGGCCTGCATGGATCAGATCTGTCTTCTGTGCGTTTAAAGAACGGGAGGTATCATTATGACGAAAACCGAAAAAGAGCCGAAACCATCACAGAAAGAGCGTGAGCTTGATGAGTCTCTGAAAGAAAGTTTTCCGGCCAGTGATCCACCATCGCAGGAAGATCCGGATAAAAAGGCAGGACGGTAATCATACCGCTTTGGCCTGAACGCTCCATAAAAGAAAAGCCTGCCGCCCTGTAGGGAACGGCAGGCTTTTTTTGTGGGGGTAACGGCTCAGTAACCGCCGCCGCCGCCCATACCGCCATACGGGCCGGACTGTCTGCCACCCTGCTGGTTGCCATAACCACCATATCCGCCATTCGGGCCGCCATTTCCGTATTGGCCGCCATTTCGGCCGCCGTCTCCACGTCCTCCGTGGCCGCCTGGTCCGCCCATTCTGTCACCTCCCGGTGGCGGGGGCATGCAGGCAGCCAGAGTGCAGGTTGCCAACAGGGCGGCAAGAGCGGTGAGGGTTTTGGGTTTCATAAACAACGTCTCCAGAAAACGTGAGGGAAGGGAGCATCCAGAAAGAAAACGAACAATTTATGGCAGAGGTTCTGCCAATAATGGCGGGGATGAAAAAAAGAAGAAGAACCGCGTCAATTATAAAGCCCAAGCGGGCCAGCCATCATCCACAATCCAATAATCAGCAAAACGCCCGCTACAATAACGGGCAGCACCACGGCCGCCAGAAAACTCCGGCCTGTCTGTTTGGGGGCGGGAATACCGGCCTGGCGGAAAATGGCGTCGGCCCGTGCATCGGCCTCGGCGTCTTCCGGGCTTTCTTCTGTCCAGTTTTCCTCGGCCATGGGTGAAATCCTTCTGCGGCGAATATGTGCGTCTTGTAGCTTGGCCTGTCAGCCGGAGCCCTGTTTTGGTCACAATGCTCCGGCACGTCGATCTGGTAGAAAAACGAATTTTTTCAGGCGTGTAAATGACCAGAACCCCGGCCGTGGCCCTTGCGTGTCTTTGTGTATCCCTGATGGGTTGCGCCTCTCACCACCATGATGACGCACAGAACGTTTGCCAGCAAGACCCCGTCACGGGTCGCTCCCGTCACGGGGTGCACGGCACATTCATGACCAGTGTAGGAAAAACATTGGGTGGCGCCATGCCCATGGCCCTGAATGCCGTGCCCGGCGTTGGCGGGATGGCGGGTGGCCTTGCCGGTATGGGAATGCAGCAGGCCATGGGGGGCTTTTCAGGCGGCCCCGGTTCCATGCCGCAGGATGATGGCTTTCATCAAAGCGGCTTTGATCACCGTAAGCCTCCGACTGAAGATGAGGAAGAGGCCGCGCAGAGCCAGAGAAAAATCAGGTCTGTTCCCTGCAAGCCGGAAGAAGATCATACGCCGGACTTGCGAGCGGATGACATCCGCATGGAAGAAGCCCATTAACAATGGGGCCCCGGCACGTGGAAACGTGCGGGGCAGATGCCGGTTTTTGAAAACCTTAGGGTAGACGGATCAGTTTGCGGTTGATGAATTCTTCAATGCCAAATTCCGAAAGTTCACGACCGTAACCGGAGTTCTTGATTCCACCAAAAGGCAGATCTGGGGCTGTGCCCGTAACGTCATTGATGAAAACCATGCCCGTATCAATCCGCTGAGCGAGCTGATAGCCGCGTTCCTCGTTGCTGGTGTGAATGGAGCCGCCTAGCCCATATGGAGAATCATTGGCCAGCGCCACGGCTTCCTCATCATTCTGCACGGGATAGACAATGGCGACCGGGCCAAAGATTTCTTCATAAAAAATGGGGTTGTCTTTTGTCACGTGGGTGAGAATTGCGGCCTTCATAAAGAAGCCTTCCTGATCAAGCGGCTTGCCGCCAGAAACCAGAGTTGCCCCGTTCGCCACGGCCTTTTCTACCTGAGAGACCGCGCGTTTCATGGCATCTTCGCTGCTCATCGGGCCGTGGGTCACGCCCTGCTCCAGCGGGTCTCCATACTGAAAAGCTTCTATGGTGGTTTTCAGCCGGGCCGTGAATTCCTCAGCCAGAGAGTGATGCACAATCATCCGCTTGGCGGCCGTGCAGACCTGACCATTATTCCCCATTCTTGCTACGGCGGCACGGGGCACAACAACGTCCAGATCGGCATCATCCAGCACAATAAAGGCGTCAGAACCACCCAGTTCCATTGTGCTTTTCTTGAGCGCACGTCCGGCCTGTGCTGCTACGGCGCTGCCTGCGCGTTCGCTCCCCGTCAGCGCAACGCCGCGCACTTCGGGGCGGCCAATCAGGGTTTCTGACTGATCATTGGTAATGAACAGGTTGGTGTAGGCGCCTTCGGGTGCTCCGGCATCCAGAAACAGGGCTTCAAAAGCGAGGGCGCACTGAGGCACGCCTGGCGCGTGTTTGACCATGACAACATTGCCCGCCATCAGATTGGGGGCGGCGACGCGTGCAAGCTGGTAATACGGAAAATTCCAGGGTTCTACACAATAAATCACCCCCAGAGGTTCGCTCAGAACCCGTGCTTTCCCCTGCGCTACGGGTAGATCGCGGGGGGCGAGGAATGTTTCGGCCTTGTCAGCATAGTAAGAAAGAATATCCGCCGAGAGCTCAATTTCCCAGATCGCTTCCGGTAGAACCTTGCCCATTTCTATGGAGATCAGGCGCGCATGTTTTTCCTTGTTGGCGCGCAGGGCATCTGCTGCCTTGTTCAGCAGGGTGCGGCGTTCTGCAATGGACCGGTAACGCCAGTCATTCTGCCAGAAACCGTGTGCACGTTCCAGCTTCTTGAGCATATCCTCCGTGGAGTGGAGGTCAAAAACCTTTTCGGTTTTTCCTGTGGCTGGATTGATTGTGCGGTAGGGACTCATGGATTTTATGTCCTTTGAGGAGAGAGGTTCAGGGTAGGGCTCCGGCATATCCATCTATATCAGTCTGTATATAGATGTGTAGGGTGAAGCTAGGTCAATCGGCCCCCAAGAGCGACCTTAACCCTGAGTGTCTCACGAACATGTGTGCAGAAAAAGGGGGCACATTTATCTGGCCCCTCTGCTCACGCGTGATTTTAGATGATGCAGGTTGGGCCGGGGTCTGGCCAACTGGCGGCTCATGCTGAGAGCACGGCATAAAAAAGGCTGCCGGGAAGGCAGCCTTTCTTGTGGTTTTACTGGTTGGTCGTCGGGGCAGGCGGCGGGTTGCCATC